>CAZDXB010000011.1:39511-92110 GCA_964509335.1 uncultured Hyphomicrobiales bacterium | reverse complement strand
GCTATAGGCCACGTTACGGACGGCTCTCAAAAGGAAGCGGAGTATTTTTTCAAATTAATACTGGAAAAAAATCCGCCCCAAAGAGTTGATTCCTATAGATAAAAAGAATTGAAAACCTATTGATTTGACGCGCTAAACGCTTCTATGTTTTCCAGCCCCAAAATAAAATTTGGGGCTGAGAATAATGCTTTACGACTAATTAAAAGAATATATAAACGCCGAACAGAGTTCTTAGATTAGAAACCGAATGCGTCTCTTGGGCTTCGGCGTTTTCGTCGAAACTGTCGCCGTAAACGGCGGTAGTGTATTCAATTTCGCCGGCTAATCTTACTTTTCCGATGTCCCATTTTATCGACGGGGCTACCCTGTAAACTTCGCTAAGTTGTCCGCCGCCGCGAGTCCATAGTTTATAATCGCCTTGATTGAAAGCGGAGAAATTATATAATTCTTCGTCGGTTCCCATAGCTTTTGTGTAACCGCCGAAAATGGAAAAATCTACGTTATCGGAGAGACCGATTACCGCTTCGCCCCAAGCGGACATAATATTTTGATTCGTATATTCGTATTCGCCGGTTGTTTGGTCGTAATCCGTTACTCCGTAGCCTCCGAGCATTACTAAGTTGGTTAAATTTTGTCCGTAAACGCCTTCGAATTTTAACGTAACCGGCTCGAAATTAAGTTTTAAATAAGCTATTGATTCGTATGAGCCGACTGTTTCGTCGGTTTTATAGTTTTGGTCGGTTTCCGTTCGCGGGGAGAGTATTTTGTAGCCGCCGCCGACGCCGAATAAGACTTTTTCAGCGTTGTAACGCAATTGCAAATGTCCTTCGGGAACGCTCGCGTTTCGCATATATTTAGAGCTTGAGCCGTCCGGACCGGGGCTAGTGAAATCTCTTTGGCTCATCGCCGCCGCGATTATTTCAATAGCGCCGAAATCCTGCGTCAAGCGAATTTGCGGATTTCTGGAGAAAGGCTGGAAAGGAACGCCGGTATTAAAGTTAACAACGCTCGGATAGCAATCGGTAACGAACATTGGATGCCAAAACTGCCCGACTCGCAATTTAGTTTGTTCCCAGTCCAAATCGACGAAAGCGTGTCTCAATCTGAAACCGTTGACGTCCGCATTCGAAGTCCCGAAAAACTCGCCTTCGATGTAGCCGGACGTTTCGACGCCGCCTACTTTTACACCGTCGATGAATCCTTTCAAGCGAGTTTGAATGGAAAGGATATTGAAATACGGATTCGCGTTTATATCGTCGCCGTCGGCGTCTAGATTTTCGTCGGCGGGCATAATCGAGAAATGACCCTCTCTTACGTCAACCGTCTGTCTCGTGTTGTGCATTATATCCGTTTTTACGAAGCCGTGAAATTTGATAGACGGATTGAATTCATTCTGCGCGAAAACCTTCGCCGCGCAAAATAGAAATGAAACCAAAGCGAGTAGTAAAACATATCTTTTCATAGCGTTACCCCGTATTATTAAACAAAAAAAGGGCTTTGAGAGCCCTTAATTGAAATTGATGTTAGCTTATTTTCTGTCGAGTCGGATAATTAAAAGCCCTTTAAGTTATACTTCTTTAGCATAGCTTTATATCCTCTCTTCTCTAAAGTTTTTAGAGCTTTCGAAGTTAGTTTCAGCGTTATCCAACGTTTTTCTTCGGGTATCCATATTTTCTTCTTCTGTAAGTTAGGCAAAAACCTACGCTTAATCCTATTTTTAGAATGCGAAACGTTATTGCCAATCAGCGGCTTCGTTCCGGTTATATCGCATTTCCTCGCCATTTTCTACCTCGTCTTTACTTTTTCAAAAGAATACAAATATATAGCTTTATATTTTTTTTACCAAATTATTTTTCCGGTTCGACTTTTTCTTTCTTAATAGCGGGCAAATAGCGGTCTAAGACATATTCGGAGTTCAGGTAATGCCAACCGACTTTTGTTTGCTTTTCGCCGACGAACAATCGTAGCTTCTGCTCGATTGTCGCGTAATAAGCCAGCGGGACTTTTTTCTCGACGCTTATATCGTATCTGCCGAAGCCGTTTACGCGACAAGTAGCTTTTATGGTGTCTTTATTGGCGACTACTTTATAGCTCCCTTGTCCGGTTTTTATATACTGGAATCTGGCGCAGCGCTCGTCGAGAGTGTCAACGTAGCTAATCGCTCTGAACAAAGACGATTGATTCATTAGAGGGACGGGCAAGCCGTTTTCCGGTAGTTCGTCCAAAGTCTCGACAATCCAAGTCTTGTTTTTCGCTCTGCAGTCGCGTTTGAACGGGAATATGATTGCCGGTTGAAAAGCTCCTCCCGGCGTCAAAGCCGAGGTCAAGCTATCGTCGTAGCCGTAATTATAGCGATTGCCGAGCGAATCGATTTCATACCATACCGTTCTGCCGACCCAAGGGCTTTCCTCGCGCTTTACGTCCTTAACGTCGCCTTTGGATTCGTACGCCATAAATTGAGTCAGTGTTTGCGAAAGGAAAAAGCGCCCGTTTTTTATCGAGTCGCACACAATTCTAATTCGCTCGTATCGCTTTTTCGTCAGCGGTTCGTCTCTTCCAATTAGCACGCTGTCTCTGGATTCGACTCTATAATATAGAGTGTCGCCGACGGCGAAATCCAGCTCGTAGCAAATCGTGTCGTTCGTAGCCACAGCGGTAGAGTCGGCTTTCAGCGAGTCGCTTTCGACTTGGAAGCCGAAAGCCGCCCGAAAAGCGAGAAGCGCCGCCGCCAGCGTTATCGTTAAAATCGTTTTTGCTCTCATTTATTCCTGTTTCTTAATATTTGCAAAAGTCAAAAATAAAAAATTTATAGCGCGTTAACATAAATTTTATAACTTAGAAGTAATAAATATATTTTATTGTCGTTCGATAATTATAATTAAGCGGCGGCGATTTTATGATATACCGCCCGAACAAACGAAAGAACGCGATGGGACTTAAACGGCGAGGACATATCAAATATGAGTTTATAGCGCTTTCGGCGTTTATAGCGCTTATCGCGCTGTCCTGCACGAATCCTTTCGCTCCGAAGCTCGCCGATTACGAAGGCGACGCGCCTCTTTTGGGCGACCAGCGAACAGTCGAGGGCTTGTTCAAGAACTTCAGCTATTCTTACAAGATGAAGGACACGGTGGTTTACGGCAAATTGCTCTCCGAAGACTTCACTTTCATTTACCGAAGCTACGACAGCGAGCCGGTTTCCGACGCGGCGTGGGGAAGGGACGTCGATATGATTACGACTTACAGATTATTCCAAGCGACGCAACGCCTCGATTTGGTTTGGAACGAAATCAATATGATAGTCGGCGACTCGATAACCCAGTCGATTTCGCGCAGTTTCACGCTCGACGTCGTCTTCGACCCCAGCGACAGATTCCAATTGCAAGGGAAAGCCCACATAAAAATCGAACGAGAACGCCCCGACGACCCTTGGAAAATAACTCAATGGCGAGACGAGACGAATAATTGAGGTGAATCGCCGTCTTCCTCTTACTTTTTCCTCCTTCCAAAACTCCGATTTTGGAAGGAGATTTAAACTCGTTCCGTCCGCTCCGGCGGCGGAACGCGTATAGAGACGCTCCGCGTCGGTTTTACCTCACCCTAACCCTCTCCGCAAGCAGAGAGGGAATTTACCATTTTGTCCTCTCCCCGCTTGCGGGGAGAGTTAGAGAGGGGTAAATCAATAAGCAAATGTTACGATTTTCTACCTTGTCCCTAACCCTCTCCGCAAGGACAGGGATTTTGTTTTTCACCTCACCCTAACCCTCTCCGCTTGCGGAGAGGGAACTAATCGGTTGTTTCTTTTAAGATGTGCCGCGCTTTTGAAGTGTGGCGCATCTGATTAAAAAGCAAGCTAGGAAGTTTGCTCTACTAATTCTTTTCTCGAAGAATCGGAGTTTGGCGGGGAGGGCCATAGTAGTATTTACTACTACAAAGAATTCATACTTGGCGCTACAATATATTTCATATACGTATTCTATATTAAATTAATTAATATAAAATAATTATTATTTTTTAATTTCATAGTGAGGTTCTTTATGATTTCAAAATCATCATCTTTTGTTATCACTATGATATGCTTTCTTCTTTTTTCTTGTACTGAAAACCAAAATACAACAGAAACAGACAGCAATGGTAGTAAAAAAATACATCAGTCGGGTTGGGAAAACCCGGCAGAAGAAACAGGTATATTTCACAACGGAGCTTTGGAATATTACCTTGATAATAAGGCACACGATGAAATATGTGAATTTATCGAATATAATGGTGATTATTATATGACAAAAGAACAATTTGATTGCTATTTCAATATTGTTGAAGACTATTATGACTCACTTGGTATAACAGAAAATATATTTAACAGTATGTACAATATATTATATAATATATTAGATGAAGCAAATTTAATAATAACTGATGGGGATACAATTTTAATTGATAGAATAAGCGGTAATTTAACTGAATTTGTAAACGCAAGTTTTAACTTGGGCTATATAGACAGTTTTAACTATAACAAGGTTTTACCAATTGCAGAAGCAGCTGACAACGAGGATTACGAACTTACCGATAGTTTGATTAACAATTTACCCTACCAAACTTATAATTTTGACGAGCATCAACCTCTTTTGTCTGGTTATAGTGTACATTACTATTCCTCAAATTATTGGGATAGCTATGATGAAGGATTGCAGATATATCAGAAAAAATCTGATTTACAAATGACAGACGAAGACTTAGAAAATACGTGTAGTGCAGTCGATAAAGTAGTAACTTATGGAATAAATATTGCAGTCGGCTTAGCTGGAGTAGGGCAATTGCTTCTATAGTAGCAAGCGCGTGTGCATCCCTTGCTGGATCGGCGGCATCACAAGCCGTATACGAAGGGGAAATGGCAATAAGAAACGGCGACGCAGAACCTTACTCAGGTTGGGTATGTCCTTGCTGTGGTAAACGTTGGTAAACAAAAAATATTAAATAATTATAATAATGCCAAATATAATTTCATTTGTCGTTAGTTCAATAACCGGTATTTTATTTGCTGGGTTGACTATACGTTTTATTTACGTAAATAAACTTAATAACCTTAGAAAAAGATTAATGCAAAATACTTATTTAGATAAAGACTCAATTATTAATATTTATAGCTTCTTAGCAATAATTAATGATTTCTTAATTAAAAATAATTGGAAGTTTGAATATTTTAACATCAAGAGTGGGGAGTTTATTTTGAAAGATGATAGCGGTTTTATAAATACTTTTTTTATATTAATTAGCCTATCTAAAGAAAAAGAAAAAATCAAAATAAAAGCTCAACCTATAAATATTTTTGGATTTTCTACTAAATTAACAATAAAAAAAAGCCATACGTTAAAAACATTCATACTTTTTTTAAATTCTAATTTTTCTTTTGAAATAATTGAAGGGTGATAGAATGAAAATATTTTTAGCTTTATCTATTACGTTAATTACTTTTATAACTTTATCTTGTACTAATGATGTCATATCAAATAACGAGAAAAACAGTAATAATAGGACACCATTTTACCAGAGTGAGTCTTCTAATATTAATAGACATTTCTGTGATCCTCCCGACTCTACACCGCACTGTAGGACACCTGCGAGGGCTTGCTTTGACGACGTAATCGTAACTGCTCCTCATCCGGCAGAAGAAAACGAAATATTAACACAACACATAAACAATAATACTGTCTATTTATATTTTGACGAGGGAAATATTGAGAACTATGAAGTCTTATTCCCAGGTTTTGAGGGGCCAGCTTTAATTGATTTGAGAAACGATTTAACAACTTTAAGAAAAATACCAAATGGCGATACAACTATTGTAACTTACTATATCGTTTACACCGCAGATACAAATTCAAGGCCTGACTATTCAGATTATTATTAATAATTAATCTTATGGAACTTAATAAAAGAAAACTCATTATATTTTTCGTTATATTTCTCTTTCTTTATAGTTTTAACTGTTGTCAAAATAGCGATAAAATAAATTTGCGCCCTATCAAAAATATCGAGATATGTCCTCGAGATTCTACCGAGTGGGGCGTCTTTCATTCCAATATATATTACGACGTCGCTAACGACAGTGAACATCTTGTTTGGTATAACGGGTTATTAAATTCTTTTGACTTTTACAATTTAGGAACCGGAAATTTCGAGCAAAGCATAGAGCTTAAAGAGAATAATAAAATTGACGGTTTCTATATCCATAATAAAGATTCCATATTCGCGATTAATAAAAGAGAAAATAAAATAGCTCTTTACAGCTCAGAAGGAGACAAGATAAATGAATACGATTATGACTCCTTACTATCTAAGCCCGTTAAATTCGAATCTTACTCATCTCACAACGCGCCGCTGATATTTAAGTCAAATAAATTGTATATAAATATAGGCGCTATGTTAAAAGTTAGGGGATATTTAAAGCAACCGAAATTATTAATTACAGATATAGGCGAAAAAGGTATTGGTTCAGCTATTAAGACTATATATTTCCCCGAAAAATATCAAAAGGGTAAAGATTATAATTTTTATTATCCGGGTTATACTTTAGCGCCGAGCGAGGAGATATTGGCTTCATTCGAAGTTTCCCATTATGTTTATAAGTATAACGGCACAAAAAGGGTTGGAAAATATTTAATAAAAAGCGCTTATTTGGATAGCTTTAACGTTTTCAATCCCAAAAAAATGAGGGATAGGAAATATAACGTTAAGTTTCAGATAAAAAGCGGTAGATACGGCGGGATATTTTACGATAAATACAGGAATCTTTATTATCGTCTCGTATTGCATCCGCAGGAACTTATCGACGATGAAAATAGACCTAATCGCTCTTGGCATCGCTCTTGGTCAATTATAGTATGCGATTCTAATTTAGAAGTAATCGACGAAATATATATGAAAAAGAAAAAATATTATCCTTACATATATATTACAAGCGAAGGTCTTTTAATTAAAAGATACGTTAGACCCGAAAATTGCGGCGACAACGGCTGTTTATGCTATACTTTATACAAATTGGAGATTGATGACTAAACGATTTATTTTTTATATAGCTTTGGCGCTATTCATTTTTTCATCTTGCTCGCAAGACGAAAAAACAAGATTGTTTACGAATTATTTGTCGGAAACTTTTGACCGGAAATTGGGTAAAAAGGAAAATTTGTTTGTAATTATCGACTTTAACGCTTGTAAAGGCTGCGTGAATAGAGTTATGAGAATTATTGAAAAAAAACAAATTATCGAGAATGAGAATTGCACTATTATTTTTTGCAGTCAGTCAAAGTATTTATTCGACGGTTTTAAAAAGTATAAAAGCTATAAGAATGTTCTATTTGACATAGGGCGTAATTTCTTCTCCTTTAATTTGTCGCCATATTCTCACTGTTTCATCTTAACTAATGACAGAAAAGTTCAAAAGTTAGTCGAATTCGATTATCGCGATTTTCTATCGAAATACGAAAAATTAATAGGTGATTGAGGCTCTTTCCATTCTGTCAAATCTAAGTTTCTAGGATAATTCCCTCGCTAAATCGGAGTTTGGCGCGGGAGGGCGCCTTATCTCGCTCCCTTAGCTCTCGGAAGCTCTAAGACGAAGGTCGTTCCTTTGGTCGGTTTGGTGTCTTCGATGTATATTTTGCCGTAGTGGTAGTCTTCGATTATTCTTTTGCATAGGCTCAAGCCGAGTCCCCAGCCGCGCTTTTTTGTGGTGAATCCCGGGAAGAACGCCTGCCGCCTTTGCTTTTTGGTCATTCCCTTGCCGGTGTCCGTGATTTCTATGATTATGTTCTTTTTGTCTGTTTTCGTTGTAATAGTAACTTTGCCGTATTTCTTTTCTATCGCTTCGGCGGCGTTTTTCAGCAGATTTTCGATTACCCATTGGAACAAGTCGGGATTGATTTCGGCGGTAAGGTCGCGCTCTAAGTTTCTGTCGATTTCCACTTTCCTGCCGATGTGCGGCAGCCGCTTTTCAAAATACTGGCAAACCGTCTCGATTATTAAATATAGGTTCTCGATTTTCTTTTCCGGCTTTGAGCCGATTTTGGAAAATCTGGTGGCTATGGAGTTCAATCGCTTTATGTCCTTTTGCATCTCTTCGGCTACCTCGCCGACTTGTTCGGGGTCGTCCTTGCCGATTTTTAGGATTTCCAGCCACGCCAAAATCGACGAAAGCGGCGTGCCGAGCTGATGCGCCGCCTCTTTCGACATTCCTATCCACACCTTCGACTCCTCGTTGCGTCGTATGTTGCTGAAGGCTATGTAGCCGATTAGTATAAATACGCCGATGACGGTGATTTCGATTATCGGGAAATATTTCAGGCGTTTGATTAGCGTCGAATTAGTGTAGTAGAATTTCTGCAGCACCTTGCCTTCGACGTCTCTTACGACAATCGGCGCGTATTCCTTGCGCATTTCGTTCACGTATTCTATTAGGAACTCTTCCTGCTCATCCTCGCTTAAAGTCGAGTCGAGCCGGACGTTTTTTGTGTTCAAATCGTAGGGCTTGTTCGGGATGTCGTTTTTATCGGTTATTATGATAGGGAAGGATATTGTGGGCGAAATTTTATCGAAAAGGAATGCGATTTCCTCTAAATTGGCGCTCGGCTCGAGAGTTCTACGGTAGATATCGGCGTAGAGCTTAATGGTCTTTCGCTCCCGAGCTATCATCTCGTCGAGCAGGCTTTGCGTGTAAAGCCCCACGGCGAACAGTATTCCGAAGCCCGCTATCACGAACAGCAGTTTGATTTGCCATTTCGACAGCGAGTATTGGAATAGAATGTCCGATAATTTTCTTTTAAACATAGAAGCGCTCTGTTTTATGCGCCGAAATTAAATTCCGCGATTTTGTCCAAATTTATTTCGCTTTGCTCGCCTTCGCTCATATTCTTCACGGTCGCCTTGCCTTCTTTCAACTCCTCGTCGCCGAGCACTATGGCGTATTTCGCGCCGGATTTGCCCGCCTGCCTGAATTGCGCTTTCACCGACTTTCTAGTCAAATCGAAAACGACTTTGTAGTTGTTGCGCCTGATAGCCGTGGCGCTTTTCAGGGCGACGCCGGCGTTGTCCCAATTAGTTACTATAACGAAAACGTCGGGCGAATCGTCTAATTTCGGCGTTTGATTAGTTTTTTCCAGAGCCAAGAGCAATCGTTCGACGCCCAAAGCGAATCCCACGGCGGGCAAGTCTTCTTTGCCGCCGAGACGCTGGAAAAGCCCGTCGTATCTGCCGCCGCCGCCGAAAGAGTCTTGCGCTCCCAGCGCCGAAGACTGAAATTCGAATACGGTGTGGCAATAGTAGTCCAATCCTCTGACGAGCAGGGGGTTTATGGCGAGGTTGTCGATTTCGCCGGAAATAAGTTCTTTGACCGTCTCGAAATGCTCGGAGCTTTGAACGTCCAAATAATCTAGTATAGACGGCGCTTTTTCGATTTGCTCTTTGTCTTCCGGCGCTTTCGAGTCCAAAACCCGCAGGGGATTCGTCTCCAAACGTCTTTGGCTGTCTTTTGAGAGTTTGTCTTTTACCGAATCCAGAAATTTCATCAAATCTATTTTATAATCCGTTCTCACTTTATCCGAGCCAAGTGTGTTCAAAATCAAATTGTAATCTTTCAATCCGGCTCGCTTTATTATGTCGTTAGCCAGCAGGATATTCTCGGCGTCGCTTTCGGGATTCGGCGAGCCGACGCACTCGGCGCCGTATTGGTGGAATTGCCTTAGCCTGCCTTTCTGCGGGCGCTCGTAGCGGAAAAAAGGTCCCGAATACCACAATTTCATCAGCGGCGAGGACTTATGCAGCGAATTTTCAATTACGGAGCGAACCAAGCCCGCGGTGCCTTCCGGTCTCAAAGTTATCGACTCGCCGCTTCTATCGTAAAAAGTGTACATTTCTTTGTTTACAATATCGGTCTCCTCGCCGATGCTACGGGAAAAGACGCCCGTTTTCTCGAAAATGGGGAAGCGCAACTCGCCGTAGCCGTATTCGCTGGAAGTTTTCCTGAAAACGTCCTCTACGAAACGCCATATCGGCGTCGAATCGGGTAAATAATCTTTTGTTCCTCTGATTGATTTTATCATATAAACCGCCGTTTTTTAATAATAGTAATTAAACAAAAATAAAAAAAGTTAGCGAATTAATAGTTTCAAATGAAATATCGTGTCTCGTTAAAGACAAAATAAAATTCCCCGGATATTTGGTTTATGTTTCTTCTCATTCCGAAATTGCAATTTCAGAATGAGGTGGTTTTCATTTTATTTATTTTGACAATTGCCGAATAAATAGTATCTTAAAACAAAAAAGGTAAACAAATGGAAGCGACGAAAATAGAAAAACAAATATTAAAGTACACGAAAGATTTGCCGCAAGAGGCGCTTCAAGAAATTTTAGATTATATCAAGTTTATTAGAACCCGAAAACTCAAATCTTCTTCGGACGATTTAAGCAGGGAGCTTTCTTATTTAGACAGATTAGAAACAAAGCGCTTAGAAGAAGAATTTAAGAACTATAAGGAATTATATCCCAAAAATGGATAAGTATATTAGCGATACTATGGCATTAGTTCTTAGATTAGAAAACAGAAAAATGCCTAAAAGAACAAACAAAATATTTGAAAAAGCTGAAGAAGACGAAGTTGAGATTTATGTTCCGATAATGGTTGTCGCTGAAATAGGATATTTATCTGAAAAACGTAAAATTGATACAAACATAGAAGAAGTAAGAGATTATAGCTCTAGAAATAAAAATATTAGGATTAAGGAAATAACATTTGATTCCATTGAAAAAGCGTTTTCTATTAGCGACATACCGGAATTGCACGATAGGATTATAGCCGGAGTTGCAATGGAGCTAAATGCAACAATATTAACCAACGACCCAGTAATTGAAAAATCGACTTTTTTAAAAACTGTCTGGAAATAAGATTTTTCTTTTTCCGAAATAGCAATTTCGAAAAAAGAACTGGAATTGCTTGCGAATCAAATATTTGTAGCGACAGGTTGCGACCTGTCGCTACGCTTAGGGTTGTGCGTTTGCTTGACGACGAGCTAAAGCTCGCCGCCGGTGAATAGCGCTTGAATTTATTTGCTGTACTCGTCCAAGAAATACGCCGAAGCTTTTATTCCGCCGTAAAAATTATTGACGGCAAAGCTCTCGTTCGGGGCGTGTATGTTGTCGTCGGGCAAACCCAACCCCATTAGCGCGGGCGCGGCGTTCAATACGTTTTGGAACACTTCGGTTATTGGTATGGAGCCGCCTTCTCTCATATAAGCGACTTTCTTGCCGAAAGCTTTTTCGAATGCTTTTGTCGCGGCTTTTATCGGCTCGCTGTCAATCGGAACCAGCACGGGGTCGCCGCCTGCCGCGGTTTCCACTTTCGCTTTCATAGTAGGCGGCGTTATTTCGAGTAAATAATTCTTTAATTTTTCGGCGACGTCTTTGGATTTCTGATTGGGAGCGAGTCTTATCGACATTTTCGCGCTGGCTTTCGATGGCAGAACTGTTTTGACGCCCTCGCCGACGAAACCGCCGTTTATGCCGTTTATATCCAAAGCTGGACGCGCCCACACTCTTTCTAATGTGTTGAAGTCGTGTTCCCCTTTGGTAGATTTCAATCCGAGTCTTTCTCTATATTTTCCTTCGTCAAAGGGAAGCGCTCTTATATTTTCCCTCTCTTCTTCTGATAATTCTACGACGTCGTCGTAAATGCCGGGGATAGTTATTCTGCCGTAACGGTCTTTCAGTCTCGAGAGCGTATAGCAAAGCGCTTCAATTGGATTATCCACAGCGCCGCCGTAAGTGCCTGAATGCAAATCGCTATTAGCGGCGACGTATGTTACTTCGGCGAAAGCTATGCCGCGTAACGCGTAGCAAACAGACGGCAGACCGTCCGCGAACCACTCGGTGTCGGAAACTAAAGCGACGTCGCAAGCCAGTTTCTCTTGATTATTAACGATAAAATCGTCCAAGCAGCTAGTTTGGGCTTCTTCTTCGCCTTCCACCAAGAGCTTAACGTTAACCGGCAATTCGCCTTTCGTTTTTAAATAGGCTTCGAGGGCTTTGAAATGAGTGAAAAGCTGTCCTTTGTCGTCGGAGGTTCCTCTGCCCCAAATTTTCCCGTTTTTTATAACCGGTTCGAATGGCTCGGCGCTCCACTCTTCAATCGGGTCCACCGGCTGAACGTCGTAATGCCCGTAAATAAGAACGGTCGGTTTGTCCGAACCGGCTTTGAGCCAGTCGGCATATATGATAGGTCGTCCCTTTTCGGGATGCGACTCGACGTTTTCCATTCCTATCGATTTCAAATGCTCGGCTGTCCAATTAGCCGCTTTCTTGACGTCGTCGCTGTGCTTTTTTTCAGCGCTCACGCTTGGAATCCGAAGATATTCAAACAATTGCTCTAAGTATTTATCTTTGTTCTCTTCAATATAGTTAATAACCTCGTCCATAACCTTCTCCTAATAAAATGCGACAAAAAAAGCTCAAAAGCCGAACCGACTTTCGAGCCTAAAAGTATTACGCCCGTAAACGGACAAAAACTAATTAATAACTTATTTGAAAAAAAGTTAAAACGATTCTATTTCCAAATAGATATTTTAACTTTCTTCTTTTTCAGTATCTTCTTCGGAGCCTCTCTCTCTAAGCAATTTATCGAGAGCGATTCCTTGTTTGTAATTTACTAAACCTACTACGCCGCTGGATATAACCCATTTGCCTTGCTCTTTTTTCATCGTTCTCTGAACTCTGAGAAAAAGTTTGGTGGATTTTTTGTCGATTGTAACTTCAAGAGGTATTCCGAAAATAATAGACGCCCAAGTGCCTTTGTCGTCCATTTTTATGGAGACGTCTTTCATTTTCCCGTAATTTAATTCGTCGAACAATTCCCACTGCTGAAGCATTTTCTTCTTAAAATCGGCGAAGGTTCTTATTACTTCCGACGAATCGGTTCCGAAAAACAGAACTTCGTCGGCTAAAGTTTCGGTCAGAGCGGCGAAATTTTTGTTTTCGTACGCTGTGTTGTAATTCCGCATCGTCTGGATTATCGCTTCTTTTTCCTTCTCGATTTGTTTATAACTCAGCCTTTTCTCTTCCTTCTCGGTAGAGCAACTTAACGGTATTATGAAAATTAAAGACAAAAGTAAAATTTTTTTCATAAAGCCTCCATATTTATGATTATCCAATTTCTAAAATATAACAAAAATTATCGAAGGATAAAATTAATTCCAATTAATTATCAGTATTTTTCCTTTGGTATATTAATTGCCACCCTCTTTATTTATAAATCAAAAACTATATTTTAATTTACTGAATTTTTTTGGGAAAACATACTAAAAAGGTAAAAAAATGGAAATTAAGGAGATTCAAAACAACCCGATTAAGCCAGACGACATAAAAAGTTACGAACCAAAAAAAATCACCAAGGCAAAAAGCGAAGATAAAGATATAGAAAAACCGTCTCCTTCTTGGCAGAAGGAAATACTAATGGAAGGCATCGACAAGCTGGACGATATTGTTCAAATGGATAATAGTCATCCTTTAAGCTCGCCTTCGAACGCCCCAATAGAAACTTTTAAAGAAGCTTTGGCCGAACTGGATTTACTTAAGAATTCGAATTTTGAGGAAGAAGCCTCAAAAGTTCAAGCGAATTTAGATATTGAGAACGTGGCAGGTCTATTCGTCGAAGCGTAAGTTGTATTCCAATAATTTTTTGTCGTTAAGATAGGGGGCGAAAGGCGATTGTATCGGCAGTATTGCAATGTCTAATAATGAAATTCCAAAAATAATCGTCTTCTCTGGATTCCCAGTCAAGCTGGGAATGACTACTAGGGCGTTGTTCCCTCGAAAGCGAGAATCTATTAATAATCGAGGCTATAACTAGCAAGTATTAGAAACCGACCAAGTATTATTCTTTTAAGGCAGCCCTTCTAATTATAAATCGACTTCTTTTAAAATTATCCTATTGGAATCGTTGTCGAGCCAATCTACAAGCAATTCATATAGTTGATTGTATTTATCCGGTTCGATGATTTCTTTTTCAATAATCAACTTTTTGTGGATCCTAATTTTTCCCTCTTCGTCCTCGATTTTTATTTCGACGGAACCTAAATCGGCGCTTTTAGAGACGGCGATTTGTTCCGACGCCAATTCCAAATTTTCCGGCAATTTTATCTCGTAATTTATCGTTTCGTTCACAACTCCTTCTAGTTCGAATGGAGTAGTTCTCGAAACTTGAACGAGTTTGATATGACGCGATAATATTGATTTCGGCGGGATTGGAAGAGTTAGAAAGTATAAACCGGCTTCCTTTTTAGGTTTTCGCGTTAATGACGTCTCGACGTTTCTTTTTATTGAATTGAAGTTAGAGTAATTCAATTCGGACGGCTCTACTTCAGCCTCCCAATTTTGAGCGCTGAAACCGCTTTTAATAATAGCGTTTGCTTCTTCGTTGTAAAGCGAGGGCATATAAGCGCCGGAGAAGCTCATCTTCGCGTTGCAAGTCCCTTCGAAATCGCTATATATATTAATCTCTCCGTCAAAAAACAATTCGCTCTCTTCTTTTTCCGGCGGAATAAAGTAAATTTTCCGCTTGCCCAAAACGAACGCGGGCTTGCTGTCTAAAGCCTTAGGTTTGGGCTTGATTTGCTTGACGTTCGGATTTAATATTATCGGGGCTTCTTTCTCGTTTTGCGGATAGCAATAAGTCAAAGGCGTCCCAAATTGCGAAAGTAAAGACAAATCGTTTTTAGCGCCCCTGTCGCTCGCCGCCATTAGTATATCGGCTTTCAAGCCGGCTTCTCGAAGCATAGCCGCGAGGATTACGGTTCTGTCCAAACTAGTTCCCGCGTTTCGGTCGAACGTAATTTGGGCGGGGCGCGGTTTATAGCCGAAATATTTCAGTTTGCCGCCGGCGACGCCGATATTTTTATGTACATATCGACTCAAAGCGAAAGCTTTCTCGCGTCGCCCGGTTTTATCTTCAATGATATTATCAACGGTTTCTTTCGCCGTTTCGTCCAGAGCGAATAAATCGTTCCGATTTTGCAATATGTGATTGACTAAGTCGGCGCTTGACGCGGTCGAGAAATATAGAACCGGCATAAAGTCTTCGAGTTTTGGCTGACCGTTTTCCTCTGGTATTGGCGGCGCGTTTTTAATCGTCCAAACGTAAACTTTTTTGCCGCCTTTCTTAAAGAACTTAGGTTTAGGTCCGTCGTTTGCGAAATTGAAATTCAACTCTTCGCTCTCGGGGACAATAACTCTTATATTCATCTCGTTAACGAAATCTCGAGAGCCGACCAAGACCTTGCCTATCAGTCCCGGAAAAAATCCCGGTTTTGAAGTTATTTGGTAAGAAAAATCAATTTGGGAACTTATTTTTAAACCCGTATGTGAAACTACCATTTCTCTTAAGTTAAAATAGGGAGGAGCTTTTGAAACGAATCTCGGCAAAACTTCGTTGTAGCCGTTCGCGGGAGTTGGAACGGAGTCGCCCTCTTCGGTTATAGTTTCCGATTTCAAGATTTTAAGTTCCTGCCAATCGGTATTGTAAACTATAAAGGATTCGCCGTGAACGCGATTCATCGCGTAACCGGTAAGTATTTTCAATTTGCTATCGCGCTTGTAAACTATCGACCCGTCTTCTTTCAATTCATACTCAACGTTGATATAACTATAAGCCGCGTCCGGCTTTATTTCTTTAGATGTTAACCAGCCAAAAGCAAACGCAAAAACAAGCGTTAAAACAATCGAATATCTATTAAATCTCATTTTCATAGCTCCTATTTTTCCAAGACAATATTTGAATTCATAAATCTAAACCTTTCAATCAAAGCCGACCGAAAACTGTTCCAGTCTTTCGGTTTATATAGTCTTTTATTCATTCTATGCTTGGCTTTCAATTTTAGTTTGCCGTTTTTGATTTTATATGCCGCGTGAAAGTTAGCCGCTTCGCCTTTTATTTTCTCGAATTCGGGAACGATTGAAGCTTTCTTGTAATTCGGCAAATCGACTGTTTCTTCGACTACGAACAGTTTCGAGCATCTTTGCCTGAAGCCGTAACCCCTTTCGGTTAGAGACGTGTCCGTGTCGAGTTCGCTCGCCGTAAAATGATCTTTCATAGGATTAGCCGTCAAGAGAGGCGTAAAAATTATCTTGTCGCCGACGATTTCGGCGTAATCGGGAATTACGTATTCGACCTCGAATTTTATCGGCTCGCTAATATCGTAAGGGTCGCTGAAATCTTGCGAAGTTACTCTGGCTTTGGGAGAAACGTTCGCGAGATATTCCGGAATAACGTTTTCCCAGTTCGAGCGGTATTCGCGAACAAACTTTCTTCTCAGCAGAGCGTCGCTTTGCCCTTCCGCCTCTAAAGTGAACTTGCCGGTAAGCGTTCCGTCGTCTTTTATCTCGGACTCGCCTTTCAACTTTAGATAATGATTTTCCGGCGGCGAAAGCGGCGTCGTTTTCAAATCCGCTCCGCCGGGAACGCCCATTAAATATTGCTGTTGTTGCTCGGCGCTCGACCACAATTCCCTGACGCTCGGCACCCAAGTGGGGTCGAGCAAAATCCAATCGCCGCTTCGGCGTTTGGCGAGAGTTACGCTGTGATTGAACTGGTCGGCGGGGATTTTATCTATTCTCGAACCCGCCATTGTCATTGCCGGGTATGATTCAATTCCTACGGCTCTCAACAATGTTACCAGCATTCCGGCTTTGTCCTTGCAGACTCCGCAGCGGTCTTTGAAAGTCATCTCGCCTTTGTGCAGGGTGTATCCTTCGCCCTCGCCCATTGAAAGTCCGGAATAACGAATATTTTCCGCCGACCAATGAGTCAGCGCCGATATAGAATCAAGCTCGGTCTCGGCGTCTTCGACAATCTCCTCTGCTTTTTCTCTTATAGCGGGCGTAACGTCAAAACTTCCGAAATCTTCGTTTACGTTGTGAAACCACACGGCTTTGGCGTACCAATCGGGCGAAGTGGAGAGCAGTAGCTTAGTAGCCTCGTCGGAAGCCGCGACCATATTCGGCTCTTTTCCAAACGGCTCTATATCCTTTTTGAACCAACAGTAAACGATTTTGTCTTTTTCCCAGTAAAACTCTTTTTCGTCTATTTCTCTCTCGGATTGTTTCGCTTGGGGATTGACTTGGACTTCTATGTCTTTATCAAATCTTTTCGGAAAATGAACGTAAGAGCCTAATTCGCCGTTGTAAACCTCGTATTGCAAAGGCTTGTTCTTCGGCATAGCCACTCGATAAACTTTTTCCAAAGTGGGTTTCGACGCCCAAAAATGGACTATATCGTAAAAATGACCTTTCATAGGCGGAACGAATTTGTCGTCGGCTACGTCGTCGAATAGCAATGCGTAAGTAAATCCTTTTCTAAATATTTTGTATTCAATCGCGTCGCCCGGTTCCAAGCGTCCAAACTCAATAGTCTTGTTTCGCATTCCCCAGTAAATCATACGAGCGGGCGCGGGGTTGTCGTAAATGTCGTTTGAGTCGAGGTCGATTATCGAACCGTCTTTTCTATAAATACGAGCGCTTTTTATTTCTACGTAAGCCGATTGCGGGTCGTAATTTAAATTAACGACTCTGTAATTTTTCGCTTCGTTTGCGCTGAAAATCTTAATGAGTTTATGATTAATTCTATGGCTTAAGCCTGATTCTTTGACGTCGGCGTCGGTACTGTCGTATATAACTACAGCTCCAGCGTTAGGATAATCGCGTTCGTTGACCGACTCGATTAATTTTCGATTATCGTCCGTTTGCGCTTTTATTTGGCTGAACATAAAGAGAACAGAAAGCGCGACCAAAAGATATTTTCGCATTTGTTTCCTCTTAAATTTTTCTTTTTAGCAATTTAACTTTCTTAAATTTGCTAATTTATAATTTATCGACGGATTAGAAAATAGTTAATAGCGCTTAGAGCGAAATTTTGTTATCTTTATTTGTTATCTTTATAAACAATAAAGCAAAAAAATTGCTATTTAATCTTTTAATTATGAAGTTGAAAAAATTTTATATTCATTTATTGACGTTACTCAGAAAGAGACGAAATGCAAGAAAAAGAGCTTATATCAACTAAGAAAACAGAAACGCCTCCAAAAGAATCAAGCGATAAAATTCTAGAAATAGGATATAAAAGAACCTGCGATTGCCCTGAAAATCATATTAATTGCCTGACAGCAAAAGAATGGCTTAAATGCCAATTAGGAGTTTGGGAATTCTACTACGAAAAAAGAGACGTTAGAGATAAGAACTTACACCCCGCTACGTTTCCAATTTCGCTGTCTAAACGCGTTATCGAACTTTTTTCTCACGAAGGCGAATTGGTATTAGACCCATTCGTGGGTAGCGGCACAACTCTCGTCGCGGCTCAAGACACAAATAGAAACTCCGTAGGGTTTGATTTGCGAAAAGACTACATAGAATTGAGCGAGTCTCGATTAACAGAACAAAACATTTTTAACGACTCCAAGCAAATTCTAATCCAAGACGACGCAAGAAACATAAAAAACTATCTGAAAGACGAGACAGTAAAACTAATATGGACTTCGCCTCCATACAGCAATTTATTAAATCGTAAACGAAAGAATAAATCTCGTAGAGACAGAAAGAACGACCAATATATGAAAGTTGAGCAGTATTCTCAGGACGAAAGAGACTTAGGAACTTATGATTTAAACAATTACGCCAAGGCTATGGGCGATATTTTTGAAAGCTTAGCGCCTCTATTAAAAGAGAAAGGACACTGCGTAATTAACGTTCCTGATATGTGGTGGGAAAACAGAAGAATCACGATTCATATAGCTTTAGTTGAAGAACTAAGAAAGCGAGGTTACGAACTAAGAAACATAATAATTTGGGATAGACGGAATATTGTCAACAAAATAGGAATCTTCGGTTGGCCCAGTAATTATATAACTATGGGGACGACTTTTGAATACCTTTTAGACTTTTGGAACTCTGAAAATAAAGGGCGAGGAATATTATAAATATAGTAAAATAAAGATGCTACAAGAATTCAGCATACATAAATTCGTTGACGCAATTGAGAACAATTACGTTTTAATTGATTTTGACGCAAGGACTGGACATAACCACGGAACTAAATTTCGATTACGTAGAAATAGATTTCCCGAACTCTATGCAAAGGTTACAGAGTTATAGAAATCTACCCAATTTTTTCCGCCTCATTAAAAGCGTTTTCGTCGCGCGGAATAGCGAAGCTGAATGAGCTGCCTTTGCCGGGCTTGCTTTCGGCTTTGATTGTCCCTCTGTGTTTTTCGACGAATTCTTTGCATAATATCAATCCCAAGCCGGAACCCTTTTCGTTGTTAGTGCCTTTTGTGGAGTAGGCTTCGTCGATTTTGAATAATTTATCAATGTTTTCAGGGGGGATGCCTACTCCCGTATCTGTCACTTTTATCTCCAGCCAGTTTTTGTTCTTTTGGGAATCCAAAGAGATTTTCCCGTCCGGCTCGGTGAATTTAATAGCGTTCGCCAACAAATTTCTTATTACTGTGTCAATCATATTATAATCGAAAAAAACGATTGTGTTGACTTTAACATTCGAATCGATTTTAATGTTTTTATTCTCCGCCGCTTTGCGAGCCATATAAATATTATTTATGACGAGTTCGTAAATATCGTAATCGTTCGGCTCGAATTTTATCGTTCCAATTTGCGAGCGAGACCAATTAAGAAGGTTCTCCAACAATTCGTGAGAGTATTTGGCGGATTTATTAATGCTTTCGATTTGGCTTGTCGCCTCTTCGCTCGACATCGAATCGAAATTTTCGAGGAGCATCTTCGACATCGTGATTAAAACGTTGAACGGGTTGCGCAAGTCGTGAGCGATAATCGAGAAAAACTTGTCCTTAGTAGCGTTTAAGTCCCGCAATTCTTTAGCGGTTTTTTGAATCTTTCTCTCGTTTTTCTTTCTTTCGGTTACGTCTAGCATTATACCGATAATTCCCGCTTTTTGCCCTTTGGCGTCGTAAAAAACCGCTTTGTTAAAAACGACGTCTCTGTGTTCCCCAATCGCGTTTTTCGCTTGAGCTTCGTATGTCTGCGTTCCGTCGCTCTCTAAAAGCTTTTTATCGCTTTCTTCAAAAATTCTCGCTAATTCCGGCTCTTGTATATCGTAAACCGTAGAGCCTACTATCTTCTCTTCGGGAATTCCGAGAAATTCCTCGAACGTTTTATTGCAGCCTAAATATATGCCGTTAAAATCCTTATAAAACACGGGGGTGGGAATTGTGTTAATTAAAGTTGTTAAAAATCTTAAGTTATTCTTTATCTTTAGTTCAATTTCCTTTTTCTCGGTAACGTCTTCTTTAATAGCAAAGTAATGGGAGATTTCTCCGTTTTGGTCTTTGATGGAAGATATTAAAGCTTTCTCCCAATATAATTCGCCGTTCTTCTTTTTATTGTAAAACTCGCCTCGCCATACTTTGCCCGCCTTTATAGTATCCCATAAGTCATTATAAAAAGACTTGGAATGCTTGCCGGATTTTAATATGTTCGTTCGGTTGCCTATGGCTTCCTCGTAACTCCATCCGGTTATTTCGGTGAATCGTGGATTAATATACTCTATTATTCCGTTATCATCCGTTATGACAACGTAAGCCGGGCTATGCTCAATCATCCTCTTAAACTTCTTCAGTTCTTTTTCGAACTTTTTCCGTTCGGATATGTCGATGACTTGGGCGACGTAATTAATAATTCGATTTTCTTCGTCCTTGACCGGCGTTATAAACAAATCTCCCCAAATTCTATCGCCGTTTTTTTTAACGAATACGTAGTCGGAGTTGAATTGCGCAATTTCTGATAGACGTATTTTATCGAAAGCTTCGTCGATGATTTTTATATTTTCTTTGCATAATATTTTGTGGAAATCCTCGCCGCATAGTTCGTCAACTTCATAGCCAAGAAAATCGGCGACTTTTTGGTTCACGTCTGTTAAGCGCAAATTAGCGTCCATAAATAACAAGCCGGCAGAGCTGTGGAAGATTTTTCTGAATTTCTCTTCGTTCTCGGAGAGTTTCTTTTCGTATTTCTTTCTGTCGGTTATATCGCGAGTTACAATCAGGATTTTTGAAACTTCGCTATAGCCTCCATATATAGGAGCTACTATCATTCCCCACCACTTCTGCTCGTTCCTAAGGTTCGGCGCGAAGCCGTCGAGCGATGTTTTCTTTCCGTTTTTGGCTTTTTCAAACGCCTTTTGTAAATTCTTTTTGTCATCGCCCTTCCAAAAAGCGTCTATATATAATACGTTCCTATACTTTTCAAAATCGTCAATCCCCATCATCTTTAAGCCGTTTTCGCTCATAAATTCTAATCTTCCCTCTAAGCTTAAAATCTTAATGCAATCGGGGGTTGAATCAATTATGCTTCTATTAAATTGCTCGGATTTCGTTAACTCATTAGTTCTATCTTCGATTCGTCTTTCCAAATTGTTTTTATGCTCGGCTAATTCTCGTTCGAGGTTCTCTTCGCTTGTAACGTTTGTGAAAGTTATCTGCCGATATTGCTCGCCGCCGAGATTAAGTTCGGAGATATTCAATCGAAGAAATATTGAGTCGCCGTCGGATTTTATGAATCGCTTCTCTGAATAACTGCCTCTTTCAGTCTCAAGTAAGTCGCTTATTATTTCTTTGGCTTTAGATTTGAACGAATCGGCTATAAAATCGTAAGGATTCCTGCCTTTGAGTTTCTTTAAACTATCTACGCCGAAACTTTCTACGGCTATTTCGTTGGCGTAAACAATCTTTTGGTCTTTAAACAAGGCTACGCCCAGAGGCATCCCATCGACAATTTGTGCGTAGGCGTCTAAACTCATTTGGTTTTCCAGTGGGTTTGTGTCGGTCTTCATTGTATGTCCGAGTTTTTGAAATCCTGACTTACATCTAATACGATTTCAAATAATAATTATTATTTGTTTTTAAACCAAATGGTATAGATTTTTATGTAAGATAAATACAAAAAGAAACAAAGGTTTTGATTTTCTTACGCCTAAAGTTTTTTAATTTTTTTGCTAATTAGGACGTTCCTAATTATATTTACTTAATTATGTTTGACTATTTAAGCGTCTATGAAAGCAAAAGCGTTAGTTATAGTATTAATTTTATCTACTACTTGTTTCGCCGGAGACTCGCTTGAAAAGTATATAAACGGCGAAGCCGCGGACTATTCGGAACGCTCTTTCCGTTACGTTCCCAACGAAGCTTACGGTTTCGGGGAAAGATTGGAATACAAAGTAGGATACAAATTCATTACAGCCGGCAGAGGGTACTTTCATATTTTGCCCGACTCTATCTACTGGAACGGCAGAACTTGTTACGACGTTAGATTCCAAGTACGTTCCTTGAAGAGCCTCGACTTTCTTTATAAAGTAAAAGACAGCTACCGAAGCGTAATCGACGTTGGCGGAATTTTTTCTTGGCATTTCGAGCAACACATCAGAGAAGGAGATTACAGACGGGATTTCAAGGCGTCATTCGACCAAGTTAAAAACTACGCTTACACAGAACTGAAAGGAAAAATCAATAAGTTCCGAGTCGAACCGTATATGCACGACATCGTTTCGGCGTTCTTTTACGTCAGAACTTTAGATATTGGCTCAATGCCGAAAGACACAGTCTTTTACTTGAAAAACTTTTTCGACGATACGACTTACTCTTTAGGCGTGAAAATAATGGGTAAGCAAACTATAGAAGTAGAAGCGGGCAAATTCAGATGCGTCGTCGTGAAACCTTTGGTCGTGGAAGGCGGACTTTTCCAGAGCGAAGGCAAAATATTGATTTGGTTGACCGACGACGAGCGGAAAATTCCGGTGAAAGTAGGAGCGGAAATATTAATAGGGTTTGTCGGCGCGGAGCTTGTAAGATATAGGGGCGTCCGCGGTCCGATTGACGCGAAACTAAATTAGCGCTATTTTGCGCTTATTATATTATCAACATAACAAAGAATTCACGAGACTATGAGAATGCTGATTTTACTTTTTTTTATAATCTCTTGCAATTTAGCTTTAGCGCAAATCGACAAAAGCGAGGTTTACAAGGAATTCATAGCGAAGTTCAACGACGCCGAAGCCGTGTCGCTAAATTTCGATTTTGAAGAAGCGAATCTATCAGGTTCGTTGCTGGCTGGTAGAAACGGGAAATTCAAAGTCGTCGCCGGCGGTAGAATAATAACTTGCGACGGCGAAACTATTTGGAACTACTCTCCCGACGCCGGCAAAGTAGTCGTCTCTAACGCGAAATTAGAAGGCGAAGGCATAAGACTCGACGATATATTTTTTTCAATCGCCGAAAATTACGCGCCCGTAAAACTAACCAAATCGACCTCCACAAATAAAGAGAACCTTCTTAAATTGACTTTGAATCCGAAGAATCCCGACAGTAAAATAAAAGATATTCGAGAAATAATAATTGTATTTGAACCGGAAAAACATACGGTAAGAGGCGTAAAAGCTGAAAGCGAAACCGTTTCTTACGCTTGGAAAGTCGCCGATTTGAAATTCCTTAAAGAAGTCGAAAATTCAGAATTTGTCTTCAATAAACCAGAGGATTGCGAAATTGTCGATTTGCGCTAATTAATATATCTTGCCTATAGCTTCAATATCTATTTCGGAAGTTACTTTGCCGCAATCGACTAAATACGCTTTTTCGAACATAGCGTTTGTAGCGCAAGCGTGATTAGGAATAATTCTTATTTTCTCGCCAATTTTAAAAGGTTCTTCGTCTTTTCTCTCTATAATACCGTGTTCTTCGGAAAGGCGAGCGAGTTTGCTTTTTTTGCCGATTATCTTCCCGTATCCCGTTAAGGTTTTATTGCCGTGCGCTCCTTGGTCGGAACTCAAGGATTTGCTTCCTGCGTCGATTATGGCTCTGACGTAGGAGGGAACGCTAATAACCTGCGCCAAAACCGACAAAGCGCATTTATCGACGCTAACCGTTCCGAGAGAGACTTGTATCATATCGTTGAAAATATAGTTTCCCGTTCTTAGTTCCGTGATTCCTTTTACTTTAGCGACCGTCCTCGCCGTCGGATTCGAGCCGACTGTAACCTCTTCGATTTTAAGTCCTTTATCTCTTAATTTTTCGGCTACGTAAACCAAAAACTTGCCTTCCTTTAAAGCTATCTTTTCTCTCTCGTCGCTTGACTTAGCGGCATACGCCTGTCCGGCGTGAGTCGTAATGCCTTTTAAATCTAATCCTTCTAATTTTTGAACTACGGCGGCGAGATATATTATTTCGTCAATTTCCGAAAGACCGCATCGTTGGTACCCGCAGTCAATCATTAGCAAGACTTTGAGCGGTTTCTTCGATTTTGAAAAGACTTCCGACAAGCGACGCGCTCCCTCTACTGAATCGACGCAGCAGCTCAAGGCGTCGGTCAAAAGAGACAACTTAAATAAACAAGCGATTTTTTCCTTGCCGACGACGATATTGGCGATTTGAATATCCTTGAAACCGGCTTTCGCGAATACTTCGGCTTCGGAAGTTTTAGCGCAGGCTATTCCGACGGCGCCCTCCTTTATTTGCTTTCGAGCTAAATAGACCGATTTGTGCGTCTTTATATGCGGGCGCAGATTAATTTTAGCGGCGTCGGCGAGTTTCTGCATTTCGCGAATATTTCTCTCCATAACGCTCTTTTCTATTAATAAGGCGGGCGTCTCAATATCGTTTAATTGTTGGTTCATATTAAAAAATCTATTATTGGACGAAATATTCAGCTATTTGAACGGCGTTAGTCGCGGCGCCTTTGCGTAGGTTGTCGGCTACAATCCATAAATAAGCGCCGTTTTTCACGGAGTCGTCTTTTCTTATTCTGCCGACGTAAACTAAGTCGCTACCTTCGGCTATTGCCGCCGTCGGATAAACGTCCTCGAAAGGCTTATCCATTAAAACGACGCCTTCCGCTCTGGAGAGCGTCTCCCTTAATTCGTCTATTTCAAAATTCTTCTCCGTCTCGATATTTATCGACTCCCCGTGTCCGCCCATTATTGGAAGGCGGACGCAAGTCATCGCCAAAGGCAAATCTTGAGCGTTCAATATCTTGCGCGTCTCGTTTATCATTTTTAGCTCTTCTTCCGTGAAGCCGTCGGGGTCGCTTATGTTATGAAAATTCATATTGAACGCTATTTTATGTTCAGTTTCGGAGCTTTCTCCTTTTATTTCGCTATATAATCTATCGACGCCCTTTTGCCCCGCGCCGCTGATAGATTGATAAGTCGATACGACGACGCGTTTCAATCCGAACGCGTCGAGCAGAGGTTTAAGAACGACTGCCAGTTGAAT
Organism: uncultured Hyphomicrobiales bacterium; assembly: GCA_964509335.1. Lineage (GTDB taxonomy): Bacteria > Bacteroidota > Ignavibacteria > Kapaibacteriales > UBA2268 > CAZDXB01. The sequence continues at coordinate 66,788 of CAZDXB010000011.1, read as the reverse complement.
CGTCGAGCAGTTTGGATTCGCGATTACGCCGCGGTAATTTTCAAGCAGACGCGAATTTACTTCGGGAACGACAAGGGGTATTTCTGGATTCAGCCTCCAAGCGGAACTGTTATCGACGACTACCGCGCCGGATTCCGTAGCTATCGGCGCGAATTTACCGCTTACCGTTTTGCCTGCCGAAAACAACGCTATATCTACGTCTTTAAAAGATTCTTTGGTTAGCTCCTCGACTGTATATTTATTTCCTTTGAATTTCAAAGTTTTTCCCGCGCTGTTCTGGCTGGCGAGTAATTTTAGGGATGAAAACGGAAAATCGCGTTCCTTGAGAACCTTTAGAATAGTTCTGCCGACTAAACCAGTCGCCCCGACTACCGCTATTTTCTTTTCTCTCATATAACTAATCTTATTTTTTCGTTTTAAATTCGGGATAAATGATTTGTTCTATAGATATTGCATTGCCGGTTTCTGCGTCTATTTCAATCGCGACGCCGCAAATTCTAGGTTCTCTTTCAGCTACTTTATATTTATGGGGCGTTTGAAGAAGGTATCTTCTTAGAGCCTGTTTCTTAGACATTCCTACCACTGAATCGTAAGGTCCGGTCATTCCGACGTCCGATATATAAGCCGTTCGTTTAGGCAAAATTTGCGCGTCGGAAGTCGGGACGTGCGTATGAGTGCCTACTACAGCGGAAACGCGTCCGTCCAAATGCCAGCCCATACAAATTTTTTCCGCGGTGGCGTCGGCGTGGAAATCGACTAATATGATTTTCGCCTTGCCGTCGATGCTTTTCAAAACAAAATCTGCCGCTCTAAACGGGCAGTCAATAGATTGCATAAAAGTTCTGCCCTGAATATTTAGAACGCAAATATTTATTCCCTCTATGATTTCGCCTAAATAATACCCGAGACCGATATTTCCCGGCGGATAATTAAAAGGACGTAGAACTTTCGGGTTTTCCTTTAGAAGCGGTTTCGCGTTCCAGTTTTCAAATATATGATTGCCTGAAGTTATTACGTCGAAGCCCGCGTCGAACAAACGATTCGACTCTTTTTTCGTTATTCCTTTGCCTTTGTCGGCGTTCTCGCCGTTTACTATAGCGAAATCGATTTCATATTTTGCTTTCAATTCGGCGGCGCGCTCCTCGACAATTTTTATCCCTGACTCGCCGACAACGTCGCCTATAAATAATATGTTAATTGTCTCTACCATAATCCCTATAATAATTAAAAAATAATTGCAATTTAACAAAAAAGCTATTAGATTATAAATATTTAACAAATTGTTTATTCAAATGAAAATATACACTAAAACGGGCGACAAAGGAGAAACATCTCTTTCCGACGGAACGAGAGTCAAAAAAACCGACTTGAGGGTGGAAACATACGGCGCCGCGGACGAGACAAACAGCGTTTTAGGCGTCGCTATAGCTCACGACCCGCCTCAACCGATAAAAGACGACTTAACGCAAATCCAGCGAATTTTATTCCGGCTCGGCTCCGACTTAGCCACTCCCAAGGGGTCGCGAATAGAAAGCAAAATACAGCGAATAAGCGAAGAAGACGTAAATTTTCTAGAAAAAAAAATCGACGATTACGACAGCGAGTTAACTCCCCTCAAGAAATTCATCCTGCTCGGCGGGTCTAAACCTACAGCGTTTATCCATCAAGCGAGAGCGATTTGCCGAAGAACGGAAAGACTCGCCGTAGCTCTCAACGAAACTCGCGGCTGTTCCGACGAATCCGTCAAATTCCTGAATAGGCTCTCGGATTACTTGTTCACCGCCGCGAGATACGCGAATAAGCTATTGGGCGTAGAAGAAGAAGTTTTGTAAAGAGCTTTTTTTTACCCCCTCCCTTTGCTAAAGGGAGGGCTGGGGAGGGTTAATAAGCTATTATGACGAAACACTACAACAAAAAAGAAATGAAAGAACGCAGAAAAGAGCTTCGCGCGAATATGACTTACTGCGAAAAACTTGTATGGAAGCGATTACGAAAAAGGAAAATGGAAGCAAGATTTCATAGACAATATTCAATTGACGGTTATGTCTTAGATTTTTATTGTCCTAAGTTAAAATTAGCCGTGGAGATAGACGGCGAAGTTCACGAGGAGTTTGAACAAAAAGAATACGACAAAAATAGACAGGAATATTTAGAAAGCTTCGGAATTACTTTTCTGCGAATAACTAACGACGAAATAAATAGGGATTTTGATGAAGCGGTTAAGAGAATTGAAGAAAAGATTGAGATTTTGAGGGAAAAAATCGATAAAAAATCCATTTGAATAACCCATCCCAACCCCTTCCCTTTACTAAAGGTAAGGGCTTCAAGACTATAAACCAACATTGAGTAGCCGAAAATATTGATTGGCATTACACTTTGAAAATCAAGGAGAGTAGCTCTTGTTCTCACCCCCTTCCTTTGCTAAAGGGAGGGATGGGGAGGTTTACGTCAAAACCTCTCCGGAAACAAACTCCTAACTCCTCGCTCGCTTGCCTCGCAAACGCCTCTTTCGGTTATCAAGCTCGTTACCAAACGAGAGGGCGTTACGTCGAAAGCGTAATTTGCCGCTCGGCTCTCCTTGTTGGGTATCAATGCTTCTTTTATGTCGCCGTCGAGCCAGCCGTCAACGTATTTTATTTCGTTGGGGTTTCTCTGTTCTATCGGTATTTCTTTCACGCCGTCGGCAATTTTGAAATCAATAGACGAGGACGGAACGGCTACGTAAAAAGGAATCCCGTTGTCCTTTGCCGCCAAAGCTTTAAGATAAGTTCCTATTTTGTTGGCGACGTCGCCCGTATAGGTCGTTCTGTCCGAGCCGACTATGACTATATCGACCAAGCCGTTCTGCATAATATGTCCGCCGGCGTTATCGACGATAAGGGTGTTGTCGATTCCTTCCTGATAAAGCTCCCAAGCCGTCAACTTCGCGCCTTGATTTCTTGGGCGCGTTTCGTCCACCCATATATGAATCCGAATGCCTCTGTCGCGAGCTATATACATCGGAGCGGTGGCGGTTCCGTAATCTATCGTCGCCAGCCAACCGGCGTTGCAGTGGGTTAGGATATTTACAACGTCTTTTTTATTTCGGAAAATCTCTTCTATTATATCCGCGCCGTATTCGCCGATTTTCTTCGAATTTTGAACGTCTTCCTCGACGATTTCCCTAGCGGTTTCGAGAGCATCCTTTATTCTTGTTTCAATGTCTCCGTCGCCGCTAAGAATTTGCGTTTGTTTATCTATTGCCCATTGCAAGTTGACAGCTGTGGGACGAGTCGCCAAAAGCTTCCGAGCGGATTTGGCGATTGATTCGTCGAACGAATCGTTCCTCGCCGCTTCGAGAGCCGCTATATACATACCGTAAGCCGCAGTCGCGCCAATCAACGGCGCTCCGCGCACTTGCATTTCGCCGATAGCGAAGGCGAATTCTTCTACGCTCGTCAATTCGCTCACGATGAATTTATGCGGTAGGTGTCTTTGGTCGATAACGCAAACGCAAGTCTCGCTTTTTTCCCAAATTGTTCGGTATCTTTCGCTTTTTACTCTCATAAAGCCCTTGTTATTATCCGAATATTTTACGGCAATTTAATAAAAGATAAAGATAAATTAGAACTATAATTGCGAGAATCTTATGTTAATTAAATCTCGAAAGTCTTTGAAAATTTTAATTTAAGGGAAAATTTCGTATTTTTGTAACTTAATTTGTGAAAGTAAAACGAAATTTCGTAAAATGTCAAAACCAATAAGCGTCTTATTTGTAGCGAGCGAAGTAATACCATTCGTAAAGGTCGGAGGAATAGCGGACGTAGCTTATTCGTTGCCCTTAGCGTTGAGAGAGCGCGGCAACGACGTTAGAGTTATGCTTCCCAAATACGGTTCTATTTCCGAACGAAAGAATAAAATACACGAAATCAATCGTTTGCGCGAGATACCGATTCCAATGGGCGATTCTACCGAAACGGCGACCGTTAAGTCCTCGTCGATGAACAACCCCAAATCAAAAGTTCAAGCCTATATAACAACGAGCGTCAAACATTTTGATTCGAAAAAGGGAATTTATCATAACTTAAACACCGGCGAGCCTTACCCGGACAACGACGAAAGATTCATTTTCTTTAATCGAACGGTCGTAGAAACTTGTTCGATACTCGGCTGGTATCCGGATTTGATACATTGCAACGACTGGCAAACCGCGCTTATTCCCGCGATGGCAAAAACCTTGTTTCCGGAAGGGTTCAAGAATACGAAATTCGTCTTCACAATTCACAACATCGCCGACCAGGGCGAATTTCCGGTATCGTCTTTCAAAAAAACCGGATTGCCCAAGAAAATAAAGAACAGCTTTACTCATAAGCGAAAAATGAATTTTATGAAAGGCGCTCTTGAATACGCCGATTACGTAACTACCGTTAGCGAATCTTACGCCGAGTTGCTGAAGAACGATTCGGAACATACGAACGGATTGAACGAGATTATTAAGAAAACGAAAAACTTTAAAGGCGTTTTGAACGGCATAGACCCTTGGGCTTGGAACCCGGAAAAAGACAAAAGAATCAAAAAGAAATTCACGAAAGACTATTGGGAATTCAAAAAAGCGAATAAAAAAGAGGCGTTGCGAAAATTCGAATTAGACGACGAAAGCGACGCGCCGTTGATTGGAATGATTTCCAAAATCGACGAATTAAAAGGCGTTCCTTTGCTAATTAAAGCTTTGCCGAAAATCTTAAACGAAAACGTTAAATTTGTTTTCCTCGGCGACGGGGACATAGAGTTGAAGAAAGAGTTAAGAAAACTGTCGAGAAAATATAAAGATAAATTCGGCTTTATCGACGGATTCAGCGAGGATTTGGCTCATAAAATCGAAGCGGGAGCGGATATATTTTTGCTGCCTTCGTTAGTGGAGCCTTGCGGCTTGAACGCTCTATATTCTTTAGCTTACGGGACGCTTCCTATCGTCCGAAAAACCGGCGGTTTGCAAGAGATGATAAAAGATTTGCGAACAAATTCCGACGGCAACGGTTTCGTCTTCGAAAAGCGCGCCCATACGGAATTGGCAAACGCCGTAAAGAAAGCTTTGGAATTATACGAAGACAAAGACAAATGGGAGGAAATCAACAAGAACAATATGGAAAAAGATTATTCTTGGAACAACAACGTCGGCGAATACGAAGAAATTTATAAACTTTTAGTTTAAACAATAATTTTTCCTTTATATTGTCGTTGATTAACGCGGTTATTAAACCTTAGCGGCGAAAGATTTGTTTACGTATGAAATCAATAACAATAGCGAAATATATCAAAGTTTTAGCGATAATTGCGGCGCCCGCCTTTTTAATTTTAGCGGGATGCAATGAAAATCCGACGGCTATGGGAACTACTTTGCTGAGGGACACCGTAGCGGTCTATCCTATAAGCTCTTCGGACGCGAAAATAATCAAGGAAGCTGAATCTTACCGGCATTTCTTCGACTTTTTGAACTTCGGAGCTATTAATATCGGCAAATACGATGAATACGAAGCCAGAGTCGCTCTTAGATTCAACGAGCCGATTAAGAAAAACGACTCCTTAGATTTTTTAGCTGATTTTACGACCGAAGATTTAATAGAATGCAAAATAATTATGCCCGTCAACAGATACGCCGTAGGCGACACGACAAATCCCAGCTCTCTTTCTTTCAACATATATAAAGTAACAGATTACTGGTCGAATCTGGCAAATTGGGATTCTTTGTTTAACTCCGGAATCGTCAATGAATCTCAACCGTTGGGGACTTTCGACAAAACGATTGAAAAAGACGCGCCCCCTTGCGATATTGAATTTGATTTCGACAAATCGACGGCGATTGAGTGGTTCGACAAGCAATACAAATACAAACAAGAAGACTCTACTCAAGTTATTTGGGGTATAGCTTTTGTACCGAACCAAAACTCGTCGGTTATCAGGCAATTTTCCGGTCCGGCGGCGGATTTCGACAATGAAACAACGAGACTGTTCGTGTCTTTCAGGAACGAAGAGAACGAAATCGACACGCTATATATTGAATCCGGCGTCGAGAAAACTTTTTATCAATATCCCGAACCGAAAGAGGACTACTTGACTATACAAGGGGGAATTTCCACAAGAGGCTTGTTGCGTTTCGACGCGTCGATGATTGATAAGCTCTCGGCTATCCATTCAGCGCGTTTGGAGCTTAATATAGACTATTCCGAATCGCTTTTCGGCAATATGGGAATGGACTCGACTTTGTACGGGGAACTCCCAGCCGACACGGCAAATTACGATAACGACGACGATTTTATTCGAACTTATTACGCCGAAAAACAAGAGGATAAATTCGTCTTTACAAGCGTAACGTCCGCAATAGAACATTGGAACAGGAGAGAGGGCGAAGGACTTATTGTCTTTCATTCCGAGGGACGTCAAAACGAAATGATGGAAATGGACAAGATAGCCTTTTACGGTCCGAACCATCCCGAAGAATCGAAACGACCAAAAATTGTTATTATTTATTCTACAAGACCGGAAGATATTGAATAATATGCGAAGACTATTAAACATAACGTTAATAGCTTTAGTTATAGCGTCTGGACTGGTTTTCGGTCAAGGCGGCTCGAATTATTCAATTATGGGATTCGGCAGGCTGACGGCTAACACTTCCGCCGCATACGAAGGTTTGGGCGGGACTTCTATAGCTATGCCGCTCAAAAGAGCGATTTCGCCGATAAATCCGGCGTTATGGTCTAAAGCGACAATGACTAGATTAGTAGCCGGCTATACTTTCAATCAGCATTTGCTGCAAGACGCCGAGGATAATTTACTATTTCAGAACAACGGTCAGATTTCCGGTATCAAAATGCTATTCGTTGTCGATACGGCGCTCGGCATAACGGCTAGTTTCGGAATTAACCCATACACCGACGTCAAGTATTTAATATCGACGCCGATAGAAGTCAATTACGAAGGCTCGTCGGTAACTGGCCAGTCGGAATTCCAAGGCAAAGGCGGGCTTTCAATCGGATACATCGGCGGCTCGACCAATATTTTGGACAATCTGTCAATCGGAGCTAAGGCTTTCTCCACGTTCGGGATAATCAACTATTTGACAACCACGTCTTTTAACGACGCCAATTATTTTCGCTCTCAAATTTCCAAGGAAGAAAAATTCAACGGCTACGGCTTTAAAGTTGGCGTTTTATACAGTCCGTTCCATAATTTTAATTTCGGAGCTTTTGTCGAGCGGCACAACAAGCTGGAATCGGAGGAAAAACTAACTTATATTTCCGAGTTGCAGCCCGACACGAGTTTTTCCGAAGATATACCTATTCAACCGCCGAACTCTTTTGGCGTCGGGGTTTCGTACCTTTCAGGCAAATTCTTATTGGGCGCCGACTATAAAATGTTTCAACTAAAAGACTTAGAATTCAACAAAGGGCCGACGACCGAATATCAAGATTATCATCATTTTTCCCTAGGAGTTTCTCGTTTAGGCTCGGGGAAAATAGGCGCCGAATATTTAGACAAAATATCTTATAATTTTGGATTGGGCTATAAAAATTTATATTACAAAATCAACGGCGAGGATATTAACGAATATTACGTTTCATTCGGAGCTAACGCTCCAATCAAAGGCTCGGCGGTATTGGATTTCGCTATTACTTTCGGCAAAAGAGGCAAAAACGTAAACAATTTATTATCGGAATATTACGGCAGGTTAAACGTCGAAATTAGTATAGGCGAAACTTGGTTTGAACCGATAAAAAGAGAGTATTGATAATTTGAATTAGAGTATGGAAATGACAAGACAAGAGGCGAAACCGAAGATAAACTCAACGACCGTAATAGGCGTCGTCAAAGACGGAAAAGCGGCTTTGGGAGCGGACGGACAAGTTTCTTTTAACAACACCGTCCTAAAAAGCGGAGCTAAGAAGGTGAGGAAACTCCACGACAATAGGATTATGGCGGGATTTGCAGGCGCGACCGCCGACGCTTTCACGCTAATACAACGTTTCGAAGAAAAGCTCGAATCGCTTCGAGGCAATTTATTAAGAGCTTCAATAGAATTAGCGAAAGATTGGCGAACGGACAAATACTTGCGTCGTTTGGAGGCAATGTTAATAGTAATGGACAAAGACAACGCCCTGCTGTTAAGCGGCACTGGCGACGTTATAGAACCCGACGATAATATAGTGGCAATCGGCTCTGGCGGAGGATACGCTCAAGCCGCGGCGAGGGCTTTAATGAGACATACCGAGTTGTCCGCTAAAGAAATTGTCGAAGAGTCCTTACGAATAGCCGGAGAAATTTGTATATATACCAATCAAAACATAGTTGTAGAAGAATTGTAAATAATAAGAGAAATATAAAATGGTCGATAAATCAAATATAGAACTTTCCGACGGTCAAAAAGAGCAAATTAAGGACGTCGTAAAATACATAGAGAACGACAAGCTGACTCCCAGACAAATAGTTACGGAGTTAGACAAATACATCATCTCTCAAGACAACGCAAAAAAATCGGTAGCTATCGCTTTAAGAAATCGCTGGAGAAGGCAGAAAGTCGAAGGCGTTTTGCGAGAAGAAATAATGCCTAATAATATTATTATGATTGGTCCAACGGGCGTAGGAAAGACCGAAATAGCGAGAAGGTTAGCCAGATTAGCAGGCGCGCCTTTTATTAAAATAGAGGCGACAAAGTTCACTGAAGTCGGTTACGTCGGCAGAGACGTAGAATCGATTATCAGAGATTTAGTCGATAGGTCGGTTACCATCGTAAAAGAAGAAGAGTTCGAATCCAAACAACAAGAAGCGGAGAAAGCGGCTGAAGATAGAATATTAGACGTTTTGATGCCCTCCGTCAAAAGAGGACCTTCGTTCAACGCGGCGTCCGACGAAGAAATAGAGGACAACCAAAAGTCGCGCGAAAAATTCAGAAAAATGTTGAGAGACGGAAAACTCAACGACAAAACTATTGAGATAGAAGTCTCGGTAGACCAAGTTCCCAATATGCAAATTATGGGTCCCATCGGAATGGACGAGATGGGAATGAATCTTAACGAGCTATTCGGAAACATCCTGCCGAAAAAGAACAAGAAGCGCAAGATGAAAGTAAAAGACGCCTTCAATCTTTTGAAAAAAGAGGAAGCCGACAAGCTAATCGATATGGACGCCGTTGTAAGGGAAGCTTTAAAACGAGCGGAAAATTCCGGGATAGTGTTCATCGACGAAATCGATAAAACCACCGGCAGAAGTTCCGAGGGACGCTCCGGACCCGACGTTTCCAGAGAAGGCGTTCAGAGAGATTTACTTCCGATAGTAGAGGGGACGACAGTTAGCACAAAATACGGTTCGGTAAGAACAGACCATATTTTATTTATCGCTTCCGGCGCTTTTCACGTTTCTAAGCCTTCCGACTTGGTTCCCGAGTTGCAAGGCAGATTTCCAATTAGAGTGGAGCTAAAAACGCTTACCGAGAAAGATTTTGTAAAGATATTGACATTGCCCGAAAACGCCCTTATCAAACAATACAAGGCTCTGATGGGCGCCGAAGGCATTGCTTTGGAGTTTACCGACGATTCAATTGAAGAAATAGCCGCCACCGCGGCGAAAATAAACGACGAGGTTACTAACATAGGAGCGAGGAGACTGCACACTATACTAACTTCCTTGCTCGACGATATTCTTTACAACGCTCCCGACAACGTAGATACTGAAACTTTAGAAATTAACGCCGAATTAGTAAAAGAAAAATTGAAAGATTTGGTCGAAGACACTGATTTGAGCAAATATATACTGTAAGTTGTATTCATAAGAATATCTTAAGGCAAGGTTTTTCTTCAAAATAATCTACGTTTTTCGATAGTAGATTAACCTAATTTTAATTTTTTGTTGCATTTTACGTCTATAATTATAATATTTATTTTTTGAGAAATACAAATAAATATTAAGTATAAATTATATGGGAGTTACTAAAATGAAACACGGATACAAATTAATCGTTTCTTTCCTTTTTGCTTTTTGCGCTTTTATCTTTGCAAGCTCAATGCAAGCGGATGAAAAACTATACGTTTACTTCGACGACATTGGCATAGTCCACAACAGCGAAGGAACGCCGATTAACATTGAAGGTTACGCCGGCAGCGCGGCGGATTATATCTATTACGAGCCGCTGACGACTAATAACCAGCACACTCCGAACATATTAAAAACGGGTTACGGAGATTTTTTCAGTTCGGGCAAGAGCATAACCGATTATGAAATAGCCGTATTTTATATGGGCGATAAGCCTCTTCAATATTCAGCGGGAGGGCATAGAGTAGTTACCGAGATAAAAAATATGCTCGACGCCGGCAAAAGAGTAATTTTAATCGGCAACGGTTTGTTATTTTGGGCTTTCGACCCCGAATCCAACCAAAGAGACCAAGAAGTTCAATCTTTCTTCGAAGATTATATGGGAATCACCGCCGATTCTTACAGAAGAATAAACACTACTCAAGGTACTAGCTTCAAACCGTTCGCCGTGAAAGGCATTCAAAACGTTCCGAACGTAATATTAGCTTATATGAAAATCTGCAATATGGCGCACGGAATTAACAACGTCGAGCCGCTGCATCCTTGGAGGTATCGTACTTTTATCGACGCTTTTGATAAAACGCGGCTCGATTCCTCTAACATTTCGCCCGTTCCGATTGAGTTCTTTTCTTGGACTACCGATTGGTCCGAGCTTAGCATGGTAATGGACGGCGACAGTCTAGTTGGTATAAGAGCGGAAAACGATTATAAAATCGTTTTTTGGAGTTCCGGATTCGAGGTCGGCGCGGCGTCTTCTCATATGCCCAATTGGCGAAAAGAAATGTACTCGGCTATCAACTGGTGCGTCGAAGGATTGCCAAAACCCGGTCCTTGGCTCGAATTCGGTTCCGATCCGCTAGACTTCGAAACAGTGGCAGTTGAGGAAACGATAGAAAAAGAGTTGAAAATATGGAACAACGGAAGAGAAACTCTCGAAATTTACGACTTTTACTTGGAAGGATTCGCCGATTACGGGGTGTTTTCCATAGAAACCGACCAAAGAGAATTTACGATAGCTCCCGGCGATGAAGAATATATCTCAATAAAATTTATGCCCCAGGAAGAGAAAAAATACGAAGAGTATCTTGACTTTGAATCCAATTCTGGCGGAGGACAAATACTAGGAGTAACTCTTGTTGGGTGGGGCGGCAAAAAACCGGAGCAAGGTCCTCAACTGTCGATTTTTAACGAGAACCACACCTTAGATTTCGGAACGGTATCGCCTACTGAAATTGATACTCTGCCTTTAGTTTTAGCAAATACGGGGATTGACCTATTGATGATAGACGAAAAGTTCTTATGGGAAAACGAAAAGAAAGGCGTCTTTAGATACGCAAAACCTTATACTTGGCCTATATCGCTGTATCCCGAAGAAACTGACACTACATTAATAAAATTTTTTCCGCTAAACCAAACGGGAGAATTTTTAGATTCTTTAGCTATTATACCCGATAACGCCACAAACGTAGATACAGTATGGGTATATTTGAAAGGCGAATCGAGAGAAGGAGCGACCGACGCGGAAGTTTCGCTTACGACGAACGAAATAGGCTTCGATTCTACAGGGGTTGGAGATGAAAACTTTTCCGAGTTTGAAATTGAGAACACGGGTTCAAAAGTGCTATATATTAGCAAGCTAAAAGTTGAGGAGGACTACGAAAGGACTTTCGTTCTATTCGACAAATACGACGAGGAAATCTCCGAGCAACCGCACATTCCGCTCTTCCTCGCGGGACATCAAAAGACGCGGAAAGTAAAAGTTCGATTTACTCCAAGCGATACGGGATATTTCGAAACTAGAGTGGCAATTGAATTTATGGACGAATTTGACGAGCCGATTCCCAGTTTGGATACTTACGTGGACGTTTCCGGCGTAGCAAAGGAAGGAGTAGGCGTTGAAGACGAATTATCAAGCGGCGCAAGATTCGCTATGCAGGTCGTTCCGCATCCGGTAGAAAACGGCGCGTATCTCGAATACGCTCTGGGCGGCGACAGACCGGCGAACGTGAAAATAGTATTGACCGATATGCTCGGCTCGAATATTCAGGAAATCATCAAAACCGAGATTTCATCGGGCGTCCACAGAACGCCGCTCGACGTTTCCAGTCTGGCGTCGGGTATGTATTACATTACGGCGTACGTGAACGGAAAAGTATATCAAGAACCCGTTATCATTGAGAAATAAACGATTGAATTGATAATAGAGCCGCTCCAATAGATTTTGGGGCGGCTTTTTTCTTTTCATTAACAATTCGAGGAAAAAATGAGAATTTTTAAATTGTTCTTGCTCGCGCTAGCTACGCTAATTATTTCAAGCGACATTTCTTTCGGCAAAGTCAAAGCTTTCGCCGGAGCTACTTTGATAAATCCCGAAACGGGCGACTCTATCCCTAATTCAATTGTTTTGGTGGACGGCTCGAAAATCATCGACGTAGGACAAAAAATCAAAGGCAAGATACCGGAAAACACCGAGATTATTCAATTAGAAGGAAAATATATAATACCCGGTTTAATCGACGGGCATATACACTTCTTCCAGTCGGGCGGATTATACGCGCGTCCTGACGGATTGGACTTGCGACACAGAGTTCCTTACGAAGACGAGGAACTGAAGTGGGTTAAAAATAATATAGACGACGTCTTCCGCAGATATATCCGATGCGGAATTACTACCGTTATCGATATGGGCGGTCCATTCTGGAATTTTGACATAAGAGAACAATCCAAGAAAACAAAAATGGCTCCCCGAGTTTACTGCGCAGGACCTTTGCTCGCTTCGTATCAACCGCCGCAACTGACGACCGACGACCCGCCTATTATTAGAGTCGATACGAAAAAAGAGGCGATAGATTTAATTCACAAGCAACACAAAGCGGGGACGGATTATATTAAAGTGTGGTACGTAGTTTCTAGAGGGGACGCCTCCGGATTGAACGATTTCTATCCGATATACAAAGAAATAGTGAAAGAGAGCCATAAGCTCGGTTACAAAGTCTTCGTTCACGCGACCGAACTGGAAACGGCGAGGAAAGCTGTCGAAGGCGGAGCGGACGTTCTCGTTCATCAAATTATCGACAAGAAAGTCGATTCGGACTTTTTGGAAAGGGCGAAAGAAAACGACATTATTAATATACCGACGCTTTGGGTCTTCAACTCTTACGCCGCCGTTTACTCGAAGCAGCTCGACTTAATGAAAGTAGAGCATTTGCTCGGCAATCCGAAAATAATCGGCTCGCTATACGATATGTACGAGCTTTCCTACGACGAACTCGAGGAAAGGCAAAGAAAATTGCAAGTGGAAATGGAACCTATTAAACCGATACCGCCATCGCTATACAATTTGAAGAAGATGGAAGATTACGGCATAACCGTCGCGGCTGGCACCGACGCCGGCAACGTTGGCGTCATTCACGGAGCGTCGCTATTCCACGAATTCGATTATATGAAACAAGCGGGCTTGACTAGTTGGCAAATCCTGAAAGACGCCACCATTAACGGGGCGAAGCTACTCGACCTCGACGACAAAATTGGCTCGATAGAAAAAGGCAAGTTAGCGGATATGGTCGTTCTAAACTCTAATCCGGTTGAAGACATCCAAAACGTTACGGACATTTCCTTGATTATAAAAGACGGGAACGTCTTCGAGCCGGACGAAGTATTGAAGTATTCCCCGGAAGACTTAGCGCAAATCCAGCTCAACGCATACAACGAAAGAGATTTGGAAGCGTTCCTAAGCGTTTACAGCGACGACGTGAAAGTATATCAATTCCCCGACAAATTGCTATACACGGGCAAAGAGAAGATGCGCAAGAACTATCGCGGATACTTCGAAAAATCGCCGAACTTGCACTGCAAGCTCGTCAACAGAATCGTCGAGGGTAAATACGTCGTCGATAAAGAACGCGTAACCGGCGCGCGCGGCGACAACGAACTGAAAGCGACCGCTCTATACGAAGTAGCCGACGGCAAAATCCAAAAGGTATGGTTTATGAAGTAGAGGGGGGGATAGTATATTTAACGGCGTAAAAATAATTAAAGTAGCTAAAAAAGGCTGTCGCGGCAAGTTTTATCGAATTCAAATTTTAGCGGTTTGCCTTTGATTATTTTTACGTCGGAACGTTTCTTTAAATATTCGGTCATCTTTTTGCCGCTCCAATTCAAACCGAGTTTATCTATAAGTTCTTTTGAAGAAAAGGTTCCTTCTTTTTGTAATACTTTGATTATCTTGCGTTCAACATTACTTTCTTCCTTAGAATCGTAATTAGGTTTGCTTTCGCTTACTAAATGTTCGGACGGTTTCGTTTCAAACAGACTTTCTTCTTGTTTTCTTTCAATCGCTATTGGATTGCCAGAAAAATCGACGGGAACGGCTCCCAGTTTAATTAATTTTGAATTAGCGTTTTTTTCTGTTGGGCTCGGTTCTCTAACAAAAATTCTTCTTCCTCTTTTTAAACCGTCTTTTACCCCTTCCCAAGTTCCCCCTTTATCGCCTGATTCGGCAACGTAAATCTCGCCGGCTAAGCCGTAGATGTAAGCGTTGCGAGCCATCGCGAACCCAACATTCCAAGCGGCTTTAGGAAAAAATGAGCTTACAACGAGGACCTTGCCGTTAACAATTTGCTCGTAGAATTTCTTAAATCCGGAGCCGAAAGTTAAAATGCCTTGGGGCAAAACGATTATGCTTTTCCCGTCAAATTTGACGGCGCTTTCGAGGGCTTTCCTATCGATTCCTTTTGCGAAACCGCTAGCAACGATTTTATTCTCGTTTACAGCTTTCTTTGCAATTTTTTCGGTGAATTCCAACGCTTTTTTCCCTGCGTTTCTCGAACCGACGATAGCGACCGCTTCTCGGTGAAGAAGCCCTCTTTTGCCTTTAACGTATAAAACGGGAGGACTTTTTTTAACTTTGAGATTTTCTTTTAAAACGGGAGGATAATCAGTCGAATTAATTGGTATAATATGAAATCCTTCATTTTGCAGTTGTTCGGCGATAAAGGCGAGACGAGGCAATTCTTTTTTATTTAACTCTAAGTCGTTAATTTCCTTGCCGCTAAAAGGAAAGATTTTTTTCCATTGCTTTTTATCCATTTCAAAAAATTCTTCCAAGGTTATCTTTTCTTCGTGAAGAATCTTAATAATTAAGCGGTTTATTCTTTCAGTAGTCCATCGAGGCAAATGGGCTATGGCTATCCAAAATACCGGTTTATTTATATCAATCATATTATATATCGCCTCCGACAGTTTTCGCTATTACTAGAGGAGCTATAACTTTCGCGTTAACGCTCGTTAAATATTTCCCAATTTCCTTAATCGTATATCCGCTATCAAAAATATCGTCAACTAACAAAATCTTTTTACCCGCTATTTCATCAACGTTCTTGTATATAAATTTATTTTTAACGTTGTCTCTTTTTGAAATTCCGCTTTGAAAAACTTTTTGCGGAGAAGTTGAAGCTATTTTAATAAGCTTATGCGACATAGGAATTTTCAAAATCGAAGATATTTTTTCGGCGAATCGTTTAACTAAATCTCCCGATTCCGTCGGCGGGACGTATAAGATTAAATCGAATTTTTCTTTGCCGTAGCGTTTTCTAAAAGCTTTCAGGGTTAATCCTAAAATCCAGTCGGGGAAATCATTGCCGCTTACGTATTTTGAATTATGTATCGTCGAACCGACGTTAGTAACTCCATAATAAGACGCGGCTACTCCGTTAACTATATTGCTCCTTTTTGTTTCTACTTCCAGTTCCGGGAAAAAACTTTCTCTAAATTTCTTCAGCTTGTTTTTAGAAAGCTCGACATTTTTTAAGTTTAGAGTTTTCTTTCTATCGTTATCGCAAATTCTACAAGGTTCGCGTTGGTTGTCTCCCAAGTATTCGCATAAATATTGCATCCTGCAAGATTTGATTTCAGTATATTTTATCATATCGTATAATTCCTTTTCCTGCGCGTTTCTCAGGGTTTTAAAAGAAGAAACGTCAAGCTCGGGAGCGTCGATATTATAAAAATACTTTTTACTTCTACCGTCTTGGTATTCGTTTAATATGTCTTGGTCAATCAAATCGGCTAGAATAACCTCGACTTGCGTTTGCTTCAGATTCGTCGCTTTAATTATTTGATTTCTGCCCATTAATGATTTCTTCGCGACGGACATTACTTTTCTATATTCTTCTTCAGTCGGTTTGCTACCGTCAATAAAACTTTGAGGCAACTTCGTATCCCTTTCGGGATTGTATAATAATATAGCATATGCGGATTGTCCGTCTCTACCGGCTCGACCTATCTCTTGGTAATAATAAATCGGAGACTGCGGTATTTGCGTGTGGATAATAAACCGAATATCCGGTTTGTCTATTCCCATACCAAGCGCGTTCGTAGATACTACGCAATCTAATTTATTATTGAGGAAATCTTCTTCTACTCTTTTCCTTGTCTCGCCGTCTAATCTGCCGCTATAAGAAGCGGAATTAAATCCCAAATATTGGAGCCAATTAGAAAATATATCGGTATTTGCTCTAGTCCCCGTGTATATTATGCCCGTTTTGGGAATTTTAGGAAAGTATTCGGCAAGCCAATAGAATTTTTCATCCTCGCTATTAACTATTTTTACAAATAAATTTATATTTGGTCTTAATAGCCTCCCTCTAATAGTTTTTATGTCTTCGCCAATTTGTTCTTTTACGTCGATTTCTACTCGCTTGGTCGCAGTAGCAGTCGTAGCCAATACCGGAAAGTTCTTAGGAAGTAATTTGACTAGATTGACAATCCTACGATAATTTGGACGAAAACTTTGTCCCCAAATCGAAATACAATGCGCTTCGTCGATTACAATCATAGCAATATTCATTTCGCGGGCGTCTCTTATCCATTCGGCGTTCTCCATTCTTTCCGGCGCTATATAAAGTATGTCGAGTTTGTTTAGTTTGGCTTCGTTAATGATTTCTTCGTTTTCTTCCTTTGACTGATTGGAGTTAATCGTCGCCGCTCGAGCGACTTTGTTGTTCATACTATTGACTTGGTCTCGCATCAACGCAATTAAGGGAGAGAAAACTATAGTTACGCCTTCGAGCTGAGTTGCGGTAAACTGATAGCAAAGAGATTTTCCGTATCCCGTTTTCTCTATAAAAAGAATTCTTTTTCCGTTAAGCAAACGCTCAATGATATCCCATTGTAAATCGTAAAAACGATTAAGCTGAAAAAGTTTCTTTAAAGTGTTTTCCGCTTCGTTCCTATTCATTAGTAAATTAAAGCATTAATGATGAGACTTTTATTAATCAATACCGAAATTATATAATTCCAATATATTACATTCCCCTCTCTTTTTCAAATTCGACTTATCGCGTTTTCCCAAATCTCCTTGCCATACCCCTATTTTTTGCTATATTTAACCGAACGCAAGAAAAAAATGGAACGATACGTTGCGCAGAACGACCGTAATATATATAGCCATAGCTGCCGCGGGCTTTACCGCGCTCGCCGCTCAAATCATCTTTATGCGCGAGTTCATCAACTTCGTCGAGGGCAACGAGCTGGTTTTGGGCGTCGTTCTGTCGCTGTGGCTCTTGGAAACCGGCGCCGGCGCGCGTTTGGGCAAGCTAATCTCCAAATCCGCCCGAAAAGATAGCGTTTTGCTAATACTTCAAACAGCCGCTCCGCTATTTGCTTTCGCCGCTATCTTCGCTCTGCGGCTCGGCTGGCATCATATATTCGAGGTCGGCGTAACGGCGAACTTAGCGCAAATAACGGCTATATCGGCGGTCGCTCTTTTGCCATACTGTCTGTCGTCGGGCTTTTTGTTCTCGCTGTTCGCTCAGCTATCTTCCGGCGACAAGCCCCTGTCGAAAACGTATTACTTAGACGCGCTGGGCGGAGCGTTGGGCGGTTTTTTGTTCAGCTTCCTGATCGTCGATATAATGGAAACGTTCGAAATACTCGCTACTCTGGCAATACTCAACTGCGTAGTCGTTTTCGTCGCGTCGCTAGCGTTTTCGAAGAAATATATCGGCGCCGTTGCGGCTGTCGTATTAATCGCCGCGGCAACGTCCGTTTTCTTCAATCTCGACGATATATCTAAGGGCTACCTCTTTCCCAGGCAAAAAATCACGGCGAACGAAGAAACGCCATACGGTAACGCGCTAATTACCAAAACGTCGGGGCAAACTAATCTATATTTGAACGGCGCTTTGGCGGCTTCCTCGGCGAATCCCGTTCGCAACGAAGAGACGGCGCATTACGCTTTGGCGCAAGTCGAAAATCCGCGGAACGTTCTTTTAATCGGCGGGGGATACTTCGGCGTCGTCGAGCAAATCTTGAAACACAAGCCCGAACGCTTGGACTACCTCGAGATAAACGTCGAACTACTCGAACTTACGCGGCGAATAGACGCTTTCAGGGATTACGAAAACGTAAACGTAATATCGAAGGACGCGAGAATTTACCTGCGGAATCCCGAAGCTAAATACGACGCCGTAATAATAAACAAGCCGCCGCCCTCGACCGCGCAGACGAACAGGTATTACGCTTTGGACTTCTTCGAGTCGCTGAAGAAAGTTCTGACGGACAAGGGCGTCGTCTCGCTGGCTCTGCCTTCGTCCGGCAATTACCTGAACAAAGAGGCGGAATCTTTGAATTCGATTATTTACTCGACTTTGAGAAAATCGTTCGAAAACATTATCCTAATACAGGGTAGCGATTATTATTACATAGCTTCCGACTCGAAGCTATCGTATTCAATTGGCGAGCTAATCGCGAGAAAAAACATTCAGACCGAATACGTCAACAGATATTATTACGACAAATTCTCGGTGCAATTCAAGAGCGACCAAATCTTAGAGAAACTGAACAAAGACGCCGAGCTTAACCGCGATTTTCAACCGGTAGCGTATTACGAGCAGACGAACTTTTGGCTGAGCCAGTTTCAATTCAGCGTCTATTGGATATTCGCGGTGTTATTAATACCGCTGATTTTGTTCGCCGTCAAATTCGACGAAGCGACGTTCGCTCTGTTCGCGAGCGGCTTTGCGGCGAGTTCCGCGCAGGTGGTTTTTCTCGTGGCGTTCCAAATCATTTACGGCTACGTTTACTTAATGCTGGGGACGATTTCCGCCGTCTTTATGATAGGTCTGACCGCGGGCGCGGCTTACGCGAGCTCGCGCTTGAAAACGCCGACGGCGCGCAAAAGCCTGGCTTGGCTTATAGCGGCGTCCGCCGTTTTTCTGGTCGTTCTGCCGCCGCTCTTGCAATTGATTAAGGACGTAAATTTGCCGATTTCTCTGACCGTAACGATGTTTATGGCTCTGACGCTAATCTTCGCCGCTATAATCGGCGCGGAATTTACCGCCGCGTCGGAAATAAGGAAGACAGAAGCGGCGGAAGCCGCCGGCGCGCTTTACGGCGCGGACATGTTCGGCTCCTCGATTGGCGCTCTGCTCTGCGCCTCGCTAATACTGCCCGTCTTGGGCTTGTCGGCGTCCTGCTATATTGCCGCCGGCTTCGCGGCGCTGTCGATGGTTGGGGTTGTTTTAAGGGGGCGGGGAAGTATAAGTTAGTTATTGGAAATTTTGTTTTTTTGAGAATAAATGGTAAATTTCATATGGAATGCTTAGTTGTGTAACATGCTAATAATAACAAAGATATGACAAGACAAGAAATGCTAAAAACAATACACCAAACAGTTGTTGGGGGACAAAAGTGGCTGTACGAAAACGATAAAGAAAATTTAATTAGATATATTCTTGGTACAAAAGGAAAAAATCCTCTAATTTGTTTCGGAATCAATCCAAGTACAGCAGAACCCGGTAATATAGACAACACAATAAAATCTGTTGAACGACTGGCTCATAATAATAGTTTTGACAGCTGGTTAATGCTAAATATTTATCCACAGAGAACTACCGACCCAAAGGGAATACACAAAGACTTAGACATTGGTATTCACGAAAATAATTTAATTTATTTCAATCGAATATTAAAAGAATTTCCTAATCAAAGAATTTGGGCTGCATGGGGAACGCTTATTGAAAAAAGACCATTCTTAATAAAATGTTTGGCTGATATATACGAAACGACCTTGAAGTACGAATGTAATTGGATGTCAATAGGAAAGAAAACAAAGAAAGGGCATCCCCGCCATCCATTATATTTATCTTCAAAATCGAACATAGAAAGCTTTGATATTAAAGAATATATAAAAAAGCAACTTGCACAATATCGCATATAAAACATTAGTGTGTAAATGTTTGTAATTAGTTTCTGTTTCGCGTCAGAGTTTTATACACGGAACAGTTAAATAGCGCCGACCACATATAAAAATCAAAATATAGCTTAGCTGGATTGTCATAATTTTGGGTACACTCCACGCTTTTGATATACCGCTAAATTCTTAGACTTTTTCTTTCAACTTTATCTTGAATTCTAGTAAAATGAATTGAGAGCTTGAGTAAAAATAAATATGCTCCATAATCACTTAAAGTAAAAATTCTAAGCTCATTCAATTTCTTTCTATTTACCATATTATTAGGACAATTTAATATTCGATCAAAGAAAACAATTGAGTCCTCGAGTTTTCCTTGAATCTTAGGTAAAAAGAAAATTTGAGTTATTCTTTGTTTCTTAATTGCTTCAATATGCGATTCAATTTGTTCCTCGCTTTTTCTTGATTTATTGTATAATGATTTTTTGTATTTATCCAATTTAAAAATAGGCGCATATACTATTTGCGAAGAAAAAGAACGTTTGTTTTTTAAGTCGATAGCGCAAGTATTAGAAAGAATCATACTTGGCGCTTTTCGAATTTCTGAGCTTGGAAGATGAAATACTAACATGTTCTTAATACCATCCCCTTGGTATAATAAGTCTTTACACGACAAATAATCAGTGTAAATTCTTGAGTCAATATTGTCAGGAAAATCTTTTAATCCTTCAAACAACTCTTTTTCTGATTCAACCGATAAAAATTTTGGCAGATATATTTTTAAATCTTCAAAATTCATATTAATTCCCAAAAATCCTCGTTGACTATATCGACAAATTCGCTGTCAATATCAACTGAATTTCGGATTATTTTTTTTGAAAAGTCTAATATAGTTTGAATTTTTTCTTGATAATCAATTTTAAATGAGTAATCAGATAAATCATTGAAAGCATTGTCTCTCCAATCAGACAAACTGCTAGGCTTTTCGTATTTAAACCCTCTTTCGGGTATCAAATCTTCAGCGTTCTCAGGCGATTGAGAGCTTGCGACGCTCGTGCCAAATGTCGCTGTCGCTAAAAGCAATAAATTTTTTATCGTTACATTGGTTGTGTTGGTGTCTGCGGTCATATTAATACTCTGGATTCAATTTTGCTAAAAAATCTTTTTTTAATAAGGAAAAAAATAATTCTTTTTCTTTTTGATGTCCATTTTCGATTATTTCTTCTTTTTTAGAGAAAAAATCTTTTATGCCGTCGGTGATAAAAGTATCAATATCGATAATTGATCCTTTTTCGCCCTTGTGCTCCGCGTTATTTGATATTTGCAAAGTGCTTTGAAAATCCTCTTGGTTGATTTCTGTTCTAATTACAGTATTTTTGTAGTTAATTATTTTGCTCCGCAAAGATATTCTCAGATTTATATTATCATATATGTTTCTTTCAAAGAAGTTAATATAACGCATTCCGATTCTTATAATCGAATCAATAATGTCAACTTTTTCAATTCTTTCTAACACGGAATAGATTTTCTTGGAAAATAAACTCCATCCGCTATACTCTGGAAAAGAACTAATCGTTAGTACGTCTGGACCAACTTGGATTACAAAATTGTCTTTTGGTAAACGGTAATACGGTTTAAACTTGAAATTCTTTTCTGAAGATCTTATTGCGTCTGGTAATTCCAGAATAGGTAGCTTCTCAACTTTTTCAAAATCGTCTTGAATTTCTTTGTATATTATCCCAAAAACAGCGTTTGGGTCTATCTTTGTTGAAAATCGTATTTCAAGTAAAGCATCCACTATTGGACAGGGACTAATTCTCTTTGGCAATTCCATTTTTTTTCCTATTCAAATATTTTTGTTTGGAATTTACAAAACAAATTAAAAAATTACAAACAAAATTTGTTTTTACTTTTGACGGGTTAATTGATTGATTATTATAAACATATGTGTATTGTGTCGCTAAGCGTTCTTTTCTCGGGGCGTTTTTCAGGGCGTCGTCTTCGCATTTTTGATACTTAGCCTTAGTAAATTTCCTTTGTTATCCTACGTTCTTTGTAACCAGTATGTTTCTATTGTGTTTTACCCCTCCGAAAGCATTCAAACCTTCGGAAGCTTCGTCTAGATTCATTTTTTAGTCTCTTTTTCAAAACAATTCCGCTTGTTTGCTTTTATTCGTTTTACTCAACAAGTTTCCGAATGCTTCCCACTCTTTTATATCCAAATCGGTTATTGAATCCTTAATAACGCCGTAGCTTAAAGAATCGTAAATAGCACGGAAGTCTATCCTCATCAGAATTTCTTTGGTTATCGGTCTTTTTGAGTCGGGAAATATTATCGAATTCAAGAATTGGCGCGTAGTTTCATGATTTAATAAGGAATGAGCTATTTGGGCGTAGGCGAGATTATCAAAACCGATAAAATAACAAGTGTCGTCGAGCATAAGAGGTTTTCCCTCGCTGGGAAGTATTAAAGTAAAACTCGCCTTTTTAGAGAAACCGGAAACGCCGACTTTATACGGTTTAAACGAATAGTCGCCCACGCCGAAAATTGAAAACGGCGGTTTGTCTTTATATATGGACGACTTCCTTTTGTCGAAATAGCTTTTATGTTCGCTAAGATAGTCGAAAGTTAAAGGATAGTCGCGTTTTATAAAACTCGTGTCTTGCCCTATTTTCTTTTGCGTTACTATGATAAGTTTTCGGTAAGCGTCGGTAACGGACGCCTTCAAGTCCGAGCCTTTTAAAAGACCGTAAACCAAAACTGGCTCGATATTTATCCTTTGATTCAGTCCGTTAATATAGTAACCGTCTTTCTCTTCGATTTCCAATATTTTAGAGCAGTCGTGTTTAACGCCCTGCCTCCAAACGAATTGGGATTTGCCTTCAATGCTATTAGTTTTTGCGTAGTCGTTAATAGAGTAAACGAAATGACCTTGGCGCCAACCGAATCTAGTCTTTATCTCGCGCGTATAAAAATCTTTTTCTTGACAGAATTTCTGCGGCTCTTTATTTAACTCGACAACAAACAAGCTCGCGTCCACCGACGCGTTAAATTCTTTTTTTGAGTCGATATTTAGCTTCTCGGCGCCGCTAATTCTGTATTTATCGTTCTTTTGTTCGTAAATCAAATTTCTAACTACGGAATTTTTGATTAAAAAGCCGAAGCTCCCGTCATGCTTGTTAAAATTTTCCAGCAGCGCGCCGGCTATATACTCTCCAATATCAAAATTGCTTTTGCCGGTTATCGCGTCTAAGCCTTTATAGTTTTTAATGTTGGATTTTTTAGGCAAGTTCTTTGAATTAATCGAGCTAAGCTCGGTATTAGTTACCCACGGCGGATTTCCAATGATTAACGTTTTGTAATATTTTGTCTCCCGCGCTAATTTATTTAAGTCGAATTCAAAAAAATTATCCTCTATAATCTCAATATTTGGTTTTGCTTTTAAAGGATTTTCTAGAAAGAACTGCAGAATATTAAATTTCGTTTCCCATATATACGGTTCGTAAATTTCAATTCCTATTATCTTTTTTATATTAGGCAAAAGCTTTAGAGCCGCCAGTATAAAATTGCCTTTCCCGCAAGTCGGTTCAAAAACAAGCTCATAGTCAAAATCAGGATTTCTACTCAAAATGTAATTAATCGATTCAATCGTAAATTTCTCGTTTGTTTGAAAATCTCCGTAATCGCGCCTGTCCGGTTCTTGTATCGTTAATTCTTTCTCGGTCGTTAAGTATTTTATTTCTTCAACTTGTTCTTGTTTGCAAAAAAAATTAAGAACCCCGCAAGTTTTATATATAAAATCGTTAGCTTTACGCCAATCCGTAAATTGATTTACGTTGTTTTGAATAAATCTTTGAATTTCATAGTCGATATGTAAGTCGCTAAAATTCATAACGCTACTTTATCTACTAATTTTTCGATTCCCTTAACTTTTTCGCTTAAAGATACGATTCTGCCGTATTGCAATCTCCATTGTAAAGCGTTGGAAATTGTAAGATAGCCTTGCTCCGGCTTTTTTTCTAAAATTCTGTCGGCTATTTTATCAATCGAAACTTCGTCGGCGGGAATATTTCTATCGTTTAAATAAGATACGATATCTTCTTTGTTCGCGCCGTCGTCTATCATTTCCCGAAGCCTTAAAGTCGTCGTGTAATCGCCGGTTCTTTCTTTTCTAAGAAAAGAGCAACTAACGAAGTCGAGTATAGCGGTTTCTTTCTTTATGTCGTCCGTTTTGTTATAAACAAAAACCAGAAGGTTGTAGCTTAAACCGAAAATCTTTTGTTTCGGCTCTCTGAACGGACAAGAAGACTGCGGTTGTTTAATCGAAGTTACTTTTATATCGGTCTGGATTGTAGCGCTTGGAAAATCTATGTCTCTCGCCGAAGAGCCTTTTTCGTATTTATAATTCTTTTGAAGAAAATCTTGAAACTTATGCTCTATATTTGTTCCAACCGCTTTGCCGTCGGTTACGCCGTATAAATCTTTGTTGTCGTAAGTAGATTCCCTTTTGCAGAAATCTTTCGCCGCTTGTTTTAAAAGTTCAATAGTTAAATTTTTCTTCATATCTTTATTTTTAATTGAATCCAACTTTTTACTCAATTTCTAATATCTTCAAACATAACTTCATTTTATTGTTCACAAATTAATATTTTTTATCGTTAATCAAAAGGAAAAAGTTTTCAAAACCATTATCAAAAATTATCACTCGCTCCCGATATACCCGTCATCTTTGCGCGGGGCGTTTTTCAGGGCGTCGTCGTGGTTTAGGGATTTTCCTTTTGCGTCTTTTCTTAGCTCGGCTTTTCGCTCGCCGGCGGCGTAAAGCGGCTCGACGCCCTCTAAGTCCAGTTTGTCTATTTCGCCGACGAACTCGAGTATCCGCTCGAAATCCTCGGCGAAAGCTTTCAGCTCGTCGTCCGAAAACTCCAGTTTAGCTAATTTCGCGATATTTCGTATTCGCTCTAAATCCATAATCAATTGAACGGCGTCCAAACAAAGCTTGCGAACGGCGCGACGAACGGTTGCGTGAAAAACGACAGTCCGAAATCCGACGAAAAGTTATACTTGGCGAGCCGCAAACCGAGAAACACCGCCGTGTTGGTCGGCTTCGTTACGTTGCTGTTCCAAAGCTCGCCGATAAAATGCAAACCGTGGACGTTCTTGAACTTCGTGTCCAAGCCCAAACCGATGCCGAAAGCGCCGTCCTGATAGCGCATTTCGACAAAGTTATGCCCGAAGTTTAATCTGTTGTAATTAGCGCTCCCCAATTTATTGAAAACGGACGCGGTGATAGCGGAACGGTGGAATTTCACCGTGCAAGTCCCGTATAAATGAATCAAGCGGTTGTCATGGTTTATGAACGCTAAATTGCCGCCGAGCGCGAAGCTTAATTTATCCGCCGTTTTTCCCAAAGGCATTTGAAGCAGCGTCGCTTTGCCGTTAAGAACGGAAATCTGCTGGTCGGAACGTATGCCCGGGATGAGCGACCTGCCGGCGGTGAATGAAAACATATCGCCAACTCCCGCCCCCAAATAAGCGAACCCCAACTCGAACGCGCCGATAAAATAATCGTCGCCAATCGGCTCCGCCGTCGGCAAAAGAAATACGCGATGACTATGTCTGTAGTAATCGCTTTCTCTGACAATCAATTGAATTTGCGATTCGTAAATTGTAGCTAAGCCCAAATCGGTTGAAAACTTTATTCCTTCGCCTTCTTCGGGGGCGCTTAGAAATTCGGCGACGTAACCGGTTATTATATCGCCGTTTTCCAGCTTAATTACGTATTTAATGTTTTTGTTCGCCGGAATTTCTTCCAATATCCCTTTTTCCGCTCTCGCCGTCAAAAGCGTCGACAGAAAAATTACGATTATCAAAATCTTTCTCATAATTCTATTCGTTTTTATCCACAAAATCATATTCTTTTAAGTAAGCCAACTGCCCGCAGGCGGCTTTAATGTCTTTACCGCTCGAAGACCGAACGAAGCAGTTGACGCCCAAATCTTTCAACAACTCGCGGAAGCGATTGATTTCGCCGCGGCTTGCCTCCATAAGCTCGACTTCGCCGGTATCGCCGGCGAAAGATACATCGTGATACGGTATAATATTGACTTTCGACGGAAACCGCCTCGTTATTTTCGCTAAACGGCGGGCGTCTTCATCGGAATTGTTTATCCCTTTCAAAAATAAATATTCGTAGGCAACCGCTTCTTTCGTCGCTTTGTAATAATCTTCGGCGGCGTCCAAGACTTCGCTCAAAGGCGCTTTTTTGGCGTAGGGAATAAGGCTCTGCCGCGTCTTGTCGGTCGTCGCGTGAAGCGAAATCGCCAGCTTGACGCTCGGTTTGATTTCGGCGAGCTTTAGTATTCCATCGGGAACTCCGACGGTCGAAACGACTATCTTTTTCGAGCCGATTATTTCGGCGTCGGCGATTATCTTCAGGCTTTTCTCCAATACCTCGAAGTTCAGCGTCGGCTCGCCCATTCCCATAAAAACGATATTGTCGATACTATCGCCGATTTCCCGCTCCGTTATAAATATCTGGTCTATAATTTCCGCCGCTGTTAAGTTCCTTTTGAAGCCCATCTTTCCCGTGGCGCAGAAAACGCAATTGAAAGGGCAACCGACTTGCGACGAAACGCAGAGAGTCAATCTTTCGCCTTTGTCGCTCGGCGTCGGAATTAAAACTGATTCAATCGCTCCGCCGTCTTTTAAGCCGAACAAGAATTTTATCGTTCCGTCTTCGGACTCGCTTTTTGATTGAAGTTCGAGCGAGTTTATGATAAATTTCTCGTCCAGTTCCGCTCTAAGCTCTTTCGGCAGGCTTGTCGAGTCGGAAAAGCTATTTTGTCTATTCGAGAAGATTTCGTCGAATATCTGCGCGCCGCGGAATTTCTTATAGTCCAAATCCTCGGCTAATCCCTTCAGCTCCTTTGGCCCGTAATCTTTTATGTTCTTCTTTTTGTTCATATTCTTAATTTTGTCTCGTTACTCATCCCAGATTGAGAAAATACCTCATCCCA
>CAZDXB010000011.1:7583-39411 GCA_964509335.1 uncultured Hyphomicrobiales bacterium | reverse complement strand
CTCATCCCAGATTGAGAAAATACCTCATCCCAAATTGAGAAAATACCTCATCCCAGATTGAGAAAATACCTCATTCCCAACTTGTAATTTGGGAATGAGATTGATGAGACTGATGTAATATTTGTTGTTTTGAGAGAAATTCTACTCCTTATAATCATAAATATACTCTTTTCTTTCGACGGTTTTATTCGTTTTGCTTTTTTCGCCTATAACTTCCGATTCGATTTCGACGACGCGCTCGCTTTTTTCGCTGTATATTAACATAGTGTCAGGGTCGATTAACCGCTCGCCGCCGCCGTCCAAAGAAATATTCGTCGTTAAATCGTCGTTGGCGTCGAAGTTGAACATACTTTTTATATCTTCGACCGTCGAATTCATAAAAGCGGCGATGGAGTCGGGATTCGAGCTGTTTTTGTATGTTATTTTCACTAGTTTCTCGCCGTTTTTCCTGACGGTGTCGGCGATTTTTACTACCGAAAAGAAAGTCAATCTCTCGCCGTTCGGAATGGGAAATATGCCCGAACCGGTAAAAGCGTCCCCTATTTTTACGGTCTGCCCGGCGAAAGCCGCTATTTTCGCGTTCCACTCAGCTTTCGTTTTTTTCGACATCGCTTCGGGATTTGCAGTGAATCTAATCGCGTCGACCGCTCTCTGCGGCATCTTTTTCTTCGCTTTGGCTACGATGTTTTCGTAACCGTAAACTTCCGTAAGAGCGCCGTTCGAATTGATTAAGCTCCTTGTGGGTATCTGGTTTAGAAAGGCGTATAGCGTATTGACGAACGTCTCGCCGTCCCTTTTCGAATTCAATTTAACGGGATTTTTCTCGATTACGTATCCGTTCCCGTCTTTGTGTATTTCGACTCGCGTAGTTAGCTCTATCTTGTCGGTTCGTTCTTTCTTTCCATTAACGTACTTAATTTTCGTCGTCTTCTCGGTCAAATCGTAAGTCAAGCCGTCGGGCGGATTATAATTGAAAGTGAATTCTTCGGCTGCAGCGAGATTACAAGAAAACGTCAGAACGAGCGCGACTATCGATATTTTTTTAATTCGGTCTAAAATCAACTTAATCTTTTCCTCCTTTTTATATTAAATAATTTATAATTTAGCGTATTATTAATAAACAAAAAAAGAGAGATTTTGTTTCATTATTTTGCAAAAAAATGAGAAAAAGTTATAAAAAAGCCGTTTTGCTATCATTTAACGTTTTGATAGTTCTTGTCTTTATATCGTTAAATGGCGCCGAATGCGAAGCGCAAAATTCGATAAAAGCGACCGTAATAAAAGATAACGCCGAGTTAAGAGCCGCGCCGAACAAAGATTCGGAAGTTTTAGCCGAGATTCAAAAGTATCTTGCCGTTTTCATAACGAACGAGCGCGGCGAATGGTATTACGTAAATTATAACGATAAAATGGGCTGGATTTTGAAGGAATCCGTTTCAACTCAAAAAGAAGGCTCCCCAAAAGTTTACGAGGGCGAACCGCCTGAATTTAACGACAAAGAACCGGACTACAGCGATTTAATCGATAAAGGAAACTCGCGACCAAAAACAATGCAAAGCGAGCTAAAAAACAGAATATATCAGAAAGCGCTATCGAGGCGAAAATATCGTATAGGCGTTAAGATTTCCGGCGGGATAAACAATTTTACCGGTTCCGAAGAGGACTTCGACAAATCATTTTCTTTCGGTATCGCCGCGGGCGCTCGTTTTTCCTATAGATTCGCTAATCGCGAAACGTTCCTAACCGAGCTATTGTATTCAACGAAAGGCGCCGAGCTGAACGGCGAAAACTCCGCTATTGGGTATTTGGAAATTCCAATGCTTTACAAACACGATTTTATTGGAGGCGAGGCTAAATCCTACCCTTACTTAGCGATAGGTCCTTACTTCGCCGCGAAGCTTAGCGAGCCGTCCTATCCCGACGCTAAAGTAAACGATTTTGACTTTGGTTTTAAAGCTTGTTTAGGATTAGAATGGAATATAAAACGAAGCGCTTTGGATTTCCAAATAGAATATTCGCTCGGCTTAACTCCCGTTTTCCCCGATTACTCTTATAAACACAAAGTAGTCGCTTTGTCTGCGGTTTATAATTTTATTCTATAGTATTCCCTTTTGAGAATTTAAAGTTTACCCCTCTCTAAGGTACGGAAAAGCAATACTCATCCGATGACTCCGAGTCGTCGGATGAGTAAAACGCGTTGGGGGAAGCCTCGGTTGGGGCGGCAATACGGTTTCTCTTCGCTCCCGCTTTTTTCTTGCGCCGCGTTTTTTCTTTGGAGTTTATTATTATCCAATGTTTAAAAGTAAACATAGATTAAAATTTGTCGCAAATTTTCACAAAAACAGAAAAAACGATAAAAAATCGCTTTTCTAAAAAATCGCTTTTCGCATTTTCAAAGACTTATAAAAATCACTTCTGAAAATTTTTCGAATTTTTTCGCCGCCGTTTAGCTCTTTGATTGTTAAAAATACAATGGCACGTTCCTTGTAGAATTAGGCGTGAAAATAAAGTAATGCGAGAAAAAAATGAGCGACAAAAAAGACAAATTCAGAAAAGCTTACGCGGCGAGATACTCGGAAGAAAGCGGCGAAGTAAAATCGGTTTTAGGCGAGGGTAGCGGCAAATTGGCGGAAGAAATAATTAAGCAAGCCAAAGAGTCGGGGACGCCGGTAATCAAGAATCCGGAAGTTTTGAAAAAGCTCGACGAGATAAATTTGCTGAAAAACGTACCGGAAGAGTTGCTCTCTGCCGCCGCCGATGTTATGGAATTTGTCGATGAAATAGATAAAAAAGCGAGGGAAGACTAGCGAGATGCTTAAGGAATTATATACCGCGGCTTTGGGAATGTCTCCCCAACAAACGAAGCTGGAAGTTCTGTCCAATAATATGGCGAACGCCGGAACGATTGGCTTTAAGCGTTCCGCCGTTTTTCAGCGCGATTTGATTTCGGCGGTCAATCAATTCAACAACGTGCCGGGAGACGTAGAAAGCGACGACCCGGCGATTGGCTCTTACGTGGATTTTACCGAAGGAGCTTACGAGCAAACAGGAGAGCGTTTAAACGCGGCTATTCAGAATAAGAACGCGTTCTTTGTTTTCGAAGGCGCCGACGGAAGCGAATTCTTTACAAGGGCGGGCAACTTTCAAATTTCAGAGGACGGAATATTAATATCGAACGACGGGAGGAAGCTGGTCGGCAAAGGCGGAGAGATTAACTTAGGCAGAGAGTTTTTGCTAGAAAACGGATATATAGCAGACGAGAAAGCTTTGAATATAAAAATCAGCGAGAAGGGCGAAGTTTTCGCTAATAACGCGGAAGTCGGGACGATTGATATAGTTAAAGTCAAGAACCCCCAAAGCTTGCAAACATCTTCGAAATCGTTTTTCGTCCCGACGGAAGCGACTGATTACGATTACGTTCCGCGTGAGGAAATTCTCATTCGCCAAGGATGGCTGGAGAATTCCAACGTAAACATTATAGACGAAATGGTGAATATGATTGAGTTGCAGAGGGTATTCGAAGCCGGAAGCAAGGTTATCAGAACTAACGACCAAACGCTGGACGAGAGCGTTAAAATTGGAAGATTCTATTAATTAAAATAAGGGACTCTTAGAATGGATAAAACGCTAAGGACGGCGGCAACGGGGCTAAGCGGTCAGCAAAGATACGTAGAGATAATCTCGAACAATATGGCGAATATAAACACTACGGCGTTTAAGAAGGTTAGGCCTGAGTTCGAGGATTTAATTTACGAGAACATAAAACCTGCGGGCGGCAACAGAAGATATAACGTAGAGCCGCTCAACGAGGTTCAAATCGGAACGGGAACGGAACTTGCAGATACGAAGAAAATCTTCTCGCAGGGAGATATAACAGAGACGAATAATCAACTGGATTTAGCTGTAAAAGGCGACGGTTTTTTTATTGTTAGGAAACCGGACAACAGTTACGCCTACACCCGCGACGGCTCTTTCAGAGTCGATAGAAACGGTGAAATCGTCAACTCGCAGGGATACTATTTAGAGCCTGGGTTCAACGTGCCGAGAGACGCTTTGGAACTGCACGTATCTAGAGACGGGGTCGTTAGCGTTTTGCTCGAAGGAGCGATGGAAGAACAGACATTAGGGCAGTTAGAACTCGCTCGATTTATAAACTCCGGCGGTTTGCGAGCGGAAGGCAACAATTTATTTGTCGAGACTCCAGCGTCCGGACAGGCGTTTTTTGAGCAACCCGGTTTGAACAATACGGGCGAGCTTATTCAGTACGCTTTGGAATCGTCAAACGTGGATATAGTTGAGGAAATGGTGAATATGATAGTCGCCCAGCGAGCTTACGAAATGAATTCTAAAGCGGTAAGAACGGCGGACCAAATTTTAGGAGTGGCGAGCAATCTGAAGAGATAAAATGAATAGATACTTTAAAATATTATTCGCTTCGATTTTAACCGTAGCTCTCGTTTACGGAGCGGCGGCTAAATCCACTTTCTCCGGCGAGCGCGTAAAAGGAGCTTGCGAAAATTACGCTTACGACGTTTGGGGTTCTCTGGCTGAAGTCGAAATCGCAAAAAACGTTCGCGACGTAGTTTTCGAAGAGGACGGAGTAAAAGCGAAGATGACGGGAAACAGAAGGTCGCTGCGCGGCTCCTGCTATATTGGAGTTGAATTTTATAAGGGCGAAAGGCTGCTAAAGAGGCTGGAACTGCCGGCGAGGATAAAAATATATCGGCAAGTTCCAATCGCTACTACAAGGTTGAACAGGGGAGAGAAAATTAGCTCAGAATCTATCGCGTTGGCGAAAAGAGAAGTAACAAATTATAAAGAAAAAGAGTTAGCGAGTCCGGATTATTTAATAGGGATGAAGTTAAAACGAAACGTCGGCAAGGGAGAGAGTATAACGAATGCTATGGTTAAGAAGGAGACAATAATCAACAGAGGCGATAAAGTTATGATTGTCGCTCAATCGGGAGCAATCAGGATTTGCTCAGCCGGAGAGGCTCTGCAGGACGCGGCGATTGGGCAGACAATAAAGGTAAGACGGGACGGAGCCCGCGCTATCCTCGAGGGAAGCGTAGCCAAGGACGGCTCCATTATTATTAATCTGAGATAAGCGCTATTGAAAGGAATCACTTAAGGAGCTTTATGAATAAAATATTAATTTTCATATTACTAATATCAGGGACGTTCTTTTTAGGCAAGGAAGCCGTTTTTTCACAATTCAAGCAGAACAATTCCCGCTCTTTGTTTTCGGACGTGAAGGCGTTTCAGGTCGGCGACGCGGTAACCATTTTGATAATGGAAGAAACGCGCGCCGACAATTCCGCCTCCGCGTCCGAGTCAAGGGGGACCGAACTTTCCGGTTCCGCGGATTTAGAAGGCGGAAGCTACAAAACGGGCGGCTCGATTGGTCTGGGAACCGGCAACGAATTTTCCGCTTCGGGTGCGAATACGCGCTCGGAAAACATTAAAACCGTCTTGAGCGCGAAGGTAGTGGAGGTCGTCGATAACGGGAACTTAAAAATCGACGGCACGAGAAAGACTAAAATAAACGGCGAGACCCAGACAGTTAAGATTAAAGGAATCGTTAGACCCGTGGACATAAAGCCCGACAACTCGGTTTATTCATATAATATACTCGATTTAACTCTATTTATCGAAGGCGACGGAAACGTAACCGAAATACAAGAACCCGGTTTAATCACGAAGTTTATCAGGCTATTGTTTTGATATTATGAGCGGAAAAACGAACATAAAAGTTACTCGAAGCGTTATCGTAATTGCGATAGCGTTTTTGTGCGTTTTAAGCTCGCTTCGAGCGGCGAGAATAAAAGACATAGCCGAGGTGCAGGGAGCGAGCGGGACGCAGGTTATCGGTTACGGTCTCGTAACAGGATTGAATAACACCGGCGACAACCAACAGGCTTCGTTTACCGTCCAATCGGTTTCTAATATGCTGAAGCGTTTCGGATTGACCGTGCCTCAAATCAATCCGCGAATTCGGAACGTAGCCGCCGTTATGGTAACGGCTTACGTGCCGGCGTTTCTCAAACCAGGCTCCAGAGTTGACGTTCAGGTATCCTCGATAGGCGACGCGACTTCCTTGCAAGGCGGCGTATTATTAATGACGCCGATGTCCGCTTCCAACGGGGAAATAATCGGAGCGGCTCAAGGAGCTATGTCAGTCGGCGGATACGATTACAGAGCTTTAGGCTCCCGAGTTTCAAAGAATTTCGTTACATCCGGTAGAGTTCCGAACGGCTTAATATTGGAAAAAGAAATTAAAAAAGAGCTTTTAAGAGCAGATAATGTAATTAACGTTGTCTTACGCGAACCCGATTTTACCACCGCGTCTAGAGTGGCGACGGCTATAAACGACGGGGCGGATTTCGTTACCTCGGCGGCAGCCATAGACGCCGCTACAATCGAAGTTGAATTATCGCCGGACGAAAACATAGTGGACGCTATCGCCGGAATCGACACTATGCAAGTGCAAAAGGACGTGAAAGCGAGAGTGGTAATAAACGAAAGAACGGGAACTATCGTAGTCGGCGGCAACGTTACGTTAGAACCGGCGGTAATAGCGCACGGAGACTTAGAGATACAAATACAAAGAAACGTTGTAGTTCTTAACAAATCGCATTTCCCTTGGCAATCATGGTCGCTTTGGCATCCACCTTACGCGACGGAAGCCAGCATTACGACCGAGGAAGAGATTAATCCGGCAAAAGGAGTCGAGGTTAAGCCGCCGAGCGTTGGGGATATGGAAAAAGCGCTGAACGCGCTGCAAGTTAAGCCGAGGGATTTAATTTCGATTTTTCAAGCGCTGAAAGGAGCGGGCGTTTTGCAAGGAGAATTGATAATACAGTAGGAGCGAAAAAGGTATGAGTTTAGACATAAATACGGCGGAAGCGTTCGAAGCGCAAAGAAGCGCGACGGAGTCTAAATATCAAGGCTTTATAAAAGGCGTTTCTGAATATTTGGGAGCGAGCAAAAACTCCCAAAACGACAAAGCCGCTATGGAAAAAGTAGCGCGCGGATTCGAGTCGCTTATGTTGCATATGACTTTCAAAGGAATGCGCAAAGCTATGCTGGAAAATAGCGAGAATAGTATGAGCGCGTTCGGAGCGGATACAATGCTGGACTATTCCTATATGCTTTTATCCGACAAAGTTTCGCAAGTAGGCAAAGGAACCGGCATAGCCGAAAAGATTTACGAATACCTAACGAACGGCGAAAAAATGTCCGCGACGGAAAAAGCGCCAAAGGAAAAGATTGATATTCCGGTTAATAAACCAGCCGTAGAAAAAAATAAAGAAACTTCGGCTTTAAATCCTCGTATAAATTATATAGATGGACTGAACGAAAGACTGAGCGGTTACGATAATATAATATCGGAAGCTTCCGAAAAATACGGCGTCGCTCCAAACCTAATAAAAGCGATAATATCTTCGGAGTCGGCGGCGAAACCAAACGCGATTTCAAGCGCGGGCGCCAAAGGCTTGATGCAATTAATGGACTCAACCGCTAATTGGCTAGGCGTAAACGACAGTTACGACCCGCAAGAAAATATCATGGGCGGGACCGAATATATCTCTATGATGCTCGACAGATACGAAGATTTGGATTTAGCTTTGGCGGCTTACAACGCAGGTCCCGGAAACGTGGCGAAATACAACGGCGTTCCGCCGTTCGACGAAACGCGAACGTATTTAAAACGCGTTAAAAAGTATTTATCAATATTCGAAAATCAATTTAGCTAAAAATATATCGGAGCGATTATGATGGATAAGTTAATAGAAATATTAAAACGCGAAGAAAAACTATTGAGCGAATTATTAAAAACGAGCGAAAGCCTAAGAGAAGGATTAATAAACTATGGAATAGACGCTATCGAAACGCTATCGGGCAAGCAGGAGGAAATCTCGAAGAGCATTTGGCATATAGAAAACGAGCGTTTGGATTGCGTGGCGGACATTATGGGAATTTCCAAAAATGAAGCTATGGGCAAGCCCTTATCCGAAATTATCGATTCGGTAGCCGGCGAGGACAGAGGAACGCTAAAAGCGTTGAGAAAAAATTTGGGGAGACTGATGGACCGAACAAACGAAATCAACGTTTTCAACAAGGTTTTAGCGAACCGCGGAAGACGCGGCGTTAGCGGTATTTTACAAGCCTTTTCCGGCGAGTCGAATCAAGTTTGCAACGTAAAAATCTGACGAATATTTAGTAACAATAAATAGGAGATTAAGCTATGAGAAAGGAATCTAACAATCACAACGATTTATGGAGAAAGCTGAACGAACTTTCAGAGTCGATGCTGTCTTTGAGCGAGAGTTTAAAAGACAAAAGCAATTCGCAATTAAAGTATTGTTTGAAAGACATTGCAGAAAGTTTGGTCAAAAACGTAGAGGACAGTTTCAATTCCAAAAGATACATCGACAAAAAACGCTCTTTCTTGGAGGCTACGACTTCCTTAGGCGAAGCCAGAGTATATATTTCTATGGCGGAAAGCTTCGGATACGGAGACTACAAAAGACTAAAAAATCAAGTTGACGAAGTAAACATTTTGCTGACTGAGAAAGAAAACTAAGCTATGAGTTTATCCTCTCTTGAAATAGGGAAAAGAGCTTTAAGAGCCAGCCGCGTCGGCTTGGACGTTACGAGTAATAATATCGCCAACGTAAACACGGAGGGTTATTCTCGTCGCGTCGCCGTAAATTCGGAAACCGACCCGCGCAAAAGCTCCGCCGGTTACCTCGGAACGGGCGTTCTCATCGATAAAATAAAGAATTATAGGGAAGAGTTTTTCGATAAGGACGTAAGGCGCAACGAATCGTCTTTAGCGGGACAAAAAATCGACGCTGAAGTATATAAGAGAATCGAGGGAATACTTTCGGAGCCTTCGGAGCTCGGTATAGGACAGTCGGTCAACGATTTTTTGAATTCGTTCGAGAATTTAGTCCTGCAGCCGGAGAATTTGTCTCTAAGGCAAAATTTGCTGAACGACGCGAAAAATTTATCGGATAATTTCAATTCGGCGGCGGACAGTTTAAGAAAGTTGAGGCTTGGTTTACCCCAAAGAGCGAGCGATAAATTAGAACAAGCCAACGCTCTTTTGAAAGAAATAGCCAATTTGAACAACGAAGTTCAAAAATCGTATTCGTCGAACGGCGCGGGCTCGCAGACATACATAGACAGACGCGAGCAAAAATTGGAGGAGCTTTCGCAATTGTTCGAAACGCACGTCGCCCGCGACGATTACGGTTCGCTCAACGTTTTTATCAACGGAGCGAACGTAATTACGGGCTCGGATTATTCTACGCTGAAAATAAAGGAAAAAGTAAATTCGACGACAGGAGAATCGAGACTTCGATTGTTTAAAGTCGGCGGAGGCGGAATTGAAACCGCAATAACAGCCGGCTCTGGCGAAATCGGCTCCATGATTAATCATTACAACACTACTTTAAATTCGAATAGCGCGAACGGCTTATCTATAGCCAAAGAACTTAACGATTTCGCCGGCGCTTTAGCTTCGCAAATCAACAGTTTCGCGACGCAAGGCTACGGAATGAACGACGGAGCCGCCGGAGCGCCGCCGCAAAGGAACCTGTTCGCTTTCAATTCAGACGCCGCCGCGGCGACGATTAAAGTCTCCGCCGCTGTCGCCGGCATGCCCGAAGCGGTTCCGCTATCCTCCGCTCCCGGAGAGAGCGGCAATTCCGAGATAGCGAGGAAAATCAGCGGTATTTATAACGATAAATCATTTATGAAGGGGATGACGCCTTCGGAATATTATTCGGACTTAATCGGCAAGCTCGGACAGCGCTCGAGCGACGCGCAAAACGGCGAAGAAGCTATAAGTTTGACGTTGGAGCAATTGAAAAATCAGAGGGAATCGGTAATAGGAGTAAACTTGGACGAAGAAGCAATTAATTTAATTAAGTTTCAAAAAGCTTTCGAGGCGTCTTCCAGAGTGGTGTCCGTAACAAGCAATATTTTGGCTACTCTCGTAAATTTAGGAAGATAAATAGGCGGCGAATATGAGAATATCGACAAATCAAATAATCAATCCTTATAAAAGCAACTTGGACAATATCCAAGCCGACAAGCTCAAGAATCAATTGCGCCTGTCAACGGGCAAATATATTACTGAAACCGCCGACGACCCGCCGAGAATGGTAAAAGCTAAAAAATTGAACGCTTTTATAGACAACAAGGAATCCTATATAAATTCAATCGACGGTTCTATCGAAGAAATAACAGCCGCGGAGGAGAAGTTAAACGCTATGGGCGAGAAACTTCAGAAAATTAGAGATATCGCCGTAGATGCAAGCGTTACGGGCAATACCGGTAATTTGCATTCATTAGGGATTTACGTCGAAGGCATTCTAAACGATTTGGTAAGAGACGCCAACGCGGATTTTAACGGACATTACTTATTTTCTGGCACAAAAACGACGCCGAGAGATTTGAACAAAACGCCGGAAGCAAGCAACGACGACCCGTTTGAGCTCTTCAAGGGGGAGCGAACAGCCGAAAATCCCTCCGGCTACGAAGTCGTTTTTAAAGGCAACAACAAGGACAGAATAGTTAACAAAGACGAACTGACAGTCGAAACAATTAACGCTAAAGCCGCCGATATGTTCGGAGGCGACGGCGCGGACGTTTTCGATTCTATTATTAATCTTTACAACCTTTTGGCTTATAATTCCGACGGAGAGAAAAGAGACAAGATAGACGTATTCAATAAATCGGACATAGGCAAACTCGACCAATACCAAAAAGAAATCGCCGACACGGCGGACAGCATACACAACGTTACTTCGCAACTTGGGGCTAAATATAAATACCTCGACGTAGTTAAACATCAGTTGGAAAACGAAAACTTATTGCTCAAAGATTTCCGCTCGAAAGCCGAAGACGCCGACGTCGCGAGAACCTCGCTGGAGCTGATGAAAACCGAAAACGCCCTGCAATACGCCCTGCAAATAAGCTCCTCGATAATTCGCCCCTCTTTATTTGATTTTATCAGATTGTAATAGTATTTTCGGAATATGAAATCTAGCTCCTTAATCGGAATTGTTATCGGCATAGTCGCGATATTCGGGGCTTTCTTGTGGGAAGGCGGCTCGTTCGACTCGCTGTTTATGGCTCCTGCTATGACGATTGTTTTTGTCGGCACATTAGCCGCCGGACTCGCCGGAAGCTCTTGGTCCCAGATGAAAAAACTGCCGCTTCTTTTCGGAGTCGCGTTCAGAACGAAAAAGCAGGATTTGGAAGGAATAATAAACCAGATAGTAGAATTTTCGTATATCGCCCGAAAGAAGGGCTTGCTCGCGATAGAAGACGAATTGCACAAATCCAAACATCATTTCTTGAAGAAGCTCTTTCAGGCTTGCGTCGATGGCGCCGACCCGGAAACGCTAAAGAAAATAGCCGAAACGGAAGTCTTCCACACGACGGAGCGGCACGAGGAGAACATTAATTTATTTGTCAAATTAGGCGGTTACTCGCCCACGATGGGAATTATCGGAACGGTAATGGGGCTTATTTCCGCATTGGCGTCGGTGGGCGGCAACCCGAACGAGCTAATACGCCATATCGCCTCGGCGTTTATCGCTACGATGTGGGGAATTATTATGGCGAATATCGTCTGGTTGCCGATAGGCGACAGGTTGAGGACGCTTCACGACAAGGAAATCGAGCTGATGAAAGTGATAACCGACGGCGTTTTAGCGGTTCAAACGGGCGAGATGCCGATAGTAATTCGTTCCAAGCTTTCCAGCGCTATGCCCCCGCCCCAGCAACAGAACATTTATAGAGGCGGTCTGGGCGAGCGGTTGATTTCCCAAGAAAAAAATGAGAGTGATAAGAATATAGAAGACGAGCTATGAAAAAAATAACGATACTTTTTTTGTTTCTGACTATGAGTAAGTTCTCTTTCGCCGATAATCCCGAATGGATTGTGTTTAATTACAAAAATTCCGAGCTAACCAGCGATAGAATTTACGATATAAGTTTCGACGGCGACAACAACGCTTGGTTGGCTGTTTCGGACGGCAAATATTATCAAACCGGCTCGCTCGTTTTTTTCGACAGAACTAATTTTACCGTTTGGGATAAAGAAAAAACCGGCTTAAAAAAAAATCTTTTATTGGCAATAGAAATAGATAGAAGCAATAATATATGGTTAGGTTCGGCTTTCGGTCTTTTAAAATACAATCATAACGATTTCACAATTTATGATACAAATAATTCGCCGCTTCCCGGTAATTTAGTTCATTCGCTAGCTGTTGATAGCCTAAACGTTAAATGGATACTATCGTATAGAATTGAACAAGGTGATAATATTTTAGTAACCTTAGTTGACGGCAACTGGCAAATATTCGATTCTTCTGATACTGAATTTTTAAATAACATTGACCCGTATTCAATTTTTGTCGATAAACATAACAATAAGTGGATTGGATTATCAAATGAAAACATTGTTATAAGATACAACGATAACGAATGGATAGCTTACGATACTATTAAAAAAAAATGGACCATAGAAGGTTTTGCCGAAGACAGTCTGG
Source organism: uncultured Hyphomicrobiales bacterium (assembly GCA_964509335.1). Lineage (GTDB taxonomy): Bacteria > Bacteroidota > Ignavibacteria > Kapaibacteriales > UBA2268 > CAZDXB01. The sequence continues at coordinate 26,839 of CAZDXB010000011.1, read as the reverse complement.
GAAATATTTGGGTTTGTGGGGATTATCCTGTAAAATTTGACGGGGAAAATTGGACTTTTTATTCCAACTGCCCCAAAAGAGACGTAAAGTCAATAGCCGTCGAGAACAAAGACTTAATTTGGGTCGGCTGCAACGCGAACGCGCTTGGCGAAGAGCCATACCATCTCGGCGGCTTGCTAAAATTCGAAGACGATAGATGGACAGTATATACAACGCATAATTCGCCGTTGCCTATGAATCCTCAAGTAATCAAAATAGACAAATACGGCAATAAATGGTTGGTAACGGGCGGCGGTTTGGCGATTTACAAAGAGGGCGGCGTAGTAAACATAACGGACGTAGAGGACGACAGGAAAGTAGAGCGGAACAAAATATTGTGCTATCCGAATCCGGCGAGCGGAAGCGTGAACGTTCGCTACCGCGTAGAGAGCGCGGGCGAAGCGAGAATATTCCTTATCGACGCGCTCGGTAGGAAGCGGACGTTATCGCCGGCGGAATACAAATTTCCGGGCGATTACGTCGAAACGTTCGATTTAAGCGCCCTGCCGCAAGGGACGTATATAGTAGTCCTTCAAGCGGGAAGCCGAACCTATACGGAAAAGCTGGTAATAGCGCGGTAGTGATTGAGGATTCCCGACTTGAAAGCGTCGGGGTTCGCCCCGATGTCATCGTTTAGCACACGGGCAAGCCCGTGTGCTTCCCTGTCGGTAACAACGCGATAGTAAGTTTGAATTAATGTTTGAAAGTAATATAATTTTGTTTATCTTAATACTTAGCTTAAATATTAGGGATTAAGATAGATGATAGAATATACTTTTTCGGACGCTATAAAAGAGTTTCAAAAGCTTTTTGAAAAAGCTCTTTCGAGTAGGAATCCGGTTCGTATTGTCAATTCCGAAGGTAAATCCGTAGTTTTGCTTTCCGAAGAGGATTTTTCGGCGATGGAGGGAACCTTTTATTTATTAAAAAATCCATATAACGCAGAACATATTCTGAAAGCCGTTAAGGAAAAAGGATATAAATACAATTCGATAAAAGATTTAAAAGATGAAATTAGCTATTAAATAAATCGTATTAGACTATGGTTTACAGCGTAGGCATAATAGGTTGCGGAAAGTTGGGAACGGTTTTGGCGTCGGCGTTCTCGGATATGAGCTTTCTGAGCTGGGTAGTCGATAAAGCCGAAGTCGAAAAAGCCTCGCTCGGCAAAAAAGTAAAGTTTTACGAGCGGATAGAGCAAATCGAATCGCTAGCCGACGCTATTTTCATAACCGCAAACGACGAAAACATCAAGTCGGCGGCGAAAGAGTTAGCGGAGGCTTTCGGCGAAAAGCTAAAAGACAAAAACGTAATTCACTGCTCGGGCGCGCTGCCGCTCGAAATACTAGATTCCTGCAAAGCCGAAGGAGCGCGAACCTACGCCTTGCACCCCTACCAAACGTTTTATTATCCGAAGAAGCGGAATTTAGAGGGTGTAGGCTGGAGTCTAAGAACCGAAGATGAGCCGGAGAAAGTCGAATCGCTCGTTAAGGCGCTCGGCGGCAATTGCTATCGCTTGAAGAACGACCGAGCTACTTCCGCTTTGTATCACGCTTCGGCGGTCGCCGTATCCAATATAACGACGGCGATAATTTCGCTCGGCGAAGAAATCGCGAGATTAGCCGGAATACCGCCGGAAGAGTTCATCCCGAAAATACTCGAGACGACCTGCCGCAACAATATAAAAGCTATACGCGAAGGCGAGCCGATGCCGCTTACAGGACCGCTCGCCCGCGGCGACGTCAAGGCTATCGAAGAGCATTTGAACGCTTTGAAAGGCAGTCCAGTAGTTCTATCGGCGTATCGTCAAGCGGCGCTGGCGGCTCTGGAAACAGCCAAGCGTCGAAATATAATCGGCGAAGAGAAATATAGGGAGATAAAGGATTTGTTGGGGTGATTTTTTTCGCTTCGCCATTCATAGATAATATACATCGGGGCAAGCCCCGATGCATCCTACAAAATCGTAATCAAAAAAAATAACTTGTTTCTAATTCGCAAATTCCGATTTGGGAATTGGATTTTATCTGATTAAGATTAGCTTCCCGCTTTCCGTTTGTTTTCCAATTTGTATAGTGTAATAGTAAATGCCGGAGTTTAAATCTTCGGCGACAAAATTTTCGCTATGCGTTCCAGTGTCTTGAAATTTCTTAACTTCGCGTATTTTCTCGCCAATTGGATTGAAAACGGAAATCTTAACCGTAGCCGGTTTATTAAGGGAATATTTGATTGTCGTAGATTTCGCGAATGGATTAGGATAAGCGTTTGAACGAATAATCTCCCGTTCTTCGCTTTCAACCGAAGTCGCTTTTTCCCAAGTTACTTCTATTTTATTACAACTATACATTAAATATTCGTTATTGTTATCGTCTTCTAAGGAGAACGAGAAATTATTAGGCTCCCAATTGTTTTCGTTTTTTCTTTCGGATATAGCTGTTATTAAATTGCCGCCTACGTCGTAAACGAAGGAATTTCTTTTGTAGTCATACCATTCGCCGCCTTCCCAAGCTTTATAATACTTTGATAAGATATCTCCGTTTATGTTGTAACTGCTTACGTATTTATAATTGTTCACCCATCCGCCGTTAACGAATTCCAAACCTGTTAGAGAAAGCACGTTGCCTCTAGAATCTTTTTTGTATTGAGCTTTATAGATATAAACCCATTTGTCGTCTTCCCATTCCGACTCTACGATATATTCCATCGACGATTGCGGGTAGTATGTGTGTTCTCTTTTTCTATTGTTCACCCATTTGCCGTTTTTATAATGCTGGTTTGAATATGTCAGTTCAAGCCCGCTGTTATTGTAAGTGTATGCTTCTCTAAAGGAGTAATTCCATTTGTAATCATTCCAATAATTTTTTAATTTCGAAATCAAGTTTCCGTCGTTGTCGTATTCGTAGTCTGTTTTATATCTATAAACCCATTCCTCGTTATCCCAAGTTTTGCTAATAATCAAAACTATGTTCCCGTCGTCGTTGTAGTTTTTATTATATTTGGCTTGCTTTACCCATTGGTTGCCCTCCCATTGTTCATTCATAATGATTGTTTCGTTGCCGTCCTCGTCGAACGAGTAATTTTTTTTAACATTATTTTTCCATTTTTTGTCTTCCCAAACTTGCTCGAGAAAAGCGATTCGATTTGCGTCTTTATCGTATGAGTAAGTAATTTTGTAATAGTTTTCCCATCCGGGTCTAACGTGAATTTTAGAACTAACTAAATACGTCAATATTTGTTTGCTTTTATGGTAAGTATATGTGTATTTGTAAGCAAGTTCGCCGGAAACGTATTCAAGTATTTCCGATACGATATATTCATCGGACTGAATTTCGCCGGCTTTCTTAAAGAAATTAAGGTCGTTTTCCTTGAAATTAATTCCCTCGTCTGAAATTTTGGTATTCTGAAGTATAGTTTCCCAACTGTCGATTGGATAGCGGATGTCATTTTTCGCCGATATTTCTTCTTGCGCTTGAGTCGGGGCAAAACTCAAAAAAAATATTATTGCGACTAAGAGAGTAAGTTGATTCTTCATAACGAACCTTTTGTTTATTATAATATAGATAGTAAGATAATCAATATTAACAAATTTTAATCAATCTTCAAAATATTTTTTATCTAAAGCGTTTCAAACTTGAAATATAAGGAGTCGCTATTTGAATCGAAAATTTATTTTAAAATAATTTGATTTTATCGACTTATGTCGTAATTTTAATGGTTCGGTTTGTTAATTTTAAACGAGGCGTAAAAGATGACTTGTTTAATGAAATATAAATTTTCGTTAGTTCTCGCTGTTTTAACTTGGATTCTGATTTCTTGTTCGAGTAAAGAAGGCTCGGAGATAATCGACCTCTACAAAGCGTCCGGAGCGGAGAAATCGTTTGAAATAACTTATCCCGAAACGAATACTCTGTTCCCGCCTGAAATCGTTCCGCCGACGATTGAATGGAACGACGAGAGCGAGAAAGCGAACGCTTGGCTGGCTTATATAGAAATCAACGGCGCTATAGCGGCTGAGTCCGGCTATCTGAAGAAGCCGAGATGGACGCCCGATTCGGCTGATTGGGAACAGATTAAAGGAAGGACTTTCGATAGAAGAGCGAAAATAAAGGTTTTGGGCGTTAAAAGAAAAAGAGGCGAGGAAGTCGAGCTTATTTCCGCCGCCGGCGACGTAACGATAAAAACGTCCAAAGATTCCGTCGGCGCGCCGATACTATATCGCACGGTGCCATTGCCGTTCGGTTTCGCCGTGGATAATTTGGAGACAATAAGTTGGCGGCTCGGCGATATTTCGCGCAAGCGCCCGAAAGTAGTTTTGCAGAATATGCCCGTTTGCGCCAACTGTCATTCTTTAACTCGCGACGGAAGCGTTCTGGCGATGGACGTGGACTACGGCAACGACAAGGGTTCTTATTTTGTCGGTCCGACGGATGAAGTTGTGTCGCTTGACGTCGAGGATATTATCACTTGGAGCGATTATAAAAGGGAGGACGGGGAGTTGACTTTCGGCTTGCTATCAAGCATATCGCCCGAAGGACGCTACGCGCTAAGCACGGTAAAAGACCGCTCGATTTTTGTCAGAGTGGATTCTCTTGCTTATTCGCAGTTATTTTTTCCGATTAAAGGTATTATTGGAATCTACGATAGAAAAAAAGACGAATTTTCTTCGCTGCCGGGAGCTAACGACCCGAACTATTGCCAAAGCAATCCCGTCTGGAGTCCTGACGGAAAAGACGTTGTTTTTACGAAATCGCGATATTATCGATTCCCGGAAGCCGAAAGAAGGAAAGACGTCGTTTTGCCGACTCGTTTCGCCAAAGTTTTTTTGAGCGGGAAAGAACCGTATAAATATAGTTTGTATAGAGTTCCCTTTAACGGCGGCGAGGGCGGCGAAGCGGTTCCTATAGAGGGAGCCTCGCACAACGGCAAAAGCAACTACTTTGCTAAGTATTCGCCGGACGGTAAATGGATTGTTTTTACTCGGGCGGAAAATTTTATGCTATTGCAACCAGACGCCAAATTATATATAATGCCTGCTGAAGGAGGCGAATCGCGGCTTATGAACTGCAATCAGCCCGGAACTATGAACTCTTGGCATTCGTGGTCGCCAAACGGCAAGTGGCTTGTGTTCTCTTCGAAAGCTCGCGGTCCATATACTCAGCTTTACCTGACACATATAGACGAAGAAGGGAACGACACGCCGGCGGTGTTTTTGAAAAATCTCCTCGTAAAGAATTTAGCGGCGAACATACCGGAATTCGCTAATATCGAATATGGCGGAATGGACAAAATCATAGAGAACTTTATGGACGCCGATAAATACAGCTTTGTTCGCGGAAAGGCTAGATTTGACAAAGGCAATTTAAAAGGAGCTTTGGAGGACGTAAATAAATCGATAGAAAAAGAGCCCGACAATCCTGTATATTATAATATGCGCGCCTTGATTAAAGTCGAGATGAGCGATTATAGAGGCGCGGTAAAAGATTTTACGAAGCAGATAGAGTTAGAGCCGGATAGGTTTGACGCTTACGCCAACAGAGCGGCGGCTTATTTCAATTTGCGTAAATTCGAAAAAGCTATAAAAGATTTGAACAAAGCGATTGAACTGAACCCAAAAGGCTCAAGAGCATACTACAGCAGAGGAAGCGCAAAGTATAACCTCGGCGATTACGAGGGAGCTATAAAAGATTACACAAAGGCGATCGAATTAAATCCAAAGAACGACAGAGCGTATTTCGAGCGCGGCATAGCTTGTTTGCAGTTAAATCAGTTTGCAAAGGGTAGAAAGGACTTGAAGATTGCCGAGGATTTGGGCAATGAAAACGCCGGAGTTTATTTGGAAAAAATGGGTTTAAAATAGAGCTTGATTGATGAAAGAGATAAATATAAAAACAGCGACCGCGAAGTCAAAAATCATCTTTTACGAAGGCTTAGCAAATCTGGAAAAGTATTTGCATGGGAACAAAAGAGCCCTCGTAATAACCGACGAGAACGTTTATAAGATTTATAAAAACGAATTTCCCAAGCGACCGGTAATTACTTTAAAGCACGGCGAAAAGAGTAAAAGCTTAAAGACTATAGAATACGTTTTTTCTGAAGCGCTAAAAATTGGGATTGATAGAACGGATTTTATCGTTGGAATCGGAGGCGGCGTAACGACGGATATAGCGGGATTCGCCGCTTCTTGTTATAATCGCGGAGTTCGCTTCGGCTTCGTTCCCACCACTTTATTAGCGCAAGTTGACGCTTCAATCGGCGGTAAGAACGGCGTAAATTTCAAAGGATATAAAAATATAATCGGAACTTTACGCCAGCCGGAATTTATATTAATCGACCCGAATTTCTTAAAAACTCTGCCGCGAAAAGAATTTTTTATCGGGTTGGTAGAAGCTATTAAAGCGGCTTTAATAGCAGATAAAGAATTATTCAGTTATATTTCGGAGAATTTACGAGACATTTTGAATTTAAAGAAAGAAGCGCTGGAAGAAGTAATAGTTAAATCCGCTTCAATTAAAGCGCGAATAGTCGAAAAAGACGAGAACGAGTCGGGCGCGCGGCGCTTGTTGAATTTTGGGCATACGCTTGGACACGCGATTGAATCCGTTAAGCGAGTAACGCATGGAGAAGCCGTAGCGGCGGGGATGATTTTCGCCGCTAAATTTTCCGAGAAGCTGGGCTATTTAAGAGCGGAAGATAAAAAAATCGTCGTGAAAATAATAAACAGAATAAATCTCGGCGAAATATTCGTAGAAAAAGACAGAATATTAGACGCGGTTTTCAAAGATAAAAAAAGAGAGGGCGAGGAAATAAACTTTGTCTTTTTGAGAGGGATAGGCGACGCTTTTGTTAAAAAAATCAGCTTTAACGAACTATCGGACGGTATAGATGATTTGCGTTAGCGTTAAACCGAAAAGCTACGAAGAAGCTTTCGGAGCTTTAGGCAAGTACGATTTTGTCGAGTTGAGATTGGACGGCGGCGAGCTAAACGTTAACGAAGTCGCCGATTTATTTAAGCGTCCAATTCGAACTATTGCCGCCTGCCGAAAAGGCGAGTTGTCCGACTTGGGAAGAGAAGAAATTTTGCTCGCGGCGGTAGAAGCGGGCGTTAATTACGTCGATTTAGACTCTGAAGACGACGGTTTTATGTTAGAAAATGTCAAAAAAAACGTCCATAATAATGATTGCGGAGTAATAATCTCATACCATAATTTTGAAGCGACGCCGCAAAGAAAAGAATTAATCGATAAAATACGCGAAATTCGAGAATTAGGGGCGGATATTATAAAGATTGCATGTAAAGCGAATACAAAAGAAGACCCGGTTCGACTATTATCTTTATACGATTATTCGCGCGAGGGAGAGTTATTATCGATAGGGATGGGCGAATTGGGTAAAGTTACTAGAGTCGCCGCGCCGTTTTTAGGGGCGCCTTTTACCTACGCAAGCGCCGAAGCGGGAAAGAAAACGGCTCCCGGGCAATTTGATTACGAAACCCTGAAAACAATTATAGAGTCAATAGGATGAAGCCAATACAAGAAGTATTTGCCGTCGCCGGCTCGCCGATTTTGCATAGTAAAAGTCCCGACATGTTTAACGCGGTTTTCGAGCGTTATCTACTGGAAGCAAATTATATTAGAATAGCGGCGTCGAGCGCGAAAGAAACCGTCGATATACAGAAAAGTTTGGACGTCAAAGGCATGAACGTTACTTCGCCTTTCAAAGAAAAGATTATACCGCTCTTAGACAAAATAGACGAGACTGCTGAGAAGATAGGGGCGGTTAATTGCGTTGTTGAAGAAGGCGGCGCTTTAAGAGGTTTCAACACCGATTGGATTGGAGTAATAAAATCGCTTAAGGATTTGAAAGTAAAATTACGCGGCTCGATGGCTTTGGTTATTGGAGCGGGCGGAGCGGGCAAGGCGGCTTTGTTCGGTTTGCTGAACGTAGGGGCGAGAGTTACTTTGATAAATCGAACAAACGAGAAATCCAAGGAAGCCGTTGAAAAAATCGGCGGCAAAGTAGAGTTATGGGAGAATCTGGATAAAATAATCGGCAAATACGGAATAATAGTCTCGACTATACCTAAGTTCGATTTGTCAAAGCGTAATTTTAAAAATGGAGCGGTTTATTTAGACGCTAATTACCGAAGCTTTCATAAAGTTAAGTCGGGAGTGAAAATAGTAAAAGGCGAAGAATGGTTGATTAATCAGGCGGCTCCCGCGTATAAAGAATTTTTAGGGACGGAAGCGGACGAAAAAATTATGCGCTACGCTTTGAACAAACGCGAACCGAAAAGAAAAGAAAATTTATTTTTAATCGGATTTATTGGAAGCGGAAAAACTTCAATTGGCAAGCTATTCGCTAAGACCAAAGGGACTAAATATTTCGATTTAGACGAAATAATTGAAGAAAACGAGAACGACAGCATACCTAATATATTTAAGAAAAATGGCGAAAATTATTTTCGGAGGATTGAAAAAGAGACTTTATATTCGATTAAGGACTCTAAAGGCGCGGTAATATCATGCGGCGGAGGCATTGTAACCGACAGAGACAACAGAGAAATAATAAAACGCAACGGAATCGGCGCGTGGCTATATTCGCCGGTAGAAGTTTGTTTAGAAAGATTAAAAGGCGCTAACAGACCGCCGTTGACGAATCCGTTTGCAGATGTTTCGAAAGCCGAAAAAAAAGCGAAAATTTTATTCGTGACGCGAACGCCGTATTATTGCGAAACATCGGATTTTCTCGTGAGTTCAAACAAATCTCCTGAAAATGTAGTAGAGAAAATTTATGAAGAGATTAGTAAAGCTTTCTGAAATAATAGGGGAAATCTCGGCGCCGCCGTCGAAGAGCGAAACGTTAAGAGCGGTCGCTTGCGCGCTTTTGGCGGGCGGGGAGAGCTATATAGAGAATCCTTCTTATTGCAGAGACGCCGTTTTCGCTTTCAAAGCGGCGGAGAGCTTCGGCGCTAAAATAATATATAAAGGCAAATCGGTAATAATAGACGCTAGCGAAGTTTCGCCCCTCGATAAAATCAATTGCGGCGAGTCGGGTTTTTGCGCTCGTCTTTTTTCCGCTATCTCGGCGCTATTTGACAAAGAAATAATTATAGACGGCGAAGGCTCGCTAAAAAAGAGGAGATTGACCGATATTGAGGGCGTTTTAAGCGGTTTCGGAGTAAAAGCGCATTCAAACGACGGTTTTCTTCCCGTTATTGTAAGCGGCGGATATCGCGAAAAAAAGGTCGATTTGATTTTAGAAAGCGGCTCGCAGATTTTAAGCGGTTTGTTAATAGCTTTAGCCTCAGACGACGAGAGATATAAAATCGCGGTTGAGAATTTGAAAAGCAAACCTTATATCGACTTGACGCTATATATAATGTCGCGTTTCGGAGCGAATATTATTAGAAAAGGATACGATTATTTTGAAATTCCCGCTGAAAAACTTTATAATCCAGCCAAAATAAAAATCGGCGGCGATTGGAGCGGCGCGGCGTTTATGCTTGTGGCGGCGGCTACAAGCGGCTCGATATTATTAAAAGGCTTGGACGCTAATTCCATGCAAGGCGACAGGATTATTCTGGACGTTTTAGCCGAAGCGGGCGCTGAAATCGAATTTGATTATCACGGGATTAAAGTAACAAAAGGGGCGCTGAGCGGTTTCGAGTTCGACGCGCGAGATTATCCCGATTTGTTTCCGCCTCTAACCGCTCTCGCTTTCAGTTGCGAGGGGCGGTCGAGAATACGCGGCGTAGAAAGATTGAGGCGCAAAGAAAGCGACAGGGCGAAAGCTCTAGTGGAAGAATATACGAAAATAGGGGGGCAAATATTGATTGACGGCGATTATCTCGTTGTCGATAAATCAAAATTGAAGGGCGGCGAAGCGAATTCGAGGGGAGACCACAGAATAGCTATGTCTTTTGCGATAGCGGCTTTAAACGCTGAAGCGCCGGTATCGATTTACGACGCGGAATGCGTTTCTAAGTCCTATCCTTCTTTTTTTGACGATTTAAAATTATTGGGAGCGAATATTATATGAATTCAATCGGCAAAATCTTTAGAGCGCAAATATTCGGCGAATCGCACGGCGAGGGCGTCGGGGTCGTTATTGACGGCTGCCCTCCCGGGTTGGGAATATCGGAAGAGATTATTGAAAGCGAAACGGCGCGTAGAAGAAGCGGAGCTAAGGGAACGACGGAGCGAAAAGAGCCGGATAAGCCGAAAATCATGAGCGGCGTTTATAAGGGCAGGAGTACGGGCGCGCCGATTACTATATTTTTCGCCAACGAAGACGCTAAAAGCGAAGACTACGGCGAAATACGTAAAACGCCAAGGCCCGGTCACGCTGATTTTACGGCATACAAGAAATATAAAGGAATAAACGACCCTCAAGGCGGCGGCGCTTTTTCCGGCAGGATGACCGTCGCGCTCGTCGCCGCGGGAGCGATAGCGAAAAAGATAATAGAACCGATAGAGATTAACGCCGAGATATTGGAAGTCGGCGGCTCGAAAAACATCGACGAAGCAGTTGAAGCCGCTATTGAAGAGAAGGATTCCGTTGGCGGCGTCGTCGAGTGCGTCGCTCGAAACGTTCCCGTCGGTTTGGGCGAGCCGTTTTTCGATTCGGTAGAATCTGCCGTAAGCCATATAATATTCGCTATTCCGGCGATTAAAGCTATCGAGTTCGGCTCGGGGTTCGCCGCCGCCCGAATGAAAGGGAGCGAACACAACGACGCGATTATTAATATTGACGGAGAAGCGGAAACAAACAACGCCGGCGGCATTAACGGCGGCATAACGAACGGGAACGATATAATATTTAGAGTCGCCGTTAAGCCGACTTCAAGCATAGGGAAACCGCAACGAACGGTAAATTTAGAGACAAGCGCGCCGGAAACAATAAAATTAGAAGGCAGGCACGACGCTTGCATAGCTCTTCGGACGCCGCCGATAATCGAAGCGGCGGCGGCTATCGCTCTGGCTGATTTGAAGCTGAGTCATTAAAAAAACGTAAAATAAACGGTATTAATAAATGAGCGAAAAAATAAATCGGATGTTCGGAAGCCTCGCCAAGCGTTACGATTTGACGAACGACTTGTTGTCTTTCGGCGTTCATAGGCTATGGCGGAAAAAGGCGGTAGAACTGTCAAACGTTAAAAAGGGCGACAAAGTTTTAGATTGCGCCGCCGGCACGGGAGGTTTATCTATAGAATTCAAGAAAGCGGTCGGCGACGACGGCGAAGTAGTAGCGGCGGATTTTTGCGACGAAATGCTCGCGGCGGCGGAAAATAAATTTAATTACGAAAGATGGGATATTAAGACATTGAAAGCCGACGCTTTGAATTTGCCTTTTAGAGACGATGAGTTCGACGTTTGCTGCGTAGCTTTCGGCGTAAGAAATTACGATTCAGTCGAGGCGGGACTAAAAGAAGCGGCTAGAGTAGTTAAGAGCGGAGGAGAGGCTGTCGTTTTGGAGTTCGGTCAACCGAAAGGGATTTTCTCGATATTTTACGATATACACTCAAAATTGTTTTTGCCGATAATCGGCAGAGCTTTGACCAAAAACGATTTCGCGTATAATTATTTGCAAGAATCAGCCTCTCGCTTTCCGAGCGGGGCGGATTTCGTCAAAATAATGAGAGATACCGGAAAGTTCGGCGAAATAAGATTTTACAGCTTAACGTTCGGTATAGCTTATGTTTATATTGGAAACGTATTGTAGAAAGTTTTTTTGGAGGAGACTATGGAAGAAATAGTATATAAACCGATAGGCGTTATTTACACTCCGCATAAAAAACCGGAAGGGACGCCTATACAGCCGTCGGTCGCTACGGAATTTTCAGGGGTCGTCGAGGTTTTCGACGAATACGTCGAAGGTTTGAGAGATTTGGACGGCTTTACTTACGCCTTTTTAATATTTCATTTTCATCTGTCAAAAAAAGCTAAATTGTCCGTCGTTCCTTATATGAGCGACAAAGAGCGCGGCGTTTTCGCCACTCGCGCGCCCAGCAGACCTAATCCTATCGGGTTATCGATAGTGAAAATCAAAGAAATCAAGGACGATAAAATGTATATTAGCGACGTCGATATTCTAAACGAAACTCCTTTGCTCGATATTAAACCTTACGCGCTAAAATTCGACGTTCGGAATCCGGAAAAGACGGGTTGGCTAGAGGGGAACGTCCACAAACTGCCCGACTCAAAAGACGACGGCAGGTTTTTCGAACGATAACGTCTATCGAATCATAATATTCGTCTATTTTACATCGACTTTTTTATTATTTACGAAATCGTAAAGCGTTTTTTTCCTTATGTTATAATAGGAAGTCCAAAGCTCTCGGAGGGTTTGCGAATAATTAATTGAAGCGGCGTCCTTTTCTCTTTGAGCGATAAAAAGCGAAGTCATATCTATTTTGCCGATTATGTATCTGTTCTTCGCCACTTCAAAGCGTCTTGCGGCGATTGTGTCCGAGCGGGCGGCGATTTCCGCTTTCTTTTTCAATCGCTTATATCTCAGTATCTCGTATTTGACGTCTATTTCCAACTCTTTTTGTTCGCGTTCGCACTGGCTTTTCGCTTGCGTTCTTTCGGCGAGTGCGGCTTCTATCTCGGCGGAGCCTTTGCCGAATTGATATATGGGGACGGAAAAAGTAACGTTGAAACGCTCTTGGTCGAGCAAATCTTTGTAAAGCGAGTTAAAATTTCCGGCGCTTTGATTTATTCCGTAGCTCGCGACGATATCGGCGTTAAAGCTGTTGCGGCTTTTGGAGCTTTTCAAGCTTTTTTCCGCCTCCATTAGCGATATGTCTCTATTTAATATTTTCGAACCGTTCTTTTTCGCTTTTTTTACCGCCTCGTCCATAGGAATTGAAATTTTCGGCGCTGGTTTGGGGACGGCTATTTCAATGTTTTTATTCAAATCGACGCCCAAAGCTATTTTCAGTTCTTCCAGCGCTTGCGAATAGCTAAGTTCGGCTTCTTTCATATTGTTTTCCGCGTTCGCGTATTCCAATTCGCTCTGGAGCAAGTCGTTCTCGGCTATTGTTCCAACCTTGTATCTCCCTTTCGACAATTTATATAAAGTGTCGTTTATCGAGAGATTCAGCTTAGCGTTCTTCAAATTCATTTTGGCGATATAGACGTCGAAAAACTTGTTCACGGTTTCTAAAGACACTTGCTCTAAGGCTTCGACGTATTGTCTGCGGTAGAGTTCGGCTCTTGAGTCCCAAATTTCTCTATCGTAAGCCATCGAGTTGAACTGGAAAATCGGTTGTCTGAGCGATATATGCAGCGGATTTGTTTTCCAAAGGTAGTATTCCGAGCCTTCCAGAACGTCGATTCGGCTAACGCCGGAGCTGACGAAAAGCTCCGCCCCGGTCGTCGGAATTTTTTGGCTGATTGTAATGTCGCCGGAGCTGAAGAGTTGGCTTTGCGGTCGGAAAACGTCGGAGCCGTCCGGTTGAGTAATAGCGTTGATTTCTCTTACAAGTCCGGGCGCTCTTCCGCTTAGAGAGGCTTGCGGATAGAATCCCGCTTCGTATGCCTCGTATGAGTTGATAGAATTTTCGAATACGCTCCGCGCTATTTCCGCGGAAGGTCCGTTTCGCTTTGCTATCTCAACGCATTCTTTTAGCGTTAGAACGTTGGATTTATTTTGAGAATATGATTCAAGAGCCGAAAGAGTTAAAAATAAAACGAAAGCCGCCAACAAAAGCGGCGATTCTTTTTTTGCTAAACAAAAATCTTTCATAATTACCGCGATTAATTAATATACTTACTTTAATTAGCTTATAATGCGATAATACGAAAAATTTTCTTTTATGTTAAGTTTTAATTGATTTTTAGCTAAACTCATCCGATGACTCCGAGTCATAGGATGAGTTATGTTTCTGTTTTTCTAAGATTATTTAATAGCCGCGTATATAGGTCCTTGCCGGGTCAATTTGCTTTCGATTAGATTTACTTTGAAAGATTCCATCGCGCCGAATTCTTCTTGTTTGTAGCGGTTTAAAACTTCGGCGAAGTCTTTTTGATTGAATTTTATTCGGCAAAGCGTTAAATGGGGAATATATTTTCTCTTTTCGGGTTTGAATCCCATTTCCTTCAATGAATTTTCTACGCCCGATTGAATATCGAAAACTTGATTTCCTTCGTTAAGTATATTCGCGAATAAAACTCTCGGTCGCCTTTGATTTGGAAATACTCCCAATCCTTTTAAGTAAAGTTCGGTGTCGTATTCGCCTAAGTATTCGCCGATACAGTCGATAATTTCGGAGACTTTGTCCTCGGCTACTTCGCCTATGAATATGTAAGTGAAATGTAAATTGTCTATGTCAACCCACTTGCCTTTGCAGACGTTCTGGAAGTCGGCTTTTATATTGGGATATACGTATTCGAATAAAGATTTATCGACGAAAGTTCCTATGAACAGTCTTTTTTTATTCATATTGACGCGAAATTTCGTTTACGATTATTGAATTCTTATTTTCTGTCTAATCGACAAATTGTCAGGGTCAACGCCGCCGTTCAATCGCTTGAGCCTGTTGACGCTAATTCCGAATTTTCTGGCAATCGAGTAGAAAGTGTCGCCGCTTTGCACTTTATAGTATTTCGGCGATTTTTTGACGTCATTATCTCTGGCTTTCGCGCTACCCTTGGACGTTCCCGATTGAATGATTTTCAAATTTGTGCCGTAATAAACGGTCGAGCCGGAAATTTTATTCGGATTCCATTTTTTCAAGTTGTCTTCGGTAACGCCGTAAGAGGCGGCTATTGAGTTCAGCGTTTCGCCTCTTTGAACTTTATGAGAGACGGTTTGCGTTTTGCCGCTTTTTTGGGCGTATTCGTCTTTTTCTACTTCCGTTTCAATAACTAATATCTGACCGATGTAAAGTCTGTCGCTCGCTAGTTTGTTCAAGCTTTTTATCGAGCTAATATTAACGCCGTAATCTCTGGCTATTCCGTATAACGACTCGCCCCTGCGAACTCTATGCTTCAAATATTTGGTTTCCTTCTCGTCGTTTTTGGCTATTTGTTCCTCGTTGCCTGGGATTATTAATTTTTGTCCGACCTTAATATTATCGTTAGATATATCGTTTAAGCCTTTGAGTTTCGCTATATTAACGCCGTAGTTTTCGGCTATACTGAAAAGAGTTTCTCCCTTTTGAACGGCGTGAACTCCGGCGGTTTCGCTTTTCTTAATTTCTTCTTTTTTAGCTGAGGTTTCTCCGCGCTTTTCTTCCTCTTTCTTTTTCTCGGCTAAAAATTCTTCTTTATTCATAGGGATTAATAGCTTCGTTCCCGTTCGGAGACGGGCGCGAGGGCTACTTAAGTCGTTCGCCACGGCTAATTCCTTTCTTGAAACGCCGTATTCTCTAGCGATTGAGTAAAGGGATTCTCCGCGGCTAACTTGATGTTCAATCCAAGGTTCTTTTTCTTCGGGAGTGAGAGTCGAAAGTCTGGCGGAGAAAAGTCGTTTTTTGTTTTTGGGCAATTTTATAACGTAAGATTCTTGGTCGAGCGGGGTAACCGAACGAATAAGCTCTGGATTTAAGTCTCTTATCGCATGCACGGTAGTGTCGGAGCATTTAGCAATGACGTTAAAACTGAGCGGTTCGGTTAATTCGTAGGTGTCGTAATCGTATTTATCGTGGAAATTTAGGCTGTCGGTATTAAAGCCGTAAGATTCGGGGTCGAGGGCTATTTTCGCGGCGGCTACGTATATTGGGACGTAGTGTTGCGTTTCTTTCGGTAATCGGTCGGATATATCCCAGTAGTCGGCGGTATCCGCGTCGTAGCGTTTAAGAATGCGGGAAACTCTGCCCGCTCCGCAATTGTACGCCGCGAGGGCTAAGTGCCATTTGTTGAACATACCGTATAAGTCTCTCAAATGTCTCATCGCCGCTCTGGTGGATTTTTCCGGGTCTCGCCTTTCGTCAACCCAGACGGAGGATTCGGCGTTTAATCCGTATAGCTCGCCGGTGGAGCGGATGAATTGCCATAATCCCACCGCGCTCGCGTGAGAAACGGCGTTTGGCATCATGCCGCTTTCAATCATCGATAAATATATTAATTCCTCGGGCGTTCCCTCTTCGGCGGCTATTCTTCTCATCATCGGGAACCATTTAGAACTACGCTCAAGCCATTTCGTAAAAAATCTTTTGCCGCCTTTCTTGCCCGCTTTGGTCAGAAAAGCCATATTCTTTTTGACTTTTTCGTTTTCCGGTAGCGGAATTACTATTTCCTTGGGCGCTTGAACGATAGGTTTTTCGCCGACCAAAGATTTGCTCGTGTCTTTGGGAATTTCTATAGTCGAAATAGTCGGCTTTTTTTCTTTTTCTATGGTTTCTAATTCTTGGAACAGCTTTTCTCTGATTACGAAGAAGGGCGAGTCTTCGTCGAGATTTTCAATCGATTCGGCGAAATTTTCGTAATCTTCGATAATGGATTCGGAAAGTTTGGCGAAGTCTTTGTTTTTCTCTATTCCAGGATAGCTCGCCAAGCGATTCAAGATGTTGATAGCTCTTTCAAAGTATTTCGAAGCGCTAATCGTGTCTTTCTTTTCGACTAGTATCATTGCTTGAAGATACTTTTGTCTCGCTCTTTCCAAAGTTTTGACGAGAGCTTCGTTAGTTTCGTCGGAGCCTAGCGAATACTCTTCTAGCTCGGCGTATTCGTCGGGGAACAGAGGCAGATTTTTGTCCTTTTTGCCTTTTTCGCCTTGCGAAATCGCCGGCAAAGCTATAAAAAACAACAGCAGCGCTAAAAACGCGAGCGTTAGCGCTTGCGTTTTCTCCGAGGCATAGCGAGCCTTCAAGCTTGAATCAGACTTTATCATACTCTTCTTTATATTTTATGTATTATAATTTTCAACAATTTACAAACATCATCTAACAAAGTTTCCATAAACGATAAAATCGTTAAAACAATATAACTTATATATTTTGTTCTGACAAGAAAAAATTGAGCCGATTTTTTCTAATTTGTTACTAAAATTTAGAAGTAAAAAGGAAACGATTTTATTAAGAGCTTATTGTTTAATTGAGTTGATAGCTCCGTTTTTCGGGGCGATGTAGCGTATATCTACTCATCCGATGACTGCGAGTCGTCGGATGAGTTACGTTCTGCGAGAACTCGATAGCTCCGTTCTTTAGGGTGGAAGATTGTTCTTTCTAATATTCATTCCCCGAACTGAAGTTCGGGGCTATTAATCAATTACCTCCCAACCAACGCCCTAACCAGAAACGGCGCTAATTTGTCGGGCGTTCCGTTTGGCGGCGCCGCTTCGTAGCGGACGACGATTTCGCTCGCCTCGCTGAGTTCGGCTTTGATTTTATCGCTCAGCGCTTGCGCCGCTCTTTTTGTTATGTCTCTATCGTCGAAATATTGTATTATGATTTTTGCGTCCGGCTCGGCGCTCTCGGCGATTTCGCGTATAGCCTCGGCGTATGCGACGCTTCCCGCTTCCAATTTGCCTGGGAAAGCGATTATAAAATCGTGCGCCGAGTAGCTCTCGCCGCCGTATTCGACGAACCGCTCGTCTCTCGCGTATATATGCGAAACGCCCCAGCTCTGCGAAAAATCGTATCGCCTGCCTAATGTGTCGATAAAATTAGCTTTCGCCGTTATCGAATCTGCGTTAACGAGTTTCTCGGCGCGGGGCTTTAGCTCGCCGTAAAACTTAGCCGGCAGCCGTTCGCCCGCGCCGATAGAGTCGATGAACTCGCCGCCGATGAACAAAGCGCAACTCCAGCGAGCCGCTAACTTTCGAGGGCGGGCGTCGAGCGTCAAATCTAATACCGGCGGTTTCAATTCGACTTTGTAATCTCCCGTTTCAATCGAGCGGAATACGCTCTTTTCGTTGGAATCAAAATGCAATAATATGTCGCCGCCCGATAAGTAATACTCTGGTATTTCGCTCGTCGTCAGCGCGAACTTGTCCTCGCTCAAACCGTATTTTTCTTTTAATATTTGCGATATACCGCTTGTTAAACGTTTCTCGCCGACGCTATTAGAATACGCGGTTATTCGCAACTCGGCGTCCGGAGCGTTTTTTACTCTCTCCGCCGCAATCGCCAAGGAATATTTATATACGGAATCGAGCGACGAGGCGACGAAAGCGGGCGCGTCCGCCGGAAAATCCCAATTTTCCAACTGCTTTCTTTCGAGTATTATACACGGCGGGAGCGGGAATTTGCGGTATCTCGCAACGTCGATTTTTACTTTAACGGCTGTCGTTTGCGCCGCCAAGCTCGCTTCCAACTCCGGAATTTCAATCGTAGATTTTCGCTCTTTCGCGACTTTTCTCGTCAAATACAAATCCAGTCCGCCGGCTCCGCCGGGTCTATTAGAAGCGAAAATCGCCTCGCCGCTTCCGATAACGGCGAAATCGGACTCGTCGTATATAGTGTTCAAGTTTTCCAATGGGAAAGGTTTTTGCCAAACTCCGGCGTCCCGCACTGAATAGAAAAGGTCGTAGCCGCCGGGTCCCTCTTGACCGTCGGAAGCGAAAAACAGCGTGTCTTTATGACTAAGATAGGGCGTTATTTCGTTGCCGGGCGTTTGCAACGGGGTAATTCGAATAGGCGTTTCCCAATCGCCGTTGTCCTTCTTGACTGACATCCATAAGTCGCAGTCGCGGAAGCGGGATTTCATTACGCTGGAGAATATCATTACCGAGCCGTCGGGCGAGACGGTAGGATGCGCCGCGAACTCGGAAAACGATAGCGATTCGACGGGATAAGGCTCTATCCACAAGTCTTTTTTCTTTTGCGTCTCGAATATATTTAAATACGAACGCCGCTCGTAAAGCCGGAAAGCGGAAATATACGCCTTCGTTTTCGATTCGAAAGCGATATAAGAGCGGTTGCCCGCGCCTTCGTTTATTCCGCCCTTCGCCAAGTATGGCGCTTGGAAAATCGAGTCGGTTCTCCCCGACAAGTAAAATTTTGAAGCGCCGCTTCGCGTGGAATTAAAGTAAAGCAAATTTTCATAAGGATTCCATCGCGGGGCGAAGTCGTCGCTTTCGGAATTCAGCGCCGTTAGGTTAACCGGCTCGCTCCAATCGGTCGTTTGCGAGTAAGCGCTCGCGGCGGCGAAGAGGAGTAGCGCGGCGAGGAGTATGAATGTTCTCGGTATTGTTTTTACTAATTTCCAAATTTTTCTCTCTGTCCCTAATTTCCAAATTCTTTCCTCGTCTCCTAATTCCCAAATTGGAATTTG
>CAZDXB010000011.1:0-7483 GCA_964509335.1 uncultured Hyphomicrobiales bacterium | reverse complement strand
CTGTCCCTAATTTCCAAATTCTTTCCTCGTCTCCTAATTCCCAAATTGGAATTTGGGAATTAGACTGGCTCTGCCCCTCATTCCCAAATTGGAATTTGGGAATGAAGCTCCGCGTGCCTACCATTTTTGATAAACTTATATTTAATATAGTATTCATTTCTTCAAATTGTTCTATCCGTTTCTCATTCCCAAATTGGAATTTGGGAATGAGGACTAGACCTTGTTTCGTTACTCTTCCAACAAATTCTTCACGTCCTTTAGTTCGCCGAAAAGCGCTAAAATGTCGTTTTCCATTATACTTTCGTTTGGCTTAGGCGAACCGATTACTTTTACTTCCTCCTTTTTTCCTAAAAATCCCGACTTTTTATCCAATTTTCTTTTTATTGTCAGCAAATTTAAATTATAATCTTCCCTTAAATTCGTCTGTATTATAGTTTTGCCGACGAACTTCTTCGGCGCGTCTATTTCGTAAATTCCGTGTTTGTCGTCTAGCTTATAAGACTGCCGAATGCCGGGGACTAATAATTTGTTTTTTAGATGTTCGGCGGCTTCGACTTCCGGGAAATATAAGTTCTCCAGCTTCATTAACTTTAATATGCGCTCGTGGACTTGCGATGTAACTCTATTGTGTATCCTTTCTATTCCAAGCTCTTGCAGATGCGCCGTCGTTAGAAGCGAGCTTTCGAAGCCTTCTCCGATGGCGACGACGACCGCGTCCATATCCTCCAGCCCCAAACTTTTCAGCGCTTTTGTATCGACCGAGTCCATACAAACGGCGTGCGCCACTTTGTCGCTGATTTCGTCGATTTTCTCTTGATGGTTGTCGACAGCCAAGACCTCGGCGCCCGACTTGCTCAAAGACAGCGCTAAGTTGTAGCCGAAATAGCCCAATCCGATTACGCAAATTTTCTTAGTCATAATAAATTTCAAATTTATACTAAAACGCTATAATTAATTTAACGAATTTTAATTATCCAACCATTATTTCCGTTTTAGGGAGCGAGTAACGCGGTTTTGTCGCTGTTCTAACGAACGCTAAGAAGAAAGTAAGGACGCCGATTCTGCCGATATACATTAGCAGAACAACTACAAACTTACCGCCCGCGCCTAAACTCGGCGTTACGTCTCTGGTTAGCCCGACCGTGCTAATCGCCGAGCAAGCCTCGAAAATCAAGTCCAGCGGCTCTTTGTCCGGCTCTATCCATATCAACGCCGTAGAGCCTATAGCCAAAAATATAAGCGACGCGAAAATTACGTTAAACGCTTTGCGAACGGTGTGCGGGCTAACTTCTCTATCGAAAATCTCCACTTTGTCCTTGCCCCGCATTATATTAAATAGCGATAGGAAAGTAATAGAGAAAGTCGTCGTTTTTATGCCGCCGCCCGTTGAACCCGGCGAGGCTCCTATCCACATCAAAACAATCGTAATCATAACGACGGCGTTAGTAAGACTTCCCGTGGGTATCGTGTTAAATCCGGCGGTTCGCGAAGTAACCGAGAGAAAGAGCGAATGGTAGAGCCGCTCGGCGAAACCGTAGGATTCGTTGAAATCGAAGGACTCCGCGAAAAATATCAACAGCGCTCCCAGAGTTATTAAAACGGCGGTCGTAATTAGAACCAGCTTAGTCGTTGGCGTCGAGCGTTTACTGTAAATCCCCCTCTTTTTCAGCGGCGAAATCAGCGTCAAATCCGTCAAAACGGCGAATCCGAGACCGCCGAGGATTATCAGCGCCATAACAATCGTCGAGAAATAATAATTGCCGGCGACTTGCGCTTCCATCAAGCCGGCGGAATAAATCGAAAAGCCGGCGTTGCAAAAAGCTGAAACCGAATGAAAAACGCTCGTCCACAAGTAATGTATATTCATTTGCTCGAACGAACCGCCGAGCGAGAGATACAAGAAAAACGCGCCGATAATTTCAATAATGATTGTGTAAATAAAAATGCTTTTAAGCAGATTTTTCAGCTTGCCGGCGCCTTCCTCGCTAAGCAAGTCTTTCATTAATATCTTGAACCGGAGGCTAACGCCGCCCGACAGAAAGAACGCAAAAAAGGAAGTAAGCGTCATCACGCCCAAACCGCCAATTTGCAGCAAAATTAATATTATGACTTTGCCCATAAGAGTAAAATCCGCCGCCGTGTCAAGAACTATTAAGCCCGTAACGCAGACGGACGAGGTGGAGGTGAACAAAGCGTCAATCAAGCTAATGGAAGAGCCTTTCGGCGTAGAGTTCGGCAGCGAAAGCAGGATTGCTCCCAATATAATAAACATCGCGAAGCTGATGGCGAAAATCGCGCCGGGATGCAGTTGTAGCTTCGATATTAAATGGCTGTATCTGAGCGTTCTAATGAGAATTGAGCCGATTATGATAAATTGAATCACGCCCAAATACGCCAACGTAATTTGCGAGATTTCCAGTCCGGGCGCGATATTGGAAAGAAGCGATTGCACCGTGCCCGGAAAAATCATATCCAGAATTAAAACAAGCGCCAGCAAATTTTCCAGCCAGCGGGTTTTCAGATATTGAAGCGGCTTTTTTTGCAAAGTCCACCGCGCCAGCTCTTGTAAAATAAATATAATAGCGACAATAAAAATGGCGATTTCAATCGCGTAAATTTGCGCGTCGCTTAGCTCGTAGCCTATCGTTATGAAAAACAAAAAGACGGAAACGACGCCTATCGCCGCCAAAACTAAATCGAGTCTCTTTTTATATTTCTCTCTATCCACGATTCAAAAAATTAACGAAACTTCCAAATCGTTAAAATAAGGAAAAATCTAAACTCAATCTAATACTTTAGCGGGATTGTATTTAAGAATCTCGCCAAAACGCTCGTAGTATTCGTCGATTATTTTGCTTTGTTCGGCGAGCAAATCGTCTATTACCGGCTGGTAGTTCTTTTCGTTCTTAGCTTCTTTTTCAATGAATTCGTTCAAGTTCTCAAGATATACTCTTATATCCTGAATGTTCCCTAGTCGCGTTTGGAATGCTTTCATCGTTTTAAAATCGGGTTTCCTCAATCCGGCTTTGCGCTTCAGGATTTCCATAACGTAACGGAACTTCTTGAACGCCAATCGAGTTTTGTGGAGAGACTCTAAATCGTCCCGAGTGGATTTCTTGTGTTTTTTCAGAACTTTGTCGTATAGCTTTTGCGCGATGTCGAATAAATCGGAATAATCTAGCGATTTCTCCTTCAGGCTTCTAGGAATTTCAGCGAGGAATTGGTCGAAGTTGTAATCGAGTTCGTCCGTTCTAAAAGCGCTAACTTTTCCCGGAGCTTCTTTTACCAATTTCTCTTCGCTTTTTATCAAACTGTGAAAGTAATCGTAAAGGACGGGATATTTTGTAGTTAATTTATGAGTTTGCAGTATTTGCGTTTGAACGTCGCGTAACGGACTAAACGTTTTGACCTGCCGCTTTAATATTGAGCGAATATTTTTGGCGGATTCTCTTTGAACTAGCTTGTTCGCCGCGTCTATCAAGGCGAGGAGCCTCCTTATCGAGACTCTCAAATCGTGAACGTTCTTTTCGCTGAAAGATTTCTGACAGAGACTCAACCGTTTTTTGTATATCCCGCGATACTTCTTTAAAGACTTGACGAACAGTCGTTCTAAGCTGCGTCGCGACCTTGCCTTATTCATAAAATCTGTATTATATAAAACAGCATAGATTTTAATAGAAGTAAGAACGGGGGAAATATTTTTTGTGAAGTCCTAACATTTCTTCTCGCTCAAATCTAAAGATTAGCTAGTAGAACAGGCATCTCTGCCTGTTTTGAACAATGTTCGCTTCTGTTTAAATTTAATTAAAAAGCAATTAGATAACAGTATAAAGATTACGAGATATAGCTTTAAAACCAATTTGGAAATTTGAAATCTTCCGGACTGTTTGTAATCAGTAATTGAACGTTCTCTTTATC
Organism: uncultured Hyphomicrobiales bacterium; assembly: GCA_964509335.1. GTDB lineage: Bacteria > Bacteroidota > Ignavibacteria > Kapaibacteriales > UBA2268 > CAZDXB01. The sequence continues at coordinate 3,565 of CAZDXB010000011.1, read as the reverse complement.
GGCGATTTGCCAGCCGTCGAAAACGCCTTCTTCATCTCTATATGAACCTTTTGCGAAAGAGTAGCCGTCTTCAAAATCGTTCGCCCAATAGTTCCGTCCGCTAAGCTCGCCTTCTTTATAAACAATACCGCGATCGTTAACTACGCCGTATAGATTTTCTATGATACTTTCGCCTAGCTTTCCTTCGGGAATAGTTTCATCCGAAGCAAACATTAAAATCATCCCAACGCCAAGTTTCATTTCCGAACTGTCCGGCGGCAGTATATTATACGCCGCTTCTGGCGGATATTCGTTCAACTTCACGGAAAAAGTCCCGGCGTCTAAATCTATTTCCCCTTCGCCGTATTTATAAATATAATCGGGCGAGGTCATAAAAACCGACCACAAAACGACTAATTGCACGTTGTCGGGAATTTCAATATTATTCGGATTATGAATCGTTCCCGACAAGCTAAATAGCGATGTGTCTTCGGGAACGTTATCGTTCGGATTTGTTCCGCTGTCGTCTTCCGAGCAAGCGACAAATCCTATTAAAAGAGCTACGCTTAACAGAAAAATTATCTGTTTCATTTTAATTCTCCAATATAAAAAGACAAAACATTTCAAATAGCTAAAAAATAAATATGATTAAACTTGTGTTTATTTATTATGCTTCCGTTTACCCAAAAATTTGTTCGAATTTCCGCAAATATACTGTTAATATCTTTATTTTCAAAATTTTGCATCATAGGAGCTTGATAAAATCCGTTTCTAATCGTCTCGTTTCGGATTAGGCAAATTAAACTTCATCGTCCATCTCGACTTAATTTTTACGGGGTTTTCCAGAACGATAAAAGGCTCGGCGCGTTCGAAAGGAAAAGGATAGCCGTAATCGTATTCGCCGTCGCCGTCGGCGTCGTAATATAGCTCGACTTTATAAGAGCCGGCGGGTAAATTGGATAAGCTCCACTTGCCGGAATCGTCGGGCGTCGTTACGAACCGCTCTCGACCGCTCTCGCTTTCGAATATTATTTTCACGAGCGAGTCGGCTTCCGTCAAGCTATCGATTTTCCCCTCCGCCTCGCCGTGATTCCTTACGTCTTTAGTTTTAAAATCGTAAGATAATACCGTGTCCTTAAAGGACGTTCCTCGCGGCGTTTCCAAAGGACGCAAATCGAGGGATAAACTATACCATTTCATTGTTTCTAAGTTTTCTCGCGGGCGTAAAATCAAATCAATCGGCGTCTGCCAAGTCGAGAAATATCCAATAGACGCGCTGTCGTCTTGAAAAAACTCAATATAATCCTCCAGATTTTCCGTCGAAACGGGGCGGTTAAAAGCGAACTCGAATTTGTGATTTAATTCGACGCTTTCGCTGCTGTCCTTAATAGACGTCTTCAATATATTCGGTTCAAGCGTGTCGGCGGTCGCTTCAGCCGTGAAATAAGCGACGTTAGCAGTGTCTTGAATAGCGTTTCCGACGGTATCCGCCGGTATTTTCTTCGCCAAAGAACTATCGGCTATTACTTCAATTTTCCACGTCTTGCCGGTATCCAAAGCCGCTTCGGGAATAATAAGTATATCAGTCTCCGAGTTTCTTTTAGGAAACGTCGCTAAAACCGCCGTTGTGTCCAAAGTAAGCGAATCTGTCAAGGCGAAGGACGTTTGATTATAAGATTGCAAACTAATCGGCTCGCTAAAATTCAAAGAAATCAAATCGGAAAAAATGGATTCGGCGTAATACAAGCCCGGTCCGGTTTCGTCTATCGGCGGACCTAACTTAATATTCACGAAGGGAACGGAATCCGTTTTCAGAGAGACGTCGCCGGAAGCCGCGCCAAAATCGTCCGCTCCAATTCCGCATAAACCGTCGCTGTATTTGTCTCTTACCGCCATAACGCGATAGACGCCCTCGCGCAAAGCGAGTATCTTAAATTTCCCGTTCGAGCCGACTTGGGTTTTATATTTCGGCGCCGTGTGAGCCGGATTCAGCGTGTCGGGATTTATTTCGTCAATTTTGTAGGCGAAAATGAAAACGCCGCTCGCGTCCTTGGCGAATAGCTTGCCCTCTATTTTGCCGCTGTCCAGCCGCGAGCTTGCGGAAAAAGTGAGAGTGAAAGCCTCCTTTGGATTGTTTTGATGCAAATCGGTGTAATCGGTTCCTAAAGTTAAAGCGTAAGTTACGTTCGTATCCAATTTCTCGCCGAACTCGATTTCCAGCTCCTTGCCGCTCCAATCGTATTCGAGTTTGATTTCCGGCGATATGAATACGTTTCCGATTACTTTGCTTTTATTCACCCACTCGCTGAACTCAATTGATATAGCCTCGCCTTTGAAGTTGACAGTTCCCTGTTCGGGCGCATAGCCGACTATTTCGGGCGGCGTCTTGTCGGGCGGTCCGCCGGACGGCGGCAATGGATTGGCGCAACCCAAAAAAAATATCAGCGTTACGATAATTTTGTTTATATTACTTTTCATATAATATTAAGTTTTAACAAAAAAACTTCAAAAACTAAAAAAGATAAAATATGAAATTAGAGCTTAAGGATAAAGACATAATTTGGGTTTTGGACAAACTAAGGATAAAAAGTCCAAAATTCAGAAGAGGCGTAGCGTTTATAGAAGAATTAATCAATCGGCTCGACAAGCACCACACTTTTATTATGTCCGCCGGAATAGCGTTTAATATTATACTATATCTGATACCCTTGCTTTTGGTTCTCTTATATGCCGTCGATTTGACCGTTGGCTCGGAAGCGGTTCTAGAATTCCTAGCGTCCGCTTCGGAAAATTTCGCGCCCGACAAAAAAGAAATTACTTCGCTGCTGACAAATACGATACACGAGGTTTACTTGATATTCGAGGGCAGTTCGCTCGCAGGCTGGATTGGAATTGTTAGTTTGCTGTGGCTCTCGTCGATTCTATTAAGCGCGCTTCGGTCGGGACTTAACGAAGCGTTCGAAGTGCCGTCGATAAGAACTTTCTACTTCTATAAATTCAAAGATATTGTATTGATTATCCTCTTGACCATTCTAATAATAATATCGTCGTTCGTCTTTCCTATTACTTCCGTCGTCGAATCTTACGTCGTTTCGCTCGCGCCCAGCGTATTAGAACCGATTTTCAAAAATTTGTATATTTTCCTTTTCTCGCTTGCCACTTCGTTTTTCTTGTTCTATTTAATATACAGCTACGTCCCAAACCACAAAACGGAGCGATTTACCCGAATAATCAGCATAACTTCCAGCGTCGTATTGACGGAAGCGTCGCGGCATATTTTTGCATGGTATATCGGCGGCGCGTCCGCTTACGGCAGGTTTTACGGGGCATACGCTATTATAGCGGCGAGCGCAATTTGGGTGTATTACTTCACTTTCATTATTCTATTTTCCGCCGAGCTGGGGAAATTAATACGCGACATTACGAAAAACAAAAGCGATTAAAAGCCGCATTCTGCTTTCTTCGCCGACGGCTAAAGCCGGTCGGTTGCAGATAGAATCGGTAGCGGAGACGCCTCTGTTTTCGTAACGGGCTTTGCGTATAGATATTGATATTTACCCCTCTCTAACTCTCCCCGAAATCGGGG
>CAZDXB010000010.1:87395-94062 GCA_964509335.1 uncultured Hyphomicrobiales bacterium | reverse complement strand
TTGGTTACGACAACACAGCCGACAGCGAGACCGAAACGATATTAGAAGGAATAGGCATAGTGCCTAGAATAGAGACGCAGGATTACGACTTCGGAGAGACAATAAAGGACGATTATCAGAATCCGAACGAGCGAACGATAACGGTAAGGAATTTATCTCGAGCCGATTGGGAATACGGCGATTCGGTAACGATAAGCAACTTCGTTGAGAACAATATATCGACCGACTATACAAGTTGGGCTAATCCTGAGCCTTTCCGTTACGACAAGGGAGCGTTAGACTTTCCGATAGTATTGCAGCCGGGCGAAGAATATACATTTGACGCGCAGTTTGTAGCGAAAGAAGGCGACCCGGTAACGGGCAGCGTAACGACCGATAGCGACGCTGAGGCTGAAGTTACTTCGGAGTGGAGCGGCGACGGATTGTTGCAAGGCGCCGGTATAACGGGCGACCAGACGATAATTTGCGTAGGCTCGTCGGATATATTAGAAGTAACCGTGAGCAACACGGAGGAGACGGACTTGCAGGTAGAATCGATAGAGATACAAGGACCGGGCGTCGATAAGTTTAGATTTGAAGACCAAAGTATAGTAAACGGCTTTACTTTAGCTTCAGGAGGCGATAGAACGATAAACGTAGTATTCGAGCCTTTTGATGACGCAGGCGTTTACGAAGCGGACGTAATCTGCAGAACAGACGCTCTGAACGAAGATTCGTTGTTAACGGCGAACTTGACCGGCGAGGCTTTGCATTTCACTAGGGAAACCAGAATAGATCCTCAAAGCAATGACGATTTGATTCAAATAGACAAGCAGATAACGCGCCGCGTTATGCTCGACGCGGGACCGGACATTGGACCGGCGGAAGTAACCGGCTTTATGATTAGATTGTCTTACAACGCGAATTTCCTTAAAGTTAACAAGGACAATATATCGTTAGGACAGCTGTTCGATAATTACCCGCAAGGAGCTTTTCAATTAACGCATAACGTAAACGACAGGCAGGGTCAAGCGACCGTAGAGATTACGCGGCAGCCTGGTTTCGACAACGTTTACTTCAACGACACACAGGGCGGCGAACTGTTAACGTTTGATTTGGGCACTTATTTGCCGAGATTAGACGAAGACGACCAAAGTCCGAGGTATTCTGATTTAGAGCATACGGTTACGGTATATCAGCTCGACGGGGTAAACAATCCTTGCGTGGACGTAATACCGACTGACGGTTCGATTGAAATAGACTCGACTTGCGTGTTTGACATAAGAAAGGTTGTTTTTACGCAGGGCGGATTTTATTTAGCTCCGATGAAGCCGAATCCTGTAACAGGCGGAGCGGCTACAATTGAGTTTGAAATAGCGAACAGAGATTGCCCGACGAAGATAGAGCTATACAACGCTAATAACCAGCTGGTAGGAATTCCAGTTAATAAGAGGATGAGTCCGGGCAGATGGCAAGTTGACGTAGCTGTAGATATGTTGCCTTCGGGCGTATATTACTACCGAATGAAAGCCGGACCTTACGAAGAAGTGAGGAAGATGGTAATTACGAAATAAAACGCCGAGAATAGCGGCTGAAAATAAAAACGGGGCTTTTTACGAAGCCCCGTTTTTTTTGTTGAAAAATGATTTACGTTTATAGATTATCGATTGTCTTTTTAAGTTTGGTTTGTATTTCTTTGGCTATGCCTTCAAGCGTTTGATTTTCAATAGCTTTCATCGACGCTACGGGGTCGACGGCGGCTATCTCAATTTTGCCGGGAGAGACTTCTTGGACGATTACGTTGCAGGGAAGCATAGTCCCGACTTTATCTTCCGCCGATAGAGCTTTAAAAGCGAATGGCGGGTTGCAAGCGCCCAAAATTTTGTATTTCTTGAAGTCAACGTCCAATTTTTTCTTTAATGTTTCTTGGACGTTTATCTCGGTCAATACTCCGAATCCTTCTTTTTTTAATTCTTCGGTAACCTTGTCAATAGCTTCGTCGAATTTGGAATCTATTGTGGTTGAAAAGTAGTATTTATTCATTTTCTTCTCCGTTTAATTTACACAAACAATTTTCGTTTAAAACGATAAGTTTCCGTTTATATTTTTATTCGCATTAATTATATTGCGTTAGACGTTTTTGAAATTGTACGAGAGTTAAGTCTTATGGAGTTTATCGCGGCTATCGCGTCATATGTAATCGGGTCGATTCCCTTCGCTTTTCTCGCTGTCAAGCTTTTCGCGAAAAAAGACGTAACCGTTGACGGAAGCGGGAACGTCGGAGCGATGAACAGCTACGAAATCACCAATAAAAAGTGGATTGGCATAGCGGTATTTGCTTTAGACGCTCTGAAAGGCGTAGCCGCGGTAGTTTTCGCCGCTATAGTCGCTCCCGGCGACACTTTTATCTTAGGTCTTTGTTCGATTTTTGCGGTCGTAGGTCATAATTGGTCGATTTTTCTTAAGTTCAAAGGCGGCAGAGGACTTTCGACTAGCTTAGGCGTGTTTGTTTTGATTCTTCCCGTTTTTATACCCATCTGGGGAGTTCTTTGGGCGCTTGGATTTTATATAGCTAAAAGAAACATTCATATTGGAAATGTCGTTGCGACGGTAATTACGCCGATTTCGTTTTTTGTTTTTCCAAAGAGCTTAGCCTCATACGTCTTTTTTGAGTCATTCGCCGGAGCGGCGTTCGAATTTAATATAATAGCCGCCGTTATTTGCTTTTTTATTCTCTTGAGGCACGTCAAACCGATTGTCGAGCTTGTTGCGAAGCGATAAGGTATTTAGAATACTTGCCTTACGAATATATCCCAAGCGGAGGGATAAACCAGCAGAGTTAATAATATTCCCGAAACGGCTCCCCAGTTGTGCGCCGAATGATTGATGAAGTCCATACCGCGTCGGGACGCCCACCAGCCGTAAAGCAAGAATAAAACGGCGAATGCCAGCGCGGGCAGGGGGAAGAAGAAAATATAAATCGTGCTGAGCGGATAGAAGAGTATCGAGCCGAAAATAACGCCCGAAATAGCTCCCGACGCGCCTAGCGAACCGTAGTCGTAGTTGTCTTTGTGTTTAATAATTGTCGGAATGTCGCTTAAAATCAAGCATCCGAAATAAACTATTAAGAAATTCGCCGTTCCTATTATCGCTTCCAGTTGGAAAGCGAAAAAGAAAAAGGAAATCATATTGAACAGCAGATGCGTCAAGTCGCCGTGTAGGAATCCGCTCGTGATAATCAAATGCCAGCGGTTGTTTTGGACGACGTCGTAAGGTCTCAGGAGGAATTTATATAGAAGCGAGTTTTTGCCGTAGAGAGCGTATAAACTGACGACGATATTAACGGCGAAAATAATAAAAGCGGCGGGCGATTGTTCGATATTCATATTTAAAGTTTATCGTTAGTGAATAAAATCATAATTTTGTTTTTTCAAAAAATCAGTTTCAAGATATGAAAAAAACGACAATACATAATAAGAAATTCGACGATTTGTTCGGCGGAGAATTTGAATTAATAGAGAGCGGATATAGCGACGGCGCGTATAATATGGATTTCGACGCCCAAAGGACAAAGAAGTTCTCCGAAAGCAAAGCGCTTCCAATGTTTAGGATTTACGGCTGGGAGCCTTGGTGCGTCTCGCTAGGCTACAATCAAAAAAGAGAAGAAATAGACGAAGAGAAAGCCGCCGAAGCGGGTTTCGACATCGTTAGAAGACCTACGGGCGGCAGAGCTGTCCTGCACGCGGAAGAGTTGACTTATTCGGTCGTAACGCGCTTGACGTCCGACAAAACGGCGCAAGACGCCTATAGAGCGATTCATATGATACTTCTAGAAGCTATTAATCGACTGGGAACAAACAACGTCGATTTTGAAAAGTCGCAAATGAATTTCGGGAAGTTTTACAAAGAAAAAAAGGACCTTTCAGTTTCTTGCTTCGCCAGTTCGGCTAGATACGAGATTGCTTGCGATAGTAAGAAAATCGTCGGCAGCGCGCAAAGGCGTTTCGGCGACGTTCTTTTGCAGCACGGCTCAATATTGCTCGACAAGGGACACGAGAGGCTCGCCGACGTCGCAAAGGTCAAGGACGAGTCGAAACGAGGCGTTTTGAAAGATTATATAATGAGCCACAGCGTCGATTTAAGCGAGGTTAGCGGAAGGAAGATTAATTACGAGGATTTGTCGGCGGAGATTATTTCGGTTTTGACGGAATAAATTTACGTTAAGTTTATTTATGAACAAGCGTTTTGTTATTTTTGAAGTTTATAATATTGATTAACAATAAATTTGCGGTTTGAATATGGCGGCTTATCCATTTAACGATATTGAGCCTAAATGGCGGGATTACTGGGAAAAGGAAGAGATTTTTAAGGCGAAAGAAGACGAGTCGAAAGAGAAGTTTTACATTCTGGATATGTTTCCGTATCCGAGCGGAGCGGGCTTGCACATAGGACATCCGGAAGGTTATACGGCTACGGATATTCTATCTCGATACAAGCGAATGCAAGGCTACAGCGTATTGCATCCGATGGGATTCGACGCGTTCGGTTTGCCGACCGAGCGTTATTGTATGCAAACGGGAGTGCATCCGGTCGAAGCTACGCAAAGAAATATAAAAACTTTCAAAAGGCAGTTGAAATCGCTCGGTTTCGATTACGATTGGTCGAGGATGATAAACACGACTTCGCCGGATTATTATAAGTGGACTCAATGGATGTTTACTTTAATATATAATTCGTGGTTCGACGAAGAAAAGCAAAAAGCAAGACCTATCGACGAATTGCCGATACCAGACGACTTAACCGACTCGGCGGAAATTGAAAAATACAAAGACGAACATAGATTGGCGTATATAGATAATATTCCGGTCAATTGGTGCGAGACATTAGGAACGGTCCTTGCGAACGAGGAATGCGAAGAGTGGAAAGAGAAAGGATACGAAGTCGAGCGGAAGCCGATGAGCCAGTGGATGATTAGAATAACCAAATACGCTCAAAGGTTGCTCGACGATTTGGAGTCGGTCGATTGGCCTCACTCCACTATTGAAATGCAGAAGAATTGGATTGGCAGAAGCGAAGGAGCGGAGATTTTATTTGAAATCGAGAAGACGGGCGAAAAGATAAACGTATTCACAACCAGACCCGATACGGTTTTTGGAGCTACATATATGGTATTAGCGCCTGAGCTTGATATAGTAGAGAAAATTACGACGCCGGAGCGTAAATCGGAAGTTGAGGAATATAGAAAGAAAGCGGCGATAAAGAGTGATTTGGAAAGGATGGAGCTTAACAGGGAAAAGACCGGCGTATTCACGGGCGCTTACGCGGTTAATCCGGCGACTAAAAAGAGAATACCGATATGGATAGCGGACTACGTGCTTTCGCATTACGGCTCCGGGGCGATAATGGCGGTTCCCGGGCATGACGAGCGCGACTGCGAATTCGCCCGAAAATTCGATTTGCCTATAGTTCAAGTCGTTAAGCCGGAAAATAAGGAATGGGATATACAAGAGGGGGCTTTTGTCGAGGACGGCGTCGGCGTAAATTCGTCGAACGAGGAGTTTTCTATAAACGGTCTGAAGACGCCCGAAGCTATTAACAAGACGATTGAATGGTTGGAATCGAAAGCAATCGGCGCTAAGAAAGTTCAATTTAAGCTGAGGGATTGGCTTTTCTCGAGGCAAAGGTATTGGGGCGAGCCGATACCTATAATGTTTTTCGAGGACGGCGGCAAGAGAGCGCTCAATTTGGACGAATTGCCGTTGACTCTGCCGCCGGTGAAGGATTTTAAACCCGCCGGCACGTGCGAGTCGCCTTTGGCAAAAATAGACAAATGGGTGAATTTTACGGACGAGAAAACCGGCAAGAAAGCGAGATTCGAAACTAACACAATGCCGCAGTGGGCTGGTTCCTGTTGGTATTATTTAAGGTATTTGGACCCGAGAAACGACGAGATTTTCTGCGACAAGGAAAAGGAAAAATACTGGATGTCGCCGAACGGCGTTGATTTGTATATGGGCGGCGCGGAGCACGCCGTGTTGCATTTACTTTACGCTCGCTTCTGGCATAAAGTTCTATATGATTACGGTTACGTTTCCGGCAAAGAGCCTTTCAGGAAGCTTTTCCATCAAGGATTGATTTTAGGCGAGGACGGCAGGAAGATGTCGAAGTCGCTCGGCAACGTTATTAATCCCGACGAAATCGTCGAGGAATTCGGAGCGGACTCGCTGCGCGTTTTCGAGATGTTTTTGGGACCGCTTCAGGACGCTAAGCCTTGGTCAACCGACGGAATAGCCGGCGTCAATAGATTTTTGGCGAGAGTGTGGCGAATGATTGTCGGTTCGGACGGCGAACTTTCTAAGGAAGTAAAAGACGCCGAGTTATCTAAAGAACAAGAGTTCGTTTTGCATTCCACTGTTAAGAAAGTAACCGAGGATATTGAGAATCTTCGGTTTAACACCGCGATAGCGCAAATGATGACTTTCGTAAACGAGTTCACGAAAGCGAAAGTTAAGCCGCGGGAGGCTATGGAGAAATTCGTATTGTGTCTCGCCCCCTTCGCGCCGCATTTATCGGAAGAATTGTGGCGGATATTAGGTCATAACGGCTCCGTCGCGCTTAAGGAGTTTCCCGAATACGACGAGGGCAAAATCGTTAAGAAAGAAATAGAGTTCGTCGTTCAAGTGAACAG
>CAZDXB010000010.1:0-87295 GCA_964509335.1 uncultured Hyphomicrobiales bacterium | reverse complement strand
TTGTAGCCGATAGAACCTATATCGCCGAAATTGTATTTAATTCTAGTTTCGTCGCTAATAGGATTAGGGGAGGCTGAAATAGTAACAAACGCGTTATCGCCGGTTTTATCTTCAACGTCCGTAGTTTCAAGGAGCCAATCCATAGCGTTTGTCAATAAGTCTTCTCTAGTCTGTTCGTCAACGATAATAAAGGGGTCGATTCCGAATAAAACGGTTTTCCTTCCGCCTTTAGTAATTCGCGCTCCGAGTATGCAATCTTCGCCGTCAACTTGTTTATTGTTCCACTGATTGTTTTGAACGTACCATACCGTTTGTTCTTGTTCGAAAGCTAAAAAGGGTTCGGCAATATCGGAATTAGTAATTTCGGCTACTTGCATTGGATAATTATCCCATTCGACGTCGAATCCAGAAACGTAGTTGCCGCTAATGGGGTCGTCCGCAAATCCTTTGAATCTTGTGCTAAATGGCGGTTGAGCTCCTTGACTGTATCCGTCTTGGGACAAGCCTTGTCTGCCTAGTCCGAGATTTGCCAACTGGTCGTTTGCATATAGGTAAGTCATTATCAATTGTCCTGAAAGAAATACTTTGTGTCCCGAATTGATTACGCTAGTAATTGTATTCGCTTCGCTTTCAGACAAATCGTCTCCTTCGCCAGTATTCCAAATTAACACTTTTAGATTGTCTAAGGAAGTGTAAAACTCGCTATAATTGGTAGGCGATAAATCTAAATAGTCAACTTCTTCGTTTTCAAAATAAGAGGCGATGGAATTTTCTTGTTCGGTTACGTCTATGACGTGAATATATTCGGCGTCTTTGGATATAGCGGTGATTTTATTTGCTTCTTTATAAGAATCAGAGTTGTTCTGCGAAGTTATGACAATATAAGCGTCTCCAACGCCAATTGTTTCTCCGACGTTGAGGCTAAGGTCAAACGTCGCAGTTTCGCCCGCCGGAATTGTTATTTCAGTAGCTTGTTGATTTTCTTTCTTTACGGTTACGCTGTTATCTTGAACAGTTATTTCCGCCGACCAATCATCGGGGGTTCTTTCGGAGGTAGTAACCGTTAATTCGTATGTGTCTTCTGAATCGGAAAGATTGTCCAAGTTGAAAGTTTTAGTAAACGCCGAGCCGGAAGAAGCTACGCCTTCCATCGTTCCCGTGGAGCTTAAATCCATAACGGGCTCTTCGGGTGTTCCTTCTACTCCGTAGCAGCTATTTAAGGCGCGTTTGTCAGCCGATTCGTCAACAAATACAACGCCGGCGAATTTAAGGTGGTCTAAGTCCCATGAAGGGTTTAAGGTTGTAGTGAAATAATGCTTGAAAACGTCGCCGGTTTCTAATGTCGTTTTTGACAGAAATTCTCCCGGTTCGCCCCAAGCGCCGCCTAAGTAGTCTCGAGCTACGTATTCGTGAACATAGCCTTCCAATACGGAGGGTTTGCTATAATACGGGCTGAACTCCCAACCGCTTCTGCCGGAAAGGTAATTATGTTGGTCCCATCCTTGACCGCTGCCGGAAACGCTGTCTTCTATAATAATAAGATTAAAAGCTAGGTTTTTGTCTAAATCTTCGAGCATTGTAGCGGTAAGAGCAGCTTTAAATTCTCCCGTTTGCTCGTCTAATGAATAAACCAGCTCTACTTCTACTTTCGCAGTTTCTTGCATTTGCTGCTCGACTAAGGTCAACCAATTGTTGTTGGAATAAGAGCCGGAATATCGGTTTGGAAAATACGTGCCGTTGAACATTGTTCTGTCTATACAGCCGGCTGGAACGCCGCTTAGTCCAAGTCCGTCGCCTATTGAACTGTAATAATTTATTGCCATATTGTCGTCGCTGTGAAGTTTTACTGGGATAACTACGTCGGAATGTTCTTCCATAATTTGATTTAGTTTATGGTTGCCGTCAACGCACCAACCGCACCAAGTTCCAGTAAATTGTTCAAATAAAATCTTTTTTCCGACTTGCGAGAAGACGCTTAAGCCGCTTAAAAGGAAAAGAGTTAAAACTAAAGCAATGAAAGAGGTCGTTTTCTTTAACATAATACACCCGTTAGTTTGTTTATACAAAATAATTCAAAGAGTTTTAGTTTCTTAATGCTATAAGACACTCCAAAAACTATAACGTTACAAATTTAATTATTAATATTTTGTTAATTTAAAAAGTTAAAATACTGCCATCTTATTAAAATCGCAAACTATTTGTTACAAATATCGGTTAAAAATTCTTCATAGTTTAAGCAGTTGACGACGTCTTTTGCTTCGAGCCAGCCTTTGCGGCCGACGCCGACGCCGACGAATACTTCTTCGAGCGAGCTTGTTCGGTGCGAGTCGGGATTAATCGAGATTTTTACGCCTTTGTCTTTCGCGTATATAACGTATTCCCAAGGCAAATCGAGCCTGTATGGGTTGGAGTTGATTTCGATTATTTTGCCGTAATCGGCGGCGCAATCGATTATTTGCTTTAGGTCTATTTCGTAGGGTTGACGGACTAATAACAATCTTCCGGTTGGATGTCCCAGCATAGTCGTATAGGGATTTTTAAGAGCTTTAATTATTCTAGCCGTCATTTTTTCTTTGCTCATTTTGAAAGCCGAGTGAATAGACGCGACCACTATATCGAAATCCGCTAGTATATTGTCTTCGTAATCGAGCGAGCCGTCGGGTAAAATGTCGGATTCAATTCCGAAGATTATCTTTATTCCTAAATCTTCTTCGTTTAGCTCCTCAATTTCTTTTTTTTGTTTAGCGACTCTTTTGGGACTGAGACCGTCGGCGTATTTCGCGGTCTGGCTGTGGTCGCAGAGAACCATATATTCAAATCCTAGATTTTTTGACGCCAGCGCCATATCCCGTATTGTGTCTCTGCCGTCCGTCCAATTTGAATGAACGTGAACCATTCCTTTCAAATCCTTCGCTTCCACTAGTTGAGGAATTTCGCCTTTTTCAGCGGCTTTTACCGCGCGTTCGCTTTCGCGCAGTTCCGGCGGGACGTATTGGAGTCCGGCGGCGGAGTATATATCTACTTCGCTCGAAAGTTCAATTTCTTTTTCGTCCTTTAGTGTTTTGTCCTCTGCGATTTCGAAGCTTTTATCGGCGAGTTTATTATTGAAATGTTCGAGGTATTTTTCCGAGCCAGTGTCGGAGTGCAGTTTGACGTAAAAAGCGTTTTTCGGGGCGATATTTATTATTAGCGGCAGTTCGAGGTCGGTTTCGCTTGTTATTGTTTCGTCTTCGACTTCGATATTGAATTTCGCGCTAAGAGAGTTAATAAAATCTTCGCGCGAATTTACCGAAACGACGAATCTAAGCTCCCTTATCGTTTCAGTGAAGCGTCTGACGTCGCCGGAGGTTTCGGCTAATTTTACGGATTCGAGTCCGCGCAAGTATTCTAGTATCTCCGAGGCTTGCGCTTTCGCCGCCATCTGTAGCCTCCTTCCTTTCGACGCTTTTTTGTGCGCTATTCCGTTTTGTATGGATTCGACTGCGCTTTTCCCGAAGCCTTTTAGTTTTGAAATTACGCTTTTATCGCAAGCTTTTTCTAATTCGTCCATAGTCGTAATTCCTAATTCTTTCCATAATCTTGCGGTTTTTTTCGGTCCTAAGCCGGCTATTTTTGTAAGTCCGATTAAGCTTTCCGGAATTTCCGCCGTTAATTTCTCGTAGTATTCCATTTTCCCGTTTTCTACGAGGTCGGTGATTTTGGAGACTAAGGCTTTTCCGAAGCCTTTTATATCGGCTAAGGAGCCGTTTTCCGCTTCCTTTATAACGTCCACGCTTTCGTTGCGGATTTTCTCCGCCGCGGCTCTGTAGGCGCGTATTTTGAACGGATTTTCTTTTTTAATTTCTAGCAGAATCGATATGTTTTCCAGTATCTGAGCTATTTCTAAATTCTTCATATTCGAATTTTTTTATAAATCGTATTCCTTGACTTTGTATTCAATGTTTCTTTGGCTTAGGTAATCGAAAACGAATTTAGTCGCGCTATCGTTCTTTCCCAGATATTCCGGCGGGATAATTCCTTTATCGTTGAATTTGCCGTCCAAAACTAAGTTTGCCGCCGCGCAAGCCGCGTAGCCGGTCGTTCTCGCCATCGAGCTTACGCCGGTTTTCTCGTTGTATTCGTCGTATAGTTCGTAAACGTATTTTTTCTGGACGCCGTTTTTTGTTCCTTCGGCGCTTACCCTCATAACTGTCAACTCGGGTTCGTTTTCGCCTAATTTCCATTTGTCGAATAAGATTTTCGATGTGAAGTTAAGCGGTTTGACTTTCTTACCGCTTATTTCGAGCGGCTTTTCGTCGAAAAAGCCGGAATCTTTTAATACTTTTATATACTCTATGTGTCCGGGATATCTAAGCGTCTTTTCCTTCATATTCGGCACGTTCATAGTTTTCAGAAGCGAGCGCAATCCGTCGGTGTTGAAGGATTCCAAAGTTCCGACTTTGTCAAATTCAACTAACTCCGCGTCGGTTAGCGGCGGTTTTGTAACAATTTCGCCGTTTTCGACGAAGCGCGCCGGGCGGGTGTATTCTTCTATTACGTCCGCCGGCGAGAACGGCGCTTTGTATTCGAAAGGTTTGGTTCTGATTTTCGGCAATCCGCCGACTAGGCATTCGAATATGCTAACTTTCATCTTTTCGTTTAGATATCCGAGTATCAAATTGTCCATTCCCGGAGCGACGCCGAAATCGACTATCGCCGTTACGTTGTTCTTCTTAGCTAGTTCGTACAAATCGAACGGGTCTTCTGGGAAGAAAGATATATCGACGATATTTACGCCCGTTTCTATTATATTTTTCAGCGTTTTATAACCGAGAAAGCCGGGGACGGCTCCGACAACCAAATCGTATTTAGCCGCAGTATCTTTTATTTTCTCCGAGTCGTTGAAGTCTGCTTTTATTCGATTGATTTGAAATCCCTCGAGTTTTTTAAGCGAATTTTCGCTCGCGTCGAGCGAGGTTACTACGTATTTTTCGGCTAAGTCCTTGGCGATAGCCGAACCTACTAATCCCGCGCCTAAAACTAGTATTTTCTTCATAAATACTCCTTATTCGTCAATTTTTATTTTTAAACTTAAGAAAATATTTCAAAAATCGCGGGGAGAGCGTTAAAAAAAATTGGAATTTTTTCTCTTTGCCTTAATTAGATTTGCAATTCCTTGCGGGGCAAGGTAAATCGGAAAGTCGTTCCTACGTTTAATTCGCTTTCGACGGAAATTTCGCCGTCGTTCATTTCTACGAGTTCTTGGCAAAGAATCAATCCTAGTCCGGTGCCTTTTTCTTTATTGGTGCCTTCGGAAGTGTGATGAACGTCGATTCTGAATAGTTTTGAAGCGGTTTTTTCGTCCATTCCTACTCCGGTGTCGGCTACGATGATTTCGACTTTATCCTTGTCGATATTTTTTGCCGAGAGGATTATTTTGTCGTTTTTGTTGGTGAATTTGATAGCGTTGGAAATAAGATTTCTGAAAATGGTATTTGTCGCGTTGACGTCAGCCCAGATATTTAACTCGCCGCTTATGTCGTTCACTAATTCGACGCCTTTTTGTCGGGCGTTTTGCTTGAATAAATCGACGTTTAATTCGGCTATATGTTTGATGTTGATGATTTCCGGTTCGACCTGAACGGTGTTTCTTTGTATTCTCGACCACTGAAGCAAATTCTCTAAAAGGCGCGATATATGCTGAGCGGAGTCGAGCATATCTTGGGAAATTTCCTGCACTTCGGATATGGAGAGGATGTCTAGATTTTTAGCGAGCGTTCTGGCTAATCCTACGAAGCCGGAGAACGGACCTCTTAGGTCGTGCGCTAAAATTGAGAAAAATTTATCTTTGCTCGCGTTAATTTCTTTTAGATTTCTTTCGGATTCTTTTAGTTTTTTATTGAGTTTTTCTATTTCTTCGGCTCGCTCTTCGGTTAGATTTTTGGAAATATGGAGGGCGACAATCAAGTCTTTCATTTCTTCTTCGTTTTTTTTGCGTTCGGTGATGTCTCTCATCACGCTGATAAATCGCGTTTCTTTGCCTTTTTCAAGTATAGCGCTGTTTAGCTCAACGTCTATAACGTTTCCGTTTTTATTTTTAATTTTTAGTCGAAATTGTTTCGGATATTTTTCTTTAAATTTATTGTTTTTTAGAATTCTTTCGAAGATTTTGACTGAATCGTCGGTTAAAATGCTTTTGAATTCGAATTCGGGAGCGGTTAGTTCTTCAATAGAATACCCTGTCAATTTGCTGAAAGTGGGGTTGGCGTATTCGATTTTTTCGTTTTTCATTAAGAATATGGCGTCGAAGGCGTTTTCGACGAGCGTTCGGTATTTTTTCTCGTTTCTTTCGAGCTGTTCTTCAATTTGTTTTCGTTGAGTTATATCAACGTATTCCGCTTGTAAAGCGGTTGAGTCGTAGTAGGTGATTTTGTCCGCTTGAACTTCTAGCCATTTTGTTTCGCCGCTTTTTGTTGTTATTCTGTGGCGATAGCGTTTAGGCGGGGCGTCGCTTAAAAGTCGCGCCCTCATAATCTTTTGGGTTTTTTCTCTGTCGTCCGGATGAACTAAATCAAGAACTTTGCCGGTATTGAATGAATAGAGTTCTTCGAAAGAGTAGCCCGTTAGTTGGCGAGCTTTTTTGTTGGCGAAAACAATTTTGGAATCTTTATATATAACCAGTCCTTGAAGCGAGTTGTCAACCAAAAGTTTATATGCTTTTTCGAGACGTTTTCTTTCGGTTATGTCTCTGACCGACAGCAGAGCTCCGATACCTCCTTCGTAAGGAGCGGGATTAATAGCTATTTCGACGAAGCGTTTGGTTCCATTTTTGGCGGAAAGAGACGTTTGAATTAGCGAAGGTTGCTTGTTTAGTTTTAAAGCGTCTTCGGCTGTTTGTTTTATTAGTTTTTGGTCTTTTTTTGAAAAAAGTTCGAATGGATTTATAGCTTCAATTTCTGATTTTTTTCTACCGGTGATTTCTAATGTTTTGTCGTTATAGTAAACGATTTTGTCGTCTTTTACGATGAAAACGGCTTCGCCGCTATTTTCAATTAACGCTCTGTATCTGCTTTGGCTGTCTATTAGTTCGAAGTTTTTGTTTTTTAGTTCTGTGACGTTTTGGCAAAGAAGTTGAATATATTTCTTGCCGCCGAATTCAACGGTCTTGGCGGTTACGGACATATCCAGTTTTTCGCCGGTTCTCGTTTCGAACTGCGTTTTGTATGTCTCTTCGGCGCTTAGTATAATAGTTTTAAGCCTGGCGGTTATTTCTTCCTGATTTTTAAGAGGCTCTATGTCGTTAAGCGAGAATTCTTGAAACAGCTTTCTGGAGTAATCTAAAGTAAGATGCGCCGTTTCGTTGAATTCTAATATTTTACCTTCTTTGGGGTCGACAATTAAGATAGATATAGGAGCGTTTTTGAACAGCGATTCAAATTTAGTTCTGCTCTCTTCGAGTAGGTTTTTGCGTCTTTTCGATTCGCTAATATTTCTAACGACGCAAATCAAACCGCCGTCTTCTAGTATGCTTAGAGAGAGTTCTTGGTCGAAGTATTCGCCGTTTTTCTTTTTACCTACGGCTTCGCCTTTCCATTTGCCGTTTTTTAAGAGGCTCGGCATGATTTCGGTTTCGAATCTCTTGAGCTCTTTTTTGTCGTATAGTATTCTCCAAGTTTTGCCGATTAATTCGTTTTTTGTTTTGTAGCCGTAGATATTAACGTGGGCTTGGTTTAAGTACGAGTACCGATGGTTTTTATCGAGAATCGCTATACCGTCGATAGAAGATTCCATCGCGGATTTATAATTTTGGAGCTTTTCGGAGTTAAGCGGTTCGTCTGTGATATTTTCAATTTCGCCGAAAGTATATTTAAAGTGTCCTCCCTCCGAAAAACAAGGCTGGGTTTGGCAACGAATTCTTTTTTGGACGTCGTAAGGGGTTGTTATTGTTAGCTCGTAAATTGAAGGGGCGCCGGTTTTACGGACAATCGTTTGATTTTTTATTATTTCTTTGTTTTCTTCGTCGAAGAAATCTAAAAAGTTAGAACCGAGCAAATTATCTATGTCCGTTTCTAATATTCTGGCGAACTTGGAATTACAATAAAGGATGATTTCGTTTTCGTCTATGATTGAAGCCGCTTTGGAAAAGCAATCTATTAGTTGTTTTGTTTCTATGTTTATTTGTGCGGCGCGCATATCAAAATCGCTTACTTTTTTGTCTTCAACGTAAACGGAATCCCCTTCTTTTGCTTGTTTTTCGTATCCTTTTTCCATCGCGGTTGTAATTAAGAGCGTTCTTTACATAAACAAAAAATTAAAATTACTAAAAATCTATAAAAATGAAAAATATAAGTTCAAATATTACAAAATTTTAATTAATGCGGGGGAGATATAGCGGCAATTTTTCTATGTTTATTTTGGGATTAGCTTTTAAAGGATTTTTAGAAATCTGTCGGAAGCCAAGCCGTATCTTTCGCCGTCGCTGTTCAGAACCGTTACGAAGATTTGTTCGTTAGACTCGGCGCTTCCTTCGTTGTCCGTAATTCCGCTTTTATCGATTAGGAGCGTTTTTATATTATTGAAGAGAAAATATTTGGCGCCTTTTTCGACTTCAATTTCGTCTTTTTTCAGCGTGATTAATTTTTCGATTTTGCTTAACGGAACGGAGAATTCTCCGCCGTTTATTTCCAGAATAAGACTTTTTGTTTTCTCCGGTTTTGGAACGGCAACCGGTTCATTCGGTGTGTTTCTATCGTTTTGCTTCGTTTGTTTTCTTTCTTCGCGGGAATCTAATAATTCTATATGTTTGTCTATTTCGTTTATAATTCCGTCGATTTTTTCTTGTATCGACTCAAAGAGTAGGTGAGTGTCGAAATAATAGACAGGGGATTTTTTTGCGTCGCCTAATATTTCGTCTTCCGTCAATTTTAGTCCATTTAGCTTATGTTTAACGTTGAGCAATTTGTTTTTAATAGTATTATGAGACTCGTTTAGCTCTTTGTTGTTATCATATATTTTTGAAGCGTCGAAGTTTTCTCCGTGTTTTATTTGTATTTTGTTCTCTGTATGGTCCTTGGGATTCGTTGTATTTTTTGCGTCCGGTTGTTTAGTTTCTTTGTTTCCTTTTGGAACTTGATAGCTTTCTTCCGAAAAGGCGTCGTTGATATTATCTAAGAGAGCTTCGACGCGTTTTCTTTTTTCTACGAAAAAACGAGGCAGAGCGTTAACGTTAATGGATTCGACTTCTTTTAATATTGCCAAACCGTCGCTAACTGAGCTTAAAGCTACCGATTTAAATCGCTTTGTTTTGAAAGCCAATAGCGATTCTTTTATAGCCGCCGCTAAGGATTCCGCGACTTTAAGGTCGGCTATTTGAGCGGCTCCTTTTACTCGTTGAATAGCTTTCAGAGCGTTTGTAAAGTTATCGGACGAGCGTTGGGCTTTGATGTCCGCCAAATTTTTTTCTAGAACGGCTAAGTTCTTTTTCGTTTCGGCGGCGAATAGCTCCAAAAGCGATGTGTCGATTTTTGTTGTTTCTTCGCTCATTTTGTTTCTCCTCCGCGCAAATTTGTTAGCTAGCGTCGCGGTTTATTGGAAACTTAAATTTTTGATTTTTAAGTTCTAAAGTAAAACAATAATATAACTAAAACTAATAAAATATAAAAGCTTCGTTTTAAATAGTGATTGGCGGCGGTTTTTGTTATGTTTATTCAAACGCCTTGCGAGATTTTTTAAATTATTTTGAGACGTTTTGGTTTTTTATGTGTCTTTTATGGTAAAGAGTTTTGTAGGAATAAAAATTTAAAGATTTATGAAAAAATACTTACGAAGATTATTTGTTTTAACTATAATTTCTTTTCTGGGCTTGTCCGCCAGTCTTTTTTCGCAATACGGAACTTTTGAAGATTACGTAAACGCCGACGGTTGGAGCGGGAACGTCGCCTTTTATGTTCCGTCCGGCGGAGGCGACAAACCGCTGATAATAGCTTTGCATCCGGGTCAAACGCCCGAGAGCGCTATGCGAGATATGATGTTGGGAGCGGCGGAACAATTAAACGCAGTCTTAGCCGCGCCTTCCGGTCCCGACGGGGACGGAACGGCTATTATGCCTTTGGTGGGTTGGTGCAAGGATAATTATAGTATAGACGAAGACAAAGTATTTTTAACGGGTTATTCAGCCGGCAGTAGGCCTACTTTTGAGGCGGGGTTTCCCAATCACGGAACTTTCAGAGGACTAATTGGCATTGCGGGCGGTTCTACATACGGGGCTACGGCAGAAGCTTTAAATAACGTTGGAATAGGTATTATAGTGGGAGCAAGCGACCCATATTATTCGAATATAACTCAAATGGCTAATCAATTTGAAGAGAACGGCGGATACGTAAAACTCATCGCTAAATCCGGCGTCGGTCATACCGGCGCTTATTATTGGGGTAGCGAATTTACGCGCGACTGGAAAGAGTGTTACAATTTTTGTTTGGATATAGTATTTAAACCTGGGCGAATAACTCTTACTTCGCCGAGTTCTGGGGCGCAAAATCTGGGAATTCCCGTTACTTTGGAATGGGAAGCGGATAATAACGCCGATTCGTATGAAGTAGAAATCTCCGACGCCGACGGGTTGGTCGATATAAAAACTCCAACGTCTAATTCAGTTGTTTTGGACGATGAAATAGAACCCGGAGTTCAGTACTTTTGGAAAGCGAGGGGCGTTAACGAGGGCGGCGAAGGACCTTGGTCTTACGAACGAGCTTTTACGACTTTGCCGGAAGCGCCGACGGCGACGGCGACTTTGATTTATCCGCAAGACGGAACGTTAGATTTGCCGAGCGATAGGATTATATTTCAATGGACTTCAATTGAGAACGCGGAAAATTATCATTTTCAGATTTTGGACGAGTCCGGCGAAAACGTTATAGAAGAAAGGACTAATGTTCGCTCGAGTTACGATACGGTTGACGTTACTATAAGAAACTTGGAGGCTAGCTCCGTTTACCAATGGCGAGTAAGAGGAGCGAACGAGGGCGGCGAAGGTCCTTGGACGGACAATTATTCGTTTACGACCGCTCCTGAGCCTCCGGAATCGGAAGTTGTTTTGGCTGGACCGGAAGACGGAGCGGAAGACGTTCCGACGGAATTGATTTTGAAGTGGACGGTAGTTGAAAACGCCGCAGCTTATCATTTGCAAGTCAGGGATAACGATACTAAAGATTTTGCGGTAAACGATACTATTCCCGCGCCCGAAGTGGGAGACACCGTAGCTAGCGAAGTTTCCGAACTGGACGGTTTGACTACTTACGAATGGAGGGTTTGCGCTATGAACGCAAGCGGAGCCGGTCCGTGGTCTGATTATAAGACCTTTACTACTTGGGATCCTTCGGACGTCGAAGATTTAAACGCGGAAAATATAATATCCGTTATTCCAAATCCAGTTTACGGCGAGGCTTTAATTATTGTTGAAGCCGAACTACAAAATAACGTTGAAATACAAGTTTACGACGTTACTGGAAGAGTAGTCGAAAAAGTTTACGAAGGAGCGAGCGCTTTGAGCGGCGAATATACTTGGAGAGCCGACGCTCTGGACGCGGGAGTTTACTTCATAGTAGTTAAACTTACCGGCGGGACTTTTTGCAGGAAAACAATCGTTATCGATTAATATAGATTTTTTATCAAAAGGATTGTTCTTTAATAAAACGAATTTATTGAGTTTTACAGCGAGCGAACGCGCTTCTTTAATTATACGCTAATCAAACGGGTACTTGTTTAGCTATTAAGCCTTCTCAAAGAGCGAAAGAAAGAAGCTCAACGTCAAAACTAAAGCCGTCGATTTTTATTCTTACGGGAATAGATTGGCGGCTTTTTTTATTTTTTATGCAACTTTTTGATTTTCAATAAATCCAAGAACATTTTGGTAGAGTCTTTTATTGGGTGGACGGCGCTTCTTTGGTCGTTAAACCATTCGACGGGAACTTGTTTGACCGTTAAGTTTTCTCTACGAGCGAGAAAAAGAAGCTCGACGTCAAAACTAAAGCCGTCGATTTTAGCTTTGGAAAAAACTAAATCGGCGGCTTCTTTAGTAAAGGCTTTGAATCCGCATTGAGTGTCTTTGACGCCTTTGAAAACCAAGGACTGGACGAACTTGTTGAATATCTTGCCCATTAATTCACGATAAAACGGCTGATGTTTCTTTATCATCGAGCGGTCTAGCGCTCTGCTGCCGATACAGATATCCGCGCCTTTTTCAATTTCGTTAATTAGTTTGTGGATTTCGTAAATTGGAGTCGAGAAGTCCGCGTCGCTGAATATTTTGATGTCGCCGGAAGCGGCGAGCATTCCGGCTCGAACCGCCGCCCCTTTGCCGATATTTTCGCCTAACTCAATCAGTTTAATCTTTTCGCCGAACGATTTGACGACTTCGATTGTGTCGTCTGTCGAGCCGTCGTCGGCGACGATTATTTCGTAGTCGAATTCCTGATTATCCAAATAATTCAAAGCCTCCGTTAGAGGGGATTTAATCCTCTCAGCTTCGTTGAAAGCGGGAATCGCTATGGATATTTTCTTGTCTGCGGTCATTATCCTTCGATTTTAACTGCCGACTCCCGATTTTCTTGGCTAACTGAAGAATCAATGTTTTTTAAGTATTCTTCGCTTAAGTTATGTTCTCTTATTATTTTTTGTATTTTTTGGTCTATGTACGTCGCTAAATATTTGAAGTTCGGGTCGCCGCCCGTCAAATATTCTTCCTTAATTTTGTAAGCTAAGCGCAATGCTTCTTTAATTTTACCTTGAGCTTCGAGTTTGTCGATATCGTATTCTTTGATTTTTGATTTCAAATCGTACATATTAACCATTATTTCCTGCATTCCGCGCGAACCGGCGCCGGCTTGAGTCGAGACTTCATTATATTTTTGTTCGACTCGAGCTAGCAACTGTCTCAAAACGTCTTTAGCGGCGTCGAAGTTCTGTCTTTTTTCGTAAATATTTGCGGCGTATCTGTGCGGTCCGAAAGACCTGCCGTTTACTTCTTGATAGAATGCTCGCGGTCGTAGATTTGGATTGTCGATTATCTCTAAGCAAGTCGATAACGTCATATCGGAGAATTTATCCCAGCCTTCTTGAGACCCCGCTTCTTTATATAATCGCGCGACTTTGTATTCCAACTCAAAAGGCATAGGAAATTGTTCTGTTGAAATATATTTGTTCATAGTGTCTAATACGCCGATAGCTTTTTGCTTATCGGACTGGTCTCTATAGCAATGAGCGGCGTAGTTGACGTATAAAGAACGATAATTAAGCATCAGACGCCTGTGGACTTCGTCGTAAAAGACGTCTATATTGCTCAGGTTTCGTAGTTTAAATTCGTAATGCGGTTTTTTATGATAATCGTGGCTGTTGTTAACATTAAGCAAGGTTTTGTCCATAATTTCTGGGGCAACCGCGTCGGACGCTTCCGTTCTTTGCTGAACGGGACAGATTCTCATAACCATTCCTTCGTTCAGGAAGAATTTATCCAAGCCCGCGTAGGCGTCTGAGCCGACGGTTGTTGAAAAGTAAACGGGTCTGCTCCATCTTACTTGTTGGAGTATGTCGAGTATTAATTTGTCTTGAACCCTGTATAGATACCACTGCTCGCCGTTTCTTTGAGTGTAGGGCTTTCCGACGAAAGTGAAGGACATTTTGCTTTCGTTAATTTTACGAGGGTCGTCGGTGTATTTTTTCATTACTTCCTTTGGCACGGGTATCGATATATCTTGAGCCGGTCCAAAATTGTAACTTAAGGCTTGTTCGCCGCGTTCGTCGGCGAGCAGGCTTTCGTCGCTGAAAGTCAATGGGATTTTTTTGGCGCCCCAAGGTTCGCGATGTTTTAATTGATGTATATACCATAAGGTGTTGCCTAAGCTTAAATTAACTACTCTGACGTCTCTTCTTACTCCTGCTACGTCTTGCAAATACCACAGCGGGAACGTGTCGTTATCGCCGTTAGTGAAGACGATAGCGTCTTTTTCGCAGCTTTGCAGTATATTATATGAGTAGTCAAACGGTATATAGTTGCCCGAGCGGTCGTGCATTTCCCATCCGCCGACAGCCATATTAACCGGAACCAGCAATAGAGAAACGATAAGTATAATCGCTACGGGAACCGTTTTGAATGAATTCTTTGACAGCCAATCTATTAAGAAATAGGCGCCCATGCCAATCCACAGACACCATACGAAGAAGGAGCCTGTATAAAAATAGTCCCTTTCTCGCGGTTGCGGTTTTAATTGGTTTTGGGCGATTTCCGCGAGAACGCCCATCAAAAGAAACATTATTAAGTATATTAACGCCATTTTCGGGTCTTTCCAGAAATGGAAGAACAGTCCGAATAAGCCGAAAAGTAAGGGCAAAGCGTAAAACCTAATGGGATAAATATCCTTATAACCTACTTTATGGTTAATGACTTTGGATTCCTTTTCGCCGTCGAAAGCGGCTCCGGCGTCTTGTATATCGCTGACCCTTCCCATATAGTTCCACAGGAAGTAGCGGACATACATATGATACACCTGATATTTTAATAAGTAATTTATTTCTCCAGCGAAGTTAATTTTTGTGAATTTCGGGACTTTATAATATTCCCCTTTGCATTCAACTTCGACAACTTCCGGCGGGTGCCATTCTCCGTAAATGTATTCGCCGTTTTCGTTCTTTCGCTCGTACCATCTTGAATAATAATCGTCTTCTTGAAATCTTCGGGGCCAGAAGGGCGAGTCGCCGTATTGTTCGCGTCCGAGATAAGAAGTGAGTCTATCGAAGTTTTTTGGAGTATTTTCATTCATCGGAGGATTAGCGTTCGAACGCAGCAATATTTGCGTATATGTGCTGTATCCGATAACCATAAGTAGAAAAGAACCGGTTATTAGCTTTAATATAGGCTTGTCCTTTTTCCAGCCTTGCCAGAAAGCCCATATTACGGCAATTATCGCTCCTATCGTGAATACCGTTATAATCGGCTTATCCTCCACAAAGTATTGTTTGCATTCGTTTTTGAACGGAAGGGTTCCATCGAGCAACGACGGCAGCCATTTTATTATTCCGGGATAAATTATCCAGAAGATAGCCGCCGATATTATTAAAGTGATAACGAAAGTTTTTACAGTGAACTCATATTTTCTAAAATAGACAAGTAAAGTAATCGAGAAGATGGTTAGTATCGCTAGGAGATGGACTCCCGAAGATAAACCAATTAGATAGGCGATTAAAAGCAAGAATCTCTCGCTACCGGGTTTGTCGGCTTCTTCGTGCCAACGCATCATTAAATAAACAATAAGAGCGACGAATAGGGTGGAAGGCGCGTAAACTTCCGATTCAACGGCGTTAAACCAAAAAGTATCGCTGAAAGTTAGCGCCAAAGCTCCGATTAAGGCGGAACCGTAAACGGCTAATTTGTCGGCGAGCTTTTCCAACGGCTCGTCTCTTAAATTTATGATAACTTTAACGGAAATTAGGTATAAGAGCAAAATAGTAAAAGCGCTCGATAGCGACGCTACTAAGTTTACTCTCCAAGCGGCGTCTCCGAACGGAATAATGAGGTGGAATAGTTTGCCGACTAAAAGGAAAAGAGGCGCTCCCGGCGGGTGAGGCACTTGCTGCCAAATTGCCGCGGCTGAGAATTCGCTGCAGTCCCAAAACGGAACCGAAGGCTGCACCGTTGATAAGTAAGTAACGAAAGCTACTAAAAAGGCTAAAACGCCAAATCCGCGATATAAGGTTTTGTCGTTCATTATTGTCGCCGATTATTTATTTAACAAATTCTTTTTTTCAAGATTTAATAGAATTACGAACTTAGTAAAAAAATAACAATAATGCTTGAAAAACCGATATAAATTATAGATAATTGCGAATTGATAAAAAAAAATAAAATAGGCGATTGAACGACGATTATTATGTTCTTATAAAAAAATATTTGCTTAGTATTAAACTTTTCTTATAATTTTTCGTCTAGGTTACCAAATGTGGTTTTATGTGAAAGGACGGTAAAATGAAATACGGTAGTTTAAATAAAGCGGTTTTGACGGTTGCGGCTTTTTTGTTGTTTTTTGCAATTCATACGGTAGCGAGCGCGTGCGATATAAATTTTGACGTGATAAAAGGAGAGAAGGAAGAATACGAAAGCGGAGACGTTATAATAATGAAAGTAACGGTTTTGCTGACTCACCGGAATTGCCCCGTAGCTTTGGACGAGACTAAATTTAAATATCAAGGTTTGAAAGTATTGGGTGCGACTAAATGGAGAGCGGCTAGCTCGACTACTTACGAGCGAAAATTGAAGATAAAAATTCTCGGCGCCGACGACGATAAAGACAAAGTTTTTATAAGCGCTACGAGAACTTGCGACAAGGAAGGCGGATTTGGCTCGCTTAAGCTCGAGGTAAAGGATAGTTAAGATTATAGCGGGAGTTAATATTATCAAGGGTTGAAAAATGAGTAATGGAAATTGTCGCGTAGCTTTGGCGCTTAAGGCTTTTGTTATAATTTTTATAGGCGTTCTTTTATTTAGCGAAGATTTAAAAGCTCAATGCTCGGGATGCGAGTTGAGAGCCGAAAGCCGAAGCGATAATCTATCCGACAAAGACGAGTTCCAAGAGCCAAGCGGAGACGAATTTTCAAGCGAAGAGGAGTTCGCTCCGATGGACGATTCTTCAGGGGAGTTTGAAGAATTCGAGGAATTTAGCGAGGAGAGTTTTGAGGAAGCCGACGGAGAAGAAAGCGTAAGCGAACGCGAAAACGACTTGCAGAATACGCTTTTAGAAAGAACTTTGTGGATATTATTCTTTACGATTGTCGCGGGAGTTTTGGTTAGGTTCAAGGCTACGCGCAACTTGCGTTCGATATTTTTGATAGCTTTTCTTATTTATTTGGGATTTTATATAGGCGGTTGCCCCTGCCCGATTTCTAGTTTTCAGAACGTTGTTCTAGCGGCGATAGGAGTGGACGTTCCTTGGCAGTCGCTCGTTTGGTTTTTGGGCTTAATACCGATAACGTATTTTTTGGGCAAGGTTTGGTGCGGCTGGATTTGCCATCTCGGAGCTTTTCAAGAAATATTATACTTGCACGGCAAATTTAATTTCTTAAAAGGACTGAAAGCTCAAAGGGTAATGAAAATCATTCGTTGGGTTTTGTTCGCCGCTTTGATAATTCAAGTTCTTATCACTCAAACTAACTGGTTTATCAAAATCGACCCGTTCAAGGTAGCGTTTAATTTCATTTCGGTTTATCCTATTGGATGGTATTTGCTGGGCTTGTTGATTTTAAGTTCCGTATTTATACATAGACCGTTTTGCAAGGCGGCTTGTCCGATTGGATTGCTATTGGGATTCGTTAGTAAAATTCCCAGAGCATCGGTTCTCGGCAATAACAAGAAGTGTAGGGTGTGTAATCTTTGCAACGAGGCTTGCAAGATGGAAGCGATAGTTAAGAAAGATAAAAATACGAGGATATTGGACAACAAGGAATGTCAGTTGTGCGGCGATTGTTTGGATTCTTGCGCTAAAGACGGCATTTCGTTTTTTAGAAAGAGTAAGGAACACAATGATAAAGTCGTTTTCACTCGAGATAAAAATTGCGTTAATAGCTCTGCTAATTCCGATTGCGACCGTTAACGCGCAATGGGAATGCAGGAGTATGCTGGGGATGTATCTATCGCCCGTAGCCGATAGCGGGGCGTTCTCGGATTTGTCTTGGGCGGCTTAAGGTAAAAAAGAAAAAAATTAAAAAAAAGTAAATTTTTACGCGACCAATTTGGGCTTTTGGTGTTATTATAAGTAGAAGCGTAAAAAAATGAAAAAGATATTGTTTTTTAAATTATATTTGTATTAATGATAAAAGGAGAAGAGATGAAAACTTACAAATTAGCGATTGCGGTTTTACTGATAGCGGGTTTAGCGCTTGGCATTAACGCTTGCAAGCAAAAGGGAGACAATCCTTTAATAGGCGAAGAGGGCGAATATTACGACGCGCCGGAATTTATGGTCCCCGAAGCGGACAATTCCCCCGCCGAGGTACAAGACGCGACTCTTGAGAATTCGCTTCAATTGCCTCCTCAAAATTTGGACTATCGTTTTAGCGATTCCGAGATGCTTAAGGATTCCGAGTTCCAAAGAAGAAGACATTTTATGCCTTTAGCTAGGATACTCAGGCAGTTACAACTGGATTCGACTCAAAGGGAAAGCGTCAAGGATTTTATCTTTAATCATCGTCTTTGCGTTAGAGAAGTTATTATGAAATTGCGCGCTTCGGAAAGAAGGATTTTAGAGCCGTTCAATGAACGACGAAAAGCGGTTATTGAAGCATATAGAAACGGCGAAATTGACAGACGCGAAGCGGCTAGACAATTAAGAGATATTTCTATGAAAGCTAGAAAAGCTTTAAGAGAGAATCCGGCGAGAGTAAAGGCTTGCGAAGAGATGAAAAGATGCAGAAAAGTATTGTTCGACAACATCGGCTCAATATTGAACGAAGAGCAAAAAGCGAAATGGGATAAATGGGTAGAGCATTTACCAGATAGACCCTGCGGCGGCAGATAGCGCTTAATTAAAATTTCCTGTAGGCTCCTTTTGATTTTTCACTCCTCGATTGTTTTCAAAAGGAGCCTTTTTATATTCAGCTTGACGCTATTTAATAGGGCGCTCGGTTAAACGTTGTATTATATATAATTTAGATTGATTTTGTAGGGGCTATCTCAAAACTTGATTGTATTGACAATATTGCAAAGTCTAATAGTATGGTCCCAAAAATTATCTTTTTCTCTGGATTCCCAATCAAGTTGGGAATGACCTCTATACGTCATTCCCGCGGAAGCGGGAATCCAGAGATGGAGATTTTTTGACGCGAAGATATTAGAAAATGCTCTATTAATATATATCTGAGACAGCCTCTACAAATTTTTTCCCTACGATTTTTTTCGTTTGATAATTTTATAAATATTGAAAAGATTAAGCGGAGTCTTGAGTGATATAGTATCTTTCTTTTTTCTCTTCTTTTATCATATCTAAATCGAGCAGTATAAAGCCGTCGATACTGTTGTTGAAAAAGTTGTTAACGCAGAAATCGACGAATTCGGCGCCGCCGAGTTCGCAGAGGTCGACGTATTTTCTGTAAAGCACGGGCGTAGTAAATCCTAAATTTCTAAGAGCGACCTTTAAGGCTCGGAAATCTTTTTCGGGAGAGTTTTCAGCGAAGATTTCCGCTAATTCATTTTTTCTGTTATCGCTTATTTCATACGGTATTTTCGCTTTAGCGTATTTTGAGCCGTAATTATACCATTTATTATAGTAGTATATGATTAGGTCTTTGGCGAATTTAGAATAAGCGGCGCTAATGCTGACCGCTCCGAAAAGGTATCTCGTATCGGGATTTTTTGAAAGATAAGCTCCGATTCCTTGCCAAAGGTAATCGAGAGCGGTAGTTTTCCAGTATTTCTGTTGTATAAAACTTCTTCCGAGTTCTATGCCTTTAACGGCTTTTTCTTTAAAGCTGTCGTCTAACTCAAAAAGGGAAGAGTTGTAAAAACCTTTTAATCCTTGGTTTGCTATTATATCTTTGCCGATTCCAATTCTATAAGAGCCGACTATTTCTAAATCTTTTTCGTCCCAAAGGACAATTTGTTTAAAGTATTTATCGTATCTGTCCAAATCCGCTTTTTTGCCGGTTCCTTCGCCTACCTTGCGGAAAGTTATTTCCCTCAATCTAGATATTTCTTTTATAGCGTTCGGTGAATTCTTATGGTCGGTTAAGAAGATTTTCTTTCCGTCTTTTGTTTTGCCTAAGAGTTCGGAATTCAGTAAGTCATTCTTAATGGATTTTACGTTTACGGGATGAATTATATTGTTTTTGGTTTTGAAAACGACTTTTTTGCCGCCGCCCATCTTATAGACGTGCTTTTTAAGTAATTTGCTTAAGACGTCGTCCGAGGCGAGAGCTGAATTGTCTAAAATTTCCGCCGGAATTTGGTGCCCAATCTTTATGTTGATGGTTTTTGATTTCTGTTTGAAAATCTCTCTTGGCAATAAAGCGGTTGAAAGCTTTTTGTATAGCATCGAGGCTATGTAAAAAGTTATGGAGTTTCTCGCGTCGACGAAAACAGGGAGTATAGGGGCGTCGTGTTTTTTAGCTAATTTTACGGCGCCGTTGAGCCATTTAGAGTCTTTTATTCCTTTAAGCGATAATCGCGAGACTTTAGCGGCGGGAAAGATAGCGAGAACGCCTTCTTTCTGCAGATGTTTTTCTATTTTTTTGAAGTTAGCTAGATAATTTTTTTTGGTGAAAATGTCGAAGGGCAAGAACAAGCCCGACAAGTTATGCAAATGGAGCAGTAAGTCGTTTGCTATGAATTTAACGTCGCTTCTCACTTCGCTGATTACGTTTAGTATAGCTAAAGCGTCGAGCCCGCCCATCGGATGATTCGATACGAGAATCAGTTTGCCTTCCGAAGGTATTCGCAACTTGTGCTTTCGCGAAACTGAGTAGCTAAAATCAAGATATTCAAAGACTTCGTCTATGAAGTCGAAGTTCTTTTTGTCGGGATATTTATTTAGAACGTAGTTTATTTCGTTTATGCGGGTTACTTTTTTTATGATTTTTAGAAGGAGGTTAGCCCAAAACTCGGAGCCTATTTTGCTTTTTAAATCGAACTTTTCTGTTAGAACTTTGTTCAAATCTATATTAGGCATAAGCGTATCCTATTAATGAAAAAACTCAATAACAAACTTACGAAACAAATGTTATTTGATTGCAAAGCATTTGTTAATTTAATGTTAATTATTCATAGCCTTTCTTTTATAAACTTAATTGATTTTTGCGACAAGTTAAAATTATGCTAATAAGTTTTTGATTAAAAAGATAATTTTTATCGCTTCCAAAGATATATTAGCGTTAAGGGTTGGACGATTCAAACAATTTATATGTTCCGTTTATACGGCGTCTGGCGCGGCGTAGTATCTTTTTCTTTTTTCTTTTTTAATCATTTTGAGGTCGAGAATGATAAAGCCGTCAACGCAATTGTTGAAATTTTCATCGACGTTGAAATCGACGAATTCGGCGCCGCCTAGCGCGCAAATGTCCACGTACTTTCTAAAGAGAACCGGCGTTGTAAACCCAAGGTTCCTAAGAGAGGATTTTAGGATGCGGAAGTCTTTTTCCGGCGAATTTTCTACGAAGATATTAGAGAGTTCGTTCTCGGTTCGTTCGTTGATTTTATAGGGCGTTTTTGCTTTTGCGAATTTGGCGCCGAAGTTATACCACTTTTTATAATAATAGACAATCAGCTGGGTGGCGAATTTAGAATAAGCGGCGCTAATGCTGACCGCTCCAAACAAGTATCTCGCTCCGGAGCGATTTGATAAATAAGCTCCGATACCTTGCCAGAGATAATCAAGAGCGGCGGTTTTCCAATATTTTTGCTGTATAAAGCTTCTACCGAGTTCTATACCTTTTTCGGCTTTTTCCTTAAATCTTTCGTCTAATAAAAATAGGGAAGCATTGTAAAAGCCCTGTAATCCTTTATTCTTTACAATATCTTTGCCGACTCCGATTCTGTAGGAACCGACGATTTCTAAGTCTTTGTTATCCCATAAAACTATGTGTTTGAAATATCTGTCATACTCGTCCAAGTCGGCTTTTTTGCCAGTTCCTTCGCCTACCTTGCGGAAAGTTATTTCTCTTAATCTGGATATTTCCTTGATAGCGTTTGGAGAGCGTTCAAAATCCGCTAGGAAGATTTTTTTGCCGTCCTTGGTTTCGCCTAAGATTTCGGAATTAAGTAAATCGCTCTTTAGGATCTTGGGATTTACCGGATGAATTATGTTGCTATCGGTTTTGAAAACGACTTTTTTTCCTTTGCCTAATCTGTAAACGTGTTTTCTGAGCATTTTGCTTAGCTCGTCGTCGGAAACATTCGACTTTTTTTTGAGAATTTCCGCCGGAATTTGGCGTCCGATTTTTATGCCGATTGTTTTTGATTTTTGGTTGAAAATCTCTCTCGGCAACATAGCGGTCGAAAGATTTTTGTAAATCATCGACGCTACGTAGAACGATAAAGAATTTCTGGTTTTTACGTAAACGGGCAAAATGGGGGCTTTGTGCCTTTTGGCTAGTTTGACGGCTCCGTTGAGCCATTTTGAATCTTTGATTCCCTTAAAAGATAATCTTGAAACTTTCGCCGCTGGGCATATTGCCAGAACGCCTTCTTTGTTTAAGTGTTCGTTTATTCCTTTTAAGTTCTTGAGATAATTTTTTTTGGTGAAGATGTCGAAGGGCAAGAACAAGTCCGATAAGTTATGCAAATTCAGCAGTAAGTCGTTCGCTATGAACTTTATGTCGTTTCTAACTTCGCCAACGACGTTTAGTATAGCTAAAGCGTCGAGCCCGCCTATTGGATGATTCGATACGAGAATCAGTTTGCCTTCCGAAGGTATTCGCAACTTGTGCTTGCGCGAAACTGAATAGCTAAAGTCAAGGTATTCAAAGATTTCGTCTATAAAGTCAAAATTCTTTTTATCGGAATATTTATTCAATACATAATTTATTTCGTTTACGCGAGTTGTTTTGATTATCGCTTTCAACAATGCATTCGCTAGCGCCAAAGAACCTATTCGGCTCTTCAAATCGAACTTTTCCGTTATAACTTTTTCTAAATTAATTTTTGGCATAGCTCTTTTTAATTTTTTATTCATTTATTTAATCTTGAATATATCATCTGTTTTTAAATCGTTTATTAATTTAGAATTTATTTTTCTTAACGATATTTTTGTATATATTAATTTGTTATCTTAACGAGAAAATATTCGGAGAGTTTATGTTTAGCGAAAGAAGAAAGTCGCTCCTTATAGTCGGTAAGGTTATTTTGGCTCTGACTCTGATAACTTCTTGCAATTTTGAGAAGAGTTTGGAGGGCGAACTAGTTAATTTATACGGCGGAGGCGCGAGGGATAATTCCTTTGAGCGATTCGGCGATTTTTACCGCGAATTATACGTTATAGATACCGTTGAATCAAAAAAGGACAAAGGAGTTATAGCTCCGCTACTTTCGCTTTCCAGCTTTAAAACCGTCTATCCTTGCGCCGACGGTTCCATTTCGCTTATCGACGAAGAGATTTTGAAGTGGACCGCCCAACTGGATTCGAGCTTCGTCGTAGCGGCTGGGATGGCGGCGGATAAAAAGCAGAATATATACGCGATAGATAACGACGGCAAGCTTTACTCTTTCTCTAAAAACGGCGATTTGAGGTGGAAGAAGCGACATACGAAGGTCGGCGAGAACATTACAGTCTTTTCCGATTTGCTGGCTTTGAACGACGGAATTATAGCGGCTTCAACCGACGGAGTAATCGCTATGTATTCGTTCGAAGGCGAGCGACTTTGGGGGATGAATAAAGATATGTCGATTCTTTCTTATTTTCCTTCTTATAACGGCGAGAATGTCGTTCTTCCGCTGACGCACAATTTATACGGCGAAACGGATACTTTGCTTTATATCAACTCCAAAGGCGAAGAGATTTGGAGGAAAAGTTTTGAGGGCGCGCGAATAGTCAAACCGCCGATAATAAACTCCAAGCGGATATATTTTTCGGGCGTCGAGTATAAAGGCGGCGAAAAGTTCCCGGCTTTATACGCTTTGGATTTGTCGGGAGAACTTATTTGGAAGAAAGGTTTCGCTCAAATGCCTAGATTTATTTCCGCCGCCGAGAACGGGGATTTATACGTTGTCGCTTATAACTCTGGTTTTGGAACGCCTATCAGTCAGATAATAAAGCTGAACAAAAAGGGCGAGAAGATTTGGGACAAAAGTTTTGAAGCCGCCGTTCCTTCGCCCGTGATGATAGGCGAAAATGAAATTTCGTTTTGCGGAGCGAGCGACGCCGCTTACGGATTGTTTTTTTTAAGCAAAAGGGGCGACGTAAGAAGGATGATGTCTTTGTCGGAAGCTCCGCCTTTGCGGTTGCGACCGGCAGCGTCTCCGGGACCGAATATTCTTTTTCCTCTAACCGAAAGATTTGGAGTTTTAAGGTTGGACGAAACGCCAATGAATAAAGTAATCCCTTGGTAGATGTTAAATAAATCATTTTTTAGATATGAAAATAGAAACCGGAAAGAGCGGCAGTTTAATAGCTTTTAAGGGCAAAGAGCCTAAAATTCATCCGTCGGCGTTTTTAGCCGAAGGCGTTAGAATAATCGGCGACGTCGAGATTGACGAGGATTGCTCGGTTTGGTTCAACTCGGTTATTCGCGGCGACGTCAATTATATTAGAATCGGGAAGCAGACGAATATTCAGGATTTGTGTATGCTTCACGTAACGCGGAAGAAATTCCCTCTGACGATAGGTAAGAAAGTAACTGTTGGGCATTCGGCGACCCTGCACGGGGCGACGATAGCCGACAATTGCTTGATAGGCGCGAGCGCGACAATTATAGACGGCGCCCAAGTTCGCTCCTACTCTATTGTAGCCGCGGGGGCGGTCGTTAAGGAAGGATTTACCGTTCCCAACGGCAAGTTGGTAGCGGGAATTCCCGCGAAAGTCGTCCGCGATTTAACAAACG
The DNA here is from genome assembly GCA_964509335.1 of uncultured Hyphomicrobiales bacterium. Taxonomy (GTDB): domain Bacteria; phylum Bacteroidota; class Ignavibacteria; order Kapaibacteriales; family UBA2268; genus CAZDXB01. The sequence continues at coordinate 62,746 of CAZDXB010000010.1, read as the reverse complement.
AGGAATTGCAGGCAATTACGCGTCATTCGGTTAATTACGTGAATTATAGCTCCCAATATAGAAATCAAGAGCTATAGGTTAAAAGTTAAAAATTAGCTATCTTTGCGTTTTTATTTACTAACAAAAAGACGAAGCGTTATGATTAAAAGTATGACAGGATATAGCAGAGTCCAAACTAAGGAAAAAGGAGTCTCGGCGACGGTAGAATTGAAAAGCCTTAACGGAAGATACCTAGATATCAATTGCAAGATTCCTAGATCTTTATCGCATCGGGAATTTGACATCAGGGATATGATTGGCAATAAGCTGGAAAGAGGTTCGGTTTTTATTAGCGCGACGATAGATTACGAAGAAGGCGCTTTCCCGTTAAAGTTGAATTACGCAGCGGCGAAGAGATGCTTTGAAGATTTGAAAAATCTTAAGAGTAAATTAAAACTTAGAGAAGCCGTTAAAATCGATCATCTGCTTGAGTTTTCAGGCGATTTTTACGAGAGAAAAGACGACGAAGCGTCGGAAATTGAGTGGAGGCCCGTGAAGTCCGCTTTGAACAAAGCCTTGACTTCTTTGGATAATATGCGAAAGAACGAAGGCAGAAGAATAGCCAAGGATTTGACGGCGAGAGTTAGGAAAATAAAAAATAAGGTTGAAGAAGTGGACGCTTTAGGCGTTAATAAAATACCTGAAGAGCGAGAAAAGTTAAGAATGAAGATAGCGCAACTTTTCGAAACGGAGGAAATCGACGAACAGCGCTTGCAAATGGAAATAGCGCTACTCGCCGACAAGCTGGACATTTCCGAGGAGTGCGTCAGAATGCTCTCGCACGTTAAGTTTTTCAACGAAATGTTGAAGTCGAGAAAACAAGAACCCGTCGGCAAAAAGATGAATTTTCTGCTTCAGGAAATGCACCGCGAAGTAAACACTATCGGTTCCAAATGCAACGACGCCGAAATACAGAAACAAGTCGTTTATATGAAAGAAGAAGTGGAGCGGATTAGAGAGCAAATTCAGAATATTGAATAATAGAGCTAATGGAACTTACCGAGAAAATTATCGTATTGGACTTCGGCTCTCAATACACCCAATTGATAGCCCGAAAAGTCCGAGAGAGCGGAGTTTACGGCGAAATTTATCCGTATAATATTTCAAAAGAGGAATTGTTAAGTTTAGAGCCGAACGGGCTTATCCTTTCGGGCGGTCCTTCGAGCGTTTACGCCGAGGATGCTCCGTTGCCTTCGTTCGACGTTTTCGATTTGGGCGTTCCCGTTTTGGGGATTTGCTACGGTTTGCAACTTCTCGCTTATCAGCTCGGCGGAAAAGTGGATAAAGCGGCGCGCAGGGAATACGGCAGGGCGGAATTATATATAGATTCCGACGATGATTTGTTTTCCGGCGTAAAGCCTAATTCAATCGTATGGATGAGCCACGGCGACGCGCTAGTGGAGCCGCCGGACGGCTTTGAGATTATCGCTTATTCCGCAAATTCGCCCGTTTGCGCCGTCAGGTCGAGCGATAAAATGAATTTCGGCGTGCAGTTTCATCCCGAAGTGCATCACACGGTCGAGGGGCGGAAGATATTAAATAACTTCGTCAGAAACATTTGCGATTGCAAGGGGACTTGGAACGCGGCTTCCTTCGCCGAGAGCAAAAAAGAGGAAATCAGGGAGAAAGTCGGCGACGAAAAAGTTATTTTAGCTTTGAGCGGCGGCGTAGATTCAACCGTCGCGGCGGTATTGCTTCACGAGGCTATCGGCGACAGGCTTCATTGCGTTCACGTCGATACGGGCGTTATGCGTTTGAAGGAGAGCGAAATGATTGTAAAGCTATTTCGCGAGTCGTTCGATATTCCCGTCGATTTCGTGGACGCGTCGGATTTGTTTTTGAGCGAGCTATCGGGCGTCGCCGACCCAGAGAAGAAGCGCAAAATAATCGGGGCGAAATTTATAGAGGCGTTCGAGAAGGAAGCCGAATCGCTCGCGGACGTTCAATGGCTGGCGCAGGGGACGCTGTATCCCGACGTAATCGAATCGGTGTCGGTCAAGGGACCTTCGGCTACGATAAAGTCGCATCACAACGTCGGCGGTTTGCCGGAGCGAATGAATCTGAAGCTCTTGGAACCGTTCAGAGAGCTGTTCAAGGACGAGGTGAGAGCCGTGGGCGCTGAGCTTGGCGTTCCGAAGTGGTTTATCGAGCGGCATCCTTTTCCCGGTCCCGGCTTGGCTATTAGGATACTCGGCGAGGTAACGAAGGAGCGGCTGGATATTTTGCGTCGCGCCGACGATATATTTATAGAAGAAATACGCTCGGCGGGGCTTTATAACGATATATGGCAGGCGTTCGCGGTGTTGTTGCCGGTGAAGAGCGTCGGCGTTATGGGCGACGAGCGCACATACGAATGCGTCTGCGCCTTGCGGGCGGTTACGAGCGTGGACGGGATGACCGCCGATTGGTTCAATATGCCCTACGACGTTTTGGCGAAGGCGAGCGACAGAATCGTCAACGAAATATCCGGAATCAACCGCGTCGTTTACGACGTAACGAGCAAGCCGCCGGGAACGATTGAGTGGGAGTGATATTCAATTACGAATTACTATGCATTTTCGCAATTCTAAATTTGAGAATAGTAATTAGTTGTATGTCAGCGAGTTACTATTGAGTTGAAATATCGTGAAAAAAGTTGGTTTATTGCTATGAAATTCGTATCTTTTGTTAAAAGTTTAAAAAAAATATTTTTTAGGAAGAAGATGGCAAAACATCCTTGGGAGGAAAACCATTGGTTACCGGGTATTTTATCGCATACCCAACTTGAGGAACTTCATAACGACGGTTATATAAGCAATTTTGATATTACTACAAAAGAAAGCGACCAAAAAAAATATGAGGATAAAAAGGAATGGGCGGATGATTGGCACGAGTCATCGGTAGATTTGAGATTGTCTGATGAATGTTGGAAAATGAAAAAAGGGTCAATAAAGCCGTTTGGGAAAGAGGCTTATAGAAGAATCCTTAATAATCGTGAACTTTCTGACAGATATGAGAATAATGAAGATGAACATTATCAATTATACGCAGGGGAATGCTATGTTTTTAAATTAAAGGAAAGACTTACTGCGAAATTAAAAAATATATACGGTCAAGCGACAGCGAAAAGCTCAACTGGAAGATTAGACGTACTAGCTCGATTAATAGTTGACGGCGAATCTCAGTATGAAGAATTTGAGTCGGAGAATTTAAAGGATTCAACCGGCGAGTTGTATCTTGAAGTTATCCCCATAAGTTTTAATATAAAAGTAAGATCTGATCAGACATTATCGCAATTAAGATTTTTCTATGGGAAACCAGAAGATTCTGAAATAAAAGACGAAGATTTCCTTAATAATGTTTTAATTGGAAGCAAGGATGGTCTTGGATATTTATCTGTAGATACAACTAAAACTGACATTGTTGGGAAAAAAGCAACTGCGTTTATTTCAAAGAAAGACGATAATGAGGATAATGAGGATAAATTTATTGATTTAATTGGAAAAGAACATAAACCTGAAGATTTTTGGGATATTGTAGAATCTGATAAAAACAATAGATTAAAAATAGTAAAAGATAAATTTTATATTATAAGGTCAAAAGAAAGAATAGCGATGCCTGAAGGAGTAGCGGTTTATTGTAGGGCAATCGACGAATCTCTAGGCGAAATGAGAATTCATTACGCCGGCTTTGTGCATCCGTATTTTGGTTTACATAGAGATGACGGGAAAAATGGCACACCTTTAATTTTCGAAGTTAGAGGACATAATGTTGACGTAACTTTAGCGGACGGAGAGAGATTGGCAAAATTAAAATTTTATCGTATGTCTAAATTCGACGAATGGAACGAAGATAAAAAACCAAGTTATGGAGAACAAGAACTTCAATTATCTAAATATTTTAAAGATTGGAGAAAGAATGATGAATAGAAAGAAAATGAAAACAATAAATAACTACGAATTATTTTCAGAAGAGTTGACCTTGACTATTGAGTCTATTGATAAAGATAATATCGACTTCAAGCACGATTCATTATTGAATATGGCGGCGTTAATTGAAAGACACGAGGTTGATTATCCCAATATTAAGACTTGGTTTAAAGATAAAGTAAAACCGGGTATTAAAAACGGCGAAAGAATTGCCTATGTTGGTTATATTGACAATTTGCCGATTGCCACTGCCGTTCTTAAACTAGGCGAGTTATCTAAATTTTGTCATTTGCATATCGACAAGGATTATCAAAATTATAATTTAGGCGAATTATTCTTTACTTTAATGGCTAACAACGCAAAGAGACATGCTAAGCAAATCTTCTTTACGTTTCCTGAAAGTCTTTGGAGCGAAAAAAGAGATTTTTTCCAATCTTTCGGTTTTGACAATGTATCGAAATATACAAAAGAATATCGTAACGGCGACCGAGAATTAATTAATAGAGCGTCTTTTAATACTGTTTGGAATAATATTATCAATAAATTGCCTAAATTAAACTCTCGTTTTATTAAGTATCACGACGATATACAAAATGGGATAGTAATGAGTATTAAGCCCGATTATTTTGATAAAATTAAGTCTGGCGAAAAGACCGTAGAAATTCGCAAATATTTTAATGCAAATCTAAAGGGCTGTAAAGTGGTATTATATTCATCTAAGCCGAGTCAAGAGATACATGGATATGTTACAATCGACGCTATAGAGAAAAATCCCCCTACATTAATTTGGGATAAGTACAAAGAAAAAATTGCTTGTTCGGAGAAAGAATATTTTCAATATACAAAGGATACTAAGGAGATTTATTCGATATTTTTTAAGAATTTTAATAGATATACCGCGCCTATTCCATTAACTCAGCTCAACCATTTAATCGGTTCTGAATTAAAACCGCCTCAATCATATTATTGGATAAAAAATAATGAGAATTGGTCGAATGCGATTTCTTTATCCGAAATATTACATAAACGATACAAAATAACTGTTTCACACGCATAATTATAAACTTTATTTTCTAGTCTTACAACCCTTATGATAAAAATCACCCCATAACCCTTTTTGTTGCTGATTTTACGAGTCCTTCGTATTGTTTGACGACGAGGACGGAGGTAGGCGAGTTGCGTAGCCTTTTTGCTATTTCATAGAAAAGTTTTATTTTCAAAACTGATTAATTTCATTGTTAAGTTTTAGTTTATCTTAGGAGATATTGGATGATGATAAAGAAGATTTTATTGGCGTTTCTTGCGTTAACGGTTGTTTCCCAAGCGGAAACGTTGAAGTATTGGAACGGCGATAAAAAGTTTACTCAAGAGGTAACCGCCGGCAACGGAGTCAGGTCGCAAAGACCGGCTAGGCTGTATTACGGGCTCGGCGATTGCGCGAGCGTCGATTCGATTGTGGTAACTTGGACGGGCGAGATTCCCGATTACGAGAAGTTCGAGGTTGCCGAAATAAACAAGACAATTACTTTAACTCAGGGCGAGGGCGTTCCGGCGAAAGTTGAAAGCGGAGTTGTCTCCGGTTTGTCTTTGAGCGTCAATCCCAATCCCGTAAGCGACATTGTAAATTTGGAAATTAAATCGGGCGAAGTTTATACGGAAACCGCCGTTAATATATATAATTCTTTGGGCGAGACTGTTCGCCAAAAACTCGGCGTATCTTTGCAAAGAGGAAAGAACGTCTATCGAATGGACGTTTCGGATTTAGCGCCGGGGGTTTATTATATAATGTTGGATTCCGGCGACGAGAAAATCGGAAAGAGGTTCGTGAAGATGTAATTTTCGACGCGCGATGGTTTTTAAGCGGAACTCTCAATTTTATTTGGGGGTTCCGTTTTTTTTAATAGAACGTCCAAATTTTTACGACAATTAAAAGGCAAGGATACTTTTGCGCAAACGTTTTGATTACAAAACATTAATACTCTGTTCATTTTTAAATAAAAATTTGTTTCAAAATGAATAATTGTTAATATTTGTATTATGAGGTTGTCAAAAATAAATACAACGTTTGCTTTAATGCTTTGCTTCTTGCTTAGCGGTTTTGCGAAAGCCGAAGAGGAAGAAGAAAAAGGATTAGACGTTTATTTTCGATTTAATCCTTCCGCCGGTTTGATTTTTTCCGGAGAAAGTTCTGCCGGCAACGAAAACGAGAGTTTGCAGTGGAATTCTAAGCTGGAATCAAAGTTGGATTTGGAAGGCGAGACCTTTGGTTTTAAAGTCGATTTGTATATGAATTACGGGCAAAGCCATTATAAAAAGGAGTTGCCGATCAAAACGCAAGACGATTTTATATTAAGTATATGTCCGTCTATGACAATTTGGAACGTTCCTAAAGTAAGACTCTTTTTCGAAACCACGGCGGAGACCGAAATGGGGGAAGGCAAAATAGGGGATAGGAAGACAGGTTTTATGGACCCGCTATTTGTTTACAATACATTATTCATTGGACAGAAGCATTACTCCGTTTCGGAAAACGGTTCTAATAGATTATCCTTGACATACGGCGTCGGTTATTCTTATCAGGAGACTTATACCGACGATTTTACTTTAAAAAAGGGAGAAGAAATAAGGGTCAATTCGGCTAAGGAATTAGGATATAGCGCGACGTTTGAACTAGAGTACGATAGAGAAATAGTGGAGGATTTAACTTATTCTCTGTCGTTTAGCGCGAACGCGTTAGGCAAAAAAGACCAGTTTACTAGTTTGAAGAACTCGAGAGTTAGCGTTTTAGGCTCCTCTTCGCTCCGTTACGATATATTTGAGATAGATTATTCAATGCGTCTTTTATACGACAAGTATTATTCGGCGACAAGACAGCTCGAGCAATCGTTATGTTTTTCGTTGAGTTTTGATATATAATTTGTTTAATGTTTAACACCAAAAGGAGAAGTTTTATGAAAAAACTAATTATTTTAACGCTCGCGGCGATTATGTTCACGCCCATCTTAGCTAGCGCGAAAGGCGACGCTATTCAAAGTCAAAAGGTGTATCCAGCTCAGTATTTAGCCGTTAAGTACTTAGCTGAAAATTTTGACGCGAATAAAATCAGCAAGGCTTTTAGAAAAGTAACCGAAGATTTGAAGAGGGATATCAAATTCGATAAAAAGGAAAAGGTATATTACGTTTCTTTTGAAAATTATCGAGGCAAGAAGGTTTACGCTTTTATGGAGAACGCAAGCAAGAGAGAATTCGAAGAGAAGATTGGAAAAATGATGAAAAAGGCTGAGAAAAACGTCGTCGGTTTAATTAAGAAGTTTGAAAGCGCTCCGCTGGAAGCCTTCACCGAATCATACGACAGATGTTTTTCGACCGATAACAGCGGCGGCGATTTTTCCGGTTGCACTGGCGGTTGCGGGCATAGATGCGAGGCAAATGCCGCTTGTTGGTGTGTAGGCGTTGATTTAGGTGTCATTGACATTTCCACAAATCTTTGCGGCGCTGATTTGCTTCTCTTTGCAATCGATAGAATCATGAATTAAATAATTTTCTCTAACGGACAAGAAAGGGATCGCGTTTTTCGCGTTCCCTTTTTTTATACTTTTTTAAACGGACAATACCTCACCCCATAACCCTTTTTATCGCTGTTTTTACGAGTCCTTCGTATTGTTTGACGACGAGGACGGAGGCGGGCGAGTTGCGGGCGACTTTTTCCGGTATTTCGCCGAAGAGCATTTTTCTGAAGAATGATTCTTTAGCCGCGCCGATTACGACGAGGTCGTAGTTTTTGCTCGCTTCGGTTATGCCTTCGGGTATTAAGTTCGCTTCGATTAGCTTTTTGTTTATTTTCGAGCGATTCTTCATCGTATTTAGCGTCTCGTCGATTTTGCTCTCGCCGAACTCGATTTGCTCGCTATCGGGATTTTCCGGCGCTACGTAAGTTGCGGTGATGTTCATATCGCTGTCTTCGGCCAATCCGTCGATAATTTTCGAGGCTAGTTTGGCGTTTGGTCCGCCGGATGTGGGGAAGAGGCAGTTTTCAATGCTTGCGTCTTCGCCGATTTTCAGAAGCGCTAAATCGCAGGGGACGTATCTTATAATTTTGTCCGCTATTTCGCCGAACATTCTATCTTTGGCTCTTGTGTAGCCCTTCCAGCCCATAACGAGCGTGTCGGCGTTGTGTCTTTCGACTGCTTCGAGCAGTCCGTCGGAGGCGGCGTGCGCTATTACGAGGTCGGTTTCGATTGAGAAGCCGTTTTCCTCGGCGTATTTTTTAGCGGCGTTGAATAGCTCGTCCTTTTGTTCGGCGTAGCGCATCCCCTCGTGAATCGGCATTTGCCTCGGAACTACTATTACGCTAATCGCTATTATCGGCATATTTTTTTGTCTCGCGATGGAGCGTGCGAGTTTTAATAAGGTTCGGGCGTTGTTCGGGTTGTAAAGGGCGACCACTATAGCGGGAGTTTTTTCGGACAGCGTTACTTTGGGGGTTGACATCAACACTTTCGGTTCGAAGCCGGAAGCTATCTTTTCGAAGACGGAGTAATACAATAACAGCCCAAGCACAATCCATCCGATTGTGATATACCACGCTATCGGTTGGAAGTTGAATTGATAGACGGCGAGGAAAATATTGAGCAGAAAGCCCAAAATCGGAGCTATTGGATAAAAAGGGACTCTGTATTTGCGCGGGACTTCGGGATATTTTCTTCTTAGCACGATAACGGATAAGTTAACGAAAGCGAAGGTCAGCAGAAATATCAAGCTCGCCGCCGAGCCGACCGTCTCAATCGGCAAAGCGAGCGCCATCGCCAATAAAACGAATCCGGTCGCAATAATTGCGACGTGGGGTGTGCGCCTTTTTGGGTGGATATACGCCATTTTTTTAGGTAGCCAGTTGTCTCTGCCCATAGAGAAAGCCACGCGTGAGGCGGACATAACGGTGGCGTTCAGGGCGGACATTGTCGATAGCAAGCCGCCGAAAACGATAACTACGACGCCAATCGAGGGCATAAAATCTTCCGCGGCTCGCACTATGGCGGTTTCTTTGTATTTGCCGAGAAATTCCCAAGAAGTTAAATCGCCGGGATTGACCGCTCCGAGCGATACGAAAAGGATCAGCAAATATATAGTGATTGTAACGGCTAAGGAAATAAAGGTGGCTTTGGGTATATTTTTCTCGGGATTTTTGATTTCCTCGGCTACGGTGGCTATTAAGTCGTAGCCTTCGAAGGCAATGAATGTCAGCCCCATCGCGATTAAGACGCCGTTGAATCCTTTTGGGAAGAAGGGTTCGAAGCTCTCCGCCGCTCTCGCCGGCTCTTCGGTTATTTGCAGGATTCCGAAGAAGAGGAAGACGGCGAGAATGGTGATTTTGGACATAGTCAGTATATTTTCCGTTCTTCCGGTAACGTCGGCGCCTCGGACGTTTAGCCAAACGAAAGCGATTCCGATAATCAGCGTTACGATTAGTATTGAAGGCGAATGCCCGATTACGCTAAATATACCGCCGGAAAGATTCGGAGTATATTTAAGGAAAAATTCCCAAAAGTAACCGGCGAAACCGAGCGCGTAGAGGCTACAAGCTACTGTGTAAGCGAACCATAGCATCCATCCGGCGACGAAACCGACCGCCCGGGGGAAAGCCATACGGACGAAGGAGTATCCGCCGCCGGCGCGAGGGATTGCCGAGGCGAGTTCGGCGTATGAGAATGCGGTTAATAAAGTAACTACTCCGTTTAAAGCGAAGGCTACAATGGAGGCGGGGCCGGCTTCTCCGGCGGCTATGCCGGTAAGCACAAATATTCCCGCGCCTATCATCGCCCCGACGCCTATCATCGTAGCGTCGAACAGCCCTAAGTCTCGGGCGAACGTCGTATTTTGCTCTTCCCCGCTTCTCTCCATCAAATATTATTTTGTTTACGCGTTAATTTTGTTTCAATTTCCGAAAAATTTATCGAAAGAAAAAAATATTCTGACTGTGATTTATGAAAAGTCGGCGTTTTATTTTTCCTCGTTTCTGAATTTTTGCAGAAGATTGTATTTTGCCTGTCGTTTTTTCCATCTTTCTCGGGCGTAGCGTTGCATATCTTTTATGGCGTCTCTTTCGTCGATGATTTCGAAGCCGATTAACGTTTCGATAATATCTTCCATCGTTACTATGCCTGACATTCCGCCGTATTCATCGACTACCATAGCGATGTGATCTTTTTTATCTATTAGCGTTTCAAACGCGTTGAAAGTGGGCGTTATATCGGGGACGACCGCGATTTCGCGTTTAATGTCCTTTAGTTTTAGAGAGGTTCTGCCTTCGGTCAATTCTTCGAGAACGGTCTGGCGTAAGACGTATCCCGTGATTCTATCCTGTTCTTCGGCGTAAACCGGTATTCTCGAAAAGTAAAGGAATTTTTTGTCTTTTTGGAAATCCGGCAGGTCCATCTCTTCGTTGGCGGCTGAAACTACGGTTCTCGGCGTCATTATTTCGTGGACTTTTATATTTTTTAAGCGAATAAGATTTTGTATGATTTTGTTTTCGGTGGCGCCGACAATTCCTTCTTCTGCTCCAATGTCCGCCAGAGCGGAGATTTCTTCTCTGCTGGTTGTCTTGCCGCTTTTTTTGCTCGATACGAGTTTGGTTACCAGCGCCGAGATAATTACTAAGGGATAAGTTATAAAAATTGTGAATCTTATTATGTTGCCCGCGGGAATAGTTAGTTTTTTCCAATATCTGGCTCCTATGGTTTTTGGGATTATTTCGGATATAACGAGGATTAAAAACGTCAGAACCGCTGACACGACGCCGAAATACGCCTTGCCGAAAACCAGCGTAGCTTGCGCGCCGACGCCCGCCGCGCCGACGGTGTGGGCTATTGTATTCAGCGATAGAATGGCGGAGAGCGGTTTATTTATAAAACGCTTTAGCTTCATTATCTTTCTCGCCGAGCCGAAGCCTTCCTTTTCTTTCACTTTCAAAAAAGGAATGGTGGTAGATAGCAGAACCGCTTCCATTACCGAGCAAAGGAAGGAAACGAACAAGGCTAAAAACAGATATATAAGTAAAAGTAGCATCAGACTTTTATATAATTCCTAATAATCATTTTTCAAAATTTAGTTATATTTGCCCTATCATCCAAGTTTTCATTTATTTCTATACCTAGTCTTGCGGCTTTTTATCCGTTCTATTTCCCAAATTTCAATTTTATCCTAATTTATCCTATTTCCCAAATTTCAATTTGGGAAATAGGCGGCGCTCTAAAGTTTATCCAAATTTCATTTTTTTTATCCTAATTTCCAAATTCCAAATTGGGAATTAGATTAGTTTCTGGATTTTAGTTTAGCCTCGGGATTTAGGTAATGAGATAAAAGTATGATTTCAAGACAATCGTTTTCTCTGGATTCCCAGTCGAGCTGGGAATGACGTCCGGTAGTCTTTATCGCTTCGTCTATATATCCAAACTCTTACAATATTCGTAGCCGATTTCGAAAAGTTTGTCGGGATGGTCGGAAGATAGTATTTCATATTCTATCGTTCTTTTAGGTTCGATGAATATATCGCATTTGTCTTTTATGTCTTTGATGGTTTGGTTAACGACAAGGTGCGTTACTCTATCGGCTACTTGCAAAAAGTTTTTGATGCTTTTGGCTTTCTTCATTGGGTTTACGTTGACGGCGATTATCTTTTTACATTTTCCCAAGAGCGGGGTAACGGGCACGTTGTCGAATATGCCGCCGTCAACGTATAATTTACCGTCGATTTCAACGGGGGAGAAAACAACCGGTATCGAAGACGACGCTTGGATTATAGTATGAAGGGGACCTTCGTCAAAATATTCCACCGTTCCGTCGGTTAAATTAGTCGCCGCGGCGTAGAAAGGCAGTTTCAAGTCCTTTACGTCGTCGGCTTCAATCAAGTTTTTCAGGTTGTCGTTTAATTTGTCGAGGCTGAAGAAGCCGTCGATAGGGAATATTATTCTGGTGAAATCGGCGAATTTGTTCTTTTTTAACAAGTTGAAAGCTTCTTCCGGTTCTTTGCCGTCGGCTATGAACGCGCCGGCTATGGCTCCGGCGCTGACGCCGGATATCATATCGGGATATATGCCTTTTTCGTTCAGCGCTTTCAGTATGCCGAAGTGGGCGAATCCTCTTTGCCCGCCGCCGCCTAAAGCTATTCCTATTTCGTATTTCTTTTTTGTTTTCATTTGCTCGTAATTTGTCGTTGCCAAAATACAAATATAAGGAATGAGCGAATTTATAAATAGCTAATCAGAAATTTCTATAACTGACGGTAGTTTAACAAACTAACTTTTCTTTCTAGCTCTAATCCTTTATCTTTACAAACTTATTTTGGACGAAAGAGAAAATTGAGAGAATATGAAATTGGGGACTTTATTGGCGGCGGCGATTGTTTTGGCGGTAGCGGCGGCGACGGCTCTCGCGGCGACGGATTCGGTCGTTACGAGCGAGGTGGTCGTTACCGGCAAAAGAGCGCCGCGGCTTTACTCGGAGACTTCGCGGATAGCGCGGACGATTTCCCGCGAGGAGATAAAAAGCGCGCCGGCTCAGTCTTTGGACGATATATTGGAATACGCTTGCGGTTTGGATATTAGAAGGAGAGGCGGAATAGACGCGCAAGCGGACATTAGCCTTCGCGGCGGCTCGTTCGAGCAAACTTTGATTTTGCTGAACGGCGTCCCCGTAAACGACCCGCAGACGGGGCATCATAATTTGAATATTCCGGTGGAAATCGACGATATACTCGAAATCGAGATTTTGGAGGGACCCGGCTCGCGAGCTTTGGGACCGAACGCCTTCGCCGGAGCGATTAATATTATTACCGGCTCGAATAAGGAGAAGAACGCGAAGCTCTCGCTCGCCGGCGGTCAGCATGAGTATTACAAGACAGCCGCCGCCGTATCTTATAATTTCGATAATTTCGACAATTACGTTTCAGTCGTGAAGAAAGGCTCGGGACCGTATATCGAGAACACGGACTTTCAATCTGCGAACGTATTTTATCGCGGCGGTTACGAGGCTTCGTTCGGCGAGTTCGAGTTGCAGGGCGGCTGGAGAGACAAGAGCTTCGGCGCGAATAGCTTTTACACGGCGAAGTATCCTAATCAATACGAGCGCTTGAAAACGTATTTCGCGAGCGCAAAGTATAGCGCGGGCGCCACGTTGAGGTTCCGGTCGTCGGCTTATTGGCGGCGCAATCGGGACGTGTTTCAGCTGTTTCGCGATAATCCGCCCGATTGGTATTCGGGGCATAACCGGCATATTACGGACGTTTTCGGCGGCTCGGCGAATCTCGGTTATGTGTGGTTTGGGGGCGTTTCTTCCGCCGGCTTCGAGTTCCGCTCGGAAAATATTAAGAGCAACGTCTTGGGCGAGGAAACCGAAGAAGCAGACGGCATATACGATAAGCGGGCTTCGCGTGAGAACATAGCCGCATTCGCCGAGCATTCGATATTGTGGCGGGGATTGGCTGTTTCGGCGGGCGCTCTCGTTAATTGGAATACGGATTTTGACATAGCGTTTTATCCGGGAGTGGATATTAGCTACGAGGCTTTCGAGGGCTTTAAGTTTTTCGGAACGGTTAACCGCTCTCTGCGCCTGCCGACCTTCACGGAGCTTTATTACGACAGTCCGACGAACGTTGGCAATACGGATTTGGAGCCGGAGGAGTCTTTGTCGTATGAAGTGGGAGCGAAATATTTTGGTTCCGTCGCGGCGTTCGACGTTTCCGTTTTTAGACGCGAAGGGGAGCGAATAATTGATTGGGTGAAGCCGAAAGGCGCCGACGAGGAAGCCGTATGGCGAGCGGAAAACATTACGGAAATAATTGGGAATGGTTTTGAAGCGTCGGTTAGGATATTGCCGGATATTAATATACCGCCGCTCGATTATCTCTTTTTGAAGAGCCTTAGTTTGAATTATACTTACGTAAATTTGGAGAAGAGCGTCGCGGGTTATTCGTCGCTCTACGCCTTGGATTTTCTGCGGCATAAGTTGAATTTCGGCGGTCGATTGTCCTATAGGGACGATTTCGGCGCCGTTGTAAAGGTTAGCTTCCAAGACCGAGCGGGCGAGTTTTACGATTACGACAAGGGCGAGGAAGCCGAGTATAAGCCCGTTTTTTTGACGAGTTTGCGTTTGTTCGCTAGTTGGAATGTTCTCAGTTTTTACCTAGAGGCGTCTAATCTTTTCGACGTAAAGTATAACGATATAGCGAACGTTTGGATGCCCGGCAGGTGGATACGGGCTGGCGTCGAGGCGAATATTGGCTTGGACGGCGGGCAATAGAGAAGTTTTGATTTAAAAGTTTCATCTAAGCGATTTTTTTGTTATTTTTATGGTAAGTATGAGTTTGAAAAATATTAGAGCTGGTTATGAAAGAGAAAGTAATTATACTGGGAGCGGGTCCCGGCGGTCTTGCGTGCGGAATGCCTTTAACTAAAAACGGTTACGACGTTCATATTTATGAAAAGAAAGATAGAGTGGGCGGCAGGAACGGCTCTATTGAAATGAACGGCTACGTTTTCGATATTGGTCCGACGTTTTTTATGATGCGGGAAGCGCTCGACGATATATTCGAGATGGCTGGCAGAAAGCTGGAAGATTACGTCGAGTTGACCAAGCTCGACCCAATGTATAGATTGCAATTCAAAGATAAGACGTTTTTTCCTTCGACCGACGAAGAGAAGATGAAGGAGGAGATGGAGCGAGTTTTTCCGGGCAGTTCGTCTTCGTATATGAAATATAGGAAGAAAGAGAAAAAGAAATACGAGAAGCTTACCCCTTGTCTTCAGGTTCCTTACGGCAAAATTAGCGACTATTTTAGCAAGCAATTGATTCAAGCGCTGCCGTATTTGGACGCTCATGTTAGTTTATACGACGTTTTGGGCAGGTATTTCGAAGGCGAAGACTTGAAAATATCGTTTACTTTTCAGGCGAAATATATTGGGATGTCGCCTTGGGAAGCGCCGGGGACGTTTAGCATAATATCTTACATAGAGCATGGCGGGGGGATATATCATGTCGCCGGCGGCTTGAATCAACTGTCGCAAGCTATGGCTAAATCGATAGAAGAGGACGGCGGTAAAATTAATTTAAACGCGCCGGTTAAGCGGATAATCGTCGAGGACGGCGAGGCGAAAGGAATAGAACTGGAGAACGGCGAAATCGAGAAAGCCGATTGCGTCGTTATTAACGCCGACTTCGCGAACTCTATGAGCAAGCTCGTGGAGCAAAAACACAGGCAGAAATACACCGACCATAAACTGAAGCGGATGAAATATTCATGCTCGACGTTTATGCTTTATTTGGGCGTCGATAAATTATACGACCACTTGGAGCATCATAATATAATATTCGCCGACAATTACGAGAAGAACGTTTACGAGATAACGCATTCTAAGATATTGCCGGAAGACCCCTCGTTTTATATTCAGAACGCGTCGTTGACCGACAAGACGCTCGCTCCGGAGGGGAAATCGGCGGTTTACGTTTTGGTACCGATAGGCAATACGACCGGTCCGGTTTACTGGGACGAGAAGAAGGATGAATTCGCCGAGAAGATTTTGGATATGATGGAATCGAAAGCCAATATGAAGGATTTGAGGGAGCATATCGAGGAGATGAAAATCCTAACCCCGAAGGATTGGGATGAGAGCATGGACGTTTACAACGGAGCGACTTTCAATCTCGGGCATAATATTGGGCAAATGCTATACTTCCGCCCGCACAACGAATTCGAGGAGTTCAAGAATTGCTATTTGGTAGGCGGCGGCACGCACCCAGGAAGCGGCTTGCCGACAATATTTGAATCCGGCAAGATTTCCGCGAATTTGATTATGGGGAGGTAGGTTTATTTTTAAAGATTTAATTATTTATTAAATAATATTGCATATTTACATGGATAGTTTCTTTTTAATATTATAGAGATTGGGCGAATTCCTCGCCGAATTCGACGCATTCTTCCAAGTTCTTTTGTTCGGGTTTCCATTGGGCTTTTACGCCGTCGCCGACGACTTCGAATTTAGCCGATTCCAAGGCTTTGGTCAGGACTTTAATATTGGCGGGCGACCAGCCGTAAGAGCCGAAAACGGCGGCTTTTTTGTCTCTCAAGTTCAAGCCCGCCGCTTCCTCTATTATGGACGCGACCGACGATAGGACGCCGCCGTTCAGAGTAGGCGAGCCGACGCATATCCCTTTCGATTTGAATATTTCCGTAATCAAGTCGTTCTTGTCGGTTTTCGAGCTGTTGTATATTTTTATTTCCGCTTCGTCGTCGGCTTGTTTGATTCCGTCGGCGATTGATTCAGCCATTAACCTCGTGCTATTATACATCGTGTCGTAGATTATTGTTATTTGATTTTCTTTGTAAGCGTCCGACCATTTCTTGTAAGTTTCGATTATGTTTTTGATGCCTTTTCGCCAGATAACGCCGTGGGCGGGCGCTATTAGATTAATCGGCAGGTCGAGCGATTCGAGTTCCTCTACTTTTTTGAGAGCTTTTTTCGCGAACGGCGCGATTATGTTGGCGTAGTATTTCATCGCTTCGTAGTATAGCTCGTATTGATTGACTTTGTCGTCGAACATAAACTCGGAGGCGTAATGCTGACCGAAGATGTCGTTAGAAAACAGTATATTTTCGCCCGAAAGGTATGTCGTCATAGTGTCGGGCCAATGCAACATCGGCGCTTCGATAAAAGTTAATTCGCGAGAACCTATGTTTAGCTTGTCGCCGGTTTTGACGGGCTTGAAATTCCAGTCCTTATGGTAGTGTCCTTTTAGCGAGGCGACGCCGCTTTTCGAGCAGTATATAGGGACGCCGTCCGGCAGATAAGCCATTAGATGCGGTAGCGCTCCGCTGTGGTCGGGTTCGCCGTGGTTGACTACTATATAGTCGATGTCTTCCAGTTTGATAAGACTTCTCAGATTGTCGAGAAATTCCGCCGTGAACGGTTTCCAAACTGTGTCGATTAATACGTTCTTCTCGTCTTTAATCAAGTAAGAGTTAAAGGAAGTTCCGCGGTGGGTGGAAAGCTCGTCGCCGTGGAATTTGCGCAACTGCCAATCTATCTTTCCCGTCCAATATACCGAGTCGCTTATTTTGAAAGTCATAATTTCGCCTCTTTTAGTTTAAACTTTTTACTTAAGTTATAGAAAGTTTGAGATATTTCCAAAGGTGCGGTTGTTTTTTAAAATTCTAGCGGTTTTGATTTATACGCGTTTCTCTCTTCTTCGCTTTTTTTCTAAGTCAATGTAATTGAAATTAGGTTTCTCGTCAAATAGATTGTCTTCGATTTTCTCAATTTTTTCTATCGACGCTTTAATAGCGTGTTCTGAATCATCTATACCTATCCATTTTCTACCGTTAATCTGTGCTAATTTAAGCGTAACGCCGGAGCCGGAAAAACAATCTATAACTATACTGTTTTTATTTGACGATGTTCTAATAATTAAATCGAGCATCTTTTCGTTTTTTTCAGTTGGATATGATGGGTATTGAGGGTCTTTGTATTCCCATATATCTTGCACTCTTTTTCCTTCTCTCTCGTCGGCGTAGATTTTCTTTCTTGGATTGCCTGATGACGACCACTCGATAAGACCTTTCTTATCCCAACGCTCTAAGGTTTCCACGTCGGTTCTCCAATGTCTTCCCTCGGGCGGCATTATCCCTTTGAACGGCTGATTTGATTTTCCGTTTTCGGTTTCTCCCGGAGCATGGATTGGCACGGTTGTATATCTTCTTCCGTGTTTGTCTTTTTTAGGAAAGAGCTTTTCAAGGTCTCTTTGTGAATATTTTTCTTTAGGTTCGTTCCAAATTGGGCTCGAGGATTTTGAATAAAACAGAATTAAGTCTTTCATATTCCCGTAACCGACTCGATTGAAATTTTTTGGATTACATTTTATTCTTGTTATGTCGTTCCTAAAATTTTTAGGACCGAAAACTTCGTCCATCATTACTTTTACGTAATGGCCGATTTTATAATTAGTATGTAGGTAAATTGAGCCTTTTACCGATAATAGTTTTTTAAGTAGAATTAATCTTTGTCGCAGAAATTCTATAAATTCGTTTCCCAATAATTTGTCGGCGTAGGCGATGTTACCGTTTCTCGCGTTACTTATTGTCGAAGCTCTACTGTCTGTTATGGTAAAATTTCGGCTAATTGCAAAAGGGGGGTCAATATAGACTAAGTCAATTTTGCCTTCTAAACGCCTTTCATCAAGAAGGTAATTTAATCCTTTAATATTATCGCTTTTTATAAGTAAATTTTCCATAGCGTTATAATTGATATAAAAATTCTCTTAAAACAAGGGCGCTCATAATGTTGACGTTCTTGTACTTCTCGGTTATCGCTTTATACATTTTGTTTTGACCTTTGATATATAGGACTCCGTCTAGTATAGCGATTTTTTCAGCTTTAACGCCTTTCGCTTTGAGCGTATTAATTGCATCGTTGAATTGGGCGTTTTGATGCCCGCCGAAATCGGTTAGGAACTTTGCTTCGCCGATTACATATTTGCCGTTGAATCTGCCGATAAAGTCTAAGCCTTTATTTAACTTGTATCCCAGACGTTCCTTAGCGAAATCCATCATTGCTTTATCGCCAGCTTCCAAAACGCCGTCTTTTTCGTTAGCGGAAAAAATTTTCAAATTGACCGGTTCAATTCCCAACGATTTTTTACTAATCCAATTTCTGAACATCGGTCCAATTTGACGATTTGTTTCTTTCGGTTCGCTGCATCTTTCAAATATTTTATCCAGTCCCATTTCGTAAAGCCTACCGCTAATACGGTTAATCGTTCTAGGATTTCTTTCAATTGCCGTTTTGTCTCTTTTCAAATAAGCGACATAGCTGTCTTTAATGGGGAATAAGTCTAGCGTCAACAATTTTTTAATTAGCGATTTATTGTCCTTGCGATTGAAGGCTTTCTCTACTTCGGTCCAAATTTCTTGGTCGATTTCTCTAACGCCTTCGGGAATTGTGGGATAAACTTGAAATAAGTCGTCAAGATACGACCTTTGGTTAGCGTATTCAATACTTAGTTTTGTCCATTTATTCACTGATTTACCCGACTATTTGTTAAGCGTTTTATTAAAAATAAAACTTACTAATTTATTTTTATTTTTCCAAAAGATAAAATATAGAACAGTTATAACGCCTAATTCCCAAATTTCAATTTGGGAATTAGTTTATTTACAAATAGTTACAGCTCCTTCCCAAATTGGAATTTGGGAAGGAGAGTATAGTACTTTATGTATTCATCGCTTACGCTAGTTTTGCTTTATAGGCGTAGTTGATGATGCCCGATTCGCCTTCTTCGCCGATTTTTCGGAAGACGAGTTCGACTTTCGCGCCGATTTTTACGTTTTCCGGCTCGCAATCGACAATTTGCGCCGTGAGCCGCGCTCCCTCGTCGGTTTCGATAACCGCGACGGGGAAGGGCGCTTCCTTGGCGAATTGGTCGGCGGGTATGTGGATTACCGTGTAAGTAAGTATTTTGCCGGTTCCTTTTAGCGTAATCCGCTCGTAGTCTTTGCAATTCGAATGCGAACAATCAGGGCATATATATCTTCTCGCCAGCGAAACCGTTCCGCAAGCGAATTTTCGCGCTTCTAATCTGTATCTAATTGGAATTTCTCTGGTTGAACGTTGACTATTAGCCATTATACAGCCTCCAAAATATGTGTAACAGAACTGCCTCCGGAGCCGCCCATATTTTGGGTCATACCGAGTTTAATGTCCTTAATTTGTCGGTCTCCCGCTTCGCCTCTGAGCTGAATCGTAGCTTCGACTAATTGAGCGATGCCGGTCGCGCCGACCGGATGTCCTTTCGCTTTTAAGCCGCCGCTGGGGTTGATTACGATTTTGTCGCCGTAAGTTCCCGCGCCTTCTGCGATGGCTTTGCCGGCTTTGCCGTAATCGAAAAATCCGAGCTCTTCGGCGACGATTACTTCGGCTATCGAGAAGCAATCGTGAACCTCGACGAACGAAATGTCGTCTTTGGTCGCGCCCGCCATTTTGTAAGCTCGCTCGCCGGATAATCTGACAGCGTCGAGTTTAGTTAAGTCTTTGTGGTCGTGCAAAGCAATCGGACCGGTCGCGGCTCCGACGCCTAGTATTTTGACCGCTTTGTCAGTGAATTCTTTGGCTTTTTCCAAGGGGCAAAGAATAACCGCGGCGGCGCCGTCGGTGATTGGCGAACAATCCATTAGTCTTAAAGGCTCGGCTACCATCGGCGATTTCATTACGGCGTCCAAGTTAATCGCGAATGGATATTGGGCGTAAGGATTGCCGACCGAGTGTTTATGACTTTTTATTGGAATTTGCGCCAGTTCTTCCCTCGTTAAGCCGTATTGATTCATATAGGCGTTAGCTATCATAGCGTATAGTCCGGGGAAAGTAACTCCGTGAAACGCTTCAAATTCTTGGTCGGCGGCTGTGGCAAGCACAAAAGAGCCGTCGTCGGCGTCCCACATTTTTTCGACTCCGCCGGCGAGGACGAAATCGCTCATTCCCGAGGCGACTTCCATAAAGCCTGTTTTAACCGCCATTCCGCCGGAAGAGCAAGCCGATTCGACTCTAAGAGCCGGAACGCCCGCTTGACCGATATAATCCGCCATTAAAGACGAAGTGTGTTCCTGATGAACGTATAGACCGGAAGACATAGCTCCGATATACATTGAGTCTAACTTTTCGACGCCGGCGTTGTCGAGAGCTTTAAGAGCGGCTTCGGCGAAAACGTCTCTATAGCTTTGGTCCCATAGCTCTCCGAATTTTGTAATTCCGACGCCGATAATAGCGACATCGCGCATAATTAACCTCCAAAATTTATTATAACATTTGTTTTCAATTTAGACTAGACGTTGTATCTAATCTTCTTTCTGTAAGCGACGTATTTTCCGTAGTCGAGATAGATTTTGTCGTCGAGGTAATCCTTAACCGTCGGCGCTTTGGGTTGAGCCGCCGTGATTTTGTCCGTTGCCTCGAAAACAAATCCGTCGCTTCCGGCGCCGGAACCGAAGGAGACCATAAAGATTTTGTCTCCCGGCTTGGCTACGTCCAATATCGACGCTAAACCGGTCGGCGAAGAGCCGGAGTAGGTGTTGCCCATTAAATTGACAACCCAGCCTTGCTCTATTTGTTTATTTGTGAATCCGAGCTTTTTTCCCGCTTTCAGCGGGAATTTGCCGTTGGGCATATGAAAGACGGCGTATTTGAATTCTTCGGGTTTAATGCCGGATTTTTCAAGAAGCGCTTTGCCGCATCCTAAGAGGTGTTTGAAGTACGCGGGCTCGCCCGTGAATCTTCCGCCGTGTCTCGGGTAATGTTGGTATTCGCGTCTCCAGAAGTCGGGCGTGTCGGATGTGAACGAGTGCGTTTCTAACACGTTCGCTAAAATATTTTCCTTGCCAAAAATAAAAGCGGAACCTCCGGCGGCGGCTGAATATTCTAAAGCGTCGCCCGGGGCGCCTTGCGAAGTGTCCGATCCGATTCCCATAGCGTAGTCCATATTGCCGGCTTTAACGTGGCTGTAAGAGACGAACATCGCTTCGGAGCCGGCTTTGCAGGCGAATTCATAATCGGCTACGTGAACGTTCGGTCCGATGCCGAGCGCGTCTATTAATATTGTGCCGGAAGGCTTGACCGCGTATGGATGCGATTCCGAGCCGATATAAACGGCTCCGATTTTGTCGGGGGATATTCCCGCTCTTGCTACGGCGTTTTTGGCGGCGGCGACCGATATCGTTATCGTGTCTTCGTCCCAGCCGGGAACGGATTTTTCTTTGATTAGTAATCCGTTTTCGATTGTGGACGGGTCGGCGCCCCATTGTTCGGCTATAGTACGCGTTCTTATCCTGTAACTAGGAACGTAAGAACCGTAACCCACTATTCCTACCATAAAAATTCTCCGTTAAATTGTACAAGCGTTGTGTGATTTTGTTTGATAAATTTATTGTTATTAATAATCTAATTTGTCTTTATCTTTTTTCTCTTTTTTTTTGTATCTCAAATCAATAGTCGGCGTGTCGTCGGATAATTCCTCGGCTCTGGCTTGAGCTTCCCAAACTATCTTTAGTATCTCTTTAATTTTTATAACTAAGAGGTCGGCTTTTTCCTTTCCTCTTCCGACTAAGATGCCGGCTTCTCCAGTTAAGCCCCAAAGCTGGTCTAAATTGGGCATTTCCGCTCTTAATTCTTTTAAAATTCCGTCAACCCGCTTTATAAGTCTTTTAACGTATTTGTGGTCCAAATACTCGCTTGTTTTGAGAGTATTTTTTAAGAATTGAAGGTTGATTTTCAGTTCTTTTAGCTCTTCGGTTGTGAATTTGTAATAATCTTCTCCGTGAAGCATAGCCTCGAATTTGCTCTTTTTTTCTTCTACTATTTTTTCGCTGGCGTATTTTTTAACTTTTTTGGAGATAATTCTGTATCTGTTTCGGAAAAAGCTAATGATGATTTCTAGATTGCCTTCGGGGTTTGCCGTTAATTTTGGAAAAGAAACGTCGAGGGCGTGTTTCTCGGCGTAAACTTGATAGAAACTGAATAGGTCTAAGAAGTCGTTGTAGAACTCGGTTTTGTCTTGCGCCATTGTATGGATTTCCATAGTCTGATAAAACGCGTCGACTATCCTCTGTTCCGCTAAGAGTATATTGTTTGGGAGCTTATTTATAAAGTTTCTATCTATCGCCATTTCTTTATTTTCTCCTAGCCGTTATTCCTTTTTCTTTTTTTAGAATGACAAGATAAGAAATAATTAGTTTATAAGAAAAAACTAAACGTCGTAGCAACCTATACTTCTCGATATAACCAATCTTTGGATTTCGGAGGTTCCTTCGCCGATTTCAAGCAGTTTTTGGTCTCTGTAGTATTTCTCGGCGTCGTATTCTTTCATTAGCCCGTAACCGCCGTGAATTTGAACGCAATGGTTCGCCGCCGCTCTGGCTAGTTCGGAACAGTATAGCTTGCAAATGGCTCCTTCTTTGGTTATTCGTTTGCCTTCGTCGAGCATACGACATACGTCGTAAAGATAATTTCTCGCTAGTTCAACTCCCATATCGATATCGGCGAGTTTAAAGGCGTTAGCTTGAAAAGTGGAAATATGTTTGCCGAATTGCTTTCTTTCTTTGGCGTATTTTAAAGCGGCGTCCAAAGCTCCTTGCGCTAGTCCCAGTCCCATTGAAGCGATTGAAAGGCGTCCGTTGTCTAAGGTCGATAGCATTTGCTTAAAACCGTCTCCGCGCTTGCCTAGTATATTTTTTTCGGGGACGCGGCAATCTTCGAGGTAAATCTCGCTTGTGTTCGAGGAGCGCCACATCATTTTCTTTTTCATAGGGCGAGCCGTGTATCCGGGAGCGTCGTTTTCGACGATAAAGCAAGTAAGTTCTTTTCTTTTGTTGTTTTTTCCTGTGCAAGCAAGTATTGTCGAGCCTAGAGTAACGTCGGTCGAAGCGTTTGTAATAAATATTTTCGAGCCGTTTAAGATCCATTCGTTTCCGTCTTTAACGGCGGTTGTTTGGGTGTTGCCGGCGTCGGAGCCTGCTTCCGGTTCGGTGAGTCCGAAGCCCCAGAGGGAACCTTCCGCTAATTTAGGCAGATATTTCTTTTTTTGCTCATCGTTTCCGAAATACAGGAGCGGACCTACGCCGAGCGAATTGTGCGCGGCTATCGTCGCTCCTTGCGAGCCGTCGATTCTAGAAAGCTCTTCGACTAAGATAATGTAAGAAACGTAGTCTAAAGCCGAGCCTCCGTATTCGTCCGGCAGAAAGGCTCCGAGAAAGCCCATTTCCGCCATTTTTTGAGTTATTTCGTAAGAGAATTCTTCTTTTTCGTCGAGTTCCTTCGCTTTTTCTTTGATTTCTTCTTCGGCGAATTTTCTGACCGTGTCGCGTAACAATATCTGCTCTTGATTTAAATTTCTGTTGATTGGCATATCCAGACCTCGTTATAAGTTGTAGTTATAATAGTTGTTTATGGAAGGCGTTTTTAATTTCATTGAAGGAGGTTTTTTGACGAATTTTTTCTTCGCGCGATACAGAGTTAATAATATCTTCAATTTCTGTTTCATTCAATTGATTATTTTCATATATTTAGCTATTATATTATAATGAAAAAAGATTTAACTTAAAAAGATTTTAGTTGAATTTTTTATTTTTGTCTTAAATACGTTTTTTTAATAATGGAGGTTCCGCTATGGAATTTTTGCTCACCGAAGAACAGAAGATGCTGAAGGAGATGGTAACGAAGTTTGCGAAAGAAAAAATCGCTCCAATCGCCGACAAAGTTGACAAAGAACATATGTTCCCGAAAGAAGTAATCGACGAAGCCTCCGAGCTTGGTCTTATGGGAATAGCTTATCCGGTCGATTACGGCGGAGCGGGTATGGATCACGTATCCTACTTTTTAGCTCTCGAGGAGATTTCGCGCTGGTGCGCTTCTACCGGCGTAATAGTATCGGCTCATTCGTCGCTCGTATGCGACCCGATTTTTAGATTCGGCACGGAAGAACAAAAGCAGAAGTATCTTCCCGATTTGTTAAGCGGCAAAAAAATCGGCAGTTTTTCGTTAACCGAGTCCGAAGCCGGCTCCGACGCGGGCAACACCAAAACTACCGCTAAGCTTGAAGGAGATAAGTGGGTTTTGAACGGCTCGAAGCTGTTTTGCACTAACGGCGGCGAAGCGGAAGTTTACGTTTTAATAGCTTCAACCGACCCCGGCGCTAAAACTAAAGGCATTTCGGCTTTTATTATAGAAAAAGGAACGCCCGGAGTTAGCATAGGCAAACTTGAAAAGAAACTTGGAATCAGAGGCTCTTCTACTGCGGAAATAATCTTGGACAACGCCGAAATTCCCAAAGAAAACTTGTTGGGCGAATTGAACAAAGGTTTTAAATTGTCAATGGTTACGCTCGACGGCGGCAGGTTGGGCATTGCGGCTCAAGCGCTCGGCATAGCGAGGGCTTCAATAGAAGACGCTACAAATTACGCTAAAGAAAGAAAGCAGTTCGGTCAGCCGATAGCTAACTTCCAAGCGATTCAGTGGATGCTGGCGAATATGGAGACCGAATACGACGCCGCTTGGCTGCTAAACTGGAAAGCTTCTATGATGAAAGACAAAGGTATGAGATATTCTAAAGAAGCGGCTGAAGCTAAATTGAAAGCTTCGGAGGTAGCTTCGTTCTGCGCTAATAAATGTATCCAGATTCACGGCGGTTACGGTTACACCGAGGATTTCGCCGCCGAAAGATATCTAAGAGACGCAAAAATTACCGAGCTATACGAAGGGACGAGCGAGATACAAAGATTGGTGATCGCGCGTTCTATGCTGATGTAATTATCTGATTATTCGCTTTAATGTTTTAAAAATTTCGAGGAAAGTATGAGTTCGATGAAAGCGTTGACGGCGACGTCATTGTTTGACGGGCACGACGTTTCTGTAAATTTATATAGAAGATTGCTGCAAAAGAAAGGCGTCGAGGTAGTTCATTTAGGGCATAACCGTTCAGTCCGCGAAGTCGTAACGGTCGCCTTGCAAGAGGACGTGGACGCCGTTTTGGTTAGTTCGTATCAAGGCGGACACAACGAGTATTTCCGCTTTCTCGCGGACGAGCTTAAAAATAAGGGCGCCGAAGATAAATTGATTTTTGGCGGCGGCGGCGGCGTTATCCTGCCTTCCGAAATTAAGGCGTTGGAAGAATGCGGCGTAACTAAGCTATATCACGCGGTTGACGGTCAAAGAATCGGCATCGGCGGTATAACCGAGGATATCGTAAATCGAATTAAAGAGCGCAGAGAAAAGCTGGACGTTTCGCGATTTCCTAAGTTCGACGAGGAGTACATAAAGAAAAACGACGTCGAGCGCCACGGAGAAATAGCGAAGCAGTTAACTTATCTCGAGGATTATTCCAGCAAGAACGGCGATATTGAGAAAATCAGGAAACTTTACGATAAATACGACAAAGGCAAGTCCTTAGTTTTGGGCGTTACCGGAACAGGCGGTTGCGGCAAAAGCTCTTTAGTCGATGAAATTATAGGCAGATTTCTGTCTTTTACCGACAATGCTAATATAGGCGTTTTAACTTTCGACCCATCTAAGCAAAGAACTGGCGGCGCCTTGTTGGGCGATAGAATTCGATTCAATCAGATATATAACAATCGTGTGTTTTTGAGAAGTTTCGCTACGAGAGGAAGCCTGAACGAACTCGGCGCGGCGGTTGACGATTCTATTCGCGCTATGAAGAGTTGCGGCTTCGATTTAATAATAGTCGAGACTAGCGGAATAGGACAGGGCGACAGCTCGGTTGTAGATATTTGCGATTACTCGATTTATGTTATGACGGCGGAGTTTGGTGGTCCCTCTCAATTGGAGAAAATCGAGATGCTGGATTTGGCGGATTTCGTCGTGATAAACAAATTCGAAAAGCAAGGCTCAGAAGACGCTTTCAGAGAAGTAAAAATCAATTGGCTTAGGAACAATCCGGGTAAAGTCGATAAGTCGATTCCGCTCGACGAGCTTGAGTTGCCGGTTTACGCCACGATGAGCAATCAATTCAACAATTCCGGCGTAAATAGATTGTTCAAGGATTTACTCGGCTTGCTCAAAAAAGAGAAGGGCGACGGCTACGGCGAGCATACAGATATGATTGAAAAGCTGCCGACTAAGCTAACCGATGATTTCGGCTTAATCGACAGCAAAAATATTAATTATCTGGCGGAAATTGCGGAATCGGTCAGGAAATATAAAGAGAGCGCGGAAGAGCAAGCCCAGTTGGCTTCGGATATATTCTCTATTAGAGAAGCGACTAAGCAGATAGAAGATTCCGACGCTATGAAGACGCTGAAGGAAGCGTTTAAGGAAAAGTGGGAAGAGCTTTCCGACGAGGCGAAGGATTTTCTATCCAATTGGGACGAAACGAAAAAGGAATTGCAAAAAGACACGCTTAATTATACTATATCCGGTAAGGAATACTCTATTCCTTTGGTGATTGAAAGCCTATCCGGCAGTAAAATTCCGAAAGTCGCTTTGCCGAAATATAAGTCTTGGTACGAACTCGTAAAATTCTTTTATAAAGAGAATCTGCCCGGGGAGTTTCCATTTACCGCCGGAGTTTTTCCGTTTAAGAGAACTACCGAAGACCCGAAGCGGCAATTTGCAGGCGAGGGCGGACCGGAGCGAACTAACAAGCGCTTCCATTATTTATGCGAAGGCGACAAAGCCAAGAGACTTTCGGTGGCTTTTGACGGGATAACGCTTTACGGCGAAGACCCCGACGAAGACCCCGACATATACGGCAAAATCGGCGAGAGCGGCGTTTCTATTTGCACATTAAGAGATATGGACGTTCTTTTGAAGGGGTTCGACCAAACCGACCCGTTCACGTCGGTTTCGATGACGATAAACGCGCCTGCGCCAATTATGGTGGCTTTCTATTTCATTATGGCATATAGAAGAGAGTTGGAGAAAGCTAGAAAAGAAAGGGGCGAGTTGGACGCCGAAGAAAAAGAGAGATTAAAGATAGACACTTTCAGGCAATTGCGAGGAACCGTTCAGGCGGATATGTTGAAAGAGGACCAAGGACAGAATACTTGCATTTTCTCAATCAATTTCGCTATGAAATTAATCGGCGATTTGCAAGAGTATTTGTCGAGAAATGAAATCAAGAAGTATTATTCGCTGAGCATAAGCGGTTATCATATAGCCGAGGCGGGCGCTAATCCAATCACGCAGTTGGCTTTCACTTTAGCGAACGGATTTACTTACGTCGAGTATTTTATTAATCGCGGAATAGACGTGGACGACTTCGCGCCGAATCTGTCTTATTTCTTTTCCAACGGTATGGACGCGGAGTATTCCGTAATCGGCAGAGTGGCTCGCAGGATTTGGGCTATAGCTTTGAGAGACAAATACGGAGCGAACGAAAGGGCGCAAAAGCTGAAGTATCATATTCAAACTTCCGGCAGGTCGCTTCACGCTCAGGAAATTGCGTTTAACGACATAAGAACGACCTTACAGGGGCTTTTGGCTTATTACGACAATTGCAATTCGCTGCATACTAATTCTTACGACGAGGCGGTTACGACGCCAACGGAAGAATCGGTGCGCCGGGCTATGGCTATACAAATGATATTGGCTAAAGAGTTCGGAATGCTTAAGAACGAGAACCCCAATCAGGGAGCTTTTATTATAGAGGAGTTGACCGATTTAGTCGAAGAAGCCGTTTTAAAGGAATTCGAGCGATTGTCGAGAAGAGGCGGCGTTATGGGCGCTATGGAGACGCAGTATCAGCGCTCGAAGATACAGGAAGAGTCGATGAAATACGAGGCTCTGAAAGAAACGGGCGAGTATCCTATTGTCGGCGTCAATACTTTCGTTGACGAAGACGCGGAAAATCCTTACGACAATATGAATATAACCAGAGCCACCGACGAAGAAAAACGCAAGAGATTGGAGCAGTTGCGAGACTTCCAAGCCGAGCATAGCGGCGATTCAGAGGAAGCTCTTAAAAAATTGCGAGAGGTCGCCCTGACCGGCGGCAACGTTTTCGAGGAGCTTCTGAATACAGTCGAGCATTGTTCTATGGGGCAGATAACTCAGTTGCTTTACGAGATTGGCGGTCAGTACAGGAGAGGAATGTAATTTTGCGGCGGTATAGCGTTTATGCATAATACGTCTCATAAAATAATAATCGGCGACTCTCGATTGATGAAATCGTTCGAAGACGGGAGCGTTCATTTAATAGTAACTTCACCGCCTTACTGGCAACTGAAGGATTACGGAAAAGAAGAACAAATAGGCTACGACCAAACATACGAAGAGTATATAAATCATCTGAATCTAGTTTGGGCGCGTTGCTTCGAGGTTTTGCATCCCGGATGTAAAATGATTGTCAACGTAGGCGACCAATTCGCTCGCTCGGTTTATTACGGTAGGTATAAGATTATTCCCATTAGGACGGAGATTATTAAGTTCGCCGAGACAATCGGCTTCGATTATATGGGAGCTATCATTTGGCAAAAGAGAACCACAATGAACACGACGGGCGGCGCGGTAATTATGGGTTCGTATCCGTATCCGAGAAACGGGATAGTGGAGATTGACTACGAGTTTAATTTGATTTTTAAGAAGCCGGGCAAGGCTCCAAAACCGACGAAAGAGCAAAAGGAAGCGTCGGAAATGACTAAAGAGGAATGGAAGAATTATTTTTCGGGGCATTGGAATTTTGCCGGAGCTAAGCAGGGCAAGCATTTAGCCGCGTTTCCCGAGGAGTTGCCGCGACGATTTATCAAAATGTATTCATTCGTCGGCGAGACGGTATTAGACCCTTTTTTGGGTAGCGGCGTTACTTCATTGGCGGCTAAAAATCTTGGGAGAAGCTCTATAGGTTACGAAATAAACGACGATTATTTGGAATTAGTCAAAGAAAATCTCGGCGTTCGCGACGGTTCAATTTTTGGCGAGGAAATAGCTTTTGAAAGAGAAGAAAGCGTCGAGGCTGATTTTGACGAACGGATTAAGTCGCTGCCGTATTTTTATAGGGCGGACGGCGCTTTGGAGCGATTGGTTGACCCGAAGGAAATGAATTTCGGCTCTAAGATTAGCAAAGAGGCATAAATCATTTAGTTTAATTAATTTCCGAGTTATTTATGGGTTCAGAAAAAATCAATAATTTACCTAAGGAAAAGCTTTTTGAGTTGGCGAATATCTACGCGAAGAATTGGCTCGCTCACGACGGTTGTTGGTTCTTGTCGATTGAAGAAAAATACGGGATGGACGCGGCAATTGATATGGACAGAGAGGCGTGGCGGAAATTCACCGTCGTCGAAGCGAACAGATTGAAGAAGTTTTTGGATTTGGGCGAAAACTCGGGCGTTCCTGGCTTGGGCGAAGCTCTGCTTTACAGGCTTTACTCTACTTTGAACGAAGACAGAGTGGAAATTATCGATGATAATACAGTCAGATATTACGTAAAGACTTGCAGGGTGCAGAGCGCGAGAAGGAGGAAGAATTTGCCCGACTTTCCTTGTAAGTCGGTCGGAATAGTAGAATACGGCTATTTCGCCAAAACGATTGACGAGAGGTTCGAGACGGAGTGTATTTCCTGCCCGCCGGAAATTACGGACGAAGATTACGCTTGTATTTGGGAGTTTAGGTTAAAGAAGTAGATTCTAATGAGTTTTCAAAATGTTTTTGGTCGCGCTAGTAGCGGCTGAAAATTTTCAGCCACTACAATGAATTTATGATATTGAAAAACAATTGTATAACATAAACTAGGTTTTAGGCTTATGAATCGATTTAAGTCGAAGATTTCAACTCAATCCCCCGATTTTAAGGCGAACAAAGAAAATTCTTTGAAGTTAGTAAAACAGCTAAAAGAGAGATACGAAGAATTAAAGAAGGGAGGGTCCGAGAAGGCGAGAAAACGGCATCTCGACAGAGATAAAATTTTGGTCAGAGATAGAATAAAGCTATTGTGCGACAAGGATACGCCTTTTTTGGAGCTGTCGCCGTTCGCCGCTTACGATATGTACGATAACGCCGCTCCGAGCGGGGGAATGGTAACGGGCGTCGGCGTTATTAACGGAAGGGAGTGTATGATAGTCGCGAACGACGCTACGGTTAAGGGCGGCACTTACTTTCCTACGACAATTAAGAAGCACGTTCGGGCGCAAGAAGTAGCTTTGGAGAACAGGCTTCCTTGTATTTATTTAGTGGATTCCGGCGGTATTTTTCTGCCGTATCAGTCAGGCACTTTCCCCGATAAAGACCATTTCGGCAGGATATTTTATAATCAGGCTAGGATGTCGGCGTTGAATATCCCGCAAATCGCTTGCGTTATGGGTTCTTGCACCGCCGGCGGCGCCTACGTTCCCGCTATGAGCGACGAGACGGTTATGGTTCGCAATCAGGCGACTATATTCATCGGCGGTCCTCCTTTGGTTAAAGCCGCGACAGGCGAGAAAGTTACGGACGAAGAACTTGGCGGAGCGGACGTTCACTGTAAAATTTCGGGCGTTTCCGACCATTACGCGCAAAACGACGAGCACGCTTTGAAAATCGTGAGAAACATAGTCGAGAACTTCGGTTTGGAAACAAAATTCCAGCTTAAGCGCGAGGAATCCGAAGAGCCTTATTACGACCCCGAGGAAATGTACGGCATTATGCCGCAAAATATTAGAATGCCCTTCGATATTAGGGAGATAATAGCGCGAATTGTGGACGGAAGCAGATTTCAGGAGTTTAAGGAGCTTTACGGGACGAGTTTAGTTACTTGTTTCGCTCGCGTAATGGGGTATCCGGTTGGAATTTTGGCTAACAACGGCGTTTTATTTTCCGAGTCGAGCAAAAAAGGGGCGCACTTTATAGAATTATGCACCGAGAGGAAAATACCGCTTTTGTTTTTGCAGAATATTACGGGATTCATAGTCGGTAAGCAATATGAGCACGGCGGTATCGCGAGCGACGGAGCGAAGATGGTTCACGCGGTTGCCAACGCCGACGTTCCGAAGTTTACCGTAATAGTCGGCGGTTCTTACGGAGCGGGCAACTACGCTATGTGCGGCAGGGGATACAATCCGCGTCTGTTATGGATGTGGCCCCACGGCAAGATATGCGTTATGGGCGGCGAACAAGCCGCTAACGTTCTGGCGACGGTTAAAATCAAGCAATTGGAAAGAGCGGGAGAGAAGCTGTCCGAAAAGGACATTGAAGCCATCAAAAAGCCTATTATTGAAAAATACGAGCAAGAAGCCTCGCCGTATTATAGTTCCGCCAGACTTTGGGACGACGGAATTATCGACCCGCTAGACACAAGGGAGACATTGGCTTTGGGCATAGCTGCTTCCTTGAATTCATCTATTCCAGACCAGAAATACGGAGTGTTCAGAATGTAATAAATTTTCGTTCAAATTAGATTAAATCTATAAAATAAAATAAAAAACAGTTTGTCTTATCTATTTAAAGTTCGTAATTTTGTGACTGTGAAATGGGCTAATTTAGCCCATTTTTTATTGGCAATTAAGTTTTATTTATAAAGCAAAGTAAAAATGGCTAGAAAGAAGAAAAAGAGAGTAGTAGATAAAAAGATGATAATCGACGCCTTCGCCGAGATGGCGAAGCAGAAGAATATCGATCGCGACTTGTTACAGGGTATAGTGGAAGAGACTTTATCTTTGCTAGTTAAGAAAAAGTACGGACTGGAAGCTGATTTTGAGATAATAGTCAATTTGGACAAAGGCGATATAGAAATCTATTTGATGCGAGAGATAGTCGAGGAAGTAGAGGACCCTGAAACGGAAATTTCTCTTGAAGACGCCGAAGATATAAATCCTAACGAAGAATTCGAAGTTGGCGACGAGTTTATAGAAGAGATAACTCTTGACAATATAGCCGATAATTTTGGCAGAAGGCTGGTCGCGATGGCTTCTCAAAATTTGAATCAAAAAATTCGCGAAGTAGAAAAAGATAATATATATAACGAATACAACGACAAAGTCGGCGAAATCATAATCGGCGAGATTTATCAAATTAGAAGAAACTATATTCTGATAATGCACAACAAAGTCGAGATGCTTTTGCCGCGAGAAGAACAGATTCCGAACGAGCCTTATAAGTTTAAGAAGAACCAATCGATTAAAGCGATAATTAAGGAAGTTAGGCGTTCGGGTTCGTCTGGGCAGCCGGAGATTGTTTTGTCTCGGGCTTCCAACGATTTCTTGGCTCGTCTGTTCGAGATAGAAATACCTGAGATTTACGACGGAATTATTCAGTTGAAATCGATAGCTAGGGACCCGGGAGAACGCTCGAAAGTCGCTGTTCTCTCTTACGACGACAGAGTTGACCCAGTGGGCGCTTGCGTCGGTATGAAAGGGATTAGAATACATTCTATCGTTCGCGAATTGAATAACGAGAATATAGATTTAGTAGAATATTCCGAGGACGTAAAAACTTTTATTAGCAGGGCTCTTTTGCCGGCGCGCGTAAAAGAAATAATTGCGGAGCCGGAAATCAGAAGCGCTACGGTAATTGTTCCCGACGACCAAGTTTCTTTGGCAATCGGCAAGAACGGACAAAACGTTAGACTCGCTTCGAAATTAGTCGGTTATTCGATAACGCTGGTTAAAGAAGGCGGCGAGGATATCGAATTGTCGGAGTTCAAGGACGAATTAGGAACGGATTTATACGAGAGATTGTTGGACTCCGATATCGAAACCGCCCGAGAATTACTCGAAGCCGACATTGGACGATTGTTAAATGTCGAAGGTATGACTAAAGATTTCTTAGTCGAGCTTCGAGGCATAATCTTGAGCGAGTTTGAGGAAAAAGAGTCGGAAGATATCGTAGAGGAAATTCGAAATTTTGAGTTCAACGAACAAGAAAAAGACGAGGAAAACGAGGAAGCAGAAGATTTAGAAGAAGAAGCTAATCAAGAAAAAAAAGAAGATAAAGACTAGGAAACTACGTCGTAATAATTAAACGAGAAATAAATTAAAATAGTTCCAAAACACATATGGCAAAAAAAAAGAAACGGCTTTTCAAGGTAGCGGCCGAGATAAATATCGGTAGGAACGCAATAGTAGAGTTCCTACAAAGCAAAGGTTTTGATATAACAAACAAAGCCACCGCTACTTTATCGCCTGAAATGTTAGAAGCGATAGACGATAAATTTAAAAGGGAAAGAAAAGCGGCGGAAATACAGCGCGATAAATTAGAAAAGCACAGAAAAATACGCAAGGAAGCTCTCCAAAAAGAAATCGAAGAAAAAGGGGAACCCGAAAAGGAAGAGGCGGAAGCCGAAAAAGCCGGAGAAGAGGAACAAAAAGCAAAAGAAACCAAAAAAGAACAAAAGGAACCGGAAGCAAAAGAAGAAGAAGAAAAAGCCGAAAAGAAACCAAAGACAAAGAAAAAGAAAGCGGCTGAAAAGAAAGAGGAACCAGAAAAGAAAGAACGCAAAGCCAAACCAAGGAAAAAGAAGACAGAAGAGGCGGCTAAAGAAGAAGCTAAGAAGAAAAAGACTAAAAAAGCTAAAGAAGAAGAAAAAGCTAAAGAACTTGAAACCGCTGAAAAAGCCGAGGCAAAGAAAGAAGAAGCCGATAAAGAAAAAGAAGCGAAAGAAATAGAGAAGGTTAAGAAAGAAGAAGCCGAAAAGGCAAAAGAACAAGCGGCAAAGGAAAAAGAGAAGAAAGCAGAGAAAGAGGAAGCTGAGAAGGAAAAGGTCGCCGCCAAGCGGAAACCGAAGAAAAAACAAAGGAAGACAATAGCCGAAGTAGATATCGAGGAATCAGAAATCAGTCCTAAGAAAGGATTGAAGATTGTCGGCAAGATAGATTTAGATAAAGAAAAGAGAAGAGAAAAAGAGATAAAGGAAGCCGAGAAGAAAAGGGAAAAAGAGGCGCGAAAGAAACCGCCGAAAGAACCCGAAAAAGACAAGAAGAAGAAAGAGACAAAAGAACCCGGAAAAGATTTATCCGTCAAAGAGCGTAAAAAAATGCGCTCAAGGAAGAAGAAGAAGGAAAGAAGAAAGAAAAAGTTATCCGTTAGGGAATTGGTTAAAGAAGAAGACGTCGATAAGGCTTTGAAGAAGACGCTTTCGAATATGAGCGGTTCTAAAGCTTTAAATCAGCGTCAAAAATTAAGACAAAAGAAGAAAGCCGAACGCGAGGAAAAAGAGCTGAAGAAGAAAGAAGAGGAGCAACAAGAATCCAAGACATTAAGAATTACCGAATTCGTTACTACGGCTGATTTAGCGGATTTAATGGACATTAATCCAAACGACATTATCGTCAAATGTATGGAGTTGGGGTTGATGGTAACGTTAAATCAGCGATTAGATAAAGATACAATTACTTTGATAGCCGACGATTACGGTTACGACGTAGAATTTATGGACGAGAAGACGGCGCAGTTAGCTATCGTTGACGATGAAGAAGACGACGAGGAGAACTTAGAGTTTCGCTCGCCTATAGTAACTGTAATGGGACACGTTGACCACGGTAAGACGTCGTTATTGGATTATGTTAGGAAAACTAGAGTGGTAGCCGGCGAAGCGGGCGGGATAACACAGCATATAGGCGCTTACAGGGTTGAATTGCCCGAAGATAAGTTCATAACGTTTCTAGACACTCCGGGACACGAAGCGTTTACGGCTATGAGGGCTCGCGGCGCGCAAATTACAGATATTGTCGTTTTGGTGGCAGCCGCCGACGATAGCGTTATGCCGCAGACTTTGGAAGCTATAAGCCACGCTAGAGCCGCCAACGTGCCTATTATAGTAGCCATAAATAAAACTGATAAACCGGAAGCTAATCCCGAAAGGATTAGGCAGCAGCTTTCCGAGCAGAACATTCTGGTCGAGGATTGGGGCGGAAAAGTCCAGAGCGTTGAAATATCGGCTAAAACCGGCAAGAACGTGGATAATTTATTGGATAGAATTCTTTTGGAAGCCGAAATGTTGGATTTGAAAGCTAATCCCAACAAGATGGCTCGCGGAGCGGTAATCGAAGCCAATATGGATAGAGGTTTGGGACCGGTTTCAACGATAATTATCCAACAAGGCACGTTAAAGCTCGGACAACCGTTTGTCGCGGGAGTCAACGCCGGAAGAGTGAGGGCGATGTTTGACGAGCGCGGTAATAAAATTAAATCCGCCGAACCGACAATTCCCGTTAGAGTAATTGGCTTTGACGGATTGCCCGAAGCGGGCGATATATTAATTACTATGGATACTGATTCAAAAGCGCGAACAATTGCCAACGAAAGGAAACAGTTGAAACGCGAACAGGAAATACGTCAAACTCGACATATGACTTTGGACGATATTTCGCAACAGATACAAATGGGCGGGGTAAAAGAACTTTATCTTGTAATCAAAGGCGACGTAGCCGGTTCAATCGAAGCTTTGAGCGACGCTTTACAAAAGCAATCGACCGACGAGGTAAAAGTAGTAGTGCTGCATAAAGGCGTGGGCGCTATATCCGAGTCGGACGTAATGTTGGCTATGGCTTCTAAAGCCGTAATTATCGGTTTTCAAGTTTCGGTTTCGCCTCAAGCGAGAAAATTAGCTAATCAGGAAGCTATAGATATTAGGCAATACAGCATTATTTACGACGCCATCAACGATATTCGTTTGGCTATTGAGGGCTTGCTCTCGCCGGAAATACATGAAGACAGGATGGCGTCAATAGAAGTTCGCAAAGTATTTAAAATCAGCAAATTGGGCAACGTCGCCGGTTGTTACGTTACCGACGGCAAAGTTCACAGAAACGACAGAGTGAAAGTCCTGAGAGACGGCTTGCCGATTTTTAAAGGTAAAATTCAGTCTCTTAAAAGAGAAAAAGAAGACGTAAAGGAAGTCGATTCCGGTTATGAATGCGGAATTTTGCTCGACGGATTCACAGAAATCCAAGAAGGCGACGTAATTGAAGCCTTCAGGTTGAAAGAGATAAAGAGAACCTTAACGTAGATTTTCCATAAAATTCCAGATTTATTATGTCTATAAGAGCCGAAAGAGTCGGAGCCGAGATAAAGAAGTTGTTGGCTAATCCGATTGAGAGTTTGGGAAACGAAAACGAAGTTGGATTAACGACGGTAACAAGCGTTCGCGTTTCGGACGATTTGAGTTCCGCAAAAGTATATATAAGTTTGTACGGCGAAGATATTTCTCCCGGCAAGTTCATTTCTATTTTAGAAAGAGAAAAGGGAGCCTTGAGAGGTATGATAACTTCCCAAATGAGGTTAAGGAAAGCTCCCGATTTGAAGTTTTATTTGGACGACACTCTGGAAAAGATGGAGGAAATTCAATCTTTAATCGACACTGTAAAGAAGGATTCAAAGGACGTTGACGTTAATTTGGACGATTACGATCCCAAGGAGTTGGAGAAAAAGAAAAAAAAAGATAAATGATTTATTACCGCAAAGACTCCAAAGCTTCTTTCGATAAATTTTCCGAAAACGCCGCGAACGACGGGGTAGCGATTTTAATTGATAAGGAGCGCGATTGGACTTCTTTCGATGTTGTAGCAAAAATCAGGTCGTTGACCGATATTAAAAAAATTGGGCACGCCGGGGCTTTGGATCCTCTGGCGATGGGTTTATTAATTGTTTGCGTCGGCAGAAAAGCCACTAAACAGATGACATATTTCCAACGGATGAGGAAGAAATACAAAGCGACTGTCAAGTTAGGCGCGGTAACGGTTTCCGACGATTCTGAAACTTCCGAAGAAAACCGCAAGCCAATTGACGGGATTACGAAAGATTGTATAGCTGAAGCGACGAAGAAATATATCGGGAAAATCGAGCAGATACCGCCTTTGTATTCGGCTAAGAAGATTAAGGGCAGGAGAGCTTATAAATACGCCAGGAAGAACCAAAACGTCGAATTGAAACCGGCGACCGTCGAAGTTTACTCGATAGATTTAATCGATTACAATCCGCCTTTTGCGAAATTGGATATAGAATGTTCTAAAGGAACTTATATTAGGTCTTTAGCGAGAGATATTGGAGCGGATTTAGATTGCGGAGCGTATTTATCCGGATTAAGAAGAACGGCTATCGGAGATTTTACAGTTGACAATGCGTTTAAGATAAAAGAATTTGAGAATTTAATAAATAAAGTTAGCGAAGCGGAGTCTTAATTAATTTAACTCTATGTAACGAAAAATGAGAATCTATAAATCATTTGAGGAATTTAACTGTAATTCCAGCTCGATTTTGACGGTGGGGACGTTCGACGGCGTGCATTTGGGGCATAGGATAATAATTGAGAGATTAACCGAGTTGGCGAAAAAAAACGATTTAAGAAGCGTAATAATTACATTCGACCCTCATCCGCAGTCGGTTTTATTTAACAAGCACAAAGACCCGATAAGGTTGCTGACGGTAGTTGACGAGCGATTGAAGCTGTTCGAATATTTGGGCGTGAACGATGTTTTGATAATTCCGTTTAGCGTCGAGTTTTCTAGAATTCCCCCAGAAGTTTTTATTAAGGAATATTTGTTCAATAAGGTCGGGATGAAAAAGATTTTAATCGGTTACGACCATATGTTTGGGAAGAATCGCAAGGGCAACGTCGATTTGCTAAAGAGGCTATCTAATGATTTGGGTTTTGAAACGGAAAAAATAGAGCCGCGAAAAAATAACGGCGTAACGATTTCCAGCACAAAGATAAGAGAGGCTATTAGTCGGGGGAGGATAGAAGAAGCGAATAAAATGCTCGGATACTATTATTACGCGAAAGGAACTGTCGTAAAAGGCGACAAACGCGGCGCGACTTTGGGTTACCCGACCGCTAACGTTGGCGATATTCCATCGGTAAAGCTCATTCCGGCTAACGGGGTTTATTTGGTAAATTCAGTGATTAGAGGCAAAAAACGCTACGGTATGGCGAATATCGGAACTCGACCAACTTTCGCCGGCGATTCAGAACCGATTTTGGAAGTTCATTTTTTTGATTTCGACGGCGATATATACGGGGAAATACTAGACGTCAGTTTTATGGCGTTTTTAAGATTCGAAAGGAAATTTTCCGGAGCCGAAGCCTTGAAGAAGCAATTAGACGAGGATAAAAAGGAGTGTTTAAAAAAGATAAAAAGATTTTAGATTAACGCAAAAAATTATTATCTTTGAAACTTGCAAAAATTGATAATAAATATAAATTGGAGTATTTAATGATAACTAAAGAGCAAAAAGCTGAAGTAATAAGCAAACACGGAGAGAATCCGCAAGATTCGGGCAAATCCGAAGTGCAAGTAGCGATGTTAACCGACAGGGTTAACGATTTGACGCGTCATCTTTCGGAGCATAAGAACGACCATCACAGCAGGCGCGGATTGATAAAAATGGTGAGTAAAAGAAGAAAGCTGTTAAATTATCTGAAGAAGAACGATATTAATCGCTATAGGGAAATAATCGGAAAATTGTCTTTGAGAAAATAAAAGAAGGCGGCGTAATAAAAACGCCGTTTTTTGTTTGGCTTTGCCTTCAATAGATTAATAATCAAATTAAAATTCAATCAATAAAAGAAAGAAAATTATGTCTCAAGTAATTGTATCAACAGAACTTAACGGGAAAACATATTCAATAGAAACAGGCAAATTAGCGAAGTTTGCCGACGGAGCGGTAATGGTTCGTTGTGGAGACACGATGGCATTAGTAACCGTAGTCGCCAGCGACGAGATAAGACCCGGTATTAATTTTTTGCCTTTGCAGGTGGAATATAGAGAGAAAACTTCCGCCGCCGGTAAATTTCCGGGAGGATTTATAAAAAGGGAAGGACGTCCCAGCGACCACGAGGTTCTTTGTTCTCGTTTAATCGACCGTCCTATTAGACCGATGTTGCCTAAATCTTGGCGTTACGAAACGCAGATTTTACCGACGGTTTTTTCGTTCGATCCTGATGTGGATCCTGAAACTTTAGCTATGGTCGGAGCGTCGGCGGCTTTAATGATTTCCGATATTCCGTTTGAAGGTCCGGTTTCGGAAGTAAAAGTTGGAAGGATTGACGGTGAATTTATAATTAATCCTTCTTTTGAACAAATGGAATCTTCCGATATAGATATGACTGTCGCCGGAACAAATACTTCGATTGCTATGGTCGAGGGAGAGAGCAAGGAGATTTCCGAGGACGAGTTTTTAGAAGCGCTTCAGTTCGCTCACGAGTATATTAAGATACTGAACGATTTGCAGAATGAGTTGGCGGACAAAATACAAACGGAGAAAAGGGAATTCGAAGAACCCGAACCGCCCGAAGATATAGCAAGTACCGTAAAGGAGACAGTATCCGAAGGATTAGACGAATACGTACATTCGGAAACCGAAAAAAACGAAAGAAAAGAGTGGCGCGATAAATTGAAAAATCTCGCTATGGAAAAAGTAGAGGAAGTTTACGGAGAAGAATACGAGGAAGACGAGGAAAAGGATAAAGAAGAGTTAGACGGCATAGTCGATGAGATTTTCTCGCGACTTGAAAAGGACGCTATGCGGGCGAAAATTCTCGACGAATCCAAGAGACTTGACGGACGCGGATTGACCGATATCCGCGATATAGATTGCGAAGTCGGAGTGTTGCCTCGCTCCCACGGTTCCGCTCTATTTACTCGCGGCGAGACCCAAAGTATGGGTATGGTTACGTTAGGAACGTCTCGCGACAATCAAATGGTTGACGGCTTGTTGCCGTCGTATGAAAGGCGGTTTTATCTGCATTATAATTTCCCGCCGTATTGCACGGGGGAAGTTAAACGACTTGGAGTAGGAAGGCGCGAGGTCGGACACGGAAATTTGGCGGAAAGAGCTTTTCAATGCGTGCTACCCGACGAAGACAATTTTCCTTATACTATAAGAGTAACTTCAGAGATTTTACAATCGAACGGTTCTTCGTCTATGGCGACGGTATGTTCCGGTAGTCTGGCTATGTATGATTGCGGCGTTCCAATTAAAAAAGCCGTAGCCGGAATAGCTATGGGCTTGATAAAAGAGGGCGACCGCGTGGCGGTATTGAGCGACATACTAGGCGACGAGGATTTCCTCGGCGATATGGATTTTAAAGTAGCCGGCACGAAGGACGGAATCACGGCGTATCAAATGGATATTAAGATAGACGGCTTGCCGATAGATATAATGAAAAAAGCTTTAGCGCAAGCGAAAGAGGGAAGATTTCATATCTTGGATAAAATGAACGAAGTAATCGACCAACCGCGCGAGAAGCTTTCCGAGCACGCTCCCAGATTTACTATAATTCAAATTCCTCAGGACACTATAGGAGCGTTAATAGGCTCGGGCGGCGAGACGATTAGGCAACTAACGATGGAGACCGACACCGATATCGACATTCAGGAAGACGGCAAAATCGTTATAGCTTCGCAGTCGGAGGAAGCGGCGAACGAGGCGATAAAACAAATAAAAGAGATAACCAAGAAGCCCGAGGAGGGCGCCATTTACGAAGGAGTCGTTCGCGAGATAAAAGAAGGCGTCGGAGCTATTGTGGAGTTTTTACCCAAGAAGTCGGGCTTGCTTCATATTTCAAATATAGCTTACGAGAGAATAGATAAAGTTACCGACGTAGTGAACGTCGGCGACGAAGTAAAAGTGAAACTTTTGGAAGCCACCCGCGACGGCAAGTTCAGGCTGAGCAGAAAAGCCCTTTTGCCCAAGCCGGAAGGTTGGGAGGATAGGCCGCCGAGAAAACCGAGAGGAAAAGGCGGACCGCCAAGAGGCGGAGGCTCCAGAAGATCGCCGAGAAGGTAAAATTCTCAGAACGAAAAAGATTTAGTTCAGAAGTAGAGACGCAAGATATTGCGTCTCTTTTTTTTTGGCGCCTTCCGAAATTGGAATTTTAAAAGAAGAATGATAATCAAAGGGTAACAGATAGCTTTTTAGACAGTCTCTTTAGCTATCTGCCTATGTTCAGGACGCCTTTTATTGCCAGCCGACAGCTGAAGCTGTCGGTTATCGCTATAGTAGCGAAGACGCCCCCGTCTTCGTAAAATAATTACTAATTAAGAATCACTAGTTTAGAGCAGACTAATTAAGAATTACTATTTTAGAGCAGACGAGGGCGTCCGCTCTACGTTCCGTTTAAGAGACGCAAGATATTGCGTCTTTACGAGTTCTGTGGCGGTATTCTTTACAATTTTAATTTCTTAAAAATGGCTTCGGGCGTGTGGATTATTCCGAGCATTACGAATCGCCAGAAGCTTGGGGCGTAAACTATTTCTTTGCCCTTTTTCATTGCGTTGTATATTATTTTGCCGATGTCTTCCGGTTTTGAGTATAAAGGATTTTTCGGTAGATGGGCGGTCATTGGTGTATCAACCAAGCCGGGCTTAATAGTAATTACTTTTATTCCGAATTGGTCCATTCTATTTCTCAGTCCTTGCAGGAAAGCCGTTACGCCCCCTTTAGCCGAGCCGTATAGATAGTTGCTTTGGCGTCCTCTGTCGCCGGCGACGGAAGATATTACGGCGACGCAACCCCGTTTTTGCTTTTCAAAGAAATTCGCCGCGGCTTGCGCTAAAGAAACTACGCTGACGTAATTTATATTCAGTTCTTTTTCCATTGTTTTCGGCTCGTAAAGCGCTTTGTCTTGGTCGGGCAGGGTTCCGTGGGCGATTAAAACGTCGTCGAGCCCGCCGAGTGTTTCAGCCGCCTCTTCGAATAATTTATCGTGATTTTCATATTCGAGAGCGTTCATTTCTTTTAAATGA
Source organism: uncultured Hyphomicrobiales bacterium (assembly GCA_964509335.1). Lineage (GTDB taxonomy): Bacteria > Bacteroidota > Ignavibacteria > Kapaibacteriales > UBA2268 > CAZDXB01. The sequence continues at coordinate 20,602 of CAZDXB010000010.1, read as the reverse complement.
ATGTTAGTTTCAAATCTAGCGAGAATGTCGTCTTTCGTCGCTTCTAATCGCGATAAATTTAAATCTACGAGGAATAAATCGGCTTTTTCGGCGGCGAATCGTTTCGCCGTTTCGCTCGCGATTGCCGAAGCGGCTCCAAAAATCAATATTTTTTTCATAGCTTTCATGTTGTTTTATTATTAATAATTATTGTCGTTTTTTGTTACTCTCCGCCAAAAACTCGAGGAGAATTTAGGGTCTATGTAATCTGAAAATTCTTTCCATTGCGGGTAAAATATTTTGAAATCCTCGGCGAGCATTCGCGCGTCTTTTGCCGGATATATGACTCCGCCCGCTCCTCTAACTACTTCGTCTAATTCTAAGAGCTTTTTTAGCGTTTTTTCGCCGTCGTAACGGAAATCCACCGCTAATGTTATTCCCGGGCGAGGGAACGACATCGTGCCGGGAGATTTAACGTCTCCGAACGTCTTAAGCACGGTCAAAAAAGAAGACATGCCGGAGGCGGCGATTTTTTCTAAAATTAATTTTATCGCTTCGGCGCCTTTCTCGAATGGGACGACGAATTGATATTGGATGAATCCGTTTTTGCCGTAAGCTAAATTCCAGTTCGCGACGGCGTCGAGCGGATAGAAAAACGGGTCGTAATGTATAATCTGGTCGATTGTTTTATACATTTGTATGTTAAAATACATGGTATTAAAAGCTAGCGTCGAGCAATGGTTTATGAACGGCGCTTCTATAGGCATTGGTATTTGCTTCGGTTTTGGCGGCTTTGGCAAGTTATGCTTTTCCGGCGAAGCATGGTTGCCTCTGTTGTAAATTCCGCGACCAAGCCTCGAAGACGAAGCGGTAGTGTCAACCCATGCAACCGTATAATCGAATCGTTTTTCCGAATATTCGTTTATTTCGAAAAATTCCTCCAGAGAATCGAATTTTTCGCTCTCCATTTCGAGAAACGCGCTGGGGCAGGACTGTAATTTGAATTCTACCCAAGTAATCAAGCCGGTCAATCCAAGTCCGCCAATTGTCGCTTTGAATAGTTCTTCGTTTTGTTCGCGGGAGCAAATCAATCTTTCTCCAGAAGAGCGGACTAATTCGAAGCTGACAACGTGGCGCCCGAAAGTTCCGCTTTTGTGATGGTTTTTGCCGTGAACGTCGTTCGCCAAAGCGCCGCCGACGGAAATATGCTTTGTTCCGGGCGTCGAAGCGGGAAACCATTCTCTAGGAATTGCAAAGTCTAAAACTTCCGCGAGCGTAACGCCGGCTTCGCATTTTATTATTCCGTTTTTCTGGTCGAAGGATATTAATTTATTCAATCCTTTAACGTCTAGTAAAATTCCGTTTTCGTTTAAGCAACTGTCGCCGTAGCTTTTGCCGTATGCGTATGGCAAAACCGGCTTGTTGTATTTTGATAAGTCGGGCAATTCGTCCCGCCAAAATATTCTTTCTACTTCCGAGGGGTATAATTTCGGATATCTGCCCCAAGATTCATAAGCCGTTATATTCATAAACTCGCTCCTATCGCTATTCCAGCTACAATTAGTCCGACTATATAACTAGCGGGGTCTTTCGCGGTGAATACTATTGGGTCGTCGTGCATTTCGCCTCTAAAAGCTTTTAGCCACATTCTAGAAATCCAGAATAGGCAACTCAAAACTACTACCCATAGCGCTTGCGGGACGCTGTATAACGAGGCTACTTTTTCGCCGTTTACGTACAACGCCAGAACCAAAACTGAAATATATCCGCTAGCCGGTCCAGCCGAGCTTAAAAAAGCTAAATCGCTTATTCTATATCCGCGTTCTTTTATTTTTGATTTATTTTGTTCTTTGACTCCCGAAAGCTCGGTATATCTTTTAATGATTCCCAAGCTGAGGAACAAGAAGATGGAAAAACCGAGGAGCCAAGGCGAAGCCTCGACTTGCACAGCCGCCGCTCCCGCCAGCAGTCTTAAGGTGTAAAGGCAGGCGAGAGTGATTACGTCCACTATAATTATCCGCTTTAAGAAAAAGGAATAAGAAGTCGTTAAAAATAAATAAATGAGTAAAATATATAGAAATTCAATCGGCAGAAAGAAAATTGAAACGGCGAGTCCGATAATAATTGAGAATAATCCCGCCGTAGCTCCGGATTTGAGAGTTAAAAAGCCTGAAGCAAGCGGTCTAAATTTTTTTCTCGGATGTCTTCTGTCCGCTTCTAAATCTAGCAAATCGTTTAGGACGTAAACGAACGAAGCGGTAAAGCTAAAAGCGAAAAACGCCGCTATACCTTTGTAAAGATGCGTAAAGTGAAGTTCGTGCGCCAACAGAAACGGCAAAAAGACGAGTATATTTTTTACCCATTGATAGACGCGAATCTGTTTTATAAGAACTTTAATCGGCTTTCTTTGTTTTATAAAGACTTTTTCTACTTTGGATTTCTTACGAGCTTTCTTTTCAACTTTCTTTGTAGGCTCGACAAGTATAGCTTTATTCGCCGCCTCCCAGACGGGCAAATCGGCTTTGCTGTCGCCGAGATAATCGAATCCTTTTTTGCCGAATAACTCAATTAAAGCGTCTCGTTTGTTTTTGCAACGAAGGTTTACGTCGCCAACGGTGGAAAGCGTTCGGTCGAATACGCCTAGGTATTTTGCGACTGATTCGGCTATTGGTTTTACGGTCGCGGTCGCCAAAATTATTTTTCTGCCCTTATTTTTTTCCGCTTTAACGTATTCTAATACGTCTTTGTTGTAAGGCAATATTTCGGGGTCGGGGATAGCGATTTCGGCTAAGCGTTTTTTCAAGTAAGCTCTGCCTCGAGTTATCCAAAAAAGCGAGAGAAATATAACGAACGGCGATTTCTTCAGAGCTAAAAGGAAGTTTTCCGCTAGGGAGTCGGTATGTATTAAAGCTCCGTCTAAATCGACGCAAAGAGGCGTTTCGTTTTGTTGTTTGTCGTTTTCCATTCCCTATTAGCTTATTTCAAAATCCGCTTTAGTTGAAAAATCAAAAAATCAAATTTATGAAATATAGCTCAGAATCCCTTTGCTATTTGTTCGCTATTTTGTTTTTAAAAGCAAGCAAACTCGCCGCGACAATTTCGTCCATATTATAATATCTGTATTCGGCTAATCTTCCGATGAAAGTAACGTTCTTTTCAATTTTCGCCGCTTCTTCTTTATATTTCTCGTAGATTTTTCGGTTCTCTTCTTTTGGTATTGGGTAGTAAGGCTCGTTTATATTGGGTTCGAACTCCATCGGATATTCGTAGGCTATAGTAGTGAAACGATTTGACTTTTTTAAAAAATGCTTGAACTCGGTTATTCTAGTATAGTGATAAAAGCTTGGGAAGTTGATTTGCGCGGTTTCCTGGAAGTATTCCTTATTTAGAGTATTGAATTGAAATCTTAGGCTTCTGTAAGGCAATTTGCCGTGCATATAGTCGAAGAAGTAATCGATAGGACCGGTGTATATGAGTTTGTCGAATTCCACTTCTCCGAGTACTTTTCTATAAGTCGTGTTTAGAGCCAGTTTTATGTTTTTATGGTCGATTATTTTTTTAAAAAGGTTTGTGTAGCCCTTAGCGGGGATTCCTTGGTATTTATCGTGGAAGTAACGGTCGTCTCTTCCGGTGAACACGGGAACTCTCGCCGTAACTGAAAAGTCGAGTTCTTCGGGCGGCATTCCCCATTGCTTGATTGTATAGCCGTAAAAAACGTTTTTATAGACAAAGTCGGCTAGCTCTTTCAAAGTGTCGTTTTCCGTCTCTTTTAGCTTCAAAATCGGTATTCTTTTGTCCTCGCCGTAAGTATCGACGAGAGCTTTTTTATACTCTTCGGCTTTGCTTTCGGCGAAGAATTGGTCTATCGAATTAAGATTGAAAGGGATTGGAATTTTTTTGCCTTGAACGAAAGCTAAAACTTTATGCTGATAGTCGTGCCAGTCGGTGAATCTAGATAAATAATTCCAAACTTCTTCATTGTTTGTGTGGAATGCGTGGGGACCGTATTTGTGGACGATTATGCCCTTTTCGTTTGGGAAGTCGTAGCAATTGCCGCCGACGCTGTTGCGCTTTTCGACGATTAATACTTTCTTGTCTAGCTCTTCGGCTATTCTTTCCGCCAAGACGCAACCGGCGAATCCCGCTCCCACAATAAGATAGTCGTATTTCATAGTTAACTATTTGTTTTGTTTATTCAAATACATTTTTATTTCCGCAATTGTAATTGTCTTGAATATAAAGTTAAGAAAAATAAAGATTACTAAGCTAATTGAACCGGCAATTAGCGGATGAACGTTCGCTTGCATAATAAAGTAACCGGCGGCGCAGGAGAAAGCGGCGTAGAGAAAAACGACCAAAAATTTCGCGACATAAACTTTTTTAATGGTTTTCCACATTATAACGGCAAGACCGATAAGCACGGCGGTTTCGGTTAGGACGGTGGCTATAGCCGCTCCCATTGCTCCGTATTTCGGAATTAGTATTAAATTAAAAATCAGATTAATTACGCAGCCCGCGCCCATAGCCCAAACGACGTATTTTTCTAAGTTCCAGCTAAGAAGCGGCGCCGAATACGTAACGTTCAAATAAGTTACTAAAGCTCCAACCATAAGTAATTGTAGAACAATAACCGAATCGCCGTAGTTATCTCCGAAGCCTACGTCTATTACGTAATCGGAAAAAACGAATATGCCGCAAGAAATAATCGTTCCCGCCAAAAAAGTTAACAGGGCGTATTTCTCCGTTACTTTGCGACGTTCTTCGGTAGTTGTCGAACGCGATAGTTGCGGGAAAAACGCGTTTTGCAAAATTCCCGAAGGCGCTAGCGAGAATGCCAGAACTTTGAAGCCGGCGTTGTAAATGCCGGTTTCGTAGTCGGAGCGCATCAATCCCAATAGAAACATATTGAGGTAGTTGTTTATTGAAATAATAAAAAAGTTTAAAGAAATCGGTATTGACGAGCTTAACAGTTTTTTCCAGAAGTCGTAGTTATATTCGAAGCGGACGCGTCCGAAAAGTTTGACGTAGTATAGAAGCATCCACAAGGAGTTTAAAATCATCGAGCCGACGGTTACGGACATAGCGATAGCTATGTCGGAAGGACTGTGAACTAATATAAGAATGCCGACCAGATTAAGAACGCTAGTAGCGGCTTGTCGGAGAGCGATGATTTCCATCTTTTCTATCCCCTTGAACGCCCAATTAAGCAGAACGGCGTGAGCGAAAAGATTCAACCCGGAAATCATTACGACCCATTTGACAAAAAGCGGTTTATCGACGAATAGAAACACTATTAAGCCTAAAAGGGCGTAAAGCGCGAGAGCTGTCGAGATTTTGATGGACAAGATGTTGTTGACGTATTTTCTAATTTCGCCGGGATTTTTAGCTACTTCGCGAGAGCCTACGATTTCGAAGCCTAAGTTGACGGCGGCGATGAAGTAAATAGTAAAGGAATTCGCCCAGCCGATTATTCCGAAGCCGTCGGGTAGCAACACTCGGGCGAGATACGCCATTGTTACCAAAGCGATGCCCTTGTTGGCGATTTCAGCCGCCGAGAGCGAGAGCATATTTTTTAGTATTCTTCTAGCTTTGGACATATCCGTCGGCTAAATTATCTTCCTGTAACATTCAATTTCAATTTCAGGGAATATCGAGTTTCTTTGCTCAACTTGCTCTAAGTATTTTATTTCATTTTCTTTAAAGTTGTCTTTGTCGTCGCGCTTTTCGAATAAATCGCAAAGTTTATTGAAGTCGGAATGATGGAAATACAATCTCTGTTGGGCGTAGTCTTCCGCTGTGCGGGCGTGAATCAAAAATTGCCAATCGGAGGCTTCCATCAAAGTTAGCTCTCTTAAGGCTTGTTTTAAAGTTCGTTCGCGCGCTTCGCTTAAATTACCGGTATCGTTTTCGGAGATTATTTCCCTAATTCTGTTTTCGCTGTTGTAAATCGCTTCCCAAGTCCATTTGTTGTCTTTGTTAAACCAAACGTCGTGATTGTTGTTGACTCCCCAGGAGCCTTCCGGGAGCCGTAGAGTTTCTTTCGGGTTGATTCTATTTAATTGTTCCGAAGCGGTCGAGGCGTCCACCCAAGGCGAATTGCTCAATCCTCTCAAAACCGACTTGATAAAATCCGGTCCTTCGAACCACCAATGCCCGAATAATTCAGCGTCGAAGGGCGCGCAGAGCGTTCCGATTTGTCCGGTGTTATTGTGATAATAGTTAAGGGCGTTTTCTATGTGATGGATAAAATGGTTCGCTTGCAAATCGATTTTATCTTTAGTCCAATCCGGATGGTATAGCGTTTTATACATCATATCCGCTTTGCTGTCGGTAACGCGCCAGTATCTGAGATTAGAGCCGAACTGTTTTTTGTGGAAGTCCAAATAATTCGGTTCGGCTGGATAGCCGATGTCCCCGCTCCAAACTTGCATTGAAATATCTCTGTGTCGCGTGAATACAGCCGCCGTTCCGTATTCGACTTTCTCGCTCGAACTGGCGATATACGGTTTATATATTAAATCCTCGAAATTTCGCGGAAACGCTTTGTAATCGGGCGAGTCCTTAGGGATGAATTTCTCTTTTTGATTGTCGATGAAAACTCCGATAGGCGCTGTTCTTTCAGTTAGGTTTTGGTCCGTGAAAAAATACTCCAAACCGTGAGCGGCGAGAATTTGCTCGATTCCGGGTCTGAGTTTTGGTTTATGGAAAGGTTCGATTGGTAGATAAGACTTCCATTCGTAGCTTGGTCTGTAGGCGCATTCGGGTAGCCAAATTCCTCTGGGAGAGCGTTGGAAGTGTTTTTCGTAATTATTGACGGCGGCTTCGATTTGCAGGTTTACGCTTTCGTCGGTCGGCAAAAGCGGCAAATAGCCGTGGGTGGCGCCGCAGGTCGCTATCTCTAAAATCCCGTCGTCTTGCAGTTCTTTTAAAGCTCCGATTACCGATTCGCCGTAATTAAATAAGTAGTTGTTCTTTCTGTCGTTATACCATTCGCGCCAGTATTGAGCCATATAGATTTGCGCAGGGTCGTAGCCAAGTTCTTTGAATCGTTTTTCGTCTTTCTCCGCCCATTTTATTTTTTCGTCGCAATATTCTTTGAAGACTTTGGAAAAATCTTTGTGTTCCAGTTGCTCGCATAAGACGGGGGAGATGTCCATTGTTATCTTCGCTTGGTTTTTTTCGTTTTTTAGTTCGTTCAGATGGTTGACTATTGGGATGTAGCATTCGGCGACAGCTTCGCAGAGCCAATCGGTTCCGTGCGGGGCGTAGCCGTGATGCAGAACCCAAGGGAGATGAGCGTGCAGAACAAACAGAAAATTTCCCGAGCGCATATCGCTTTCCTTATTAATAATAAATATCCATTAAATAACAAAAATACAAAGATTATTTAGATAAACCGCAAAAAAGCGGAATCCGTCAGAAAGACGAATCCCGCTTTGTTGTTTATGGAGTTCGCTGTTAATTTACTTTAGGAGGTCCGCTTAAGCCCGGAAACATATTTTTGTCTTGGTCGGAGTCTATCGTGCCATATTGCTTTTCGAAACGGGAAATGTTTTCGCCCAAGGCTTTTAAAAGCAACTTAGCGTGCTGCGGAGTCATAATTATCCGAGAATGCACTTTAGCCTTTGGCGCGCCGGGGACGACTCTGGTGAAATCTATAACGAATTCGGCTTTCGAATGCGATATAATTGCTAAGTTGGAGTAAGTTCCCTGAGCTTCTTTTTCGCCGAGTTCGATATTCAATTTTTGCGGCTTTTTGGGATTGTTCTTTTCTTCTTTGTTCATAGTATCTTCTCGTTTTTTTATGTTATAAAATTACTTCATTAAACTCTTAGCTTTGTTGCAAGCTTTCTTTTGCTTGTCCCTGATTTTCAAAGCCTTTTGTTTGTCCTTAATTTTCAAAGCGCCGTATATTTTGCAAAGCTGCAGCCAATATTTCTCTTTTTGCTCTTCGGGAATGATTGGTTCAAGTCTTTCCAAGTCGTCGAGAACTTGATTTAACTTTTCTTGTTGTTTTGTTCCGATGTAAATATTGGCTAGCTCGCCCAAAACGGTCAAATCGTTTTTATACTTCTCGCAGGAACGCGCTTTTTGAAAGTATTTTGCCGAAGTTTCGAGTATTGACAAATATTTGTCGGGGTTTTCTTCGTAATCTTCGTTGGCGTCGGCTTTGTCTTGTTCCTTTTGAATAACTTGGACAGCTTTGTTTTTGTACGTCGCGGCTAAGTTCCTTTGCGCGTCGCAGAAATCCGGGTCGATTTCCAAAGCTTTTTTGTATTTATCAATCGCTTTGTCGTATTTTTCTAAAGCGAAGAGGATGTCGCCGTATTGGGATAGATAGTATTTATTGTCGGGATTTCTTTCGACCAGTCTCTTCATTTCTTCGACTGCGAATTTTTCTTTGCCGCTTTCAATGTATAAGTTTACTAAAAATCTGTTCGCTTGAACGTTTGTCGGGTCTATTTTAGTAATGAGTTTAGCGTATTCTATAGCTTTTTCGTATTCTTTTTTTGTGTAGTAAACGTCGGTTAAGTAAGCCAAAGGACCTATGTCGATTTTAGTCCAGTATTCTCTTTCGCCGGGCATCCAATTATTAGGCGGGTTGACTCTCCAGCCTTTAACTAAAAATTGCTCGGAATCTTTATCTTTGCCTGAGAAAAGATATATTTGCTGCCCTAATACGCTGAAATGGTCGATAAGCGAAGAGTCGCCGTAAAAGTTGCCGCCTTTGGTTTTTGCGGGTTCGCCAAATTTTTCCAAAGCTTTTTCTCTTGGTAAATCTATAAAGATATTGGCGCTTTTAGCGAATTCAATTTCCGTTTTGATTTGATTTTGGTATTCTTTGTATGTTTCTATCGCTTTTTCTTTGTTGCCAGCCGACTCGTAAGCGCTTCCTTTTAGTCTGTAGAATTCCGACATTTGCGGTCTGACGCGAATCGCTATATCAAAATATTTTATAGCGGTATCCAAGTGCGCTTTATCTTCGGTTGTGTAGTATTTATTCAAAGCGGGAACGGCTGTGTTGAAGCAATCCGCCCACAGTTTATATTTAGTTATAATGATTTGTCTTTTGAACTGAGGGTCCGTTATTTTCTTTTCGGCTATCTCTATATTGTCTGCGGCTTTTGCGTATTTTTCTAATTCTAATTGCGCTTTAGCTAAAAAGAAATAGGCTTGACTGTTTTTAGGGTTCTTAGAAACTTCCTTGTTGAAGTATTTTTCGGCTTTTGCGTATTCTTTTTGTCTAATAGCCAGTTTTCCCGACGTCATTTCCGGCGAGGCGCACTGGAAATTCTGGAATAGAATCGCTCCTACGATTAAAACAACTACGGAAAATACACGCTTTTTCACTTTTATCTCCTTAATTTATTTATGCAATAACTATTTCAAGATAAAGAAAAATGAAAAAGCAAGTTAAAAAGATAAAGATTAATGAGCAAATAAAAAAAGAGACCGCCCTAATTTTCGTTTTGCTAATCCTTAAGGTTACGAAACTTAGGGCGGTCGAAGCGTTTATTGTAAACGAATTTAACTAGCTAAATTCTGCGGCTTGTCTGTTATTTCGCCGATGAAGTAGTTATACTCGTCGATTTTTTCTCTTCGCGTCATTTCGTCAACCGGCGCCATTAAGTAATAGACTTTGTCGGCGTCGGTTTTTAGATACTCGTTGTAAGTTTGCACGGCGTCGTGGAATGTCGCCGTCGAATCGACTATTTCAACTACCTTGTCAGGTAGGCATACTAACGGATACTCATAGGAGTAGCCGAAATAGTAGTTTTCTTTCTCGTCCTTCAAATTGGACGCCGACCCGGGTAAGAACCCTTCGATTTTTACGTCGGAGATGCCGGTAACGTTAATAGTTTTAGCTGATTTGTAAGATAAATCTATTATTCTTTTGTGGACGAAAGGACCTCGGTCGTTTATTCTGACCAAGCCATTTTTGCCCGTGTTTTTATTCGTTACTCGGAGAATTGTTCCGAACGGCAATTTCTTATGCGCCGCGGAGAACTCGTGCATATTGTATCTTTCGCCGTTGGCGGTCAAGCGGTTATGAAAGCGTTTGCCGTACCAAGACGCTATGCCTTCTTGGGTGTATATTAAGTTTTCTCCGACGTTGTTGGCGTTTATTACGCTCAGATAGTCGGGCGCGCTCGCCGTAGCGAACTGGCCGTCTATATCCGTTGTTATCGCTTTAGCCTGAAAGAAGACTACAACGAAGAACAATGTTATTACGGCGGCTAACGAAGCTATTCTGCCGAATATGCTGCCCGTTAGCGTTTTATTGCCTAAGCGAGTTAACTGATGCATGATTGTTCATGCTCCTAAGTTTATGTTACATACAAAATTAATCAATAACGCTAATAGTAGCGTCGTCATTTCGAAAATGAGATGACGGAATGTTATTGATTTTAATTGTATGATTTTTTTCAAAATCACGGCTTTTTTAAAGCAAAAACACCCTTACTAATATATTTGTCAAGTGATTATGCTGTTTTAAGAAAAGTTAAAATATTTTAATATAAATTTTTTCGGCGTGTGAAAAAATTTCCACATAAGGCTTATAGTCTCGCTCCAGCTCCTATTAAGAAGCCTCCGAGATTCCAGGCGTTTTTTCCGAGAAGATTTACTTTGTAAGAGAACTCTCCGTATAAGTTTTCGGTAAAAAAGAGCTGAAACATAAAACCTAAGTTGAAAAGATTCTTTTGCAGTATGGTTTCTTTCGGGTCGAATTCGACGGCGTCTTCGAAGGAACCCGTGCTTCGAATAAAGTTAACGAAGCCGAGTAGTTTAGAGCCGGGGACTGTGGAAACTCCGAATTGGGTGTGAAATATGAATTGGTCCACGAGTTCTTCGTCGCGATAGTTATATAAAACCGCCGTTTCTAGCCAGCTCTTTTGAAATTTTGCGTTCAAAGAAAATCCCGTAATCGCTTCGAAAGCTCCGTCGCTAAGGAATTCGTAGTCGGGGTCGTCGTGGATTCCTCTGTGGAATCCGGGGGGAATTCTCGCTTCGAACAGCCAAGCGGCTTGTATTTTCTTTGAATAGAGTTTGTATTTAGCGCCGATTGCGAAGTATTCCGGTTGAAAGAGCGAGTATTCTCCGATGGTTTTTCTGTAGCTTTCCGTCGAAGTGTCGGGAGGAGAGACTTGGTTGTTAACCGTTACAATAGTTGTGTCGGCTTTTTTTATTAGTTTGGAGTACTTCAAAGGAATGCTAAGAGAAAAAGCGAAATTATCGTTTACGGCGTATTCTGCGCGCGCTCCGTAAACGTATTCGGTAAGATTGAAAATATATTTCTTGTCGGGGTCGTATGGCAATTTTTTCTCGGTGCGTAATTTGCCCTCTAAATTAAAATAGCTCGAGCCGGCGTTTTTGCCGCCGAACATTTTGACGTCGATAGTTCCTTTCTTATAAAACTCCGTTTGGCAATAAGCCGCCGTCGTAATAAAAAGCGGTAGAAATAGGGCTAACAAAATATGCTTTTTCATCTTTATCCGTTGTTTGTTTGCTACTTACTAAATTTACCCATTAGCTGACCTTCCGCGAGAATATGCCCTTCCATAGCCTTTAGAAGTTTCTTTTTGGACAAACCGGGTTCGGCGTCTAATTTTTTGTCTATAGCGTACACTTTAAAATAGTATCTATGGGTTCCGCCCGGCGGACAAGGTCCTCCGTATTCAGTTTTTCCGAAATCCGACATTCCTTGCATTATTCCGTTGTCTAGTTTTTCGTCTTTAGGGAAATTTTCTTGCAATTCGTTAACGTCCGCTGGAATATTGTAAACGACCCAATGCACCCAAGTTCCCATTGGCGCGTCGGGGTCGTCGGCTATTATGGCGTAGCTCTCGACGCCTTCCGGAGCTCCGTTCCAAGCAATTTGAGGCGATACGTCGTTTCCAATGCAAGTATGTTTTTGTGGAATGTTTTGTCCTTGCTCGAAAGATGAACTTGTAATTTCTAAAGTCATTTTTTTTCCTTTCGAAATTGTTGGGGAATAAGCGAGAATCAGAATAATAGCGAAAGTTAGGATTTTTAAAAGCTTCATAGCTCTTCTCCTATGTCTTTCATTAGAAATTCCGGCGTTATCGGGGAAGTTAAAAGTTTTTTGTAATGATTCCAGCGTTTTTCGCGTTGTTTTTCGGATTTTAACTTTGATTCTACCCACTTTTCGCATAGGTCTTCGCCGACGTAATAGGTTATGATGTATGTTCTGTATCTATCGACGAAATCGAGATTTTTCTCGGCTCTTTCTTTCGTTCTAAATCTGTATTTCATAATCGTTTTAACCGCTTCTTCTCGGTCGATGTCTCCGTTCAAATATTTTCTCGAGACGTCGATAGTCGAGTAGTTTAGCTTTTTCATTAGTTTAGAAGCGTTGATGTAGCGCTCTAAATTATCGCAGTCGAGTCCGGCGATTTCGCACAAGACTGTTTTCTCGAATTCGATTTTTTCGTCGCCGGGGAAAGCTACTTTAATTCCGTAGTTAGCCAGTCCTTCGGAAAGCGTCGCTTGCGGCGTGAATAGCGGATATACCGAAAATTCGAGCCAGCCTTTGTCTTTGTAGAATAGCTTTTCGATAAGGGCGTGATAAACGTGGTGTCCGGGGTAGCCTTCGTGGCAGGCGAGATGGAGGAAACCGTCAACGGTTTTTGGCAAATCAAGATTGACTTGAATTAGGCTGGTAGCGTCGCCTTTGAACCAGTTGTAACCGCCCCAAGGTTTGTCTTTGACGTATTCTACTTTGAAATTTTCGCTTTTGGGCATTTCGACTTGTTTTAGCGTTCTTTTGCGAGCTTCTTCGACGGCGGCGTCGAATACCGCTTCGATTTTTTCGTCGTCTATGAGAAATTCGTCTCTAATATTTTGGATTCTTTCTTTTAGCGTTCCTTCGCCTTTTAAGATTGAATCGAGATTTTTCAAGGCTTTGTCGTAATATTCGAAGGAATGCATAGGCGCTTCAACGCCGTAAAGTAGCTTTGATTCCTTGTCGAAGTCGAAGGTTTCTCCGTTTAGAATCTCGGCTCTGGCGTTTAGGGCGGTTAATTGGCTGATTATGTAATTAACGCGAAGATTTTCTAACGAGTCGATATTTTGTCGGTTTATTTTTTTCAGTTTAGATAAGAGCGAGTCCGAGCGCGTTATTATCTCCTCAAGCGGCAATTTGTTTTTTTCCGCTTCGGTTTTTATGTTTGGCGGACCAAAATAGGCGTCGATATAGTCTTCGTCGTAGTCTCCGAGATTGAGAGCGAGTTTGACGTATGTTTCGGCTAAGGCGTCTAAGTTATATTCTTGGACTTCCTTTTTTTCAGCGCAAGAGAAAACAAACAGCGACAATATGAAGGTAGCGATTATTTTTTTCATAGTAACCATAATGTATTAAACTTACAAATTTAAAACGTCTCGTTTCCTCGTAATATTAAAGAACGCGTTAAACAAATAATATGTCGGCAAAGCAGTCAGTCGCTATATCAAGCGGTTTCAATCAAATAGTCGGCGGTTTTTTTTCTTCCGTGAACGACGTTCGGGGAGCGAAAAGTTCGCTTCTCTTTGACCGCTTTTTCAAATTCGTCTCTAAATTTATTTATAAATCCGCCCGCTACCGGCGAGAAGTCGCCTTTTATGGGCCAAGCGGCGGCTTCTCCCAAAGCGCAAATCGTATTTCCTTCTATTTGGTCGGCTACCGAGAGCAACAGGTCTAAGTCGCCAGAGGTAGCTTCGCCGTCGGCTATTCTTTTCAAGATTTTTTCCATCCAGCCGCATCCGACTCTGCAAGGGGTGCATTGACCGCAGGACTCGTGATGGTAGAAATGCGCTATTCGGAGCGTTACTTTCACGATGTCGGTGTCTTCGTCCATTACCATTATTCCGCCCGTTCCTATGTGGGTGCCGAGTTTGCTCAATGAGTTTTCGTCCATTCGGACGCCTTCTATTTCGTCGCCTCGTAGCGGCGGCATAGAGGAGCCGCCGGGTATAACGGCTTTGATTTTTTTATCGCCCGGAACGCCTCCGCAGACGTCGTAAATAATATCCGTTAATAAAGTTCCCGTGGGCAGTTCGTAAACGCCGGGTTTGTTGACGTGTCCGCTGACGCCGAAAAGCAGAGTGCCGGAATGTCCTTCGGCGCCGATTTTAGAATATTCTTCGCCGCCCATTTCTATTATTTTGGGGACGGTAGTTATAGTCTCGACGTTGTTTACAGTGGTCGGCTTGCCCCAAAGGCCTTTTTGCGCGGGGAAGGGCGGTCTGAATCTGGGGTATCCTCTGTCGCCTTCGATTGAAGTCATTAGAGAGGTTTCCTCGCCGCAAATATAAGCTCCGGCGCCTTTATGTATATAAATATCGATTTTGAAATCGATACCCAGTTGGCTTTTTAAATTAGCTCTTAGTTTTTCGCCGACCAGTCCTTTAGCGTAGGCTTCGTCTAATGCTTCCTGCATTAGTCGCTGCCATTTGTGGTATTCGCCTCTAATGTAAATATAGGCGGCTTTAATGCCCATAACGTAGCCGGAGATTAGTATCCCTTCTATTAATTGATGAGGGTTGAACTCTAAAATCTGCCGGTCTTTAAAGGAGCCGGGTTCGGATTCGTCGGAGTTTACGCAAAGGTACTTGTCGATGGAATCGTCCTTCGGCATAAACGACCATTTAAGACCGGTCGGAAACGCCGCGCCGCCTCTGCCTCTCAAGCCGGCTTTTTTTATTTCTTCGATAATTTCTTCTTTTTTCATTCTAACGGCTTTTCTTAACGAGTTGTAGCCGCCGTTTTCCATATATACGTCGATTTTTCTTAAGTCGGGTTTGTCCGGCAACAAGATTTTCGGAAACTCTTCTATCATATTTCCCTTATTCTTATATTTTAATACTAATTTTAGTAAAAGATAAATTTAGCGAATTTATGATAATTATCCTAAAAATATACGTTCTTTTGATGTTTTTGATTTGTTTATGTCTTTCTCATTGAATTACTATCCAACTCATCCCAAATTCTTTACAACTCATTCCCAAATTGTAATTTGGGAATGAGTCTGGGAGAGCGTCCCCGTCCTCGTTCCGAAATTGTAATTTCGGAACGAGGGAGAGGAGCGGAACGAGGGAGGAGCGGAATGAGAGAAACAATCAAAGGGCGTTTAATTTGGATTTTGTTTAGATTTGTCTTTATTGTTTGTTAACTTGAAATATTTCGTAGATTAATAATGGAAATTAAATGAAAATACTGTATTTGCACGGATTGGATAGTCATCCGCGAGAGGACAAGGTGGAGATTTTGGAATCTAGGAGCGAGGTTGTCGCTCCAAAAATTGATTATCGAGAATACGAAAGCAATATCTCTCTCTTTGAGGAATTGACCGTATTTGTCGGAAAAGAGAGAATTACAAATATAGTCGGCAGTTCATTTGGCGGTTACATAGGATTCTATCTTTCGGAGTTTTCCGAAATACCCGCCGTATTGTTTAACCCCGCGATTTCGTTCAAAACTGTGTCCGTTCCCGTGATGAAAGTCTTTTCCGACGTCGAGAAGACTTTGATTTTGGGGAAGGACGACGACGAAATCATACCGGAAAAAACGATTAAGTTTATAGAGGAAAACGATTACAAGAACACACAAATAGTAAAAGAGGATTTCGGGCATTCGGTTCCGCTCGAAATTTTCAGTCTGGCGATGGATTATTTGAAGGAGAAGGGAGAGTAATACGTCCGCTCCGCGGCTTCTACTTCACCCTAACCTTCTCCGCAAGCGGAGAGGGTTTTAATATTACAACTCGTTCCGCCCACTCCGCGGCAAAACGCATACGAAGACGCTCCGCGTCTTTTTTCGTTCCTCCTTCGAACGGATACGGAGACGCTCCGCGTCTGGGTTAGGACGCGGCTTGCCGCGCTCCTACAACAAAAACTGTAGATTTATCAAATCGTAGAATGCCGTTATTGCCGTGGCTATTCTTTGTTCTGGGAGATTTGATAAATCAAATCCCTACAAATGGAGGCTGTGGAGACGCAAAATCTCGCGTCTCTACGTTCCTTCGCAGATGTGCCACACCTGCGAGGTGTGGCACATCTTAAGACATATATGCGATCCCTACCTTTGTTAAAGGGAGGGCTGGGGAGGGTTAGAGATACGTTAAAACTCTATTCTAAATCCGCCGACGAAAAAGAATCCCAGCTGACTGACAGCTTCAATCCTATCGTCGTTTGAATCGTATTGATAATCGTAAACGTTTTGTTTGTTAAATACGTTTTCGGCTGATACATAGCTAACGATTGCGAATCCGTCGAAATTCTCTCGGAAATCTATCCTAAAATCGGTTCTTGAATAATTTGGACTCCTTACGGAATACGCTTCGCTTTCTTCCCTTCTTGTTTCGCCGTGAGCGCGAGATTCTTCTAAATCTATCGGAACGTAAGGTCCGCCGCCCACTATTGTATATCTACCGGAAAATTCAATCGTAAAAGTAGGGGTGATTACCCACTCGTAGCCGGCGAGCAGATTGACGGCGAAAACGTTGTCGAAAGCTCCGAACCTCCAAACGCCGTCCGAACCTTTGTATTGCTGTCTCATATAAGATGCCGTCGCCGTTATATAATAATGGTTCGAAAAATTTTTCCTGAAAGACAAATCAGCTCCGTAGGCTCTGCCCAAGCCGACGCTTTTAGCTTCCAAGCCGACGCCTTCCACCGCTCCGAAGTTGGCTCCCGCGTTCAAAAACGACCAAGAACTCGCCTCGTCCCTTTCAATCGGAGCCTTGCAAATATCTTTATAATAACCTTCGACTTTCAACATTGCGTCCAAACCAATTTGATAAGAATAGCCAAGAACGTAATGAGAGGACTGCATAAATTCCAACCCTTCGTTCTCGTCGCCCGCGAAATGAATTAGCAGCGGAAGCGATTGTCTATGTATTCCGTAGCCCGCTCGTAAATTATGATTCGGCAGAAAATCCCAAGACAAAGCCGCTCTCGGTTCAATCGTAAATTTATCGTTCACTTCCAAATACTGCGAATGAATACCAAAATCGGCGGTAACGCTTTTCGATATATTCCAATTCCAATTTACAAATGAAAGCGTATGCAAAGACTCGCCGTCTCGCTGCATTAACCAAGGATTGGAAACGCTCGGGTCGAATTCCTCGCCGTATAAATCGTAAAACCGCAATCTGCCTTCCACTCCCGCTGTAATCAAATTATTAGAGTTTGGCGAAAAATGAACGCTGTATTTCGCGGTGTAATATCCTTCCACCGATTCAAAATCATACATTCGAGTTTGGTCGATAACTTTATCGGCTGAATCGGTAGTAACCGAATCCAGATTAGTCTTATAATTATTGTAAACAACGCCAAAAAGAGCTTTGCCGTAACTTCTTTCGCTGAAAAGATGTTGCCAAGTCAATCCGCCGGAAACGAAATCAGTTCCGTTATTTAGAGCGAAATCGCTTGTATAAACCTCGTCCTCTCCGCTCGGAGCGATGCTTATCGAACTGACGCCAAAAATCCCCGTGAAGCTCAACTGATTTTTATCCCAAGATAGCAAATCGGTTTTAACGAATCCGTCTTGGTATCGCGGGATTCCCGAAAAACCGAAATTTATACCCATCTTTTCAATTAAATCCAAAAACGAATACCGATAATTAGCGATGAACGAATTCTTTTTGCCGGGTAGCGGACCTTCGGCGCCAAGTTCGAATCCGTTAAATCCAAATTGACCTAAAAATTCGTGTTCGTCGAAATTTCCCTTTCTCGTTTGAATATCGAAAACGCCGCTCATTTTATTTCCGTATTCGGAACTCCAAGCTCCCGTCATAAAATCGCTATTGTCTAAAACGTTGCTGTTAAGAATTGAGACGGGACCGCCCGTCGCGCCCTGCGTGGCGAAATGATTCGGATTGGGAACGTCGAGACCGTCAATTCGCCATAAAAGCTCTGAAGGCGAGCCGCCGCGTATAATTATATCGTTCCTTAAATCGTCCGCTCCTACCACGCCCGCTAAATTCTGCGCCATCCGAGCCGGATCCATCCTGCTGCCGGCGAACCGCTCCACGTCGTCTATAGTGAACACCGTCGAGCTAACCAAAGACGACTCGTTTATCGGTTCGAATGGATTTCGCCTCGCCGTTACCTTTACTTCGTCCGTCGTTACGTAGCTTTCTTCCAGTTCAATAAATAACTGTTCCTGCTTGCCGGACGTTGCGACAATATTCAAACGCCTGCTCTTATAACCAACCGCCGAAGCCCTGATAATATATCTCGCCGGCGGAACGTTCTTTATTTTAAAGTAGCCGTCCTTGCCGGCGTAATCGCCGATTTTAGTCCCAACGAGACGAACGGTAGCCCCCGCTACCGGTCTTTGCGTTTTTGAATTTACGATTCTGCCTTTGATAATTTGAGTTGGAACGCTCGTCGAATCCTCAGCCAAGCAATTCATCGCTAAAACGAACGCAAAAAACATCGCTAGCGCGCTAATTCTACTCATATATATTCCTTCCTTTTACTTTTGATTCCATATAAAAACGCGAATATAAAAACAAAGAGTTAATATAAAATTAATTTGAATAGTTCACCTTGTAATTGGCAAAATTTCTGGCAAGCAAAATTAAAAAATGCCCGACATCTCGGAGACGCCGGACATTAATGCTTCTGTTTTCTTAAATAATTACTTCGAAGTAGCTTTCTCTCTTTCTTCTTGCGACATTTAGCTAACTTCTCGATGTCGTTTACGTCGAGCTTAAGTCCTTCGGCGATTTTTCTACCGTAATCCTTATCCGCTTTGAAAAATATAGCCGCTTGACGAAGCTGTATTCGTTTTTGCGCTACGGAAAGATGTTCGACGATATTCCCAACTAGATTTTCTCGGTCTCGGTCGGCGTCGGCTGAGCCTTTCTCGCCGCCTACGGTCGAAAAACGAGCGAATACTTCGGTTTTTTTGCCGATTTCCGATAGAAAACTCGCTTTTGTATATTTACTTACGTCGTTCGTAACTTCAAAATATCCGCCCGCTCCGGCGCCTTTAGCGTGAACCACGCGCTCGGGTATGCGCTCTCTATCGAAATGGCTAATCTTTTCGAGTAAGTGAACGTCCTGCATTAAAACGGGGCCACGCTCCCCGGCGGTCATACTATTCTGGTCGTCTCCTACGGGGACGCCAAAAGCCGTAGTCATTCTCTTCTTCTTTTTCTCGCTCATTGATAGCTCCTATAATTACTAAAAAAAATATGATATATTAACGCAATTCTTCTTTTTGTCTATAATAAACAACCATTCAAACAAACTAAGTATAGCATTTTTCGTTTATTATGCAAATTCTACTTTCGCGTATAATTAAACCAATAAACAAAGTTTAGGAACTTATCGCTTAAAAGAACGACAACGCGCCTTATTTACTCGCCCTCGGAGTTCTCTTTTTTAACTATGTGAACCTTAACGAAATACGGCGAATTCTTCGCGTCGCTTTTAATCGTATATAAAACCGAAGAATCGTTTTTGGAAAGACCGTCTAAATTGATTTGAAAAATAAGCTCCCCGACGTCCAAAGGGTAAACGACTTGTTTTTTTATAACGGCTTGAGAACAGTAGCAAGAGCCTTTGACGTTTTTAATACGCAATGGAGCGTCCCCTCTGTTCAAAACCTTTACTGTCGTTTCGATAAAATTTGTCGTGTCCGGCTCTTCTATATATAATTCGCTCGGCTTAACGTCGATAACGCCGATAGAGCTATCCGCTTCAACTTTTTCTTGTGGTTGAACGAAAATTTGGGGGGAAGCGACGCCGCTACAAAACAAAAAAACGCAAGCGATAATAATCATATCCTTCATAAATCACTCGCTAAAAATTTCATTAAGCATATCGTCGATTGAATAAAAGCCTTTCCTGCCGTATAGCCACTGAGCCGCCGTAATAGCGCCTTTTACGAAACCGCCGCGACTCTTCGCCCGATGCGTCAACTCAATCGCGTCGAAAGACGAATCCATAACGAGCGAGTGCGTTCCGAATACCTCGCCCGTTCGCAAAGAAGCGACGTGCAAACTTTCAGGAGCGATTTTACCGGTCGGCGGCTCGGTCAACGCTTCCTTTTTTCTGCCGACATTCTTTAATATAATATCGGCTATCGTTTTCGCCGTTCCGCTTGGGCAGTCCGCCTTTTTGCGATGATGCGTCTCGAACAGCGCCAAGTCGTAATACTCAATTTTATCGGCTAAAGCGGAAGCGTAATCGACTATTCTCATAAAAAATTGCGCCCCGATGGAAAAGTTCGGAGCGTATAAAAACCCGGTTCCGCTTTTCTCGACTAGACTCTTTATCTTGTCAATATTGTCCGTCCAACCGGTCGTTCCGACGACTATATCTTTTTTCAAATTAGCGACGGTTTCCACGTTAGAGTAAACCGCCGAAGGCAAGCTGAAATCGATCGCTACGTCGAACTCGTAATCGCCATTCTTTGAAATCGGATTGTCAATCTCAAAAATTTCGGCAATTTCGTATCCTTCGCTTTGGGCTTTCTTCTCGACTTCTTTGCCCATATTCCCGTATCCAATCAAAGCGAGCTTCGGTTTCGCGTCCATAATTTTCTCTCTTCATTCATCAAAAATCAATTACTTAATTTATATAAAATTGGAAATACCGCAAAAGCATTATT
>CAZDXB010000009.1:0-98232 GCA_964509335.1 uncultured Hyphomicrobiales bacterium | reverse complement strand
CACTCTCCGCTTAAAGAGAGGGCTTGGGCGAGGTGAACTATAAAAATCCCTCTCCAGCTCTCCAAGCAATCGACTACCCCTCTCTAACTCTCCCCGCAAGCGAGGCGAGAACTAAAAGGTTAACACAAACATAGATAAAACAACCAATTAGTCCCCTCTCCGTTTACGGAGAGGGTTAGGGTGAGGTAGAAATAAAAATCACTCTCTGCTCGCGGAGAGGACTGGGGAGAGGTAAAAAAATTCCTACTCCGCCTCCCGCATCTCCCCGATTATCGCCATTGTCTCAACGCTTACGGTCGTTACGCGCTTCAGCAAGTCTATTACCTTATCTTTGTAGTCGGCGAATTTGTACGTATTGAATTTTTCGCGAATCGTCGGGTCGCGGGGCTTCTTTTCTTTGTATTGGTCTAATATCCACTCCAGCGCCGAGCGATTTCCGAGCTTGTATTCCCACGCGATTTTTGGCACGCCGCGCAGAACCGTCGCCTCGTCGAGCGTTATTTCGCCGGCGTCTTTGTCGGCTTTTAACTTCGCTTTCGGCTCGGCATCTTTCTTCATATGCTTTTCGACTATCTCCAAAGGATACTGCTCCGCTTCCTCGAAATTTATGTGCAAGTCCATCAGCTCTTTGCCCCAGTTGCGCCACTGCCAAAAGTCCTCGTAAAACGGCAGGCGCGGGAACTCGCGCTTCAAGTTCAGCTCGTATTTCTCGCGGTAAGCGGGGTTGTGCAGAACGGCGTAAGTGTAGTAGAATATGTCTTCTTTTTGGATTTCTTCGCCGTAGTTGTTTACCTCACCCCGGCCCTCTCCGTAAACGGAGAGGGGGTCTAATTGGTTGTTCTCTCCGCGAGCAGAGAGGGAGCTCTTAAGGTTCTCTTTGTCGGATGAGACGCCGCTTTCAGAGTTCTCTCCCCGCTTGCGGGGAGAGCCAGAGAGGGGTCCCTCTTCGCTAGCAGTAGAGTTTTCATTGTTCACCTCACCCCGGCCCTCTCCGTAAACGGAGAGGGAGTCTAATTGGTTGTTCTCTCCGTGAGCGGAGAGGGAGTTCTTAAGGTTCTCTCTGTCGGATGAGACGCCGCTTTCAGAGTTCTCTCCCCGCTTGCGGGGAGAGCCAGAGAGGGGTTCTTCTTCGCTAGCAGCAGAGTTTTCATTGTTTACCTCACCCCGGCCCTCTCCGCAAGCAGAGAGGGAGCTTTTAAGGTTCTCTCCCCGCTTGCGGGGAGAGTTAGAGTGGGGTTCTTCTTCACTGGCAGAACCAGAGCAAAATCCCCCCGAATACCGCTCCCGAAAACGCTCCAAGCCCCAATCCGTTATGTTATCTCGCCGCCGACCCTCTTCGTCGTAGCGGTAGAGGGGGAGGCATTGGGTATCAGAAAGAAAGTGATAATCTGAAATTGATTTTGTCGCCATTATATGAAAAGGTTTACTTGTGTTAGCATCAGAAAAATTTATAATTTTATTTTTACTATCAAGGCTGTCTCCCCATATTAAGTAATGCAAAGAAGTTAATCTATCGCTAAAAATATTTTCTTTATAAAAATACTTTTTTATAAATGGTCTCCATAACGATAATATAAAATTTTCTTCTTTAAATTCTATTTTCTTTTTTGACTTCAAATTGCTTTTAAGAGTGCTACTCCATTTTATTGAGTAGTCTAATCTATCGTCGTCAAAGACATTTTTTGATATTTGATTATTGTAACGCTCAACAAAAAACATCATTTTCTTCTCTATACATTTCCTATCGAAATCATAAACCCATTCATCTCGATTTGTTTTTATACTACTGGCAAAAAGTTTAAACACCGCCTCCTCGTCGCTCTTTTTCTTTGCGAACTTAGTCTTTTTGTTCGCTACGGGTATTAGCTCCTCCCAATCATTATCGGCTATATTTAGCCAGTAGCCGTTCTTATCCGGCTTTATGCGCTCGAAAGGGATGTCTTTGAATTTATGCTCTTGAAGATAAGCTACCTTCTCGTCTCTCGTAGCTCTTATATCGCAAGGGCGTATGTAGTATATTTTTGCTTTTTTCATTATATTATTAAAATAATATTTAATTTTATTTTTTGGTTTTATTAGTTTTATCAAATTTTTTAATACTTTCCTCAATAACTTTATTAAATCTTTTCATATGTTCAGGACTTAATATTACCCTTGAAACAAGTTGCGTTTCAGATCTTAAACGAAGTAAAAAATCTAAAATAAACTCATTTTCATTATGATTAATAACGGCTAAATTTGAATAAACTCCTTTGCTTATTTCAGAAGTAGATAAAACTTTTAATTCTTTTTTTTCTTCTTTTTTAATGTTTTCATCATTATTCTTTTTCATAGTTACACCTTCCTTTTATAAATTTTCAATAATTGTTTTTATATTTTTAAAAAAATGTTCAAATATTTTTGAACAATAATCAATAAGTTCTCTTCCTTGTTTTGTTTTTGGATAAGTAGTTAATGGGTTATCACATATTAATATTTTGACTTCAGTAAAATCATCTGTTGAATAACCTCCAGTTATTTGTGTTTTACGTGTTTTAAATATAAGAGAAATTTGTCTCCTGTGTGTTGAACAATTTCTATAGGAATAAAGATTCTTAAAATAATTAGATCTCAATATACTATCAATTTTAGAAATTACTTTCAAATTCCCATTATATTTTTTTAACTGATTATTTATTTGTTTAAAGCAAATAATTTTTTCATCATATCCTAAATTATAATAATTATTTAATATATGTGATACAATATCTAAAGAAGAATAAAGAAATGTAAAGAACGAATCAACATAGAAATATAATTTATCAGCCACTTGTATATTGTCGCTACTTGTTGATGTTTCATCTATTTTATCGTATAATTCTTTTATCATTTGTAGTGAATAATATGTATTCACAAGTTTTGCTTTAACTCCGCTTGAATATATTTCTATCTTCCTATCCCTCTTTTTCGATTCTCCTTTCTTTAACTTATCGCACAATTTTTTAATTTCATTAATTTCTTTCATATAATTCATAACTTTTCCAGATATATATTACAATTTATTGTTAACTTCCGCTCTTCACTAAAAACATAATAGCGATACCTACAGCCGCCGAGACGCCGAAAATCGTGTGCCGCTCGTTTAGGAATATCCCGTCTTTTCCAGACAGCTCCCTTATGTTGCCGCCCAAATCGATAACGTAAACGTAGTCGAATTCTTTCTCGACAGATTTCCTAAATCCGTCGAAGGTTCTGGCGTTCACGAAAGAGTTGTTCGTTATAAAAGCGATTATCCCGTTTTCGTCGATTCTGTCCATCGCCCAGCGATAAAACCGAGCGTACATATCGTATAATTTCGTCTTTTGCGCCGTGCTGTCTTTAATATAAGTGTCTTTTATCCTTTTGTCTATTTCCGGATATTGGCGGTTTTTGTTGTTTTCGTTTTCGTTCAGCTGGTTGGCGTTGTAAGGCGGATTACCGATAATGACCGAGATTTTCCTTTTGTTCTGCTTTTTAATTCGCTCTTGGTTTTCCAGCCCCAGCCCGAAGCTCATACCTTCCTGCTTGCCCTTGTATTTAAAGCCGAGATTGTCCAGCGTATCGACGAAGCAAATGTTTTCGAATTCCTTGTAGCGCCCCTTCTTCTGCTTGTAAGTGTATTCGATATTCAAGTTGGCGATGTAGTAAGGCAGAATTTCGACTTCGTTGGCGTGTATTTCGTTTTCGTATTTGTATTCGAGCTTGCTCGCGGGCAAATATTCAATTAGTTCGGTAATGTAAGTACCGGTGCCGGCGGCGGGGTCGAGAATTTCCACGTTTTCGTCGGCGAGCGTCCTGCCGAAATGCTCGAAGCAAAGGTAGTCGGCGCTTTCTATCATAAACTTTACTATTTCGTTCGGCGTGTAAACGACGCCGAGCCTGTCGGCTTTCTTCGGGTTGTAGGCTTTGTAAAAGTTCTCGTAAATCACTTTCAGGAACTTTTGCTTTTCGGCGTGATTCGCTATTCCCGACGCCTTGGCTTTTATTATGCGGTAGTAGTGATGGACGTTATCGAGGAACCGCCTTTTCGTCTCGCCGTGGAAGAATGTTTTCAGGACCTTGACGAGTTCGTTCGCGATGTTGTTTTCCTCGTGGAACTGCGTTTCGTCGAAGACGGTGTTGAATATGTCCTCTGTGAGTATGTGCTGGACGAGCATTTCGCGGACGTCCTCGACGACTAAGTCGGGGTTGATGACGTCTTTGCACAGAGCGAGGAATATGTCTCTGGCTCGCCTGTAATCCTCGTTGATTTTCGCTTGCTCTTCGATTAGCTCGCGCAGCGCCTCGGCGACTTTTGGTATGTCCTCTTTGAACTTTTCAATCGCTTCCCGAAAGTCCCTTATTTCCGGCTTCTCGTAGCCGATGAATTTGTTCAGAATCTTTTGCAGTTCCTTGGGATTCTTTACTTCGGCTTTGTCGGCGCGGTTTCCCGCCTGATACAGAATCGCCGTTTGCGAATCTTCGAACAGTATATTGTCTTTCGGGTATCCCTTTGCGAACTTCTTTTTAATTTCCTCTTCGAGGTCGTCGTCTTCGTCTTTGCTCTCCCAGTAGCCCCAATCGAGCCGCAGAGAATCCTTGACCGTTCCGTCGGGGAAAACGGTTTTGCCGTCGTTCGTTTTGTAGTCCAGCTCCGGAACGAGGAAGAAGTCTTTCTTTTTACAATATTCGTTCAGCAGATTTTGAAAAGCCGTGCGAATCGAAGTTTCTTTCCTGCTGCCGCCGAATCTCAAGTAATTTTCGACGTCCTTGTAATATTTTTTAATCAGATATTCGGACATTTTCCGCCGCTCATAAATTCCAAGCGCTTAATATTATTAATAATTCAATTTAATAATATTTGAGAGAAAAAGCAAACGTAGGCGATTACCCCTCTCTTTTATTTACCCCTCTCTTTTGTTTACCCCTCTCTAACTCTCCCCGCAAGCGGGGCGAGGACTAAAAGGTTAACGCAAACATAGATAAAACAACCAATTAGTCCCCTCTCCGTTTACGGAGAGGGTTAGGGTGAGGTGAACTATCATTACGGAGAGGGCTGGGGCGAGGTAGAAGTAAAAATCGCTCTTTAGGTAATCAATTACCCCACTCTAACTCTCCCCGCAAGCGGGGAGAGAACTTAAAGGTTAGCGTAAACATAGATAAATCAACCAATTAGTCCCCTCTCCGTTTACGGAGAGGGTTAGGGTGAGGTGAACTATAAAAATCCCTCTCCGTTTACGGAGAGGGTTAGGGTGAGGTAAATAATCATTCTTTTTACAGTCGCAAATTCTTAAAAGAAAAACTACTTATTTATCACAATCGGCTTCGTTAGCGTTCCTTCCTTGCTTTGTATCCTTACGTAATAAACGCCCGGAACGTATTCGTTTAAATTCAATTCGAGCTTCCGCGTTTTGGGAACGAAGCTATCGACTACGCCGCCGTTAATATCGAACATTGTAACTTCGGCGCCGTCTAACGAAAAATAGCTCGGAACGCTTATAATCGCCTGACTCGATGCGGGATTCGGATAAATCTCCAAATTCCCAATCGCTCTGTCGTCGTCTTCCACGTCCGTAATAGAGCCGTCTTCAGCGTCGATAACTATAAGAAGGCTATCCGATTCGGCTTGAATAACGCCGCCCTGCTCTTCTTCGACAGTCATCAATACAAACCAGTAGGGTTTGTCGGTCTCTAAAATTCCGTATTCGGCGTAACCGAGGCTAACGCCCCGAGGCGCTCCGTTTTCGTTAGCGCTCATATAATCTTGATATTCTTGAGAAGCCAAAAGGTAATTGACCATTTCGTCGCTGTTAATCCATTCGGTGTCGTCGAGAGAATTATCCGAAGCGTATCCGGTTAAAAGACCGGTGTCAACGCCAAGGTCTTCAGTGTTGAATTTCTGTAACCCGAGCGGACCTAAATCGCCGACAAGTATAACTACCGGGTCGGACTCTTCCGCCATAAAAGTATAAGCCCAAGCGGAGCCTTTGCCTTTATCGTCTCCTTCTAATATAAATTCCAAAGGTATTAGTTCGCCGCCAAATTCCAATCCTTCTATAGTTCCGTTTATCGTAGCTATCGAAACCAAGTAAGGGTCGCTAATTGATTCAGCCGCTTTGTCTCTTGCTTCTTCGAGATAACCGTCGGCAAGATAAGGACTGAACTGCGCTTTCGCCGTAAAAGTAAAAGCCATAATCGCGATTAGAATTAAGTAAAAGTTCTTCATTCGTCTTTCTCCGTTTTTTTGATAAATTAAAAATTTGTAATTTTTATCGTTAAATTAATATATCGAAATTCGTTTAATAAAATTGTATTTTTTCAAAAATAAATTATTTGAGCATAAATAAAAAAACAAAGTGAGCTATGAAGAAAATATATCTAAAAAAAGCGTCGGAAGCTGACTCTAGAAAATTCGCGGGATATAAAATACAATACGAAAGGCATCTCAATCCGGCGCAACACAACGCCGTAATGCACAACCAAGGCGCCGCCTTGGTCATAGCCGGAGCGGGCACCGGCAAGACGCGGACTTTAGTATATAGATTGGCGAGGCTAATCGAAGACGGCGTCCCAGCCGAAGCGATTTTACTTTTGACTTTCACCCGCAAAGCCGCCAGAGAAATGAAGCGTCGCGCCTCGATTTTATTGGACGGCAGATGCGAAAAAGCCTCCGGCGGCACTTTCCATTCATTCGCTTTGCAAACGCTAAGACAATACGCCGACGCTATCGGTTACGACCAAAGCTTCAACGTCTTGGACGCCGGCGACTCAGCCGACACGATTAATCTATTGCGCACTCAATTCACCCAAGGAAAACCCAAAAGACGATTCCCGAAAAAAGACACTTTGCAAAAAATATACAGCCTCGCCGTCAACAGACAACAAGCCCTAGAAGATTTGCTTATGAAAGACTTCCCGTTTTTCTTGGACGCCTATGAACTGATAGAAAAAATACTCAGGGAATACGAAGCTTACAAAAAGAAATACAACGTAATGGATTACGACGATTTGCTCGTCAATCTTCTCGAACTTTTGAAAACCAAACCGGCGATTAAGAAAAAAATCAACCGAAAGTTCAAGTACGTAATGGTGGACGAATACCAAGACACAAACAAACTCCAGCGGGAAATAATAATGCAGCTGGCGGGAGAGCGGGAAAACGTGATGGCAGTCGGCGACGACGCCCAGAGCATATACGCTTTCAGAGGAGCCGAATTTCAGAATATAATAGAATTCCCCGACGATTTTAAGGAATGCGAGGTATATAAAATAGAGGAGAACTATCGCGGCTCTCAGCAAATACTGACTTTAACCAACGAAATAATAAAAGACGCTCCGTTTCTTTACGAGAAAGAACTGTTCACGCGCAGAATCGGCGAGTTCGACAAACCGAAAATAATCAGTTGCGCCGACGAAAGACAGCAGTCGCGTTTCATAGCTCAACAAATACTCGACCTTCGCGAGCAGGACATAAATCTTGAAGACATAGCCGTGCTTTTCCGCTCCGGCTTCCACTCCTTCGATTTGGAAATAGAGCTGGCGAAAGCCAACATCCCCTACCAAAAATTCGGCGGGATGAAATTCGTAGAAACGGCGCACATTAAAGATATGCTGAGCTACTTCAAAGCGCTATATAATCCAAAAGACGCTATCAGCTGGCATAGACTGCTGAATCTTTTGGACGGCGTCGGACCGCGAACGTCGGCGAAAATAATCGACCGGCTGTTCGAATCGCCAAATCCGATGGAAGGGAAAATCAATTTTGGCGCGCGAGGCAAGGCGCAAAAATCATTGGATAAGCTGCTTTTATTCTTAAAAGATTTGGATACAAAATCATTGTCCGTCGGAGAAAAAGCGACTCTAATCGCCGAAAATTATAGGCCAACGCTAAAAAACAAATACGACGATTGGCAAAAACGCCAAAAGGACATTGAGGTCTTCATATCCATCGCGGAAAGATACTCGAGCGTAAACGAATTCCTCAACGATATGGCTATCGAACCGCCGATAGAATCGGTAACGGACATAGAGGAAGAATCTAAGGAAGACGAGTTACTCAATCTATCAACGATACATTCGGCGAAAGGACTGGAGTGGAAAGCGGTGTTTATTATATGGGCTTTGGAAGGCAGATTTCCCTCCTCGAAAGCGGCTGAAAGTCTCGACGCTCTCGAAGAGGAGCGCAGGCTTTTTTACGTAGCTTGCACCCGAGCCAAAAATCAATTGTTTATCAGCTATCCGATTAACGTTTACGACCGAGAATCCGGCGCCGTGCTTTCAAAACCATCGAGATTTATTTCGAATATAGACGAAGACATAGCCGAGCGCTACGTTCTGCAAGAATGGGACGCCGAAGAAAATTAAACCGATTTTTTTAAAAGCTAATACTTTAATAAATTAGAAAGAAAAATTAGCAAAAAACGCGAAATCGCAATGAAAAATGTCGATAACGCCGCAAAATACCTGCGAAAACCGAGAATACTCGTAGTGGACGACATCTTGGAGAACCTACAAGTGTTGGGAACTCTACTCTACCACTCTGGATACGAAGTGTCTATGCTAGACACCGGCGACAAAGCTCTAAACGGCGTCGAACAAATTGACCCAGATTTAATATTGCTCGATATAATGATGCCGGGGATGAACGGATTCGAAGTTTGCGAAAAATTAAAAGAAAACAAATCCACCGCTCATATACCGATAATCTTCCTCACCTCAAAATCGGCGACCGACGACGTCGTAAAAGGCTTTGACATCGGCGGCGTCGATTACGTCGTCAAGCCCTTTGAACAGCAGGTTCTACTCGCTAGAATCAAAAACCACCTCGATTTGAAATTTTCCAAAGAAAAAATCGAGAAAATCAACAAAGAACTAAAAAAATCGAGCGAGGAAAAAGATAGATATTTAAAAATCATAAACGACGAATTGGAAAGCGCCGCCGAATACGTTACTTCTCTTTTGCCCGCGCCCAAGAAAAACGGCAGAATCCGAACAAGATGGAAGTTCATTCCGTCAAGCAACTTAGGCGGCGATTCTTTCGGTTATCATTGGATTGACAAAGAATACTTCGCCGTTTATCTGCTCGACGTTTGCTATCACGGAATCAGACCGGCGCTGCTTTCCGTTAGCATTTTAAATATACTTTCTAACCAACACTTGAAAAAAGTCAACTTTAGAAAACCGGACGAAGTATTGAACGCTCTGAACAAAGCCTTTCAAATGTCCCCGGAAAACGACATGTTCTTCTCTATGTGGTACGGCGTTTACAACGTCAAAACGCGAGCGATTAGTTTTTCCAGCGCCGGACATCCGCCCGCTGTTCTTTTGGACGAAGAAAACAATAGCTATCCCCTTTCCTCGAAAAACGTATTTATCGGCGCCGTTAAAAATTACGAATACAACGCCTTCTCCGCTAAAATCCCCAAACCGTCGAGATTATACATTTTCTCCGACGGCGTTTACGAAATTGAAAAAAAAGACGGAACCAGATGGAATCTCGATAAATTCAACGAGTTCTTAATCGACTTGGCTAAAAAATACAATAGCCCAGACAGCTCGGACGAATTAGAAGAAGCCTACGAACGCGCTATACAACTTAGAGGAAAAGAAAAACTCAAAGACGATTACTCAATTCTTAAAGTCGCTTTTCTATAAACTCTCGCAAAATTTCCTTAAATTTATCTTTTGCGTTTTAACTCGTTTGGATAAACGATAAAATGATTGAAAAGAGACTGAAAATATTGTTTTTAACGGCTCGGTTTCCGTATCCGATAATAGGCGGAGACCGCCTAAAGCCGAATTACGTTTTGACTCATCTGGCGGAAAATCACGACGTAACGCTAGTTTCGTTTTACCACGGCGGAAAAGCCCCGAAAGAATACGTAGAAGCGATAGAAAGCAAAGGAATCAAAGTTCGAGCCGTGCCGTTGAATCCTATAGTAGCCGCTTTTAGAACCGTCAAGAACGCCTATAAATATCCGCTTGAGATTGGCTTTTACACCCAGCCTGAATATAAAAAAGTAGTCGATAAATTGCTTGAAGAAGAAAACTTCGATCTCGCCTTCTCGTTTTTTATGAGAACGGCTGAATACGTCAAGAATAAACCGATAAAAAAAATCCTTATGGCTGAGGACTGCAGGACTCTATACCAAAAAAGGTCGTTTCAAAACAGCCGCCGCCCCTTACAAAAACTTGTCCGCTTTTGGGAATATAAAGCGCTGAAGCGCTACGAACCGGAAATAGTCAATCATTTCGACGCGGTTACGCTTGTAACGCCGGAAGATATCGAAGCGATGGAAAAGCAAAATCCAAACGCCCGTTACGCCCTGCTTTCCAACGGCGTCGATATTTCCAAGTTCAATCCGCCGAAAGACGGTCAAATAAGAAAAGACATAATATTCGCCGGCAAGATGGACGTTTGGGCTAACCAATTAATGGCTACTAAACTCGTAAAGGAAATTTTGCCGAGAATAAAAAACAAGATACCCAACGTCAAATTAAAAATAGTAGGCGCTAATCCGCCTAATACCCTTAGAGCTTTCGAATCGAAAAACGTGGAGATAATACCCGACGTTCCCGATATGATACCATACTTGCAAGAAGCAAAATTGTTTTTGCATCCGCACAACGGAGGATCCGGAATACAAAACAAACTGCTCGAAGCTATGGCTTGCGGCTGTCCCGTAGCGACAACGCCAACCGGCAACCAAGGCATTCACGCGAAACACGGCGAAGAAGCTCTAATTGGCGAAACCGCCGAGGACTTGGCAGACTTAGCAATCGAAGCCCTAAAAAACAACGAGTTGAACGCGAATCTATCCCAGAACGGAAGAAAACTCATTGAAAAAACACACTCTTGGGAAGTTATATTCAAATCTACGGACGAAATAATAGAACAAGTAACGACGGGAAAGACAAATTGAACGGAAATAAAGAAAATAAAGTAAAAGCCGTATTTTTTGATAGAGACGGCGTCATAAATTTCAGATTGGCTGAGGCTTACGTCAAAAAACCGGATGAGTTAGTCTTTTTAATAGACTTCCTTTCAATATTCCCGGAAATCAAACGAAACGGCTTCAAAACGTTTATGGTTACCAATCAGCAGGGAGTGGGAAAAGGCTTGATGACCGAAGAACAATTGCGGGAAGTTTTCGATTTCATCCAAGGTAAATTAAAAAAAGAATACTCCTTCAACTTCGACGATATCTATTATTGTTGCGATTTGGAAAAAGAAGACAGTTTTTATCGCAAACCAAATCCGGGAATGCTTTTGAAAGGTATAAAAAAATGGAACATAGACGTTTTCTCTTCTTGGATGATTGGCGACAGCCCAAAAGACGCGATTGCCGGTAAAAGAGCCGCGCTAAAAACTATTTTGGTAGGGAGTCATAAAGAAACCGACTGCCCCGAGGCGGATTTTTTCGCTGAAAACTTATACGAAGCCAAAGACATTATTTTATCGACTAATTCTAAATAACTATGCTTGAATCGGCGGTAGAATTTTTATCCACAGTCCCTTGGTATTGGGTCTTAATCGGAGCGTTCTTCTTCACCATTCTAGAAAACGTCTTCCCGCCTTCGCCTTGCGACTCCGTTATTATATTCACCGGCACTTTGGTAGGCATCGACTCGATAGATTTAATACCGCTCCTTCTATCCGCCACCGCCGGCTCCACTGTCGGTTTCGCTATTATGTTCTTTTTGGGCAGAGTTCTTGGAAAAAAGGCGATATACTCAAAAAAATTCTCCTTTATTACGGAAGAAAAGTTAGAAAAACCAAACCGTTGGCTTAGCAAATACGGATATTACGTTATAGCTGGCAATAGATTTTTATCCGGCACCAGAGGCTTGATTTCGTTCTTAGCCGGTATGTCGAAAATGCGCGACCTTCCAACTATCGCTCTAGCCAGCTTTAGCGCGCTTATTTGGAACTTGATTTTAATTTATGCGGGCGTCGTTTTAGGCGAAAACTGGAAACTCGCGCGAGAAACAATTTCCCTATACGGATGGATAATTATACCCGCTATCATTGCCGCTACGGCGTTTTTTGTAGCCAAAAAATTCGCCAGAAAGAAAAATATTAACTCAGAAAACCAAGTTTAATCAATGAATTAGTTATTTTATCCTTGTCGAACGGCTTCACTATATAATCTTCGCACTGATTTTTAAACGCTGTTTTTATATTTTCAAAATCGTCGAGAGCGGTTGTCATTACGATTTTCACTCCCTCTAAGCCTTTTATATTCTCCTGAGTCTCGTAATCCCTTATATGATTGAGAGTCTCTTGTCCGTCAAGCTCCGGCATCATTATATCCAGAAATATTACGTCGTAAGGAACGCCGCGCTCGTGAGCCTCCTCGAAAAGCTCCAGCGCTTCCTTGCCGTCTTCGGCGACGTCGCAATCGCCGAACGACAACAAAATTTCCTGTAGCACTCGCGAAGTAATATAATCGTCTTCGACGACTAATATCTTCATCTCATTCTCCTTTAATAGATTTTATTAACTCTTTAATATCAATTTCTTTCAATTCCTCGTTCACTTTCTTTACGGCTTTTTTCAAATCGCCGATTAATTCCTCCATCCCGTTAATATTATTTTCATCGGCTAATCGCTCTATCCGCTTTAATATACTAACAGATTTCTCCGCTCCGAAATTGCCCAACTCCGATTTGAATTTGTGCGCCTTACTTTTAATTTCCTTAAAACTATCTGATTTTACCGCTTCCTCTATCTTTTCAATTGTTTCGTTAGACTTCCCGGCGAAATAATCGACGATATTTTTGAACAAATCTTCGTTGTAATTTATAGATTTAATCAATTGCTCAAGATTCAAAGCGCTTTTTTCTGCCGAGTCGCCACTACTGTCTATACCTAACGCCTTATAAATTACGTCGAAAAATTCTTTCAATTCAAAAGGCTTCGCGATTACGTCGTCCATTCCCGCTTCCAAGCATTTTCTTTCGTCGTCTTCGCCGTCGATAGCGGTAAGTCCCACAATAGGTGTCCTTTTCTCTTTTTCTTTTTCAATTTCTCTTATATCTCTAGTCGCTTCCAAGCCGTCCTTCTCCGGCATCCAGACGTCCATCAAAATCAAATCGAAATCTCGCGATTTATAAACCTCGAGAGCCTCTACTCCGTCGGTCGCCGCTATCGACTCCCAATTCTTAACGGACAAAGCTTCTTTTAACACCTCCAAATTAACGTAGCTATCTTCCGCTATCAAAACCTTGAGATTAGCTTCTGGATATTGGCTCGCAGTTTCTTCTAAATTTTCCTCCCGCTTATCCTCGCTTATAGCGTCCTCTTTTTCGGGCTTAACAAAGCTTGCCGTAAAGAAAAACTCACTGCCGCCGCCCGATTCCGACTCCACCCAAATTTCGCCGTTCATTAAATCCACCAACTCCTTGGCTATATTCAATCCCAATCCCGTTCCGCCGCGTTTCCTAGTCATATAGTCTTCAACTTGCGAGAAACTTTCGAAAAGTTCAGATTGCTTGTCTTCGGAAATACCCGTTCCCGTATCCTTAACAGAAAATTGCAATTTTATCATTTTAGAATGTTCTTCTATTTTCTTGGCTTTTACTTCCACCGCGCCTTCTTCGGTAAACTTAATCGCGTTTTCCAATAAATTAGTTATTATTTGCTGCAATCTAACGGGGTCGCCTATTATTTTTTCCGGCAAGCTCTCGTCTATCGACACTTTTATAGCGAGACCTTTATCCTCGGCGCTTTTAGACAAAAGCTCCGTCGCGTTGACGGCGCAAACTTTCGGAACGAAAACGGTTTCATCCAATTTCAGCTTGCCCGATTCCAACTTCGAATAATTAATAATATCGTTTATTATCTTTAAAAGATTTTCGCCCGACTCCTTAATCATCTCTAAGAAATTTATTTGCTTCTCGCTTAACTTATCGTCGAGTAAAATGCCCGTAAGACCGATTATTCCGTTTAAAGGCGTCCTTAATTCGTGGCTGACTTTAGCTAAAAAAGCCGACTTCGCGCGGTTAGCCGCCTCCGCTTCGTCTTTCGCTCTTTTCAGTTGAGCGGTTCGCTCCTCGACTCGTTTTTCCAAATTTTCGTTTATCTGCCTTAATTCTTTTTCAGCTTTTTTCAGAGCCGTTACGTCGATTAACAACAAAGAGTAATTTCTGATTTTTCCGCCTTCGTCTTTAACCGCCGAAAGATTTGCTTTAAACCAACAACACGCTCCCTCCTTATCGATACTGAATTCGTCCGTCCAATCCGAACCCGCTTCGATAGATTCGCGCAAATTGCCTAATACCGCGGCTCCGAAATTATTTTTTAACGTCTCCTCCGTAGATTTACCGTAAACTTCGCTTTTGTTGAAGTCAAAAAACTCAAAAAACTTGGAATTAGCGTATTCTATCGTTCCCTTTCCGTCTAATATCAGCGTTAAATTCGAACTCTGTTCGACGGCGTGAGAAATCTTCCTTATATTTTTGTTCTTCGCTTCTAATTCACGTTCCAGCAAAACGATATCAGCCGCTCTGGAAAGTGAAGCGATAATCGCGTTTTTCTGCAGCGGCTTAAGAAGGTAATCGTCGATGCCGATTTCAAGAGCTTTTAGCAAATACTCCGTGTTGTCGAAAGCGGTCTGAAGAATAATTTGAACGTTGGGGTTTACGCTTTTAATCTTCTCCGCCATCTCCAGACCGTTCATATTAGGCATAGCAATATCGGCGACGACTATTGAAGGTCCGCGTTTTTTATAAGCCTCTAAACCTTCTACTCCGTCTTTAGCGGAAATCACTTCGGTAAAAAACAGTCTAAGAAAAGTAGTTAAAAACAAGTTCGAGTCTGGGTCGTCCTCGACGGCCAAAACGGTTAAATCGTATTTCTTTTTATTTTCAGGCATTTATTGGGGAGACAAATATCAACTGTCCTTGCTTATTAATTTTGTTAATGAGTCGGCAATATTATCGACGTGAACCTGAACGTCCACCGCTCCCCTGTCAAAAGCTACTTTCGGCATACCGTAAACAATGCAGCTTTCCTCGTTCTGACCGATTGTTTTAGCTCCGGCGTCTTTCATCGCTTTTAGCCCTTCGGCTCCGTCCTTGCCCATTCCGGTCAAAATAACTCCGTAAGCGTTGGCGGCGACGTTCTGAGCCGCCGAATACATCAACACGTCAACCGACGGTCTATGACCGTTTACTTTCTCTTGCTTGTCTGTGCGAACTTTGTAATGTCCTCCCGAACGAACGACTTTTAAATGAAAATCGCCGGGCGCAACTAAAACTCTGCCCGTAATGATTCTGTCGCCGTCCTCCGCTTCTTTGACTTGCATTAAAGCTTGCTCGTTCAATCTATCCGCGAAAGTTTTGGTGAACCCGGGCGGCATATGCTGCACTATAACTATTCCCGGAGAGTTAGCGGGCATCCGCAAAATAACTTTTCTCAACGCCTCGGTGCCTCCGGTCGAAGCTCCAATAATAATTACTTTGTCGGTCGATTCTTTTAAAGCTTTTGATTCGGCTTCTTCCCTCTTTTGAATTAAATCGATTCGTTTGTCTTTCCAATGAGAAACGTTAGCGTCCGCGGCGATTTTGATTTTCGTCCTTAACTCCATCATCATCTCTTCCAAGCCGCGCGCTAAGTCCGCCGAAGGCTTAGAAATAAAGTCAACCGCGCCCGCCTCCAAAGCTTGCATCGTTATATGCTTGCCCTTTTGAGTTAGCGAACTCACTACTACTACCGGAATAGGACGCTGAGGCATCAACCTCCTTAAAAACTCGACGCCGTCCATTCGCGGCATCTCTATATCCAAAGACAGTACGTCGGGGTTTTTCTCCACTATCAAATCTCTCGCCGCGTAAACGTCCGGCGCAGCGCCGACCACTTCAATATTAGGGTCCTTCGACAAACCTTTCTTTAGTATATCCCTCACCAAAGCGGAATCGTCAACCACTAATACTTTTATCGTCCTTTTATTCTCAGCCATCTAAATTCCATTTATAATTTTAAAAGCAAAATAACTAAACGCGAATATACAAATTTATAATTTCCGATATAAAGCGGGCTGGATATATTTAAATCTGCATCCTTCTACTCTGTTGATACTTTCGGAATGTCCTATAAATAAATAGCCGCCGGGAACGATAAAATCGTAAAACTTCCTCGCTAATTCCGCTTTAGTCTTTTCGTCGAAATATATCATTACGTTGCGGCAAAAAATTGCGTCGAAAGGCTTCTTAAAGGGAAAAGTCTTATTCATCAAGTTAAAACGCCTATAAGTTACCTCTTTTCTTATTTCGTCGATAACGCGACTCTCGTCCTGTGTAACTTTATTAAAATACTTCTTCCGGTATTTATCGGGCATATACTTCAATCTATCTTTGGGATAAACGCCCCTTTTGGCGAACCTTAAAGCGTTTTGGGAAATATCCGTAGCCAAAACTCCGGCGTCGAACCTCGCGTAATCTTTTCCGAAAAACTCCTTCATTAGCATTACCAACATATAAGGCTCTTCCCCGCTGGAGCATCCCGCGCTCCAAACTCTTATATCGTTGGAATTGTTTTCCTTTAGTCTTTCTTCAATCTCAGGAAGCGTTCGCTCGTAAAAAAAATCAAAGTGAGCGTTTTCTCTGTAAAAAAATGTGTGATTGGTCGAAATATTGTTCGCCAACTCGCTTAGCATTTCGCCCGATTTGTCGGCGACCAAAGCTTCGTAATAATCCTTAAAATTGGTGAGTTTACGCGCCCGCAATACTTTTTGCAATCTAGCCGTTACTAAATTGCGCTTCTTTTCGGTTAGATTTATTCCTATCGCGTTATAAACATAAGCGATTACCTGCTTAAATTCTTGGTCTTCGAACTTAACGACGGAGCTCGAAAACTCAAATTTATCGTTCCTATTTTTTCTCTTATCCGCCATATATTATTATTCTTCGTCAAGACTTTCTTCTCCGCTAGTGTCGAATAAAACGTTGTTTAAGTTTAAAATTATTAAAATTTGTTTTCCGATTTTCCCCATACCCTCGATGAACCTGCTTCTAAAACCTTTATTTGTTTCCGGAGGCGGAGCGATTGCCTCTTCGGGTATATTTTGAACCTCCGCCACTTCGTCAACTATCAAACCCACTCTGTAATTTTCATACTCTATCACAATAATGGTAGTCCTGTCGTCGTATTCAGATTCCTCCATCCCAAAACGAGACCTCAAACATATTACCGGCGTTATATTTCCCCTCAAATTGATTATACCCTTAATAAAATTCTTGGTGTTCGGGACATCGGTAATGTTCATTATACCGATTATTTCCATAACGTACTTTATATCCACGGCGTATTGTTTATCGCCTAGCTTAAAACTAAGATAACGGTCTTTTTGCGCGTTTTCTAAATCTTCGTTTTCCACTCCAGTCGCTTCGACTGATTGAATTTCATCTTCCCCCATTTTCTACCCGTTGTTTGTTTCCAATTCATATTCGAATTTAGCGGACATTTCAATTAAGTTGTCCACGTCTAATATTAAACCAATGCTACCGTCGCCCAAAATCATACAGCCGGTCAATCCGGGAACGGCTCCGATGTAATTCGACAAATTCTTCAATACCGCTTGCTGCTGACCGACTATTTCATCGACAAACAAACAAGCGCTCTTTTCGCCGGCGTCTATAATTAAAAATATCCCCTTTTCTAAATCTTCGCTGTCCGGCTTTAAATTTAACAACTCGTGAAGGCGAATTATCGGAAGCGCCTCGTCTCTTACTCTAATCACCTCAAGACCGTCCATCGTAACGCTTATATCCTCCGGGTCGGGTCTAAAAGACTCCCTCACGGAAAGCAAGGGCGCGGCGTACATTCCTTTGCCCACTCTTAATATCATCGCTTCCATTATCGCCAAAGTCAAAGGTATCCTCAAAGTAAACACAGAACCTTTGCCCTCTTCGCTGTCTATCGTTACTTTGCCTCTCAACTTCTCGATATTCTTGCGGACGACGTCCATACCGACCCCCCTGCCGGATATATCCGTTACTTCCTTCGCCGTCGAAAAGCCGGGCTCGAATATTAACGCGTTAATCTCCCTTTCGGTCATATTCTCCGGCGAAGTCTTCAAAACGCCTTTTTCAATCGCTTTGTGCAAAATCTTTTCTTTGTCCAAACCCTGCCCGTCGTCTTCCACTATAATTAATATCTCGTTGCCTTCGTATTTCGCGCTTAGCTTCACTTCTCCCTTCTCCGGCTTGCCTTTGGCTAATCTCTCCTCCGGCGGCTCGATTCCGTGGTCAACCGAATTCCTCAATATATGAACTAACGGGTCGGAAATCTCGTCTATCACGTTTTTGTCCATTTCCGTGTCTTCGCCGGAAATAGTTAAATCGACTTTCTTTTCTCTTTTAATCGAAACGTCCCTTATCAAACGCTTCATTTTGAAAAACAAGCCTTCCAGAGGCATCATTCTAATAGACATTGAGATTTCTTGAAGCTCCCTCGTTATCTTGTTCAGCATATTCGCCGACTTCTGAAAATTAGGTAGGTTTAAACCGTCCAAATCGGGATTGTTCGTTACCATCGATTCAATTGTTATCAACTCGCCGACCATATCGAATAGCTTGTCGATTTTCGTCGTCTCCACCCTAATATCCTTGCGTTCCATCTTCGGCATCTTTGAAAGCGCTTTCTGCGGCTTCTTCTTCTTATCCGGTTTCTTCTTCGGCTTTTTCTCCTCTTTAGGCTTCTCTTCTATGTCTTCTAATTTTATTTCTTCCTTTTCTTCTTCAGCTTCCTTTTTCTCTTCCTTAGGCGACTCCGGTTCTTTTTCCTCGATTTCTTCTTTCTTTTCCTCGCCTTTGCCTTCCAGCTTAGCTATCATCTTGCGTATTTGCTCGATATTGCTGAGCAAAATAGAAGCGAGATTTTGCTCGATTTCCAACTCCTTGCTTCTAACCGAATCCAATATCGTTTCCATTTCCATAGAAACTTCCTCGATATCGCCGAATCCCATAAAACCCGAATTGCCTTTCAAACTGTGAATAGCTTGAAAAGTCTCTCTGATTTTATCCTCGTCGTCGGGATTCTTCTCTAAATCAAGCAGATTTCTTTCAGCCAAGTCCAAAAGCTCGTTGGAATTAGTAACGTATTGGTCTAACATATCGTCGTCTATTAAAGATTCCGGCTCCTCTTCGTCTTTTTCCTCCGGCTCTTCCGCTTGCTCCGGTTCTTCGGCTTGCGCTTCTTCAACCGCTTCCGGCTCTTCCTTTACTTCTTCGGCTGGCTCTTCCGCGCTTTCTTCCTCAGCGTCTTCTTCCTCGCCCGTATCTTGTATTTTGTCGATAGCGTCTTGAATAATCAATATCATATTATCGACTTCCTCGGCGCCGCCTTCGTCGGTCAAATCCTCGTTGACACGCTGCAGAAGCGCCCTGACCAAATCAAAAGCCTGATATACTACCGTTACCCTCTCCTCGGGCTGAGGCTTATTTTGCTTACGCATTATATCGAGCAAATTTTCGGCTTTGTGGGTGAACTTATTTATCACGTTCATCTCGAAAAAGCCCGACAAGCCCTTAATTGTATGAAATGTTCGGAAAATAGCGTTCACCGACTCGGAATTATCCTCTCCGGTCAAATCCTCGACTATCGGTTCGCTCGTTTCTAAAGAGTCGAAAGCCTCGGAGACAAACTGCTTCAGCATCTCTTGAGTTTCTTCGTCCTGCGCGCCGTTCTGATTTTCGGGCATCTCTACCTCTTAATCTTTTTCTTTATTTACAACAAATTTTTGAATATAATAGACAATCAATTTATGATATTATTTTTATCGACTATTTAAACGATTTCTAAATATCCAACGAGAATTTTTTTTAAGACGAAACCTCTTATTCTTGTTATTTCAATAACGCCAAAATATTAAATCCCGTCGGAAATCGCTTCGACAAAAAACGACAAATGAATATCATTTCATATCCACGCCGTCGCTAGTAGATGCATCGCTATCAATAGAAAAAAACTAAAAAAATCTTAAACATTTAGCAAATCGTTCCGATAATAAGTAAAAATAATGTTTGTCAAAACGACGAGAACGGATTCAAAAAAATTAAGCTATTGAAGTTTTAAAAGATACAGGATTATTAACAACATTTAATTGGTTTATTCAAGTAAAAGTTTAAATATTAACTGTGCTAGTTCCGATAACGAATAGCGAACAAGGAAAAAGATTATTTTTTTATAAAATTTATTTAAGAGGTCTGTTATGCTAAAAAATATGAAGATTAGCTCGAGATTAATTCTTTCTATGCTTTTATTGGGCTTGCTCCCAATGATAATAATAGCCGTAATAGCGTTTTTTACCTCGTCCTCCTCATTAGAAAATGAGGCGGTTCACAAATTAGACGCGGTGAAAAATATCAAACAAAAGCAAATCGACGATTACTTTAAAAAGAAAAAAGCCGAACTCGACGTTTACGCGAAGAACTCAGCTGTGAGACAAGCCTGCGAAAGATTTATAAAAGCTTACAACGAAACGGGGCTTAACAGCGATATCTGGAATAAGTGGGACGAATTCCACGGAGGCAAACTAAAACAATTCACCGACAAAATGGGCTTTTACGATTTGTTCTTCATTTCTATGAATGGCGACGTGGCGTTTACCGCCGCTAAAGAAGCCGATTTAGGGAAAAACGTCGTTAGCGG
Organism: uncultured Hyphomicrobiales bacterium; assembly: GCA_964509335.1. Lineage (GTDB taxonomy): Bacteria > Bacteroidota > Ignavibacteria > Kapaibacteriales > UBA2268 > CAZDXB01. Next base: position 77,582 of record CAZDXB010000009.1, on the reverse strand, counting down.
CGAGCTAGCGAACAGCCCGCTTGGCGAATTATTTAACAAGGCTAAAACTGGTTTCGCCTTTCAAGATTATAGTTGGTACGACATTTCCAGCGAACCCGCCGCTTTTATAGGCAGACCAATTAACGATTTAGAAGGTAATCAAATTGGAATTATCGCCCTTCAGCTTTCGCTAACCGCTATTAACGATATTATGCAAGAAAGAACCGGTATGGGCGAGACAGGAGAAACTTATCTAGTAGGCACAAATAAAAGAATGCGCTCGGATTCATATTTAGACCCTGAAGGTCATTCGGTAAAAGCCTCTTTCGCTGGAACGGTTAAAGAAAACGGCGTGGACACCAAAGCCGCAAACGAAGCCATATCCGGCAATAGCGATACGGAAGTTATAATAGATTACAACGGAAATCCCGTTTATTCGTCCTACTCGCCTCTTGAAGTTTACGGAAAACGTTGGGCTTTGATAGCTGAAATAGACGAAGCGGAACTAATGGAACCGGTAAACAACCTCCTTATGTATATGATTATCATCGCTTTAATCGCCGCCGCGGTTGTTGTCGTTACGGCTTTATTCCTTTCTAACTCTATTAATAAAGGAATTAAGAAAGTAATATCTCAAATTGGCGACCTTGTAAAAGCGGTAACAGACGGCAAACTAGACAAAAGAGCCGACAGCGAGGACGTTGGCGTTGACTTCAAAGATGTTATGAACAATTTGAACGAGCTTATCGACGCTTTCGTACAACCGATTAACGTAACCGCCGAATACGTCGATAGAATCTCCAAAGGAGACATACCCCCGAAAATTGAAGACGAATACAAAGGAGACTTCAACGAAATCAAAAACAATCTGAACGTTTGTATCGGAGCGATTAACGAATTAGTAAGCGACGGCATAGCGCTTACCGACGCCGCCGCCGAAGGTAAACTCGACATCAGAGCCGACGCTTCTAAACACGGCGGAGATTTCAGAAAAATAGTTGAAGGATTCAACGATACTCTCGATAATGTTATTGGTCCCTTAAACGTAACCGCCGAATACGTCGATAGAATCTCCAAAGGAGACATACCCCCGAAAATTGAAGACGAATACAAAGGAGACTTCAACGAAATTAAGAATAATTTGAACGTCTGTATAGACGCGATAAACGAGCTGGTTAGAGATTCAAAGATGCTCTCGGACGCGGCCTCCGAAGGTAAACTCGACACCAGAGCCGACGCGTCCAAACACGGCGGAGACTTTAAAGGAATCGTTGAAGGAGTAAACGATACTCTCGACAACGTTATTGGTCCCTTGAACGTAGCCGCCGAATACGTCGATAGAATCTCCAAAGGAGACATACCCCCGAAAATCGAAGACGAATACAAAGGCGACTTCAACGAAATTAAGAATAATTTGAACGTCTGTATAGACGCGATAAACGAGCTGGTTAGAGATTCAAAGATGCTCTCGGACGCGGCCTCCGAAGGTAAACTCGACACCAGAGCCGACGCGTCCAAACACGGCGGAGACTTTAAAGGAATCGTTGAAGGAGTAAACGATACTCTCGACAACGTTATTGGTCCCTTGAACGTAGCCGCCGAATACGTCGATAGAATCTCCAAAGGAGACATACCCCCGAAAATCGAAGACGAATACAAAGGCGACTTCAACGAAATTAAAAACAACCTGAACGTTTGTATCGATTCATTGAACACTCTCGCCAACGAACTCGGCGATACAATAAAGAAACAGAACGAAGGCGATATCGAAGCCAGATGCAATACTGAAAAAGTATTCGGGGCTTACGCCGAATTGCTAAAAGGAATAAACGACGCTCTCGATTCTATAGCAAATCCCGTTCTTGAGGGAATTGATATTATGAAAGAATACGCCGAAGGAGACTTAAGCAAAGAAATGAGAGAACTCCCCGGCAAACAAATGGTGTTAACCAACGCCATTAACGGCATTCGTAATAACTTATTACAACTAGTAACGGACGTCAATTCATTAGTCGAATCCGGAAAAACCGGAAGATTAAGAAAAAGAGCCGACGCTTCTAAACACGGCGGCGACTACCAGAAAATCGTAAAAGGCGTAAACGATATGCTCAACGCCGTTGTCGGATTTATTGACAATATGCCAATCCCCGCAATGGCAATAGACAAAGACTTCAATATCGTTTACTTAAACGATACCGGAGCGAAAATAGGCGGCAAAGCCGGCAAGGACTTGGAGGGAACCAAATGTTACGACTTTTTCAAGACTTCCGATTGTCAAACCGGCGATTGCGCTTGCCACAAGGCAATGCAGTTAAACAATATAGCCGAATCCGAAACCGACGCGCACCCAACGCCCGACCTTGATATAGAAATCAAATACTCCGGCATTCCTATCAGAGACGACGACGGCAAAGCAATCGGCGCGTTCGAAGTCGTAATGGACCAAACGGACATTAAGAACGCGATGGCAAAAGCCGAACAGATGGCGAAAACGCAAGCTGAAGTATTGGACGAAGCGGGCGCCGCCCTCGAAAGACTATCATCCGGCGATTTCACCGCCACAATGAAAGGACAATACGAAGGCGACAACGAAAAACTAAAAGAATTTGTCAACGCTTTGTCCTCCGCGCTATCAGATATAATATCGCAAGTCAAAGACGCTGTAGAGAACACGGCAAGCTCGGCGGCGGAAATATCGGCATCGTCGGACAACTTAGCCAGCGGAGCTGAAGAGCAAAGCTCTCAAGCCGACGAGGTAGCCTCGGCAGTCGAGGAAATGTCAAGAACCATCACCGAGAACGCTATGAGCGCCACCAAGACAGCCGAAAACGCCGAGAAATACGGCAAGATAGCGAAAGAAGGCGGCGACGTAGTCGAGCAAACCGTTCAAAAGATGCGAGACATTGCCAGCGCCGTTAAGAACACCGCCAGCAACATCGAGAAACTGGGACAGTCGGGCAAGAAAATAGGCGAAATCATCTCGGTAATCGACGACATAGCCGACCAAACTAACTTGCTCGCCCTGAACGCGGCAATTGAAGCGGCGCGAGCCGGCGAACAAGGAAGAGGTTTCGCCGTAGTCGCCGACGAAGTAAGAAAACTAGCCGAACGAACGACGGAAGCTACGAAGCAAATCGCCGATATGATTAAAGGCATCCAAAAAGAAACCGACAACGCGGTCGAAGAGATGCAGCAAGGAACTACGGAAGTCGAAAGCGGCATAGAGCTAGCCGACAAAGCCGGCGACTCTTTAGGACAAGTCGTAAGCAGTTCGCAAGAAGTGCAAGATATGATAAACCAAATAGCCGCCGCAAACGAAGAGCAATCCTCGACCAGCGAAGAAATCGCTAAGAACGTAGCGGGTATCTCGAACGTTACTTCCGAGCAAGCTCAACAGGTTCAGGAAGTCGCCTCCACTTCCGACGAACTAGCTAAACTAACCGAACAATTGAGAGATTTGGTTGAACAATTCACAATAAACGAAGGCGATAAAAGTAAAATGGAAATGGAAAACTACAAACTGAGAAGCAAGGAGGAGAAATATCTAGAGTCGCCCGATGAAAAAGCCTAAATCTTTTTCGGAAGGTGAAACAGCGAATAAAACGGCGTCGGGCTTTGCGCTCGGCGCCGTTTTTTATTTGAGAAACCGCAACGAACGCTAACATATTCCTCTCTCCTCCGCTCACACGCACTCCGCCTCTCTTCCTCCGCCCCACGCCTCTCTCCTCCGCTCACACCCCTCTCTCCTCCGCTCACACCCCTCTCTCCCAAATTCCAATTTGGGAGAGAGAAACGAGAACTGGAGAGAGAAACGGAAACTAGAGAAAGAAACGGGAACTAGAGAGAAAAACGGAAACAACTCCTATAAGTCATTCCCAACTTGATTGGGAATCCAGAAAAAACGATTGTTTATAGAACCTTATCGTTAGAAATTGCAATATCGTTAAAAACCAATTTCTCTCCTCCGCTCCCACGCCTCTCTCCTCCGCTCCACCCCTCTCTCCCAAATTCCAATTTGGGAGAGAGGAACGCGAACTGGAGAGAGAAACGGGAACTTCTGAATACCTTCAGCGTTTCATTTTAAATTATATCGCTCCTCATACGTCGTAAAATTAAACGAAAGCATTTTGTTGATAATATTAGCCAATTTTGTTAAGTTTGTATTGCTATTAACTATTAATATCAAAAAATCTAAGCTGTCGCTAAACGCTATAAAGCGGAAAACATAACGTGATATGATTAAACTATCGGATAGAAAAACAATATACCTAGTTGGGGCGATAATCGCTTTAGTATTCTTTGGATGCCGCCATTGGGACAACTTCATTACCTATTTCAACACTTATTATAATATGGAACGCATCCGCAAAGAATGCGAGTCGGAGTTCGACTATCAAACCGAAAAACTTAAAGAAACCCCGACGGTATTAGCTCCTGAAATGGACATAAAATTGCCGAGAAAAAGAGAAACTTCGCTTCCGCCCTTTCTAACTGAGTTTGTTATTAACAAAAGGCAAAGGCAACCCGTAAAATCGAAACTGGATTCAATGGTGATAAAAGGCTCCAAAATATTAGCTAAACACCCCAACAGCAACTATATCCAAGGTTCGCTATACCTTATGGCTCTTTCGTATTTTTATCAAAACCTTTGGTTGAATTCGCAAATAAAATGCGGAGAATTAATAGACAAATATCCCGACGGCGAACTTTCGCCCGACGCCCATTTACTGCTAGCGAAAAACCTATTGATTCAAAGAAAATTCGAAGCGGGGAAAACAGTCCTTTCCAGAACTGTGGATATCGCTTGGCAACTCGGCAGATACGACATTTTATCCGAAGCGTTTAGAATCGAAGCCGAACTCGCTCTATTCCAAAATGATTTCAAAGAAGCGGCAAGACCCTACAAACAAGCGATAATCCAAACCGACGACGAAGAAATGAAAGCAAAATGGCAATTCGATTTAGCCGCGCTTTTTTTCAGAATGAATAAATTCGAAAAAGCCGAAAAGTTGTTCACAAAAGTCCTCCAGTACGACCCTAATTATATGACCGAATTTGAGGCGCTGCTGTATAAAGCCTCTTGCTTAGCTAGAATAGGGCGGTACGAAGACGCCGAGAAAATTCTCGATGAATTGGAAGACGACGGAAAATACGAGGAATGGCAATCCCACATTTTCGCCGAGAAAATGAACCTTTATAGATTAAAAGAAGAATTTGAAAAATACGAAAAAGCCGAATCGCGCGCAGACACGACTTTTATAGGAAGCAAAGCTATAGCCGTAGTTTACTACGAAAGAGGGGTGGAGTTCTATAAAAACAAGGAATACTCCGACGCAAAAATTTACTTAGGCAAAGCGAGAAACACCGCCAACCCGGCTTCTAAAAAAGCCGGCAAGATTCACGATTTGCTTCAGCAATGGAGCAGAAAACGCGCGTCGATTATGCCTATGATAGATAAAATCGAGCGCAAAAGAGAATTAACCGACGAAGAAAAAAGAAAGCTCGCAAAAGATTGTTACGAAATGGCTCGCGTCCAGCAAAGTCTCGGCAATACCGACTCAGCCGACCACTACTACAATCTGGCGATTGAAAAGTCAATAAAAGACGAAGAACAAACAGCTAGATATTATTACGCCTACGGCAGATTTTTAGAAGATTTAGAGCCGCTTAAATCCGATTCTCTAATGGAAATTGTAATCGATAATTACGCCCTCACGGAATACGGAGAAGACGCCAGAAAACGATTGGGTTATACCGAAGCTTTCATTATAGACCCCGTCGGCGAGCTTTACAGTTCCGGCGTAAGCCTATGGAGAAACAGAGAATACGACTTCGCTATAAAACAATTTACAAAGCTATTCAATTATTATCCCGACAACGAATTAGCCCCGAAATCTATATATACTATAGGATGGATTTTCGAAAAAGATTTAGAACTATACAAAGAAGCTCTCGAATATTATAAATTACTAATAGAAAGATATCCGCGTTCAGAATACGCCGCCGACGTAAGTAGAACCGTCGCTTACGCGGAAGCCGTAGAAAGCGAGGGCGAAATTCCCGACTCTTTAAAATCAAAGCGCACAACTTTATATATACCCAAAACAGACCATTTGCTCACTCAACCAATAGAAGTCGAAAAGCCGGAAGAAGGCAAGAAAAAGGACAGCAAATCTCCCGGCTTGATGGATATAATCAAAGACCCCGGCTCGCTTTTCGAGAAAGCTAAAGAAACCGTAACCGAGGAATCAGACAAATTTTTGGACGAACAAAAGGAAAAGTTAAAAAACGCGAGCGACACCGATTCTCTCAAAAAACAATTAACGCCCGGAATAAATATAAACAACCCATTTAAAGATTTGCGCAAAGATTCGGACGAAGAGAATGAAAAAGAAGGGGAAGAAAAAGAAGAGTCGGAAGACAAAAAAGAAGAGCAAAGCCCCGAAGCGGAAAACAAAAAAGAAGAAAAGTCGCCTAAACAAAAAAAGAATAAATAAAATCCTAAGCGATGGTCGAAAAAATCAAACAAGAAAATAACGAAGGCGCGGAACGTTTAAAAAAACAATTGCAATGGTATAAATCGTTTTTCGAAAACGCTACGGACGCCGTCTTTATTGTCCAACCGGACACTTGGAGCGTCCTCGACGCAAACGATTTCGCCGCTTCTTTGCTTGAAACTACTAGAGAAGATTTGATTGGCTCAAACTTACCGCAATTTAGGAGGCTTTTTAAACTGCTAAAGAAATCCAGCGCGCCCACGGTTTTAAGCGAATTAAACTTGAGTTCTTCGAGCCAAAAGGAACTAATGGTAGAGGTAAGCGCTAGATTCTTCGAATACGACGGACAGCGATTGATACAAGCCATAGCCAGAGACGTTAGCGAGCAACACGCTCTAACGGACAAATTAGTCCAGACCGACAAACTTGTGCTATTAGGTCAGCTCTCGGCGGGCGTCTCTCACGAAATAAAAAATCCACTGGCGGCGGTCAAACTCAACCTACAAGCCTTGAAAAGAACTTTCGAGGAGGATTCGCCCGAATTCAACTATTCAAAAAACGCTTTGCAAGGCGTCCAAAGAATCTCGCGAATCGTCGAAGTTACATTGAACTTTTCCAGACCGGCGCCTCCCGATATAAAAGAATTAGATTTAAACGCTTTAATACCGGTAGCTCTGGATTTATCCGCCTCGATGCTTAAAAAGAAAGAAATCAAAGTAGAGTTGAACTTAAACGAAAAAATAAAGCGAATAGCCGCCGACGAAAAGCAAATCCAGCAAGCGCTGGTCAATATTATAACAAACGCGGCGGATTCAATTAAAAACAAAGGCGCAATTAAAATCAAAACTTACGAAGAAAAGGGCGGTAGAAGAGCTGAAGGAACTTACTCGATAGTTTCTATTTCCGACAGCGGCAAAGGAATACCGCCGGAAGATTTGCCTAAAATTTTTAATCCCTTTTTCACGCGAAAAGCCGACGGAACCGGACTCGGCTTGCCAATAACGCAAAGAATTATGCACCAACACAGCGGAGTTATCGACGTAGAAAGCAGCGTCGGCAAAGGAGCGACTTTTTACTTAAAACTTCCTGCTAAATAAAATGAAATTTTTTCAACAACAAATAAATCAGTAGTATATGGCAAAAAAGAATTACACAATAGCGGTCATTGAAGACGACCCACTAGTAAACAACACAATCAAAGACATCCTCGGCGCGAAATACTCTAACGTAATCACCTACACCGACTCCGAGGAAGCCGACAGGGAGCTTAATTCAATCAGCCCCGATTTATTGCTCCTAGATATATTTCTAGGACACGCCAACGGATTGGAAATACTGGAAAAGCTGAAATCGAGCGGATACCAGATTCCCGTAATTATGATGACCGCCTTTTCCGATATAAAAATGGCGGTTAGAGCTATGAAACTCGGCGCAGAAGACTTCATAGTAAAACCTTTGGATTTAGAACAACTGGAAGTCTCGGTAGAAAAAGCGCTGCAAAACTACGACCTAAAACGTCAAGTCAATTTACTATCTGAAAGATTAGAAGAAGAGCGACCGAGCGAAATAATAGGTCAATCGGAAGGCGTAAAAAAAGCGATGGAAATGGCGAAAATCATCGCCTCGTCGCCCGACACGACCGCTCTAATAATCGGCGAAACAGGAACGGGAAAAGAACTTTTCGCTCGCTATATACACGAAAACTCCGAAAGAGCGCGCGGTCCGTTCGTTTCAATCAATTGCGGCGCCATCCCAAAAGAACTCGCCGAAAACGAACTATTCGGCTACGAACGAGGAGCTTTCACCGGCGCCACGGAAAAAATAAAACAGGGCAAATTCGAACAAGCCAATCACGGCACTCTGCTACTCGACGAAATCGCCGAACTAAGCCCCGAATTGCAAGTAAAACTACTCAGGGTGCTTCAAGAAAGAACTTTCTACCGTTTGGGCGGCTCCAAAGAAATCTCCGTGGACGTTAGAATTATTGCGTCAACAAACAAAAATTTAGAAAAACTAGTCGAAAAAGGCGAATTCAGAGAGGACTTATTCTATCGTTTGAACGTAACCGCAATAGAATTGCCCCCGCTTAACGAAAGAGGCGACGACATAATGAATCTCGCCGCCGCCATAGTAAAAGAATTTAACAAAAAACTCGGCAAAAACGTTACGGGTTTCTCCCCGGAATCGGTCGAATCGCTAAAAAAATATCCTTGGAAGGGCAACATAAGAGAGCTTAGAAACGTCATCGAAAGAGCGGTTCTTCTAGAAACCGAAGACGTCATAACTAAAAATTCTCTTAGCTTCCTCCACGCCGGCGGCGCTTCTGAAAAAGTAGAGAAAAAAGACCCGGTAGAAATAAAAGAACGCGAACATTACCTAAAAATCTCGCAAACCGGAGCGCCTATGGCTAATATCTTAAAAGACCTAATTATACAGACTCTCAAGATTACCGGTGGAAACCAAATTAAAGCCGCAAAACTTTTAGAAATTTCCAGAGCTAAACTTAGATATCGTATTGAACAACTCGGAATCAACATATCCGGGAAAAACATCTCTTAGGATTACTAAAAAATAAAAAAATTTGCTTTTTATTCAATAATCAATTAAGTTAAAGTTTAGCTCTTTTTAATAGTATTGTTCAAAAACGACCGCGTATCAAATGGATAGACAAGAAGCGCTTAATAATTTGCGCAAGGGAGAAGACTCTAAAACTCGCCGCATGGCGGCTGAGTTCTTGGTTGAAAACGAAGATTTTGACGAAGAAACCATAGAGGCTATAGCGAACTCAATCGACGACGAAGACAAAGGAGTAAGAGACGCTTGTTCGCGAGCCTTGACGATAGCCCCCGAAGAGCTGAAACCTCGAGCGGCGGAAATAATCAGCCGCTTAATACAATCCGAGGACGTAGAGCTTCGAAATCTTGTAGGCGACACCTTAATGAAAATTGGCGAGCCCGCCGCGCAAGCGGCTCTAAACTACGCCTTCGTTGAAGACACTCACGTTAAGCAATTCGCCGTGGACGTTATAGGACAAACAGGCTCCGCAGCCGCAGGTATCGAATTAATAAAGCTCCTCGACGACGAAAACCCAAACGTTGTCAACGCGACAATCGAAGCTCTCGGAAATCTGGAAATAGAAGACGCCGTTGAAACTCTTATATCTATATACGGTAGAAATGAAGAAATTAATCCAACAATTATTGAAGCATTGGGAAAAATTGGCGGGGCGGATGTAGAAGCCTTTCTTATCGATAGAATGAAAAACGAAAAAGACATTTTTATGAAAGTCGAGTGCATAGACGCCCTCGCCTTAGTTGGAAGCGATATGAGCGTTTGCAAAGACATCTTAAAAGAAATACCGAACACAATAGAAGAGATTCAGCCGATTTTATTAAAAACAGCCGCCGCTATAGCTTTTAGGCAAGAACAAGCTATAGACTTGCCGGATTCAATGCGACCCGTCGCGCGAAAAGCCCTATTCGAAGACGACGAAGACATTAGAGGCGCAGGCTTAGTAGCTTTAGGCGAAACGTATTATCCGGACGATACCCCGGCTTTAGTTAACGAAACTCTAAAAAACGTAACGGATACGCAAAGCCTCATTCTAAACAATCTGCTTTGCAATTCCTCACGCGAAACAATTGAAAAGTTCTTCGACGAATACTGCGCTAAATGCGAAAGGGACTTCCAACACGTCGAATTTATTTCTTTAATCGATTACTTCTACGACGAAGCCCCTTACAAAAACATTCAAACGGCTTTCAACTCTTTAATGCAAAAAGTAATCGACGAAAAGGAAATATTGATTCAAGAAGTATCGGAAACGCTAATAAACATCGACAGAAACTTAGTAGCAAAATTTTTAGAGCAAAAAATAGAATCTGCCGAAGAACAAAAAGCTTTAAACATACTAGATATAATATCGACTAACTTTTTAATAGAAACGAAAGAAAAACTAAAGGATTTAGCCGCTCAAGAAAACGAATTAGGACGAAAAGCCGGAGAAGTTCTCTCGAGCTTTGAAAACGAATAGTAATTTAAGGAGTAACGCGCGCTAAGTATATGAGTTCAAAATTATTTAAATTTGGCGACACCAAACACAGTAAAATCGAGCGCAAAAGAACCGCGCCGAGACCAGACAAAAGAAAAAAACTCGAGATGAGCGTAGGCGCCTTTAAAGAGTTAAGAGACATTATTTACAAACTGAGCGGGATTTACTATACCGAAAGCAAAAAGTACCTTTTGGAAAGCAGAATCGCAAAGAGAATCCTGCAATTGAACTTACTAAACTACGACGATTACGTTAAACTTCTTAAATCGATAGAAGGAGCCGACGAGCTAAACAAACTATTCGAAGCTATAACCATAAACGAAACGTATTTTTTCAGAGCCGAACAGCAATTTGAAGCCTTTGAAAACGTTGTAGTTCCCGAAATAATTGAAAAAAAATTGCGGCAGAATCCCGCTCCCACTTTCAGAATTTGGAGCGCGGCTTCTTCAACGGGCGAAGAACCTTACACGCTCGCTATCATTGTAAATGAAAGGCTAAAACCAAAATACCCGAACGTTCAATTTCAAATAATGGGCAGCGACATTAGCAAAAAAGCCTTAAACACAGCCGAGCAAGGCGTATATAAGCAATACGCCATAAGAAATATACCCGATAATTATATGAGAAAATATTTCAAAAAAGATTCAACATATTATATATTGTCCGATAATATAAAAAGGATGGTGAAGTTCGCTTATCAGAACTTATACGATTCTAAAACTATGAGGGCTATGTATAACTGCGACGTTATATTTTGCGCCAACGTGTTGATTTATTTTGATTTACCTTCGAAGCAAAAAGTCGTTTCGCACCTATACGACGCCCTAAACAAAGGAGGATATCTATTTATCGGTTATTCCGAATCGCTTCACGGCGTTTCGAAAGCTTTTAAACTAATTCATCTACCGCAAGCGATGGCATATAAAAAAGAATAAAATAAATAAATGGATTGAATGACTATGTCTAAAACAATACTCGTAGCCGAAGATTCATCGTCAATTAGAAAATTTATCGTCTTAGCTCTGAAGCTAAAAGGATTTACGGTAATAGACTCTTCCGACGGAATGGAAGCGCTGGAAAAATTGCCCAAACAAAAAATAGACTTGCTAATAACGGACTTGAATATGCCGAACATAGACGGCTTCAAACTAATCAAAACAATAAGAGAAGAACCGCAATACAAAAATTTGCCTATAATTATACTTTCTTCTCTATCCCGAGAAGAAGACATAAAACAAGGAATGGACGCCGGAGCCAATTCTTACTTAATTAAACCTTTTAACAAAAAAAGAGTTCAATACGAGGTGGCAAAGTACCTTAGCGTATAATTAAAATTTTTACGGCTTTCAGTCGATATAGTATTAGAAGATATTAGAAAAAAGTTATTATTAATAAAATACAAGGATTAAAATGCGTTTTTTAGCGGTAGATGACTCGCCAACGATGAGAAGAATTGTTTTAAACGCTTTAAAAACCCTTGGTTACACCGAAGTGATACAAGCGGAGGACGGCAAAGAAGCTTTAGACCAATTAAAAGAAAACGAAGTGGACTTCGTTATCACAGATTGGAATATGCCCAATATGAGCGGTCTGGAACTAACTAAAGCTATCAGGTCGGACGATAATTTAAAACATTTGCCTATACTAATGGTTACAACTAGAGGATTGAAAGAAGACATAATTGAAGCTCTGAAAGCAAAAGTAAATAATTACGTCGTTAAACCTTTTACGCCACAGGTGTTAAAAGAAAAAATCGACGCGATTTTAGCCGCGATAAATAAATAAGGATAGATTATGAAAGACAAAGAATTCGACACATTCACTAAGAAAGCCGAAGAACTAAAAGCCCTCTTTGTATTAGGACAAAGAGTCATCCCATTTTTGGAAGAAATTTTTGATTTTGTAAACGAAACCAAACCTCTTCTCGAAGATATAAATAAATCGATAGAAGAAAATCTAAAGAAAATGCCCAACGCTTCGAAACAACTGTCAAAAGTTACCGAAGCGACAGAATTAGCCACAACCGAAATAATGGACATCGTGGACGGCATAGTAGAAAAAGCCGACTCTCTTGAGTCTAACATAAATAATCTGGAAAAAACGCCAAAAGGCTCTTCCGGCAACCCATTGAAAATCATAGAGCTGATGAAAAAAGCCGTGAGCGAAGACGTTGACGCAAAAGATTTGACGCCGCAAATCGCGGAAACTTTGTCGGAATTGAAATCTGAAAAAAGCGGCGGAAACGAAGAAATTTGCAAAAAGTCAAAAGAACTAATAAGCGGAATAAAGGAAGACTCAAACTCTATTATGATGTCGCTTCAAGTGCAAGACATAACATCGCAACAAATAGCGGCGGTCAATCACCTTCTTGAAACGGCGCAAGACAAACTTGGAAAAATCATACAAAAATTTCAATCGGACGAAATTTCCGATATTGTAAACGAAGCGGAAGAAGCTCAATCTAAAACCGAAGCGACGAGCCTTCACAAAAAAGTCGCTTTCGACCCCGACGCGATCGATTCTATAGCGCAACAAGAAACGCGACAAAACGACATCGACGAAATGATAAAACGAGCGGAAACTGAAAATTTAGACGATTCAGAAGAGAAACAGGAAACCAATTCCGACGATATCGACAAAACGTTCTCCGCTTCCGAAGAAAACGATAAAAAAACTGAAGAATCCGAAAAAAAAGACGAAAAAAACAATAACGAGAACGAAGGCGCGTTCTCTCAAGACGACATAGACGCGTTATTTAACTCAAAAGACAGCTAAGCCTCTTTTTCGCTCTTAATAGCGTAAAAATCAAAGGAGTAAATTATGAGTACGCCGCCAAATTTAAACGACCCGGAAATGCAGGAGATTTTCGAAGGGTTTCTAGTCGAAACAAAGGAACTGCTGGACACTCTTTCTCAGGATTTAATGGACTTAGAAAACGCCCCCGAAGATTTGGACTTAATGAACAAAATCTTCAGGAGCATACACACTATTAAAGGCACCTCTTCTTTTATGGGCTTCGAGCAAATAAAGGAAATTACGCACAAAGGCGAAAACCTTTTAAACAAACTGAGAAAACAAGAACTGGAAGTAAATCCGTCCATAATCGACGCTCTGTTCGAAGTCAACGACTGGGTGGAAAAACTGCTTGAAGCCTTACAATCCGGCGAAGACAAAGAATTAGATTACGGCGACACATTGCAAAAACTTGAAGAATTGCAAAATCCTGAAGACGCCGAAACCGAGAAACCGGAAGAAAGCGACAAAGAAGAAAAAGAAGAGAAACCGGAAGAAATAAAAACAGAAGAACAAAAAGAAGAAGCCAAAACAGAAGAAGAGACCGAAACAAAAAAAGAGGGAAAAGACTCGGCGGTAGATAGCGTCTTGCACGACGAAGAAATCACCAAAGGCAAAGACGATTTCACCGACGAACAAAAAGAGATGCTCGACGCGGCGTTCGCGGAAATAAACCAAGGTTTCGCCTCGGAAAAGAAAGAAAAACCCGAAACGGAAAAAAGCGAAAAGAAAACCGAAGACCACAAAAAGAAAGAAGAAAAACCCAAAACAACCAAACCAAAAAGCAAAAAAGACGAAGGCAAAAACGGCAAACCGACCGGCTCAAAAAAACCGCAAATCACTACTGAAACTTTAAGAATTGACGTAAATCGAATAGAAACGCTGATGGATTTATCCGGCGAACTTGTCCTCGGCAGGAACAGACTAGCGCAAATGTCCGAAACGATGGCAAAAGAACTCGACGGCGATTCGGTAAGAGATTTAAGCGAAACAACGGCTTCTATCGACTTCGTAACTTCAGAAATCCAAACCGCCGTTATGAGAATGAGAATGGTGCCAATCGGAAAATTATATAAAAAAGCCCCGAGAATCGTGCGCGATTTGTCGCGCGAGTTCGGCAAAAAAATCAAGCTGGTCGTTAAAGGCGAGGAAACGGAAATCGACAGAAGCATTATCGAAGAACTCAACGACCCGTTGGTTCATATGATTAGAAATTCCTGCGACCACGGAATCGAACCGCCCGAAGAAAGAAAAGAAATAGGCAAACCCGAACAGGGAACCATAACCCTCGACGCCGACCAAGAAGGCAACAATATAGTACTCAAAATTTCCGACGACGGCAGAGGTATGGACCCGGAAAAGTTGAAAGATAAAGCTATTGAAAAAGGCGCAATAACGGAAGAACAGATCGGACAGATGACCGAACGGGATATTTTGCAATTAATATTCCATCCCGGATTCAGCACGTCGAAAAAAGTAACCAGCGTTTCCGGAAGAGGCGTTGGAATGGACGTCGTCAAATCGAACATCCAAAACCTAAAAGGAATGGTCGATATCGAATCCGAACTCGGAATCGGTTCTACTTTTACAATAAAACTGCCGTTGACATTAGCTATTATACAAGGATTGCTCGTGCAAATGCACGACGAAACTTACGCTATTCCGCTTAGCTCCGTCGAGGAAGTAGTGGCGGTAAATCTAGATAAAATATCGACTGTAAACGCTCAAGAAGTAATTAGAATTCGCGAAGACGTGCTTCCGCTCGTTAGATTAGACGAAAAACTCGATTCGCCGGTAAAGAAAAACGATCTAGAGGAAAGATACGTCGTAGTAGTGGGAGCCGGCGTCAACAAAGCGGGCTTCGTTGTAGATGAACTGCTCGGACAGCAGGAAATAGTGATAAAATCAATCGGCGAATATCTCGGTCAAATTCAAGGAATCGCCGGCTCGACAATACTTGGCGACGGAAGGGTTATTATGATTATAGACGTCGCCGAACTTGTGCATCAAGCAAACGTAAACGCGTATTAACAAAAATAATTAACAAAACAGGATAGAAAACAATCATTCAATATGGGAAAAATCAGAGCCGTTCTCGTTGACGATTCTTTCTTTATGCGGCAAACGCTTACTAAAATTTTGTCGTCGGAAAACATCGAAGTCGTCGATACGGCAAGAAACGGCAAAGAAGGAATAGAGAAAATCAAAGAGCGCAAACCCGACGTCGTTACGATGGACATAGAAATGCCCGTAATGAACGGTCTAGACGCTCTAAAAGAATTAATGGAGACTTTCCCCGTTCCGGTTATTATGGTTAGCACCTTAACGAGCGAAGGCGCCGAATCAACTTTGGACGCCCTATCTCTGGGAGCGGTAGATTTCGTAACAAAGAAAGCGGCTTTCAAAGAAATGGGGAGCATAAAAGACGAACTTATTTCAAAAATCGTCGCCGTAGGGGAAAACACAACTCTCCAAAACGAACTAATAAGAAAACGCCTCTTATTAAAAGCCTCCCGCCCAAAAGACAAAAAAGCCAAAACAGCAAAACCGCCGATAGATTTAGCCGAGAAAAAGACTAAAGAAAAACTCTACAGAAGAAAGAAGAGACCGCAAAAAGACGATATATCTATTATTGGAATTGGCATATCCACAGGAGGACCGGCGGCGCTTAAAACGCTAATACCGCAAATACCGGGCAATCTTCCCGTTCCCATAGTAATCGCTCAGCATATGCCCGAATATTTCACTAAAACGCTAGCCGACCGCATCAACGCAAATTCTCAACTTAAGGTAAAGGAAGCCGAAGACGCCGAGAAACTGAAACCCGGAACGGTATATATAGCTCCCGGAGGCAAACAACTAGAAATAAACAGAAATTTTAGAACGAAAATCTTCGACGTTTCGCCCGAATACGTTTACTCCCCTTCCGTGGAAGCTCTTATTGGCTCTTTAGTAAAGAGTTACGGCGATAGAGTTTTGGGAGTTATGATGACGGGTATGGGAAACGACGGTTTGGAAAGCTTCAAAAAACTAAACGACGCCGGAGGCTATATTATTGTCCAAGACGTCGATACTTGCGTGGTTGGCGGTATGCCCGGCGCTATTATTAACGCCGGGATTGCCGACGAAATCCAATCGCTGAACAGAATGGCTCACGCGATTTCGACTTGCTTCAGTTTAACTCCTTTATCAAATTGACAAATGGAATAATATTTGCAATTGACTTAAAAAATTATAAAATCAATATAAAAAATGCCAGAAAATCAACATAATAGCGAAAACCCGTTCGAAGAGGAATTCGACAAAAAAGACGTCGTTAATCCCGAAGAACCTGAGACTCGTTCCAAAGATAAATCAAGCGAGACCGAAGTGTCTCAAGAAGACTTTAACGCGGACGAGCTATTAGAAGACTATTCCGAACAAGTTAAATCCCAAAAATTCCAGCCGCTCACCGAACAATTGGAAAAGACCGAAGGAGTTAAATCCATAAACAAATCCGACGAAAGCCTGACCAAACAAGAAACTCTTAAAAGAGATTATCAAGACTCTCTTTTGCTCAAGAAAATTGAGGGCGACCTTTACGGGTATTCCGATACAAACTTAATACCTTCCGAAATATTAAAAGATTCCGGCGAAAAAA
Source organism: uncultured Hyphomicrobiales bacterium (assembly GCA_964509335.1). Classification (GTDB taxonomy): domain Bacteria; phylum Bacteroidota; class Ignavibacteria; order Kapaibacteriales; family UBA2268; genus CAZDXB01. The sequence goes on along the minus strand of CAZDXB010000009.1, from coordinate 60,622 downwards.
TCGAGATTGAAGACGAGCCGATTATTTCCGAAATGTCCCCCACAAAGAAAAAGCCTACGGTTTTGTTTCATAGAAACGAACGCGACGAAATTGAATATATAGAAGCAATTTGCTCTTGCGGCGAGAAAATAGTAATAAAGCTCGATTATGAAAAAGTAGAGTCGGAAAAACAGAGCGTTCCCGAAAAACGACAAGTCGATAAATCGGAAGAAGAATCCCAAACCGAGAAAGAAGAAAGCTCAGAAACCGAAGAAACGTCAAAAGACGCCGAAGAGAGTTCGGAAGAAAGCTCTGAAGAAACCGAAGACGCCGCCCTCGCCGAAGAACCGAAAGAAACCGAAACAGAGGAAAAAAGCGAAGAGGAGAGCGACGATTCTAAAAAACCCGAACAAACGGAAAGCCAAAACGAAGGAGACGAAGACGCCAAAGCCTCAAACAACGATATTAATAACGAAAGTAAAGAGAAAGATTAGTATTCTATTTGGGTGTGCAAATTAATTTCTTCAAGAATTGAGCTAACCTTAATACAATCAGGTAAATCCCCCTCGTAAACGCAAGCCTTGCCTTTATTATGAACTTCAATAGTCTTCGCTTCGGCAATTTCCTTCGAACATTTTGTAGCCTTCATTATTTGGGATATCACCTCGTCAAAAGTATGCCACTCGTCGTTGAATAAAATGACTTTCGCCGAATAATCCGTATCGTCGCCCGTATCTACCGAAGGCGATTCAACCTCTTCGGTATCCTGCAATACTATCTCTCCGCCGTCTATTTCCCAAATATCATTCATAACGCTAATAACTAATATAATATTTTCACGACAACTACAAAACGGATAAATAACTCGCTTAAGAAAATCTAATCGCGCTGAATTTTTAAACCGCTAAGTTTACAAAATTCATTTTTCGTTGTTAAATACGCTATTGTTTTGTAATTTAACGCTTCAAAATTACTGTAAAACATTTTTATATAAAATCGAAATAAGATAGAGATTATTGGAAAAGCGAAAAATAACAACTTAATGGACGATATATGGTCGAGTTAGTTAAATTTATTCCGTTGTTTCCGTTAATAGGCTTTTTAATCGTCGGCTTATTCGGAAAGTATTTGAAAAATGAAGGTCTTATTGGAGGAATAGCGAGCGCCGCGGTTGGTTTGTCTCTTGTATTTTCGTTCTTGATTTTCTTTTCAATGGTCGGGAATCCGCCGGATACTCCTTATATAGTTCCCGTTTATTCTTGGATTGAAGCCGGACTTTTCAGCGTCGATATATCCTATCAAGTTGACCAGCTCTCAATTTTATTCTCGCTCGTCGTTACCGGCGTGGGCTTTCTTATACACGTTTACTCAATCGGTTATATGAAAGGCGACAGAAGCTTTGCCAGATTCTTCGCGTACTTGAACTTATTCATTTTTATGATGCTTAATCTAGTGCTCGCCAGCAACTACTTATTGACTTTTTTAGGCTGGGAAGGCGTTGGATTATGCTCGTATCTGCTAATTGGATTTTGGTATGACAAACGTTTCGAAGGCGTTAGAATAAAATGGACGGGCGACGCCGGCAACAAAGCGTTCATCGTCAACAGAATCGGCGATTTCGGCTTTATGATTGCTATGTTCCTCATTTTTGTAAACTTTAATTCTTTAGAATATATCGACGTAATGAGCGCCGCTTCCAGTTCGGCGAATATATATTACGGCTCCGGGTTAATCACCGCTATCACTTTGCTAATATTTCTAGGTTGCACCGGCAAATCGGCGCAAATACCGCTAGCGGTTTGGCTGCCGGACGCTATGGCGGGTCCCACCCCCGTTTCAGCTTTAATACACGCCGCCACTATGGTTACCGGCGGCGTTTATCTCGTCGCTAGAAACGCCGTTCTATTCTCCTTAGCTCCGATTTCTATGGACGTCGTCCTGATTATAGGAATCCTAACCGCTTTCACAGCGGCGTCCATCGCGATAACGCAAAACGATTTCAAAAAAGTATTGGCTTATTCGACCGTCAGCCAATTAGGCTTTATGTTCGCCGCTTTAGGAGCGGGGGCTTTCGCCGCGGGCGTGTTTCACGTAATGACGCACGCTTTCTTTAAAGGTCTGCTCTTCCTTTGCGCCGGCGCGGTCATTCACGGAATGCACGAAGAACAAGACGTCAAACGAATGGGCGGTTTGAAAAAATATATGCCGACAACCTACATTACTTTCTTCGTAGCTACGTTAGCCATAGCTGGCATACCGCTTTTCAGCGGCTTCTTCTCCAAAGACGAAATACTATGGAACGTCCTGAACGGCGGCGGTTGGTTTGCGTGGTTGGTCTTAGCCACAGCCGCTTTATTTACGGCTTTCTATATGTTCCGATTGCTCAAATTAGCGTTCCACGGCAAAGAAAGATTCGACTCTAAAAAACACACGCCGCACGAAGCCTCGTTTACTATGCTTTTCGCTTTAGTTATATTAGCGGTTCTTTCGGCGCTCGGCGGTTTTCTCGGCGTTCCCCACGCCCTCGGCGGATGGGTCGCCGAACATCCAAACTTAATCCACAACTGGCTCTCGCCGGTCTTTAGCGACGCGCATTCTATCTCGCTACAATATACGCCGGTGATTTCGGAGCTTCCCCATTCGCTCGAATATGTGTTTATGTTAATTTCAATAGGGATAGCCGTATTAGGTATTTTCGCCGCCAACAAATTCTACTCCGACCCCGAGTGGAAAACGCCTAAAAACTTGGCAAAGAACTTTAATCCTATATATAAATTGCTTTGGAATAAATATTATCTCGATAACTTATATCATAACGCGATAGTTGACCCCGTCGTTAAAGGTTCGAGAAACGTCCTTTGGCGAATAGCGGACGTTAAAATTATCGACGGCATAGTTAACGGACTCGCTACTATTACTATGGAATTAGGCGCTACCGCCAGAAAGATTCAAAGCGGTATCGTTCAAAATTACGCCGCTATTATGGTCGGCGGAATTATTATTATTATCGCTTGGCTGCTGCTGAGCGTTTAAGTAAACGGTTGTTTGATAAGAGAAAAGAATAGGATATGACGGCTCTTTTATTAACGCTTTTTCTTCCGCTGTTCGGCGCGATTGCATTATTATTCTACAAACGCGACGGCATAAAAAATATTAGATATAGCGCGCTAATCTTCTCGCTGGCGTCTTTAGTCGGCTCGCTCGTTCTATTGTCCCAATTCAATATAGACGACCCTAATTTTCAGTTTGTCATAGACGTCGTTTGGGTTCAATCCCTAGACGCCGGATTTAGAGTCGGAGTGGACGGTATGTCGATGCTTCTTCTAATGCTGACTACTTTCATAACTCCGATTACTATTTACTCTTCATTCTACTCGATACATAAAAGAGACAAAGAATACTACGTTATGATGCTACTGCTCCAATTCGGAATGACGGGAGTATTCGTAGCTTTAGATTTGTTCTTATTCTATATATTCTGGGAAATAATCTTAATACCGATGTATTTTATCATCGGCGTTTGGGGCGGCAAAGACAAAATCTACGCCGCCGTCAAGTTCTTCATTTTTACCGTAGTCGGCTCTTTATTTATGCTCGTAGCGATTATTTGGCTAGGGCATTACGTTGGAACGAACCTGCTGCAAAACGCCCAAGGCTTCACTAGCGACTTTATGAAAATACAAGAATTAGCTCCGCAAATACCTTTAGAACCTCAAAAATGGCTATTCTTAGCCTTCGCCCTTTCGTTTTGCATCAAAGTTCCCTTATTCCCATTCCACACTTGGCTTCCCGACGCTCACACCGAGGCGCCAACGCCGGGGTCGGTTATACTTGCCGGAGTGTTGCTGAAAATGGGAACTTACGGCTTAATTCGCTTTAACTTAGAGCTTTTCCCGCAGTCGGCTATCGAATTCGCTACGCCTATGGCTTGGCTCGCTGTTATCGGCATAATATACGGAGCTTTAGTAGCGCTAGTTCAAACGGACGTAAAAAGACTTGTCGCCTACTCGTCGGTTAGTCACTTGGGATTCGTCGTTCTCGGAATTTCCGCTATGACGGCGGAAGGAGTTCAGGGAGCGATTATTCAAATGGTAAACCACGGGCTATCAACCGGAATGCTATTCCTCGTTGTCGGAATGATATACGAAAGGCGGCACACAAGAGAAATTTCCGAATTCGGAGGTATAGCTCGCGTAATGCCCGCTTTCTCGGCGTTTTTCGGACTGGCGATGCTGGCGTCGGTAGGATTGCCGGGGCTTAACGGATTCGTAGGCGAATACTTAACTCTGCTCGGAGCTTTCAAATCGCCGTTCCTCGACTCTTACGCGTTTTCAATCATAGGAGCTTCAGGCGTGATTTTCGCCGCTTGCTACTTGCTCTGGATGTTCCAAAGAGTTATGTACGGTCCGATAACAAATCCGAGCAACCAAGGTCTAAAAGACCTGAATATCAAGGAATGGATTACTTTAACGCCGATTATTGTATTTATCGTTTGGATTGGCGTTTATCCGAATACTTTTTTGAAAATATCCGAGATGTCCACTAGGAAACTAGTAAATAAATTAGAGCTATCTAAGTTCGGCAAGGCTCAATACGAATTGCCTGAAACGATTATAAGAGATAGTTCGGAAGTTGATATAAATAAGTAATGTTTGATTATTTTGTGAATTGTCGGCGGAATAAATTATGTTGACTGAAATACAATTAGGCTCTTCAATTATAGTAATATCGTACTTCGCTATTACTTTACCGATAATAGACGCTTTGTTCCAGAAAAACAAAAACGTCGGTTACTTCTACGCTCTTATCGGAATGATACTGACTTGTTTCGCTTCGATATACACTTTAACGTTCGCGCCGGGAATAGTGAAACCGGCTAATCCGCAAGAATTAATCACAAAAGGAACTATCTTATTCGGCGGCTATACGGCGTTCTTCGACGCGCTATTTTCGTTCGCCGGAATATTGACAATGATAGCCGCAAAATCATACATTAAACGAGAGTATAAAAACTTAACGGAATTCTACTCATTAGTAACATTTGCCGTCGCGGGAATGATGGTAATCGGACATTCTAACTCGCTCTTGGTATTATTTGTTGGAATAGAGCTAATGTCCATACCTTTTTATATACTGGCGGGCTTTATCAGAAACAAGCTAAGACCGGTCGAAGCGGCTCTTAAGTATTTCTTACTGGGAGCTTTTGCCACTGGCTTTCTAGTTTACGGTATGGCTATGATATACGGCTCCACAGGAAGCCTAAACTTGACAGAAATAACAGAAGTTCTTACCAGAGGCGCTTTTGAACCGATTTATTTAACTATCGGGCTTGCCCTCCTAATCATCGGACTCAGCTTCAAAGCCGCCGCTTTCCCGTTTCATCAATGGGCGGCGGACGTTTACGACGGTTCGCCTACAGTAGTTTCCGCCTTTATGAGCGCCGCGGGCAAAGCCGCCGCTTTAGTCTCGTTTATTATTATCGCCAGAGCGATTCTGCCTTCGACAATAAATCTGTCCGACTCTTTCGACCCAAGAACAATACAATCAATAATAGCGACTATTTCAGCCGCCACTATGATAATAGGAAATATTACGGCGCTCGCTCAAAAAAGCGTTAAGCGAATGCTCGCCTACTCCTCTATCGCCCACGCGGGCTATTTATTAATGGGAATAGTCGCCAATTCCGTTATAGGTTGGAATGGAATAGCTTTCTACGCCGCCGCTTACGTATTTATGCAAATGGGAGCTTTCATTATCGTTTCCGTATTTGAAAGAGATTTAGACAAAAATTTAAACTTCGAAGATTACGCCGGACTAAGTAAATCAAGCCCGTTTTTAGCGGGAATGATGGCTCTATTTATGTTCTCGCTCGCCGGCATTCCGCCGATGGCTGGATTTTTCGGCAAATACTACCTCTTTAGAGCCGCTATCGACGCCGGATTCACTTGGCTGACAATCGTAGCCGTTATCGCTTCAATCGTATCTATGTATTATTATATCGGTCTCGTGATACAGATGTATTTCAAAGAGCCGGAAGGCGAAACTATGAAAGCGACCCCCAGCCCGGCGAATATTGCCTTGGCTCTGACTACCGTAGGAACGCTCCTTTTCGGTTTCTTCCCGTCTCTGCTCCTAGATGTCATTGAAAATTGCTTCAAAGCGATGTAGCCGCTTAAATAAAAACAAAGAAATTTCATTTTTCAGACTTCCGCGCAATTCTTGTTTAGCGCCCTTCGCTCCATTTTTATTCAAGTTATTGGAAAGCGTTCCGTATTGAAACGTTTCCCAATTCAATAAAAATTTGTCCGACAAAACCGTATAGGAAGAAAAAAAATTCCTTTTTTAAAAAATTTCGAACGACCAAAATTATGATTCTTTAAGTCAAAAAAACGCCGGGGGATCATATTCGAAATGAACAAAAAAACAATAAATATCGTCCTCGCTTACATCCAAAACATCTTCAAATCTACATTTCTCATATTTAACAACTAAATAAAAACAAAAAAAACGCTACTTTAAAATCAATAATATTACGGTCAATTTTAACCAATAGCTTTTTTTAACCACAAAAATTACCTCAAAAAACAAACTCCAAGTTTTAAAAAAAATGAAAATCAAGCAAATGAAAGCATTCTTAAAAAAAATAGAAAAATTGGAACTTTCGTTTGGCAGTTGGCATAAAAAATGAAATAAACTTTGGAGAAAGCGATAGAAATTTTGCGAAAAAAAAGAAAAGAAAAAAATTGGCACGTAAGTTGTAAATTTAGCAAAAAATGATTTGTTGATAAATATTTGAAAATTAAAAATAACAATAGAATAAGAATCACATGGAGGTGACACAATGCCGTTTGCAATAGGAGGCAATTCAAGGATTAGAACTAACACTCCCGCGGAAAACGCTTATAACGCGTTAGAATCTTCGAACAGAGACATATCGTTAAGGCAATTAAGATTATCCACGGGCAAAAGAATTAACAACGCCGCCGACGACGTTGCCGGCTATATTACTTCAAGAGCTTTACAAGCTAGGAACGGTTCGTTAAAATCCGCCGTTAAAGCCGTTGGAGACGCAAACAACACGTCCCAAATTATCATGGACGCTTTGGACAATATTAGCCAACAAATGATAAAAATCAAAGAGTCAACTTCCACCGCGGCTTCCGGAGCAATGGGCACCGCCGAAAAGGTCGCCCTCGCTAAAGCCGCGTACCGAATGGCGCAGCAAGTACAAACCGTCGTCGATTCAACGGTCTTTGGCGGAAGACAGTTAATTGACGGGACATTCTCAGCCGACTTTGTTATAGCCACAAACGCTCAGCACAATTTATTAACGTTAAACGTGGATATGACTCCCGGCAACAAAGATTTCAACGTAGAAAGCGAAAATTTCGACGTTAGCGCTCTTAACACGGATATATTCGCGGGGGTAACCGGACTTGACTTAAGAAAATTGAACGAGGTCTCATCCGATGATTTGGGCATTTTCGAATTTAATAGGATTCAAGAAACATTGAGGCAAATTTCAGACGCTTTGGACAACATTAATAAAGTCGCTTCTTACGTTGGCGGCATCGTGAATAGACTAAATTCTCAGGAAGATTTGCTGAAAAATCAAATAGTCAACTATAACGCCGCTATTTCGAGGATTGAAGACGCCGACGTGGCTAAAGAACAACTTGAATTGGTAAAATCGCAATTCTTGCAGCAAGCTTCGTTGACCTCGTTGGCGCAGGCGAATCAAAATCCGCAAGCGTTCTTGCAATTGATTAGAAGTTAGTGTGAATATTATTAAAAAAAATACATTAGGAGTATAAACTATGCCTTTTGCAGTAGGCGGAAACGCAAGAATCAGAACCAACACGCCGGCAGAAAACGCTTACAACGCGTTGGAAAAAGCAAGCTATTATATTTCAAGGTCGCAGCTTAGATTATCGACCGGCAAAAGAATCAACAACGCTGCCGACGACGTCGCCGGATACATTACATCCCGAACTTTGCAAGCTAGAAACGAAGCTTTGAAGTCGTCGGTTAACACCGTCGGCGACGCTTCGAATTTAGTTAACATTTTAATGGATTCGCTCGAAAATATGAACGGATTGCTTATTAAAATAAAAGATTCTACCTCCACAGCGGCTTCCGGAGCTATGGGAACCGACGAAAAAGTAGCTTTGGCGAAAGCCGCCTACAGAATGGTAGAGCAAATACAAACAGTGGTCGATTCCACCGTTTTCGGAGGCAATCAACTTTTAAATAACGCCTTTACTGCCGACTTCTTCGTCGCCACAGACGTAAGAAATAATCTTCTGACCATTTCTGTCGATATGTCAACAGATAATGAAGATTTTAATATTAATAGTAGGAATTTCGACACGAATATTCTTTCCAGCGACATATTCGCGGGCGTAACAAATCTAGATTTAAACAAACTAAATGATGTAAGTGCAAACGATTTGGGAATTTTCGGTTCAGATAAAATCAGTTCAACCATTAAAAGTATTTCGACCGCTATTAACAACGTAAACAAGGTAGCTTCATATTTGGGAGGCATTTCAAACAGGCTTCAATCGCAAGAAGATTTACTTAAAAATCAAATAGTAAACTACAACGCCGCTATTTCAAGAATTGAAGACGCTGACGTTGCCAAAGAACAATTAGAGCTTATCAGGCAGCAATTCTTGCAGCAGGCATCGCTTACTTCGCTTTCGCAAGCAAACCAAAATCCTATGGCGTTCCTTAATTTAATGCAAGGCTAAATTCAATAGCGGCATAATTCTTCCTAATAATTATTCAAAAAATCGAAAGCCGACTTCTTCGTCGGCTTTTTATTTTTATTACAAATACTTCTAAATTTCTTATATTTAAATTTTAAAAAATTAGTAATAATTGGAATATTGAATGAAAAATAGCTCGCTAATTCTGCCGCTTATTATTATACTATCTCTCGCCGGATGTATGCGTCGGGCGATGGAGCCGAAAAGGTTAGACTGTCCCGTTCCCACCTTCAAATGCCAACCGGCGCGCTGGGACGGATTAGCTTACGACACGTCGGAAATCAACGAACTGGTTGACTATTATTACAAATTCGATAAAGTAAAAAGAATAAACAGCCCGGAAAACGACTGGTCGCTATCGTTCATAGACAAAAGAAAAGCGCTGTTCTCTTTCGACGACAGAGACAAACAATCCGTTATGATTGTCAGAATGATAAAACACGACAAAGCCTCCACCGTTTCCGGCGTCGGCATACCTATATACGGACATATAGGCTCGTCTTCGATACAAGGGAACAATATCGCCCTCGCGATATCGCCGGAAGAAGGAATGATTGGCAAATCAAATATTTATATGGGAAAGATTGAGGACAATTTCGTTAAAGACTTAAAAAAGATGGAAGCGCTTAGCGTCGATAAATTTTTCTGGGAATCGCACCCCTCGCTTTCAAACGACGGAAAAGTTTTGTTCTTCGCTTCCAACAGAACAGGCAGAAAAGGCGACGTTGATATATGGTTCTCCGTTAAAATGGACGACGAAGCTTGGAGCGAACCGATAAACTGCGGAAAAATGGTGAATACGCTATGCAGCGAAATCACCCCGTTCGTCAGCGCTAAAGGCGACAAACTTTACTTCGCCTCCTGCGGACACGAATCGGTAGGCGGTTACGATATCTTTAAGTCCAAAATTTCGCCGAAATTCTGGGAAGCCGTCGAGAAAAAAGACATCAACTCGCTAAGATATTCCGGAGGGTTTTTTAGCATAGCAAAAAATATGCGACCTCCGCTTAACACCAAAAGCGACGAACTTTTCCCAAGCAGTCCTAACGACCCAGACTCGCTACTATATTATTGCTCTAACCAAGACGACGACAAAGCCAGTTTAGTAACAATGGAAGGCGGCTTCGATTTATTTGTTCGAATCAAATATATACGCGAAGAAGATAAGATAGCCAAAAGAAAAAAGCTCCCCGACGCGGAACTCCCCGAGGCGGACGTTAAATTGCCCGAAGAAAAACCAAAATTCGACATCCCCTCCACTTTCACGTTAGAAGGGAAAGTAACCGCCAAAAGCACAAGCGAACCCATTGAAGGAGCTATTATTTCCGTTAAAGAAATTCCCGCAAACAAATTATCCGACCAACTTAGAACGGGACCGAAAGGCGAGTATTCATTTAAATTGGAAAAAGAACAGGAATACCAAATAACCGCTCAAACAAAAGAACTATTTTATCAATCCGTATCGGTTTACGTCGAAAGCTTTGACACGGTAAAAAACAAAACAATTAACTTTAATTTGCCAAAGAAGATGACGCTTAGAATAAACTTTCCCACGGACAAATATCAAAATCCATACAAATACTCTCTCGACAGCAACGGGGTGGCTACTTCTTACACTTGGAAAGACCAGTTGGATTTGTTGGCTAAAAACATTTTATTAGCAAAAGACTCTTTGAAAAAAATGATAATTATCGGACATACAGACGACGTTGGTTCTATTAGTTATAACGAAAAACTCGGCAAAAGAAGAGTCGATTTCGTAATCGACGAATTAATAAAACAAGGCGCTCCGGAGTCTTTATTGGAAGGGCGCTCCGAAGGCGAAACCAGCCCTCTGCCAAGACGCGAAGACGAAAGCTTGAGACTGTATAGGGAACGTTTGAGAAGAGTTGAAATAAAAAAAATATGGAAATAACGACCTATGACTCCTAAAAAACTGTTAATAATATTATTTGTTTTGACAATTATAATAGTAGCCGCCGCCGCTTTATATATACGTTCGGTAACGGCTTACGGTTTGCCTTCAATAGAACAGCTGGAAAACCCGAGACAAGAATTCGCCACCCAAGTAATAAGCTCCAACGGAGAACTTTTAGATATGTTCTCGGTGGAAAAAAGAATTTACGTTCCAATCGACAGCATACCGCAGGACTTTATTAACGCTCTAATAGCCACCGAAGATAGACAATTCTACGACCACTGGGGAATCCATACCGCCAGAGTGTTCAAAGCCGCGATAAAAAACGTATTAGCCGGAGGAATAAAAGAAGGCGCTTCAACCATTACTATGCAGTTAGCTCGCAGTTTATTTCTCACAAGAAAAGTTACGGTGGGAAGGAAAATACAAGAGGCGGCGCTGGCGATAAAGCTAGAAGAAACCTTCACAAAAAACGAAATACTCGAAATGTACGCCAACACAGTTTGTTTTGGCAGAGGCGCTTACGGCATTCAAGTCGCCTCGGAAATATATTTTAATAAGTCTCCGATGGAATTGACGGCAGCAGAATGCGCTTTCTTAGTTGGAATACTAAAAAATCCCACTAAATACAACGGTATGCTCGACTACGAAATGGCTATCGGCAGAAGAAATCTCGTCCTAACTCTGATGCGCGACCAAGACTATCTAACTTACGACGAATGGGATAAAGCCACGGAAGAACCGCTCCAATTCGCTCAAAAAGACGCGCCAATCTACCGAAGATTCTTCTCCGCGCCGCATTTTGTAGAAAAGATAAGACAAAATTTAAGCGACAGAAGATTACAAGGCAAGGACTTATACCGCGACGGATTATTAATATACACTACCTTAAACACCAAGATACAAAGATACGCCAACCAAGCCGTCAAAGAACATCTTTCAAAATTGCAAAAAACCTTCGACAGAGCTTGGAACTGGAGATACAAAAAGAACTTATTAAAAGATTTAATAAGCGAAGCAATACACAAAAGAGCCGACTATATATCGACGGACAAAAAAAAGAAAAAACAATTAGAAAAGAAATTAAAAAAAGACAAGGATTTTATCGATTCGATAAAAAACGCCGCGACGACTATACAATGCGGGTTAGTGGCAATAGACCCAAAAACCGGAGCGATATTAGCGATGGTCGGCGCTTCGCCTAAATTTATGAAAGAACACGCCGACGCCAAATATTCTTTGAATCACGTCTCTCAAATCAAAAGACAGCCCGGTTCCAGCTTTAAACCTATTGTTTACGCCTGCGCGTTCGAGGAGGGGCGCACCCCGGAAAGCAAAGTTTCTCGCGAACCTTTCGAATACATCGACCCATACACGGGAGAGGTCTGGAGACCTAAGGGAATGGGGAAAAACATTGAAGCCGACACCGTTACATTTTATCGCGCGTTGGTTAGCTCAATCAACACGGCGACCGCTAGAGTAATAACCGAATACACAAATCCCAGAAGAGTAGCTTCGACGGCTCATAGAATGGGAATAAACTCAAGATTGAAATCCGTTCCGGCGTTAGCTTTAGGAGCCGGCGGAGAAGTCGTTCCGCTGGAGATGACTTCCGCTTTCGGAACTTTCGCGAATAAAGGAATACACATAAAACCATTTTCGATTTACCGAATAGAAGACCGCCAAGGCAACGTCGTAATGGAAAATCGAAAAACCGTAGCCGCCACGGACGTATTCAGCAGACAGACATCTGAAATGATAACTTTTTGCTTACAAGGAGTTATCGACAGAGGCACTGGCAGAGCGGTAAGAAAGCATTTCAAAGACTGCGACGCCGCCGGCAAAACAGGCACGACCGACGACTACGCCGACGCTTGGTTTATAGGTTACACTCCGGAACTGATAGCCGGCGTTTGGATAGGATTCGACGACAGAAGAGTTACTTTCACCAGCAAGTACGGTTACGCTTCCTACGCCGCCGCGCCGCTTTGGGGCATTTTTATGGAAAAAGTTTACAGCGACGAATCGCTGCCTTTCAAAAAACGAGAGTTCTCGTATTCCGTCGCCGACTCTACCGCCTCTCTTACTACCGACGAGATGATAATAAAATCTCTGCGAGAAGCTAAAGAAAAAAAGGCGAAAGAAGATTCAATAAAAAAATCTAAAGAAAAAGTAAAATTCCCAAGCTTGGAAAGGAATAATTAAAATGAAAGAGTCCAAAAGAAAATATAAATTCACAGACGGCTTGGAAGTAGAAGTAGGAACGATGTATTGCGTCGGGAAAAACTACTCCAAACACGCCGCCGAAATGGGCGACAAACCGTCAAAAGAACCCGTTATCTTTATGAAACCGCCGACAGCTTACGCTCAAAACGGCAGCGAGATTTATATCCCCAATATTTCCAAACTACCGCACCACGAAGTAGAGCTAATAGCCGTAATAGGCAAAGAATGCCGAAACATAAATCGGACAGACGCCATTAAACACATAGCGGGCTACGGAGTCGGAATAGATTTGACTTTACGCGATTTGCAAAACGACGCGAAGAAAAACGGCTTGCCTTGGACTGTAGCCAAAGGCTTCGCCCGCTCGGCGCCAATATCCGAGATTATTCCGGCGACCAATTACGGCGATAAAATACCAGACTTTGAATTAACGCTTAAAGTTAACGACGAAATAAAACAAAAAACTAACACGAAAGATATGACGAGAAGATTAGATAAATTGATAGAATATCTATCAAAAATATTTATTCTCGAACCCGGAGACTGCGTTTTTACGGGGACTCCCGAAGGCGTAGGACCGGTTAAGTCCGGCGATATACTGTCGGCAAATTTATCTAACGAAGTAAAACTAGAAGTATCAATAAAATAAACAGTCAATATGAAAAAAACGATTTTAGCGCTTTCTGTATTAGCGACTCTCGCGATGATGTCCTGCACAGCTACGAGAACCGAAGAAGACGTTTACACTATAACCGTCCGCGACACCACATACGAGCGTTTCGTAAACAACGCTCCGGGAAACAGAGACAACGGAACGATATTCCCGTCGTCTAGAACCTTCAACAACGAAAGATTTATGATTCAATACGACAGCACGGTTGAAAGAGAGTATCCCGATTTTATAAGACTAGGCGCGTTTGAAAGCGTCGGTTTATTGGGAAGCTCGAGTTCCAATAAACTCGGGCGCGGCATATTCGGCGTATATTCCGATTATCAACTATACGGCGACCCCAGCGAAGACCCCGTTTTTTCCGGAGCTATTTACAGATTTGGAATAGTTGAAAAAAGATTGAGGTGGTTCCACGACGCAAAAAATTGGACTTACGGCGGCTCGCTGCTGGAAGTTTTAGCTCCGGGCGGTAAATACGAAAACACTTTGATTGGATTTATAGCTCCGACTTTAAAAAAGCGATATTATCTCCGTAAGGAGATACCATATATAGCTTTTACGCCTTCGGCGGGAATAGGTTTTTACCCTTCCCAATACATTAATCTATCGGCTTCCTTGGATGTTGGCTCTATAGGCGGTTTAAATCTAAGAACTTACGCCGGATTCGCTTTCGGGCAAAATCAAAAAGGAACTCCCCAAATCGACGCGAGCGACAAAGACAAAGCAGTCAGCGTAGCTTTCCCTTATTTCGGTTTTGGCGTTTCCGTATTGGACTTTCACAATTTAGTTCCCGAAACGCAAGAAGAATGGAAATACCATAAGCACTCGTCTTGGAACGTCGGATTGCTACAACTGGGATTTATAAATACAGGAGCCGAACTTTCGGCTTTTGCAACCGACCCTGACGACACGGACTTAATTATCTCCGGAATGACCCTAAAGCTGTGTAACGCCTCGGTAGCAATCCCCGTTTTGAACAATCAATTCTACGCCGGGACCTCTCTTTTTAACCTTATGTTGCTAGGTCAAAACGATTGGGGCTTAAGCGTTTTGCCTATCCGAATCGGTTACTGGCAACCTATTTTGCTTGACGAACTATCTACGGAACCTTTCATTGAATATAACTACTATCCTTCAAGCTTCGTTAATATTGGGAACAGAGTCAACTTCGACTTTTCAGACAATTTAAACGTGAGCTTCATTATAGGATACGCTAGCGGTTCGAACGGCTTGTCGGTCGGCGGCGATTTTAAGCGAGAATTCGGCGACCCTACAGAATTTTCAAGATTTTACGTAGGTTTAAGTTTTGGATTCGCCGATAGAATTTTCTTCCCAAAAGAATTGAGATATAACAAATGAGAGACAAAATGAAAACAGCTATAACGATAATACTATCAACCATAATAATAATAATCGCCTCTTGCCATCCGGATAGATTTCAATTGAATTCCTCGAATCCCAATTTATATCTTATAAGCGGTTTAATCATCGGAGAACTTGACAGCGTTGAACTTATAGCCGACAACGCTATCAAACTTTACGAAGGCGGGGGAGCGGATTTGAGTGCATATCAATTCGGAATCACTCAATTGCAAACCGATATAACAGCGGAAATCATATACGGCGAAGAACTTATGCTCGCTTTTAGAACCGTTTCAGATAAATTTGAAACTCGACGGTCTATTAAGTTTTACTTTTCAAAAAACGGTTGCCGCCTAATGCAAAACGATAGTTTGATTACAGCGGTCGATTCAATAAAAGCTCTGATTGGCGAACCTTCCAGAATAAAATTAGAAAACTATGGCGACTTGATAAACGTAACTGTCGATTGCGACACGGTATTCTACGGACGAACGAATTTGCCCGCCACCGAATACGTCATAGCCCGCTGTCCACGCGGCTCCAGAGCTAAACTTTCTGGCATAATTTTTAATGATATGTCCGAATATTAAAGACTCGTTCTTTGATAATAGCATAAGAATTTTCAACCCGTCCCGATTAAATAAATATATTATTTATATTTTTTTCTAAAGATTTTCCTGCGAATGCCGATAAAATTCGATAGTAGGAATAAAAGTAAAACAGGCAGGACGCCCGAAAAATCAGTAATATATTACACGGAGGTTTATTATGCCAACAGCTATTTCGGGTGGGTCGAGAATTCGGACGAATACCCCTGCTGAAAACGCTTATAACGCGCTAATGCAAAGCGGCAACAAAATAGCGCTTAGCCAGCTTCGATTATCCACTGGCAAAAGAATCAACACTGCCGCCGACGACGTAGCGGGTTACATAACGTCGAACGCTTTACAAGCCCGCAACGGAGCTTTGAAATCGGCTCTAAGCGCCGCGGGCGAAGCCTTAAACGTAACGGCTATAAGTCAAGATTCGCTTGCTAATATTAACGATTTGCTAACGCAAATTAAAGACTCCGCCGCGACGGCTTCTTCAGGTTCTTTAGGCACGGACGAAAAAGTCGCTTTAGCAAAAGGGGCTTACAGATTAGCCCAACAAATCCAATTTAACGTTGACTCTACGGTCTTCGGCGGTCAACAATTGCTATGGGGAAGCTTTTCAGGCGACTGGACGGTAGGTTACTACGCTGATAATTCATTGCTTAAACTATCTATTGATTTGACTACGAGCAACGAGGATTTCAACGTACAGAACAACAACTTTAACTTGAACGCGACTGCCGCGGCAACGGCTCCCGGAGGCAATACAAGCACATTCGCCGGAGTAGAAGGATTGAATTTAGAATGCCTTAGCGAAGTTAGCGGCGAAGATTTAGGCGTCTTTGCCGACGACCAAATCAGCACGACTATTACCAGTTTAGCCAGCGCGTTGAACAACGTAAACAAAGTGGCTTCGTATTTAGGCGGCATTCAAAACAGGCTGAATTCGCAGGAAGAATTGCTTAAAACGCAAACAACTAATTACAACGCCGCCATTTCGAGAATCGAAGACGCCGACGTCGCACAAGAACAATTGAGCTTAATTAAGTCTCAGTTCTTGCAACAAGCGTCTTTGATTTCTTTAGCGCAAGCTAATCAAAATCCGCAATCATATTTACAGCTATTTCAATAATTAGCTAGCGTTAAAATAAGGCGGTTATAATTACGACAGTGATAAAAGAAAGGCGGATAAATATGTTCGCCTTTCTTTGAATTATATTAACGAAAACAAGGTTAGATATGGCTGACAAAGCTAGACAGATAGCGGCGAAACAAGCTTACGGTTCGGGAGAAGGAAAACTGCCGGCTTATCTCGAGCAAGAGGTTTACTCTTGGAGCAAAGAAAAAATCATTCTCAAAATGTACGATTTATTTATCGTAAGCTGCAAACGCCAAGACATTCAAAAAATGAGCAGAGTCTTAGTCGAACTTATGGGCGCTCTTAACTTCGAATACGAAGACACAGCCACGAGGCTTTATAGACTCTACGAATACTGCCAGCGTTGTATTTTCCAAAAGAAATACGACGAGGCGCTTCATATTATTAAAGAACTAAGAAACACTTGGTCTAAAGCGTTCGATATTGAATAAGCTATGGATAATCCACTTAACATATCGTCAATGTCGGGAGGTTATCAAAGCCAGACCGACCAGATAGTGCAATCGTACAAGCAGTCGGAACAGTCTAGAATCGACGCTGTTGTCGAAAAAAAGAATTCTCTTGAAAAAAGGAAAGATTTCTTACTTAACCTTAACGGCGAAATAAACCAACTCAATTCCGCTATCGACCCATTCAATATCGTTAACGCGGAAAAGAAGTTTAAAACTAGAAACGCGACCAGCTCCGACGAATCGATAGTTACAGCAAGCGCCGCATCCGACGCTCAACTAGGCGTTTTTTCCGTTAAAACAATCAGGCTAGCCAATTACGATACTCTAACCAGCGATAGAATAAATATCGAAAACAATTTCTCGGAAAGAATAAAAGGCAATAAATCGGGAGACTTTACTTTCTTTTTGAAACAAGGCGAAAACGAAGCTCAAGAAATCAACCTCTCTTTAACCGGAGAAGAGAACGGTTTAGAAGCTTTGCAAAAAATCGCCGAAGCAATTAACACAATCGACGATTTAGATATCGCCGCTTCCGTTATACAAGATACCGACTCTACCGCTAGACTATCGCTTATGTCGCAGGAATCCGGCTCGGCAAACGCTATCAACTTTTCGGAAACTGGAAAAGGCATTTTCGACGCCATTGGATTTGACAAAAGCGTTTCTAAAAACGGTCAAAATAGAACAATTGCATCCAACGCCGAAGCCGGATACAAAACGGAAAACGCGTCGGAATTGAATTCAAAAATCGAAATTAACGGCATAGAAGTTACTCGCAGTTCAAACGAAATCGAAGACGTTATTTCTGGCATTACTCTCAATTTAAAACAAGCCCAAGAAGAAGACGCGCGTCCCGTAACGATTGAAACATCCATCGACGTTAAAGGAGTCGAAGACACAATCAAACCTTTACTGTCAAAATTCAACTCGACTCTTAGCTATCTTAACAAAAACAAAGACCTAACCCGCGGCGACGCGGCTGTTAATAATTTATTTTTAAACCTAAGAAGCGCCGTTTCCGACGCCGTAACGTCCCAAACAAACAACGACGCTCCCAAATACCTTACTGAAATAGGGATAGACATCAACGACGACGGAACCTTAACTATTTCCGATTCCGAAAAATTAGAGAATCTATTAGAAGAAGACCCGCTAAGCGTAGCGAATCTTTTTACAAGCGGAGATAGTTTTGTCGCTAAAGTATCCAACGCTATCGGACAATTAGGAGGTTCGGGCGGTATAATTAAAGAACGCTCGCTCTCTTTGAGCGACCAAATAGATAGAGCTGAAAAAAGAAGAGAAGAAATAGAAGGAAGAATTAACAGCGAAGCGGAAACTTTAAGAAAAGAATACGAAAGTATGCTTCAGGTGTATTTAGAAGCTCAAAACCAATATAGCTTGCTTTCGGCTATGCCAACAGCCGCTAGCTCAAGCTCGAGTTCTTACGGCAATTATTTAGAAGCTTATTATTCATAACAATTACAACCCAAAGGAGGTTGTTATGATAACTGAATTACAGGGACTGCCCCCAATAATCATACAAAATTTTCCGGAACTTAAAAACGATATTAAAGAAGAATTAAAGAATGGCTTAACGGAAAACGAAAAAAATAAGATAATAGAAACGACTAAAACAGCAGTTTCGGAAGAAAAACAAAAACTTAGCGACTTTTCGGACCTAAGCGAAATGGCTCAGAATTTGCTTGACGAGAATAACGTAATCGTTGAATTCTCTATGGACAAAGAAACGAAAAAGATGATTATGAGAATGATTAACGCTGAAACAAAAGAGGTTATTCAACAATATCCTCCGGCGATTTCGTTGAAAATAGCAAGAATAGTCGCTAACGCAATAGACAAGGGCGCCGTAACTAATGCAAAGTTTTAAACCAAAATCAAATATCGAGCTTTCTCTTGCGTTTCTAGAAAGAAAGGCAGAAGAGATTAGTTCGTTTATCGCAAATAAAGACGAGTTAGAGGCTGAAGACGTTAAACAATTGAATCTCATTTATTTACAGAGAAAGGAGGAGTTCGGAAAAGTCGCCGAACATCTTAAAAAACTAGAATCGCAAAACAAAAGCCTCGAATATGATAAAGAATTTGAAAAAAAGATTAAAAGAATTTTGGAAATTGACAAAAATAATTTAGATTATATAAATGATAAGTTTAAAAAGATTAAGAATAATTTGCTAGACTTCGAAAAGAAAAAAAATGTTTTAATATATACAAAGAACGAATAGTATGAATATTGACTCAATAAATAACGCCGACTCATCAAGAATGACGGGCGACAAATACGCCAAAAAATCAAGTCGCGAAGCTAAAGCTAGGAGCGAACCTTCTCAAAAAAGCGATAGAATCGAAATATCCGACGAAGCTAAGCTAGCTAAGCTTTTAGACTCGAAAGAAATACAAGAAAAAATTAAAAGCGGATTTTATGACAACGCCGAGGTGTTGAGGGAAGTTGCCAAAAAATTATCAACGGAAATACCGGTACGGAAGTAAGAAGGAATCTATAAACCCCAACCCCGTCTCAACTAATACGGAAAAATCCTTTCCGATTTCTCCTATTGCTATATCGCGAAATAATTTAATAGAAATTTCCAAAGAACGCTTAAATTTCGTATATTATTATGGGAATATGAATTTTCGGGAAAAGTATAAATAGACGCGAGGTCAGTATGTCGAGAACATTTAACAAGGTAATGCTAATAGGGAACGTAGGAAATGAGCCGGTATTAAAACACACCCCCGGCGGAGTGCCGGTTACTTCATTCAGAGTCGCCACCTCCGAAACTTGGAAAGACAGAAGCGGGAATATCAGAGAACGCACCGATTGGCACACTATAGTCGCTTGGAGAGGATTAGCCGAAGTAATCACTAAAATAGTAACCAAAGGTTCGAGAATTTTTATAGAAGGCAAGTTGCAATCCCGTTCATTCGAAGATAGCGGCGGAAAAAGAAAACACGTCGTAGAAATTCTCGCCAACACAATGCTTCTACTTGAAAAACGCAAAAAGAGAAAAGAAAAAGACGACAAAGAACAAGAAAGAGAATCCCAAAACCAAGAAGCGTCCAACGAAAAAGACGATTACAAAAATTACAGAGATTCCGACAAAGAACAATGGAAAGAAAGTAACGATAAGACTGAAACGGAAAAAGAATCTAAACCGGACGAAACATCCGAATCTGAATCGCAATCCGATTCCGACAAATCCCAAGACAATGACGAAGAAAACAAAAACGTAGATACTTTTCTTTTCTAAAACTTACAAAACCATACCTTTTTTAAAAGCCCTAACGGGCTTTTTTTTGTTTAAAAATATTATATTTGAACTAAAGTTAAAATGTCATTTAAAATATTATGAAAGATAACAAACAAACGGAAATAAAAGTCGGCATAGTTACTATTATCGCCGTCGTACTTTTCATCGTCGGTTTGTCGCTCGGAAATCAAATTGAACTCTCCGACGACAACGCCGCCGTCAAAATGAGATTTCCTAATTCGGGAGGCATAGAAAAATCCGAACCGGTATTAGTAAACGGCGTCAAAAGAGGTAAAGTCGTTTCCGTTGAATCGGACGACGGAGCCGTTCTAATCAAAGCGGAAATCGACAATATCGACGACTTAAAACAAGACGCTCGCGCGGAACTCGGAATGCAGGAAATAACGGGCGGCAGAAAAATCGAACTATTCCCGGGAACTTCCGAAGAATCCCTCGCTCCCGACCAAGTAATTCCCGGCAAAACTATGCCCGACCTTAGCGATATGGTCGCTATGCTCGGCGAGATGGGCGGCGGAGCGCAAACCTTAATCAGAAGATTAGACACCTTGGCGGCGGCTATGAACAAACTAATCGGCGACGAAAAATCTTACGCGCGCCTTGAAAAATCTATCGAAAATCTAGCGAAAACTTCGCAAAGAATCGACAATTTTACCGCTAATAATCTAAACGACTTGCGCGCCTCGATTAACAACTTGCGTTACGTTTCCGAAAAATTGAAATTCTCGTATGACAAATACGAACCCAGAGCGGATTCAATCAGCAAAAAACTTGACCGAACGTTAGACCGGGCGTCTTCTACTTTAAAAACCGCGGAAGTTTCGCTCGGCGAAGTCGAAACGCTCCTTGCAAATCTTAATTCAATAGCGGAAAAAACAGACTCCGGCGAAGGCGCTATAGCGAAACTTTTAAACGACAAACGTTTCGCCGAAAAACTCGACTCAAGCGTTACAATATTACACGATTTTATACTTCAAATTAAGAAACACGGCGTTAACATTAACACAAGATTGGGAACCAGACCATAGATATTATTTACTAGTTTTGCTTTCATAATATTATTTTTGTCGTTAATTTGCATAAGTTTGCAAACGACGCGGCTATGGTTTGTAACGTTTATTAATTGAAGAAATATGGAATCGCTTAAACTTAAAAATATTGTTATTTGCATTTTAGCTATCGGAATCATCTCGCTCCTTTTCGCTTGCAAAACGACGGAACGCAAAAAGGGATTCGAGCTAATGAAAGAACTCGAAGAAGTCGATATGGACAGCTCGGAAAAACAAATCTTCATCACTTCAACAAAGCCAATCGACTCGGTGGACGTAAACAAGCTCATAACAGACATTTTCCGCCACGACATAAGCAAATACCCCGATTCCATTATACTATACTGCCGCGTTTACGACTCGCTCGGCAACTTCGTTACGAATATGGCGGAGCCGTATCTAAAAGACTCTACCGCCGACTACTGGAAAAAACAACAAGAAACGCTAGGCAAGAAAATCGTCAAAGGCCCCTTTGAAATCGACACATTTCACGTCAGAGAATACGGCGCGAACGATTCAATACCCTATAATATATCGCTGACAATCGATTACAGCGGCTCGATGACCGACGTTCTGAACACCTTATTCGAAGGAACGGAAATCTTCATCGACTTAAAAATGAAATACGACCAAATAGCTATTAGCTCCTTCAACAAAGATTACTATCCTAAAGTCCCGCTAACCAATGAAAAGGATAAAATACTAAATCTCTATCGAGCAAACAGAAAAGAAGGAGTTGGCCTTTTCTCCGCTCCAAGAGACGCCGTTTGGGAAGCTATGAAAGTCTTCGAGGAAACAGACACCGCTACGCCGAGAGTACTCGTATTATTCACCGACGGCGACGACAACTACTCTAAAACGAAAATCGGGGACTTGATAAAACGCGCCAAAGAAAACAAAATCTTTATTTTCGCCGTCGCCTTCGGCTTCTCAAAAGATAAAAATCTCAGATATATGGCTGAATACACCGGCGGCAAATTCTATAAAGTATATACAAAAGAAGACTTAATCAATGTATTCCGCGATATTTATATGAGCCTGCGCTACTTTTACAAAATCACTTACAAACCGCCGGAATACTGGGGATGGCATTACGCCGAAACATTCGTTAAAGTCCCCGGAAGAAAAGACAGCCTAATAGCCGATACTTGGTACGATACGTCCAATCTATTCGATTGGGACGGCTTAGGTAAAACATTCGAACGTCCAATCTATTTCGATTTCGACAAGGCTACTATTAAAGAAGAATCATATTCAATAATAGACGAAGTAGCCGACAAGATGCTAACTCTGCCAAAGCTAAAATTAGAAATACAAGGCCACACAGACAACGTTGGAACCATTGAGTACAATCAAGACCTATCCGAAAGACGCGCCAAAGCGGTAATGGACGCTCTTATCGAACGAGGAGTGAGCCAACGTCGCTTGCGCTATCGAGGCTTCGGCGAATCAAAACCCGTTGCGCCTAACGACACCGAAGAAGGCAGAGCGAAAAACAGAAGAACGATGTTTGTAATAATAGCGAAGTAAATTAAAGCGAGCCGCCCGCTAAAATTAAATTTTTCGAGTAGAGTCTTTTGTTGTCGGCGTTGAACTCTCTTTTAACGTCAACCTCGAGTTCGGTTAAATCAATTATATCCCAACTTTTGCATCTATATATATTGCTCTCGCCCTCGCTTCCATCGTAAATAATTTCAAATGCAATCGCTAAATGGCGCGCGTCCTTAATAACTTTTGATTCCTCCGAAGGCGAGAGATAAAACGACCTCTGAGTCGTGAATTTGTTTTCAATATTAAACGTCTTACATTCCAAATAATTAGGACGGCCGTCTTTATCGACAAAAATTATATCGGGATAGCCTAGCGACTTCTTTTTACCTGAAATAGTTTCGGGAATTGACGCTTCCAGTCCTTTTTGATTTAAAGCGTCCTTAACAAATTTCTCTATATCGTTGCCGACTTCGTTAGGTCTCTTTCTATATATACCCTTTTTATTTACTTCCTTACCGGATTTTATAGCTACTTTTTTTAAATCATTCAAAAGCCTTTCGTCCTTTTCTTGCCCTTCCCCAAAAGGAATTACTTTACAACCGTATAAGCCTTCTACCACTAGCTTAAACGGTAGTCCTTTTAAAGGCTTAATCATCTGCTTTATTATCCGTTCAAGATTCTTTACATATTTTTCATTTGCCATTCTAAATCTTCCTGAAAAGTACTATTCTATTTGTATTTGTGCCTTTTTGATTATTGTTGACGCCCCAAATATTAGAGGTCTTTGTAAAATTTTGTCGGTTGATAATAATACACTCACAATCGAAACCGTTAGCAAGCCCTATCGGAACGACAATTTCGTCGAGTAGAACTTTTCCCTTCCTAACCTCTCCCACTTCAAAAGCGACAAAAGCGTTCTTCTTAACGATTCTGCTAAATTCCTTAAAAGTCCCGTTCATGACGTCGCTCCAAGCCGCAACTTTCTTAGAAACGGTGATTTTCGAGTTAATATCTTCCGAATCAATACCGTTAAACCAGCATCTCAACCAATTATCGCCTACGTATTGAACTACGTCCAAAAAAGGCGGCGAAGTTACAATCAAATCAATTGAACCGCGTTCAATTTCACTTGTATCGCGGGAATCTTTATTCAACAAAACGGCTCGATTTTTAAGGGCGTGAAGCCTATCCCCTAACTTTAAAGTAATATCTTTTAACAAGCTCGCCGACTTGCTAAAAATAATCTTTTTTACGTTTTTGTATTCGGGCTTTTGATTTCTTTTCTCATTTATCTTTTTTTGTCTTTCTTGAGTTGTCGCTTGATTAGGAGGTAAAGTATAAACCGAAAAGAAATTTTTTGAATGCCCGGTCAATCTATTAGTCGCGACCATCCTAATCCATTTATCAATTTCGTCTTCTCCGCCTCTTTCTTTCCTAACGTCAAGATATTTTTTCAAACTAACAATTTCAGCTTCCGTTTTAGTGTGATAGAACATTGATAAATCGATTTCGGCTTCCAAAGTATAATCGAACTGAATTTCGTTAAGTCTATCCTTTATGTCCGTCAATCTTGGCGGGGCTAATCTCGGTTCGGTAAATACAACGCTCAAAGGATTGATATCGTTAGCGACTGGAATTCTATCCAACAAAGCCGCTTCAATAGCCGTTGTGCCTCTCCCCGCAAATGGGTCGTAAACCGTATCGCCTTTACTCGTCAGCGCATTGATAAAAAATCTCGGCAGCTGCGGCTTAAAACAAGCTCTATAAGAAACCTCGTGTAATGAGTTAGCCTGTCTCTGTTTTGAAGTCCAAAACTCATTTATATATTTAGGATATTTCCGTCCGTCTATTTCGAAATATTCTCCGTCAGAACTATTTCCATTATCGCCAAACAAAGTATCGTTATCATTTAACGCAAAATTTTCAAGATATGTTTGGAAATCTTCTATCACAAGTCCCATAGACAGTTCAAATTTTTCAATTAATAAATTAGTATTGTTTCTATTCAAAATAGACAATTATTAAAATAAATACAAGCCCAATAAAAAACAAATATACAACTAAGTATAATAATATGATTCCTAGCGGCGCCTTAGTTTCTCGACAAATTTTATTATTTTCGCTTAATGAAATCAAATATATAGGAGTATAAATTGAGACGCTTAGCGCTATCGATGATATTTTGGTTAATCTGCGGCGGTTTGCTCGCTCAAGACAAAACCGACTATATGAAAGAGTATTCCGATTTAGTAACTAAAATATACGCCGAATCTTTGAAGGACAGTTCCGCTTGGGAACAGCTCGCTTATATGTGCGACACTTACGGACACCGCTTCTGCGGCTCGGTCGGTCTTGAAAAATCGCTCGACTATATGTTCGAAAAAATGAAAGAAGACGGCTTAGAGAACGTAAAGAAAGAAGAAGTGAAAATTCCGAGATGGGTAAGAGGAAAAGAATACTGTAAACTTATAGAGCCGCGAGAAGAAAATCTCTATATGCTCGGCGTCGGCAGAAGCGTCGGAACGACCTCGGAAGGAACAACGGCGGCGGTTATTGTGGTTAAGAATTTCAAAGAATTAGAAAAAGTTTCCGAAAAAGCAAAAGGAAAAATCGTCTTATTCAACGAACCGTTCGAACATTACGGTCAAGCCGTTCAATATCGCTGGAAGGGAGCGATTGAAGCCGCCAAATACGGAGCGGTCGCTAGTCTCTGCCGGTCGGTTAGCCCGGTCGGTTTGAGGTCGCCGCACACCGGCAGTATGATGATTTATCCAGACACAATCCCACAAATACCGCACGCCGCTATCTCCGCCGAAGACGCCGATATGCTACAACGGCTTTACGATAGAGGACAGAAACCGAAAGTCAAACTATATATGGAAGCCCATAATCTTCCGGACACAATTTCATATAACGTAATGGGCGAGCTTGTCGGCGCCGAAAAACCGGACGAGATAATAGTAATCGGCGGACACAGCGACTGCTGGGACGTAGGAACCGGAGCGCACGACGACGCCTCGGGATGCTTCGCGACTTGGAAAGCCCTCAAAATATTAAAAGACGCCGGATTACAACCAAAAAGAACTATAAGAGCCGTTATGTGGGTGAACGAAGAAAACGGCGTCAGAGGCGGCGAAGCCTACGCCGAAGAGCATTTCGACGAAAACACCGTCCTTATGTTCGAATTCGACGCCGGAGCCTTCCCCCCGGAAAAATTCGGCTTTAAAGGACCGGACTCACTATACAAAAAAATCAAAGCTATCGAACCAGTATTGCAAATAATCGACGAAATAACCGTCAAAAAAGGCGCTTGGGGAGTGGACGCTTCCAAACTTGCTGAGAAGAAAAACATCCCGCTTATGCACTTAAACACAAAAGACGAAGGCAAATACTTCTGGTATCATCACTCCCCAATGGACACGCCGGATAAAATCGACCCTAAAGACTTAAATAAATGCATAGCGTCTATCGCGGCGATTATGTATATAATAGCCAATATGGAATCGTTATAATAACCAACGGAGAAAAATGACTGAACAAGAACTAGCTAAGGCAATATACAACAAAGCGCATTTGACCGGCAAATTTGAATTGCGGTCGGGAAAAATAAGCGACGAATATTTCGACAAATACCGATTCGAAGCGGAACCGGAGCTGTTAAAAGAAATATGTAAACATACGCTCGACATACTGCCGGACGATTTCGACGTAATCGCCGGCTTGGAAATGGGCGGCATACCGTTGGCTACCGTCATATCTTCTTTAACCGGCAAACCCGTTTGCTTCGTCAGAAAAAAAGCCAAAGAATACGGCACCAAACGATTAGCCGAAGGAGCGGATATCAAAAACAAAAAACTATTGATAGTGGAAGACGTTATAACAAGCGGCGGCCAAGTTGTTCTTAGCTCGGAAGACTTACGCGAAAGAGGAGCAATTGTAGAAAACGCCGTTTGTATAATCGACAGGGAAGGCGGCGGCAAAGAAAAATTTGACGGAATAGGTATAAAACTGGAATCGTTGTTTACAATGAAGCGAATTAAAAATCTAATCGCTACTTAGCGACTATCACGATTTCCGTTCTTCTGTTAAGCTGTCTCCCCCACTCAGTCGAGTTGGTCGCTATCGGTTTCCTTTCCCCGTAACCTTTTATCCTAATTCTGCTAGCGTCTATTCCTTTTTTAACTAAATAACGCTTAACGCTCATAGCTCTCTTTTCGGAGAGTCTGTCGTTGAGAGCGTAGCTTCCTCTACTGTCGGTATGCCCTTCGACTAATATTACCACATTCGGACGATTCTTCATAAATTTGGTCAAAACTTGCAATTCCGCTACGCTGTCCGGCAAATTGTAACTAGCCGTCTCGTAAAGTAAATTCTCAATTATTAATTTCCTGCCCAGTTCAACTATAGGAATAGTCCTTCTTACGAGCTGCTTGTTTTCCTCGTTCAAAAGAGAAATATTTATCGAATCCGGAATCTCTTCTTGGTCGGTTCTATATTTAATAGCGTAAACGCTCGTTAGCTGATTGGAAAAATTATCTAAAATAGTAGAAAAGGGATAATCAATATCAAATACGTTCCCTCTTGTTTTCTTTGCGATTTTTGAATATTCTTTCAGTCTTGGCGGAGATATAGCGAAAACCCTTATGTTCTTCTCTTTTAAGCTTTTTATAATCGAACCGGTCGTTTGGTCCGTAACTCCTTCCCCCTCTTCGCCGTATTGATGATACGGAGCGTCCGTAATCAACACTACCACCTTGTTAGCCGCCGGTCTAAAATCGTATTTGCAAGCTGTTTCCAGAGCTTCTAAAGCATTCTCCTTTTCGTCCATTCCGCCGTGCGCCTGAACGTTGTTTAGCCAAGATAAAAAGTTCAATACGTTGTCCGACAAACTGTATTTTGATTCTATTACGTCCGAAAACAAAACTAATCCCAAATTATAATCTATTCCCCTGCGCACCAAAGAAGTAGTAAAGCTGGAAATATTTCTCCTTACGGCGTTTATATATTTCTGCATCGAGCCGGTTTTATCAATTAGAAACAAAAAATCTACCGGCACTCGTTCGTGTACGGATATTTTCTCCACGGATAATACCTTTTTCTCGACGCCGTTCTCGACGACGGTTAAATCTTCGGAATACATAGTGTCCAAAGGAAAACCGAATCGATTGTAAGCTTCAACTATTATTTTTATAAGCGGATATTCGGAGATATCGACGTTTCGAATAATAATATCTATCCCCTTATCGCTGGATTTAACGGCGGCGTCCTCAAGCAGTTCTTCTGTTCTTTTCGTTGATTCTTCCGAACTTATCTTCTGAGAGTAAACGACGCAAACCGTTAATAATAAAAATGTTAAAAATATTATCGCTTTTTTCATCCTAAAACTTCCCCCCGTTTATTACGGTAACAACAAAAATTAACCGTAATTGAAAATACCCCCAACAAAGTTTTTAATCTTTGCTTGAGGGTATTATTTCTATCGCAATATTTTAATTTCAATCTATCGCGGTTTAAATAGTAATTCTCAACACCGGCGAAATCATAAAGAAATTTTCAATTTCGTAAGGACGCGGAGTCCTTAAAGGAGTCGAATATTTGCCCTCTATATATAGCCAAGGGCTAATCAACGGCAAATACACTCTTCCCAAAAATATCTGATTCGAATACTGCAAACTTACTCCAAAAGGATAAGCCGATTGATTCCTATATTCCGCTTTCAAATACAACCAGTCTCCAAATTCGCTTGGCTTATAGTTTCTTAAACCGTTGACGTCGCTAGTTGTCAAATAATCGCCGGCGTCTCTTTCTTGCTCGTCTTCTAAACCTATAGAATACATAGCGTATTCTTGAACTTCAGAATAGCTAATGCCTAAATCAACTCTGAAATAATTTTCAGGTCTATCTTCGTTCAACCACCAATTATAAAACAAAGTGACTTGCCCCGAACTGCTGAAAATTGGAGCGACGCTTCTAATTGAATCGCCGAATTCGTGATGCTGGCTTGTTCTATTAAATTGGACGTTGTTCGGATCGTACGTCCCGAAAGCGTCCTTATCAATAGCCATATGGTTTTCGCTGTTTATAGGCGTCTCCAAATTGAAATGAACGCCGACAAACGGATGAAATGGAGCTTTAAAATCTAAGCCGGCAATCAATTTGCCGTTCGGAGCGCCGTTTAACTTTCTCGTCGGCAAAAAGTCAAAAAATCCGCTTCTGTTTTCCAAACCGGTAGTTATTCTATAACCTCCGCCTAAATAAGCGCTTAATAAATACGGGAACAGCTCGGACGTTCTCTCGTCCCGATTAACGTATAAAGGTCTCTTCAAAACGACTTTTGAATCGCCGGAAGTCCAGAAAGGATAGCCTATAGCGTCGTTTCCGAATTGCGACTTCAGCCAAAAATCGCTGTCGCCTATTTTTAACGATTGGTCAAATAAAGAAAGCGTAAACGAATGAGTTACGTTTGTCGGTTCTAGATAGTTGATAATAGCCGACGCTTGGTTCTCGGTTACCGGTATGTTAGTCGGTATATCCTCGTAGCAATAATCCCTTTCGCCGGTAGGGTAACCGCTCGCGTAACCTTCTTCGCCGGATATATAATCGACTAATATACCTAAATTCTCCTCAATTTCGTTGGCGTTCATTGTCGCTTCTCCGCAACTTATAGCCAATAAGTTGTATGGCTCGTCCCAATAATTCTTCGGCATAGCCAAAACTTCGACGTTCGTCATATCCAATTTGCTCTCGTCGTATCCTAACAACTTAAATGTGCGGTATATTTGAATCTGCAAATCCGCTTCGCATATCTTCCATCTTGGGAAATATTTTCTTATTTCCGAATCAATAGTAGTTAACGAATCAAGCATAGCTTTTCTACTCACGCTCTGGGCGTTCAAGTTAAAAGCCGAAAACGCTATCAAACCTAATATCAACGCTGTAAATAATTTTTTCATAATTCTATTCGCCTATATTTTCAATATTCCTTCTTTACAAATTTAAAAATTAACAATGAATCTAGCCATCGGTATAAAATATCCGCCAGTTTCCCAGCCGTGTTCTTCGTCCTCGAACAAAGGAGCGAAAGCTTTAGCGTCTAAGCGCAAAGCCAATGTATTCTCGACTATCGGTATTTGCAACCAAATATTCCCAAAAAGTCGCTCGTCAAAATACTGCACTGTCATACCGTAAGGCGTCGTTACGTATGTCGCCATAAATTCGACTTTAGCGGACATACCTCCGATTGTTTCTTCGTCGTATTGACTATAAATCAACTTTTCCCCGCTCTCAGAGGAATCTACTGAATTATTCCATTTTTCTACTCCGTAAACCGTTCCGCCAACTCCAAATCTGAACATATAATCTTGGTCGATTGCGACGCCGAATGTATAATGAATCTGGGTGTTATACCTAATCAAATAGTCGTCGTAATTTGACATAACGACATTATCAAAATCCGCTACGGTTTCGGGTCTGTCCTTATAACTTGTCTCCTCGGCGTTGCCAAAAACGTAACCGAACGACGCGTGGAAAACTCCGCTTTTGGGAATAAGCTTAATCGGAAAATCAAACTCGCCGGCTAAACCAACGCCGCCGTGAGTAAGATTCCTGTCGATATCAAATAAGTCGTTCGACAAATTCGACCAGCCGGAAGTTGGAAGTATCAATCCTAACTTGCCGCTTTTCCAAAGAGCGTAAGCGGTCATCCGTTCGCTCCAGAAAGAAGGATAGCCAATCTCGTCCAAGCCGTATTTGACTTCAATTCCTAAATTCGGCAAATTATAATTTGAGTTGCCCGTAGAGTCAACCGCCATTTTTTCTCCGTCCCAATAAGCGGGCTTATTGTAATGCTTCCAACTAATCAAATCGGGACTTAAGATTACCTCGTTCTGCTTCAATCCCATCAATTGAGGCTGACCGTCCGATATCCTTAAATACTTTTGAATATCATAAGACGACAAATTAGATTGATTTGAAGAGAGCGAAGACGTTTTGCCGTAAACTGATGGGGCGAACCAATTAGGATTGCCTATGCCCTGCATTTCCAAGGTCTTATTTTCATAGTTTTGCTGAACCAGAGCGTTCATAGCCAAAGAATACATATTGCTCGCCGAATAGGACGAATCCAGCTTGAATTCCTTCAATTCGTCGTAAACGTAAATATCGGATTTTCCCACTCGTTTCAAATTCTTAACCAAATTCGACGAGGGATTTTTCGAAACCAGCATAGCGATTACCGCGTCCGGCGTTTTGCCGACCGGCGCTCTGGTAGAAACCAAAAATATCTTGTCTATTCTCGGTCCCGTAGTCATCTCTTTCGCTTCAAAATAGTTGTATATCTTCTCAAGGATTTTGGGGTCGGGCGGGGACATGCCTCGTTTTAATATGGCGCTGGTAACGGCGCTTAAATCAAACCCCTGTTTTACGTTGTTCTCGACTATATTGGCTAATTCATCGGGAACAGTGTCTAATATGCTATCGTCAACTTCGACTTCGGACATACTTTGTTCTTCTTGCTCAATAGCTCTTTTAAACTCCGTCAAATTCTGAATCTGATAAAGAGAAACCGAACCGAAACGATAGTTCTTAAAACTTCCTAAAATGCTCTCTAACTCGGTTTTACTAGGCTCTTGCGCTAAAAGACTATGCGATAAAAGGAAAAATACCGCAAACGCCAAAGCAAATAACGAATTCATTTTTTTCATATTATTCTCTATACCTTTAATATACTATATTTAACATAATTATTAGCAAATTCGATTATCTTCTCGGAGGCCTTTCGCCGCCGCCGCGAGGAGGCGCTCCTCGACCGCCGCCCGGTCTTCGACCGCCCGGTCTCATTTCTTCTTCCGGCTCGTAGTTTAGCGGCACGCTAATTGTACTTCTGCTCAAGCCGACTTTCCCGTTAATTGGATTAATGGCTCTAGCGGTCATATTGCAGGAAACAGCGCCTATCAACATATCTTCGCCTCTAGGTAGGTCGCCGGCAATTTCCATTGTTATTGTATATTGGTCGCCTTCTTTGCTTATCATTGGGTCGCTGGCGATATTGTAACCGCCAATATCAACGCTCGGGTTGTCAACTTCAACCTTAATTTTGGCTTCTTGCTTTCCGTCTTGCGCACCTATATTAGGTTTTGTTATTCGAACGCCCGTAATCAATATCTTAACTTTCTTTTCAGTTCCGCTAATTGTTTTATTAATTTTATTTGTCAAAATCTTCGGAGCTTCTTGTTTAATCTCGACTGTTTGCTCGGGATACAAAACAACCTCTTTACCCGTATAAGGCTGAACCCAAGATATCTTCAAAGTTAATTCGTCGGCGTTAGCCGTTAATTTCAAAGCGTCTTCCTGACCGATTGACAAGCCTTCAAACGGCGGTCTCTGCTGGTCGGCGTCGGTAGTTAAATATATCCTAAACTGATTCGATTTAATTTTTCCGCCGGATGTCGGTATAACGTTCAACATCATATTAACGCCGTAAACAACCATATTCTTCATTCTTAAATCTAGCTCGCGTCCACTAGCTTCAGTTAAACTCGTAGGGAATACTTCTAAGTTGAAAGTCTCAGTTTTAGGTTTTTGATGCAAAGTGTGATTTACTTCTACTTGATATTTCCCGGGAGCCAAATTCTTATTAACAACGCCGCGCCACTGTTGTTTGCCGCCTTGTCCGGGCGTCGCGACGTCCTCGCTTGCTATTTCGTCTAAGGGCCTACAATTAACCTGAGAAACAGTTACCCCGTTTTGGTCGATTATTCTCGCGCTCACTTTGTTATTATCTCCTTGATAGGGCGAGATAGTAAACTCGAAAGCCGGAGGAACTTCGTCGAAACAGGGCAAATAAACCGGAGCTACTATAGCAGGCTCGGCGACCGGAGGCTTCGGAGTGATTACGCGAACGTTAAACTCGATAGAGCCTCTGTTTTGAGAAAAGTTTACCGATTGCCCGGGAGCCAACAACTTGACGATATAACCGTAAAGATTGATTTTATTCCTTAGGTCCACGGCTTCTTCTTCCTTGCTCGCTCGCGCTTTAGCTTCTTTCAACTGTTTGTTAAATTTTTCTAAATTTTTCTCTTTTATCAATATTTCCTCTGTAGGAGGTCTGAATTTCTCCAATTTAAATCTCAATTCCTTTTTCACTTTTTGAAGGTTCTCGACGGAAATTTGCACCGTTCCAATATTTACCTTTGTGTCTCCCTTCAATGATTTTGCTTTTTGGTCGGCTCTAACGCCTAAAATTCTATTTGTTCTCGAAGTGAATCTTAATTTATACCAGCCTTGTTTATCCGGCGGTTGGAAATAAGCCGTAAAAGCTCTTTTCTCGATGTCGGCGTCGCCTTTTGCGTTCAACGCTTTTCTCGTCTCTTCCGTCGAGTAGAAAAATACGCTGTCCTCCGGCATATCGGGCGGCACTAAAGCAGGCCCCTTTGTGGTTACTCTTTCGGGCGGATAAACCGGTTTAATATCCCCGCTAGTTAATTCCTCTAGAGGAAGATTATTATAAGTAGCGTCTTTGTCCAACTCTAAACGACGAGCGCCGATAAATTCCCACACGTGTTCGCCGGGAGCATTTATAATGTCGCCGGGTTGAAGATTTCTGAAATCCTGATGCTCTCTCATTATCTGCTTCTGAGTCGGGAACACCGGAGCGTTTGCCGGGTCGTCGCTCGGACTGAAAAATATCTGGTATTCAATCTCGGCTACGTTTGAAAGCTCGACTAACTTTTTCAACCTTTCGTTATAGTCCCCTTCCGACTCGCCTCTTCTTCTCTTAAGGTCGTTGCTAACGTCGGTTATTCCAACCTCTACTATATATTTCCTGTAGGATTTTATTTCCGCTCCCATTACTTGCTTGATATCTACCCCTTTCGGCGGTATCGTAATCTCGTCTTGCGGCCTAGTGTTTATGCCTTCGGTCCCGGAGCCGGACTGCAACTGCGACAAAATACTTTCGACCAGCCGCATCGTCTCCTTTTGTTTTTGTTTAAGATGTTGCTCGGCGTCGTCTCTTTCAACTATTATTATTAGAAGCTCTAGGACTACCGCCAAATATAGAACAAAGTAAACTTTTCCTGTGTCAACTCCCATAACTGCACCTTTTTACTAGTTTTTCATTGTATATTTTTTCTTTTTGCAATTTAATTCATTAAACAAATTACATCTTTGCAATTTATATGAATTATAGTTTCTTTACAAATCATTTTTACTAAAAAATCGTAATTGTAAATATAACTTATTTGAGACAAAATAATTATAAAACAATCATTGATTTTTTTGTCACAATTAACACTACACAAAAGCCGCTTTTTCTCTAAGCGCCGCTATTGTCTCCGTTTAGCGCTACAACCTACTTCAGTCTTCATTTAAAGAGCCGTAATTTCATTTATTATAGTCGATTATTGCCAGGAAATCTTGTAAACTTACTATTGTTTTTTTAGCTAAACTAATTTATTCTATCAAATATTTTGCTATAAAAAGTTCAAATGTTTAATTTTAAGTTTTAATCTTAACGTTAACTTAAATTCAAACGATTGGATTGCGGATTATGGAAATATTAATAATCGGGGTGGGCGAAATCGGCTTCCACCTTTGCCAGAAGCTATCTTTAGACAAGCATAATATTACGGTTGTCGAGGCGGACCCTATACGCGCCGATAAAGCGAGAGAACTCTTGGACGCCAGAATAATAGAAGGTTCGGGGAGTTCCCCATCAACTTTAAAAGAAGCGGAAATAGAGAAATACGACATAGTCGCCGCTCTCACTAACGACGACGAAACAAACATAATCGCTTGCCAGATAGCAAAAAAGTTCGGCAGCCCCGTATCTATACTCAGAGTCAGAAATCCCGAGTTCCTAAACCCAAATTGCCTTTTAAGCAAAAAAGATTTGGGAGCCGATTTTATCGTCCAACCCGAAATGCTAACTGCGAACGCTATCGTTCAATTAATCAGACAAACGAACGCTACCGACGTTATAGAATTCGAAGACGGTAAAATCCAACTTATCGGCGTCATTGTAGATAAAAAATCCTTAATCATTAACGAACCTCTGAAAAATCTCGGTAAAAAGTTCTCCTCTCTTCCTATGCGAATACTCGCTATTAAAAGACGCCAAATGACCTTAATTCCCAGAGGAGACGACCTTATTAAACCCGGAGACCAAATTTACTTCGTCTCCGACGCAGACTTTCTGCCCCAAGCGCTAAAGTTGTTCGGCAAAAGCGACGTAAAAGTAGAAGACATTATGATAATCGGCGGCGGGCTCGTCGGTCGTTTCTTAGCTCAACAGCTTGAGGAAGAATACTCAATAAAAATAATCGAAATCAACGAAAAAAAATCCGAAAAATTAGCCGAAGATTTGCAAGAAGCTCTCGTTATTAACGGCGACGGCTCGGATTTAGACCTGCTGACCTTCGAGGGTCTAGCGGATATGGACGAAGTAGTCGCCGTAACCGGAGACGACGAAACAAACATAATAACCAACCTTGTAGCAAACCACCTCAAAGGACCTAGAACTATCGCTCTCGTCAGCAAACTAGACTACATACCGTTAACCCCCGCTATCGGCTTAGAGTCAATCGTAAATAAACAAATAATAACCGGCAATGCAATACAGCAGGTTATTAGAAAGCAAAATATGGCGCTTTTCGCCGAACTGCCGGGCTTAGAAGCGGAAATAATAGAATATATAGCTGGACCCAACTCAAAAATCACAAAAAAGCCGCTTTACAAAATCGACTTCCCAAAAAGCGCGATTGTAGGAGCGGTAATAAAAAACAAAGACACAATCAAAATTCCGAGAGGCGACACCGAAATCGCGCCGGGAGACAGAGTAATCGTATTCGCCCTGCCAAAATCTTTGAAAGACGTCTATAAGCTATTTCAATAAATCGGCTTTTGTAAAACCCTTCAATTTGAAAGCGCTTTAGATTGCGGAGTAGAAATTTCTAAGCATAAAAAATCCTCACTTTAACTTAGGTATCAATCCCTTGAGCTTGTCCATAAAATACTCTTTTTTGTCGGGATTTTGCGAGAGAAGTTCTTTATACGCCTTAGCCGCCGCTTCGTAGGCGCCTTGCGCTATATATATATTAGCCATTGTTTCCGAAACAATGCCGCCTCCTGAGTTTTCGCCTTCAAACTCCTCGTCCGACAAAGGCGCGGACGCTTCTTTTATTCTATTCGATATTTCTTCTAAATTTTCTCTTCGAGCTAATATTTGTTCGGATTTTTCATTTTCAACAACGCTGCTTTTATCAGCTTCCGCTACAATTTTAATCCGCGGTAAATCGGGAACCTGCTCCGGCGGAATTGGTCTTGATTTGTAAGTCTTCAAGTTTAATGGGACGTCGCTCTCTAACTCTTCTAAGCCGGGAACGGCTGTTATGTCTTTTGCGAGCGAGGGCGACATATCAAAACGTTTTTCGTATTCGGTAAGATAATTAAAAAATCCCCCCGGTAATTCAAGCTCGCTCTCTTTCTCTTCTTCCGCATCCTCAATTTCCGCTTCCGCTCCGCTCGGCGTTTCCGATTTTTCCTCTTCGCCTTCAAGTTCTACAAAATGTTCTTCCGGTTCGAGCGTTTCGAATTCTTCGTCCTCTTCCTCCGATTCCTCGTCGTTTATTTCCGCTTTCTCTTCCTCGGCTTCCGGCTCTTGAACTTCAGGTTCTTCAATTTTTTCTTCGGAAACGTCTATTTCTATACTGTCGGGCGAACTCTCGCTTTCGACAAACTCTTCATTGTCTTCGGGGACTGTTTCGATTTCTTCAACGGCTTGCTCTTTTGTTTTTTCGTCGCTTGTTTCCGCTTTCTCGGGCGCCGCTTCAGATTCATTAGCTTCTTCAAGCGTTTCCGTTTCTTCGGCTTCGGGTTCTGTTTTCGGTTCCGGTTCAACCGCGTTTTCCCCTTCTTCGCCTTTTGATTCGCTTATTTCCTCGCTCGGCTCCGCTTCGGCGGTTTTCTCTCGCAGTTCCTCGTCGATTCTATTTAAAGCTTCGTTATTGGGGAAACGCTCACGAGCTTCCTTCAATTTATCCGAAGCGACGTCTATATTATCCATTTGCTCGTAAGCTTGAATGAGAACAGCCCACGCGGCTGGATAGTCGGGATATTCCTTAAGCCCGTTTTCGCATAACTCAACCGCTCGCTCCAAATCTCCTTTGAGCGACAATTCCTCGGCTTCCAACGCGAATAACGGACTCACTTCCTTCATAATAAACTAATCTCTGCCGCCGCCGAAAATTGTCAATAAAAACAAGAAAAGGTTGATGAAATCTAAATATAGAGCCAAAGCTCCCGATATAGCTCCCTTAGAAGCCGCCTCTCCGTCTTTTAACTGAATTAGGCTCATCTCTTTAAGCTTTTGGGTGTCGTAAGCGGTCAAGCCGGCGAACACTAGCACGCCTATATATGAAATAGCGAACTGCAAAAGCGTACTCCCCAGAAAAATATTTACCACAGACGCTATTATAACGCCGATAAGCCCCATAAACAAAAAGCTACCCAAGCCGCTTAAATCCCTTTTTGTGAAATATCCATACGCGCTCATAGCCGCAAACGCCGCGGCTGTTATGAAAAAAGTCTCCTGAATAGTCGCCATAGTATAATACGATATTAACACCGAAAACGTAATCCCGTTCAGGCCGGAATAAAGTAAAAACAGAAGCCCGGAAGTCGATGCTTTGAACTTTTGCACCTTAGAGGCAATAACGAAAACCAAAACGAATTCGCCAATAATTAATGGGAACAGCAAGCCCGACTGCGCCACTTTAAGATAAAGCTGACTCGAATACATCCATAAAGCGATTAGAGCGGTTATTAGCAAACCTCCAAACATCCAAGCGTAAACTTTAGACAAGAAATCGACTTGCGCTTGCGCAATATCGGTTTCGGTATAAGCTATATCGTAAGACCTCTTCATCTATCTATCTCCTTATATTTGTTCCACTCGAAATATAGAATCGAAAAAAGAAAAAAAATATTTTATTTTTCTCTCTTTACGACAAACTCGGTCAAGCCTATTAACGAATCTTTTGCCGGCCCTTCTTCTAAATCCTCAATACATCTTTCGGCTTTTCGAGCGTAATCTTTCGCCACGCTCTCGGCGTATTTAATCCCGCCCAAATCCTTAACGAAAGACACGATATCCTCAATTTCTTTGCCGGATAAATCGCCCTTCTTCACGCTTTTTCTAATTTTTTTGCCGTATTTGCGGTCGCCTTTTTCTAAGGCGTAAATCAACGGCAGAGTTATCTTTCGCTCTTTCAAATCGTTCCCTACGGGCTTGCCGAGAAGAGCGCTCTTCTTCTGGTAATCGAATATATCGTCTTTTATTTGAAAAGCCCCCCCCAAAGCTTCCCCGTATTTTTTCAGCTTTGTTCTCGTCTCCTCTTCGTCCGTCGCGCTAATAGCGCCTATTTCGCAGCAAGACGACATTAAGGAAGCGGTTTTGTTGGAAATAATTTTCAAATAAGTGTCTAAATCTATTTCCGTCTCTCTGCTCTTTTGTATTTGCAATAGCTCCCCTTCGCTCATTCTTCTGACGGCTTGCGAAGTAGCTTTCAAAAATTCGAATTCGTTGTTGTCGAGCGACGAGAGCAATCCTTTAGCTAACAGAAAATCGCCGATTAACACCGCTATTTTGTTGTTCCAAGCGGCGTTTATACTCGCTATGCCGCGGCGTTCGCCGGCTTCGTCAACTACGTCGTCGTGAACCAGAGTAGCCGTGTGCAGAAACTCTACGAGCGCCGCTCCTGTATATGTTCTTTTATTTACGCCGCCACAAAGCTCGGCGCTTAAGAAAACAAGCAAAGGTCGGATTTGCTTGCCTTTTTTCTTAGTCAAATATTGAACGATTAAATCAAGCAACGGCACGTCGGAACTCATCAGAGTTTTAAAATATTTGTTAAACTCCTTAAGCTCCGCTTCCACCGGCTCGCTAATATCGTTCAATTTTATCGGCTTAGTTAATCTCAAAAGCTATTTTCTCGTAATTGATAAATTTCCTAAATAAATAAATATACAATTAAAAAATAATTTAAAAAAATTAAAACAACTTTTATCGTTTAAACTTAAAATTTTTGATATTTTTACCTTAGCTATTTGCTTTTTTGAAAAATTTTGTTATAATTCTTCATTCTCATTAATACTAACGATTTATTAAAATATCGAGAGGTTGAAAATGAAAAAAATATTTATACTCGCTTCCATTGTCGTTATTTGCGGAGTTTTCTCTATCCAATCGCCCCTAGCGCAAGAAGAAACCGAATCCGTCGGGATAATTAAGAAGACGATTAAGTTCTTAGCCGACGACGATATGAAGGGCAGATACCCAAACGAGTCGGAAAACGAAAAAGCCGCCGACTATATAGTCGATTTCTTTAAACACAACGGCTTGTCGCCCGTCAACAATTCGTTCAAACAAGAGTTCCCTTTTACCGATTCGCTAAAATTAGGAAAGAACAACGACGTTTTCTTCGAAATCTTAATACGCAAACCCGGCGTTCCGGAAAGTATGCTTCGAACGCGCAAAAAGAGTTGGAAAACAAGCGAAGACTGGATGCCTATGCGATTCACCGACAACGGCGAAGCAAAAGGCAAAATCGCTTTTTGCGGTTACGGCGTTACGGCTAAAGAAGTCGGTTACGACGATTACGCCAATATCGACGTGAAAGGCAAAATCGTCGTTGTTTTAGCCGATTCAGCGGAAGGTATGCCCCTCGACGACTTCTGGACGCCATACTCCGAGCTAACCTACAAAGCGCGAAACGCCAAAGAACACGGCGCCGCCGCGATAGTATTCGTTAAAGTCAAACACGACTCGGTGAACACTTTTTATAAATTCGACGCCGTAAAAGACGAGGAAAATCCCGGCATTATAGCGATTCAAGCGAGTAGAACTAGTATCGCTAGATTTTTTCCAAAAGCTACCCCCCTATTAAAATTAGAGAAAAAAATCGACGAGAAAAAAGAGCCGCAAAGCTTCATTCTGCCCGACGTGAAAATGTCGATTAAAACCGACGTTCAAGAAGTAACGGCGAAGATGAGCAACGTAGCGGGATTCGTCGAAGGGACGGATTCCGAATTAAAGAACGAATATATAATTATCGGCGCTCACTTCGACGCTCTGGGAGCTTACTGGGACAAACCGAAGTGGCGACCGAATATCTGGCGAGTAATGAACGGCGCGAACGACAACGCTTCGGGAACTGCCGCAATGCTAAAAATAGCAAAACAAATCGCCCGAAGCCCTTGGAAACGCTCCGTTCTGTTCATTGGCTTCAACGGCAACAAATTAGGGAGCTTAGGCTCAAAGTATTACGTCGAAAATCCGCTCGCGCCTCTCGAAAAAACGACGGCTATGATTAATCTCGATATGGTCGGCAAGATGAGAGACGGCAAATTGTTCGCGCTCGGCGTTTCGACCGGCTCGAACTTCAGAAGCATAGCGAAAAACGCCGCCGGCGCCGACAGCGTCCTTAAATTTATCGAAGCGAAAGATTATATCGAACCGAGCGACTTCCTCCCTTTTTATAAGCAAAACGTTCCCGTAATGAATTTATCGACCGGCAGCGACAAAGACTGGGACAGCTACAACGATGTCGCCGACGAAATAAATTACGAGGGCGTCGGGCGCGTATCGAACTTCGTCGTCGAATTTTTGACGGAACTCGACAATTACGAGCAAGCGCCGCGTTTTCAGCCCGACCCTGAAGTCTCGGATTTTCAGCGAGTCGAAAAAGGCTATAGATGCTGGCTCGGCATAGAGCCGGACTATACAATATATCCCGAAGGACTAGGAATTTGGGAAGTCCACAGATAT
The DNA here is from genome assembly GCA_964509335.1 of uncultured Hyphomicrobiales bacterium. Lineage (GTDB taxonomy): Bacteria > Bacteroidota > Ignavibacteria > Kapaibacteriales > UBA2268 > CAZDXB01. Next base: position 19,844 of record CAZDXB010000009.1, on the reverse strand, counting down.
TCCCCCGCCGCCAAGGCGAAACTAAAGCCGGGCGACATAATAACATCTTTCAAAGGCAAGAAAGTCGAGAGCTACCGCGATTTGAAGTCAACGCTAAGATTCGTAAAACCCGGCGACGTAGTGGAAACAAAAATTCTCCGCGACGGCGAGCCGAAGACCTTGAATATTGAAATAGAGAAGAAGAAGTAAAATAAAGAAACAGATTACGAATTTTCAATAATTTTTTTTTATATTTCTTTATATCTTAAGTTAAATTACAAAACACAAAACGATATAAGATTAGACAGAATGGAAATGTATCAAAAAATCGACAAAAAAATAGATATCAATTATAAGAAGACCTGTTCTTGTCCAGAAAATCATATTAACTGTTTGACCGCTAAAGAATGGATTAAAAATCAGGTCGCTATTTGGGAATTGTATTACGAAAAAAGGGACGTGCGAGATAAAGACATACATCCTGCGGTATTCCCTATAGCGCTGCCCAAAAGGTGCATAGAACTTTTTACGCACAAAGGAGAACTTATTCTCGACCCCTTTGCGGGAATTGGGAGTACTCTTATAGCGGCGCGGGACCTAGACAGAAACGCCGTCGGATTTGACATAAATAAAAAATACGTTGGTTACATAGAGAATAGATTCTCACAATCTCAACTCAACTTTGGCGAGAGCGCGCGACAGATTCCAATACAAGACGACGCTATCAATATCCCGAATTACCTTGAAAAAGACACGGTTTCCTTATGCGTTACTTCGCCTCCTTACGCTAATATGCTTAACCATCAAAGACTAAACAAGAGTTTAAGAAGCGATTTTCGAAAAAACAAATATTACAAAAAGGTTCAGCAGTATTCCAATGACTCTCGCGATCTTGGAACAATGAAACTTAATGATTATATACGAGCTCTTTCAGAAATTTACAAAAACATTTTACCGCTCTTAAAACCCAAAGCTCATTGTATAATAAACATTAACGATTTATGGGAGAATAACCATAGATACCCAACTCATAACTATATAATAGACGCTCTTCAAAAGGTGGGATACGAACTCAGGAACATCATTATTTGGGACAAAAGGAATTTAGTGAACAATGTAGGCATTTTTGGATGGCCTAACAACTTTATTACTTTAAGTACTACATTTGAATATATTCTTGATTTTTGGAGGAAACCTTGATTACATACGCCGATTTAATAAAGAAACTAAAAGAATTAAAGAAAATTGGGTATATAAAAACGCATAGAGCCGGAAATACGGGAGTCGGCAAAACGTTGGAAGACCTTTTAGGAATCGACGAGAATAATATTCCGGGACCGAACGCCGCCAATATTGAATTAAAAGCCGCAAGAAAAAACGCTACTAGTATGTTAACTCTATTTACTAAATCGCCAGCTCCGCCGAAGATAAACTCCGTTTTACTTAACAGATTCGGTTACGAATCGACTCGCGATAAAAATAAAAAAGAACTACACACAACGGTAAATGCGATTGATTTTAACAAATTGAAAGGGGAAAAAGGATTCAAAATCGAAATCAAAAAAGACAGAATTAATTTATTAACGGACAGAAAGGAAGTAATTGCTTATTGGGAAAAAGAAACTTTGAAAAAATCCTTTGAAAGGAAACTTCCAAAATTGCTTTACGTAAAAGTCGAAACTAAAGGTAAAGGCGTCGACGAAGAGTTTTGGTTCAACGAAGTTTGGATGCTTAGCGGATTTGATTTCCCTAATTTCGTCAGTTTACTAAAAGAAGGGGTAATTCTTGTCGATATACGGATTGGACAGCACCCCGACGGCAGACCGCACGACCACGGAACGGCTTTTCGAATATTGCCAGTCAAATTAGATTTATGCTTCAGCCAAAGAAAAAAAATTGTATGAACTCATATTTTGGAAAAGTCAGCATTATCCTTAAACAATAGAGCTTAATAAAAGAATAATATAAATGAAAACGCCGAGAAACCGACATACAAACTAATATTCAATAAATACAAGTGTTTACTATGACGTTCAACAACAAAGTCAGCGTCGAAACAATTCAATTGCCGTTCGAAAAGCGCGCCAAAGTAAAGATAGCGGGGAAATATTACGACACAAATACCGACGAATTACACCTAGAATGGGATTTGGATTCACGCGAAATCCTGCCGGAAGCAATAGGCGAATTTTACAATCTATAATCGTTAAGATTAGGGGTTTGCAGATTAGAAAAACTACCATCGAGCTTTAAAAATCTAAAAAAAAATATACCGCCTCAATATAAGTTACGCCAGAATTTCTGACTACGCCGACGCGATAAAAAAAAATTCCAAATTGCCGAATTTACAATTTTTAGAATTGTCAATAGAGGGGCTTGAGGACAATCTTGAATGTTTGCGCCGCTTAACAAACATCGAGGCTCTTGGCTTAACCTGTCGCTATGATACGGATTTAAACTCGGCGCTTAAGTATTTGTCTCGACTGCCAAAATTAGAAGTCTTGGAGTTGTGGAATTGCAAATCTAATTCGGGCTTTGAAAACATCGGCTTATTAAAAAAATTGGAAAGTTAAGAAACTTAGAGGTTTTAACGATTCAAGGCAACGGTTTAGAGACGATTCCCGAAAGCTTCGGCGCTCTCAGTAATTTGCAGTGGTTGACTTTTAACGACAACGCCTCTTTAGACTATGAACAACTGTTTGAGCGTTTGCCGGATTTATCTGACTTAATAGTTTTAGATTTAGCCGATAAAATTTAGATTTTATTCCGAACGACGTCGGCAACATTGACAATTTAGAAATTTTGATTCTGCGCGACAATAAATTGACGAACATTCCGGCAAGCGTAGGAAATCCTAAGAAGATAGAATATATTAGCTTGGAAGATAATAATTTGACAACTCTTCCTTCTGAAATCGGCAATTTGACGAATTTTTAAAAAAGCGCTTTTACAAAAAAACAACTTTCCCAAAACAGAAAAAAATAGAATAAAGGATTTGTTACCGAATACAAAAATAATATTCTAGCTGCGTCGGTAGAACTTGCGCTTTTAAACTCTTTAAGTATATTAATCTCGAATTTACATAGAGTCTCTGTGTTGCTTCAACACTTTGAGCTCTTGGTTTGTTCTTAGCAAAGCTCGCACAAATGTTGATTGCAAGCGGTGAACGAGGGAACGAGACATTTTGTCGGCTTTTTCAAAAGTATGCGGCGTAAATTCGCTTTTGTATTCTTCCATCAGTTGCTGCCGCGCTATTTCAAACTTTTCGGTGTAAGGCTCGAGTAATTTGTTCGTTCTCATCTCCGACCACGCTTGAAAAACGTTTATTTCGTTCTCGATTATCTCATTCGCTTTCGGAATTTCTTCTTTTTGGAATTCGCTTTGTTTTTCTAAGTATCGCTTTAAAGCGCTAATATCTATGATTTCCGCGTAATCCGGCTTCTTTTCTATCTCGATATTTCGCGGGACAGCCATATCGACTATCAGCTTTGGGAAACGCTCTTGAACCGCCAGCCTATTCATAATCTCCTTTGAAACTATAGCCGCCGGCGCTCCGGCGCTCGCGAATACCGCTTTAGCTTCGAAAAGAGTTTTTTCAATCTCGCTTAAGCTCTTCGCTTCCCCGCCGAACTCTTCCGCGAGAGCTTCGGCTTTGTATTTGGTTCTGTTAGCGAAAATGAAATTTGTAAAACCGTCCGCCGAAAGCTCTTTAGAGACAATTTTCGTGTTCTCGTTTACCCCGATAACGGCGATTTTGTCGTTTTTGTCGAGCTTTTCTTTCATAATTTGCGAAGCTACGCCGGCGACCGATTGCTTGCCGGCTCCCAAGCTAGTTTCCGAACGAACTTTCTTGCCGGTTCTAAAAGCGGCGTGGAATAGCTTATGCAGTATTTTATCCACCGTTTCGGCTTGGCAAGCCATACTGTAAGCGTTCTTTACCTGACCTTGAATCTGATACTCGCCTAAAACTAAAGAGTCCAAGCCGGTTATAACGTTAAATAAATGGCGAACGACGCCCTTTTCTTTCTCGACGTAAAAAGAATCCTTAACTTGCTCAATTGCGGCGTCTTTATCGGAATAAACGCTTTTAACGATTTCAAAAATCGAAGCGTCGTTCTTGACGGTGAGATAAAACTCCAATCTGTTGCAAGTGCTGAGGATTGCCGCGCCTTCCACTTTTTCTTGTTTCAACAGCTCCTTCAAAAAATCGGGGATTTCCTTTCTCGAAACCTGAACTTTTTCCCTGTCCTCGACGTTTGAAGTTCTATGATTTAAGCCGATTAAAGCTAAAGTTAAATTCTTTATAGACATAATGAGTAAGTTATTAAAAAAACATAATTAATTCGCGAACGCGAAAATATAAAATATTAGACCGAATTAGACGGAAAATATTTGTTTATATCAAAAATAGACGTTGCAACAAAAATATTTATTTTTCGTTTTTAATTAGTATTAATTGGTAAGTAAATAAAAAGGAGAAGTTATGATGAAAAGGAATGTGTTAGCCGCTATTTCATTGTTAGCGGTTGGAGTTGTCGTAGGAATTGCTTTAGTGTCGTATTTTAGTTCTAATTCAAGAACGAATTTATTCGCTAACGAAAAGATAGGAGCCGACAAAGCTCCGATAGAAACCGCCCAGAACGTGCAAGCCATTAACGAAGCTTTCGTTAAAGTTAGCGAAGCGGTAATCCCAACCGTAGTAAGCATAAGAGTGGTAATTGAAACGAGAGATTTTTCAAATCCCTTTTTAGAACAATGGAAAGAGTTTTTCAAACATTTCGGCGGCGAGCCGTTCGAGCAACCGCAACAACCTCATAGGTCGGTAGCTCATGGCTCCGGCGTTATTGTTTCTCCCGACGGCTATATAGTAACCAACTGCCACGTAGTCGATAAAGCTAAAGAAATAAAAATCAAAACTTCTGATAAAAAAGAATACGAAGGAGAACTGGTCGGCAAAGACCCATACACAGATTTAGCTTTAATAAAAATCGACGCCGAAGACCTTCCTACTGCTCATTTAGCTAACAAAGAAGACATAAGAGTAGGAGAATTCGTCCTCGCGGTAGGCAATCCGTTAGGATTAAACTCTACGGTAACAAACGGAATTATCAGCGCTATCGGGAGAGGCGGATTGGCGTTGCCTAATTCGAGAAAATTAGGAGGCTACGCAGTCGAAAACTTTATCCAGACCGACGCCCCTATCAATCATGGCAACAGCGGCGGCGGATTGTTTAGCCTCGAAGGAAGCTTGGTAGGAATAAACTCGGCTATCGCCTCGAGAACCGGCTCTTACATCGGTTACGGATTTGCTATTCCCGTCGATTTAGTAAAAGCCGTAATTAAAGACTTAATCGAAGACGGCGTTATTGACAGAGGCTACATCGGCATTAGAATTAGAACAGTCGATGAAACAGACGCCAAAGCCGTCGGATTGGAAAAAGTCGAAGGCGTTATGGTTCATGACATAGTCGAAGGCGGCGCCGGCGAAAAAGCCGGATTAAAAGCCGGAGACGTTATTTTGGAGGTCAACGGAAGAAAAGTCGGAACATCCAACGAGTTGCAAAGCGTTATTGTTCGACACAGAGCCGGCGACGAAGTTACTTTAACCGTCTGGAGAAACGAAGAAAAAATAAAGAAAACCGTCGAACTGCAATCTAAAGAAGAAGACGAAGAAATATCCAAAATGACAGACGAAAAGGAAGAAGAAACCGAAGAAAAAGACGGGAAAATTAACTTTAAGGAATTGGGTTTTACCGTTAAACCCATCTCCAATAAAATGAAAAAGAAATACGATATAGAACACGGAGTCATTGTTACAGAGGTAGAAAGTCACGGACCAGCCGACCAAAGAGGATTATTCGTCGGCAGCGTGATAACAAAAGCGAATAATAAAAATATATACGCAACCGGTGATTTAAAAGAAATCATTGATTCTAAAGAACCCGGGGACGGAGTTCTGCTTTTCATAAGGTATAAAGACACAAACAGAGTTATCGCTTTAGAAATACCCGAAGAATAGTAAAAGCGAATTTACGATTTGGTTTTGAATGACAATTAGACGCCCGACGTTTTTAATTCGTCGGGCGTCTTTTTGTTTAGCGCCAAAAAAACGGTCGGAAGAATTAACTTCCGACCGCTTTTCTGGGACTCCAAGCAATAAGCCCGTTTCAATTACCTCCCCCTACTCATTGTCGGGGGCTTGAAAGCTATAAGCCCAATTCAATTCCAACAAAGAAGTTCCGTTCCGCTCCCGGGAAAAAGGCTTTGCCGATTCCATAGGAAGCGTATAAATTATTCAAAATATTATTCGCTTTCGCCATTATTTTCAGGGTTCGAAGAGTAAGAACGTCTCTGAAAGTATAGCTTAAATCGGCGTTTAATATAAAATACGGCTCGACTTTATTGTCTTTATATATATTCCAATTATTCGCTAAATGCGTTTGTATTCTCTCGTCCGTTATCAAGTCGCCGTAATTGTCCGTTCTGAAACCTCCTACATACTGTCCTAATAGCGAGCAATAGAAATCCTCGCGCTGATAGCTGAGCCTAATATTACCCATTTCGTCGGGAAATCCGGCAATATGATTGTCCGCTAACGATACTGTGTCGCCAGCATTTGTAACGAAATCGAACTCGATTATTCTGTTCGCGCTTAAAGTTGCGTTGCCGCTCAAGTTAACTCGTCCGAACGGCTCGTCGATTAAAGTAACGCCGCCTTGGATTTCTATTCCGGCGTGTCGCGTTCTGGGAACGTTGCCGTCTATCGGACGCCCCCAAATATCCACGACTCCGCCGCTAACCAGCTCGTCGAAGTATTCCATCCAGTAGCCGTTCAAGTTTATAAAATAATCGGGCGTCCGATAATTCCAGCCCAACTCAAAATCCAACAAGGATTCCGGCTCTACCAGCGGCTCCGAAAAGTCGTATCCTACAGTTCCGCCTACCGAATCTTTTTCAAAAAAAGGAGCTGAACCGAAATACGCCTCGTCGGCGTTGTAATAATTCTTCATCCTCGGCTCTCTGGAAGTGTAAGCGACGGAGAAATACGTATTCATATTATCATATATGTCGTAATTGAAGCCTAAGCGAGGATTAAAGAACCAATGGTTAATATCGAAAAGCTCGCCGCCGTCTTCGCAAACTGTGTCTCCTTCTATCGAGACGAAAGAAATATAATCGTTTCCTCGTTTAATGTCTCTCAATCTATAAGACTGGCGAACTAGTTGTCCTTCGATATTGATTGAGAGTTTGTCGGTTAAATCGTAACGTTCGCTAGCGAAAATCGAGAAAATATCGCGCTCGCCGTAGTTTGTATAGAACTTATAGTCGGGGTCGTAACCGTCCGGCAGTCTTTCGGAATATTGCAATTTGCCGTAATGCTCCGAGCGGTGGATTCTGATTTCCGTCCCGACCGACAGTTCGCCGGAGCCGTGGTCCCATTCTATTCTCGGAATCCAGCCGCCGTGCTTATTGGAAACAGCGCCTCTTATTATCGCGTTTTTGTAAGTCGTATCGAAATTCGGATAATCGTTCGAAGTCCAGTCGGCTAAAATCGCGTCCGCCCAAGAGCCGTCGTAGTCGAAAAATCCGTCGCCCGTGTAATAAAACAATACCGAATGTAAATTCAGGTTCTCGCTAATTTGCCAATCGTTTAGCAATTGATAGTGCGGCTGCGAAAAATTCTCGATTTCCTGTTTGCGACGCGGCGTAGGGTATCGTATATCCTCAGCGTTCTGGTCGTATTCCCAATAACTCAAATTTTTCCGGCGCAATTTCGGGTCGTCGATATATTCTTTCGGAATGCCCGTATAGCCCAAGCCGTCGCGAATGGGACCGCCAAACAGATTTATTTGCGTCTTGAAATTTTCGTCGAATCTGGCGGCGCTCAAAAAGTAGCTATTTAATTCCGACCAAGTTCTATCGCGATAGCCCGTCGAATTGATACGCGAAAGCCTGCCGTAAACGGCGTATTTGCCGACTTTGCCCGAAGAAACCTCGATAGACGTCTTATTCGATATTGGCTGAATCGCGCCGCCGCTTGAGCCGAATTCCTGATAGCCAACGCCGGAGAAAAGCTTGACGCCTCTTTCTTCGACGAAATTCGATGTCGTAATATTAATACTACCGCCAATCGAAGCGGCTCCGTAGTTTACAACGCCCGCTCCGCGCTGAACCTGAACGTTGGCGGCGTTCGACATCAAATCGGGCATATCAATCCAGAAGACGTTGTGTTCTTCCGGGTCGTTTTGCGGAACTCCGTTAACGAACACCGATATTCTGTGCTGGTCGAAGCCGCGCATAGTTATATAAGAATAGCCGATATTATTGCCGTTCTCGGAATAGGTCAATATCGACGGAAGCTCCGAGAGCAATTCCGGAACGTCTTCGTTCGTATAGGTTTTCTTAATCTCGGATTGTGTGAAATTAGTGAAAGGCACGGGCGTTTCGCCCTCAATCGCTCTGTCCGCCGTTACCGTTACGCTGGGCGTTCGGTAACTTTTTGTCGTGTCCGCTTCTTCTTCGTCCAAAGCGAACGTTTGGAAAAACGAGAAAAACAGCCCCGCCGCGATATATAATATCAAGCGGCGAAACTCGCGAAAATTATACTTGTAAAACATAATGCACCTCAACGGAAAAATTCAACATACTTTTCCATCGGGGGCGCCAAATAGATAGAGAAGATAGCGTTTGATTAAACGCCAGGGGGCTTACGTTTCCCTACGCCGGTATTACCCGGATCAGGTTCGAAGAGTGCTATCTCAGCCTCGCAATTCTCCATCGAGCCTTTCGGCTCAGCGAAGCGCCTCCAACGACTACTTAATTCTAATTATCAAATAACGTTAATACAAACTTAACGAAAATTTGAGAAAATTATTTAGAAAAAATAAAATTTATATAGTTGGTCGCGGAACGCTTTTTAGCTTTATAAATAATACGCAACCCTTCTAACGTTCTTTATAGATTTTGTTTTGTTTATTAGCTAAATTTTCTGAAGTTTCGATAGATTTGTTTCGCTAATGGATTCTTTATGTTCTTTTTTTGGAAAAAAAAGAAGCGCAAGAAAATAAAAGAGATTGACAACGCTATTTTAGCGCTCGGCAACCCGGGCGGAAAATACGCCGAGTCGAGGCACAATATCGGCTGGATGGTCGGGTTGTATTTGTGCGAAAAATTCGGCAAATCGCCCGCTCCGGCTTCGTCTTATTATCAAGCGTTTATAGAATTCGATGAGAAAACCTCGCTTATAGCGTTTCCCACGACTTATATGAACAATTCCGGCGAAGCGGCGTATGATATTAAAAAAAAATACGATTTGCCGACGGAAAATATACTAATCATTCTCGACGAGGTAAATTTTCCTTTGGAAAAAGTCCACCTGCGCTTTAACGGCGGGGACGGCGGACATAACGGAACAGCGTCTATAATATACCATTTGGACGACTCTGGATTCTACCGCCTTAGATGCGGCGTCGGAAAGAATTATCCGCCGGGAGGAATGGTCGAGTATGTATTGTCGAGTTTCCAAGACGAGGAAATCCCTTCGAGAGACATTACGATAAAAAAAGCCGCCGACGCCGTAGAATATTTCGTAAAATACGGCGGCGCTCGCGCTATGTCGGATATCAATTCGGGCGCTATTTGGAAATAAGCTCGCAAATTGGTTTTAATTACTCGCAACTTTTCGATATTTTTAAAGCGAAACTTGTTTTAAAATAAAATATAAGACTATGTCGAAATTGTATCTTGTTGACGGAATGTCTATTGTTTTTAGGGCGTACCACGCTATGGCTCGGTCGGATTTGAAATCGCCGGAAGGCGAGCCGACTTTCGCCGTTTTCGGCTTCATTAATATAATAACCTCGCTGATTGAAAAGGAAAATCCAGAGAAAGTAATAGTGGCTTTCGACAGAAGAGAGCCGACTTTCAGACATAAAAAGTATCCCGAATACAAAGCGAACAGAGAAGCTTTCCCCGAAGATTTAGTCCCGCAACTAAAAAGGATAAAAGAGTTTCTCGAATACGCCAATATTCCGCAGACCGAGCTTGCCGGCTACGAAGCGGACGATATTATAGGCTCGCTTTCCAGAGAAGCGGCGGAGAAAAACAAAGAAGCGATATGTTTGACCTCCGACAAAGACTTTTATCAATTAGTAAACGACAAAATAAAGCTATATAAACCGTCGAGGAAAAAAGGCGAGGATTTCGACATAGTAGATATTGAAGCGGTAAAAAAGAAATTCGGAGTAAAACCCAAACAAGTAGTGGACGTTTTAGCGTTAATCGGCGACAGCTCCGACAATATCCCCGGCGTTAAAGGCGTCGGCGAAAAGACGGCTATCCCGTTGATTCAAAAGTTCGGCTCCGTCGAAGAATTATACAAGAATTTAGACAAAGTCGAGAAAAAATCGGTTAGAAAGAAACTCGAAGACAATAAAGAAAACGCTCTGCTATCAAAAGAACTAATTAAAATCCTAGTTAAAGCGCCAATCGAAATCGACCTTGAAGACATAGAACGCAAAGAGCCGAAATACGGTAAATTGAACGATTTGTTCTCGAAACTTGGATTTAGACAATTTAAAGAAAAATGGGCTAAAGGCGACAGCGCGAGCGAAGAAAAACCGTCTGCCTCAGAAAGCTCTTTAGATAAACTATCAAAAAAAGAAAAGAAATACGAGTTACTCGACGATTTGGATTCATTCCGCAGCGTATTGAAGAAAATTGGCGAGCCGGAGCTTTTATCCGTCGATTTAGAGACTAGCTCCTTAGATAAATCTAATTGCGAAATCGTCGGAATCGCTCTTTCGGCGAAACCTGACGAAGCTTATTATATAGCCGTCGAAGACGATATGGAAGATAAATATCCGGCGGCAAAAATCGAAGAGAGCGAACCGGGCTTGTTCGATTCGCAAGAAGAACAAGGCAAAACGACAGCAGATAAATTTAAGCTGATTTCTTTAAGAACCGCTCTAAAAGATTTAAAAGGGATTTTCGAAAGCGAAAAAGTCGGAAAGTGCGGACAGAACTTGAAATTCGACTCGTTTATATTAAAAAGGCGGGGGATAAATTTAACGCCGATAATATTCGACGATATGGCGGCTTCTTACGTTTTAAACCCCGATATGCAGCACAATCTGAACGCTTTGGCTAAAAAGTGGCTGAATTACGAGCCGATTCCCATTGGAAAGTTAATCGGCGAAAAGAAGAGCGAGCAGAAATCTATGAAAGATTTGCCGCCCTCAAAAATCAAAGATTACGCTTGCGAAGACGCCGATATAGCCTTAAAATTAACAAAAATACTGAAAAAGGAACTGGAAAAAGAAAATTTACTTAAAATAGCCGAGGAAACGGAATTCCCGTTAATCGAGACGCTGACAATCATGGAAGCGAACGGCGTTTACATAGACAAAGACTATCTGAAGAAACTATCCAATGAAATCAAATCGGAGTTGGAAGATTTAACAAAAAAAATCCACGACGAAGCCGGAACGGAGTTCAACATCGACTCGCCAAAACAATTAAGCTTCGTTCTTTTCGAGAAAATGCAAATCCCGCCCGTGAAAAAAACCAAAACGGGCTATAGCACCGACGTTCAGGTCTTGAACGAATTATCGGCAAATTACCCGATTGCGGAAATGTTATTGAATTATCGGCAACTGGCGAAATTGAAATCTACATATATAGACGCTCTGCCGAAATTAATCAATCCAAAAAGCGGCAGGTTGCACACGACTTTCAATCAAACGGGAACTTCCACCGGCAGACTTTCTTCAACAGACCCGAACCTGCAAAACATACCTATCAGAAGCGAATTGGGCGGAAAAGTCAGGTCGGCTTTCGCCGCGCAAGATAAAGACAGCGTAATAATGGCGGCGGATTATTCTCAAATCGAATTAAGGATAATGGCGTATTATTCTGAAGACGAACATTTAATCGCCGCTTTCAAAAATAAATTGGACATTCACTCGGCGACCGCCGCTAAACTCTTCGACAAACCTTTAGACGAAGTTGACCAAAATATGAGGCGTTCGGCGAAAACGGTAAACTTCGGCATAATGTACGGTCTGGGAGCTTACGGGCTTTCCCAAAGGCTCGGGATAGGCAGAAGAGAAGCCGGCGAGATAATCGACAATTATTTCGATAAATACCCGGGTATAAAAAAATATATGGACGAAACTATCAAAAAGGCGCGAGAAAAGGGATACGCCGAATCTATGCTTGGCAGACGACGCTATTTCCCAGACATAACAAGCGCGAACAGAAACATAAGGAACGCCGCGGAAAGAGCCGCCATCAATATGCCAATTCAGGGAACGGCGGCGGATATGATGAAAATAGCGATGATTAGAGTCGATAAGAAAATGAGGCGCTTGAATATGAAATCGCTAATGACTTTGCAAGTTCACGACGAACTTGTTTTCGAAGTCGAGAAAAGCGAGTTGGACGAAATGAAGAAGCTGGCGAGGAAAGAGATGGAAGACGCTTTGAAGTTGGGTGATATTCCGATTGAAGTCGAAATCGGCGTCGCGAAAAATTGGCTCGAAGCGCATTAATAAATCTGAAGAATTTTTAATATTTGGCTAAAAATATTTAAGTTCAAATTTTGGATTTGGCAAAAATTAACAGAAGAGTATAATAAAGGATTATTCGGAAGGAAAATTTATGAAAACGACGATTGAGCCTTTTAAAATCAAGACGGTAGAACATATACCTATGACTACGAAGCAAGAAAGGGAAGAATATTTAAAACTATCCCACTACAATCCCTTTTTCTTGAAATCCGATTGGATAACGATTGATATGCTCACCGACAGCGGCACCACCGCGATGAGTTCCAAGCAGTGGGCGGGCTTAATCGACGGCGACGAGGCTTACGCCGGGTCTAAAAGTTATTTTAAATTCGAAGACGCGGTTAGAAATATTACGGGATATAAACATATCATCCCCACGCATCAAGGAAGAGCCGCCGAAAGAATTTTGTTTACAATTGTCGGCGGTAAAGGAAAATATATTCCAAACAACACGCATTTCGACACCACCAGAGGCAACGTAGAATACTCCGGCTCCGAAGCGGCAGACTTTTTGACCGACGTCGGAAAAAATCCGGAAATAGAAGGCGATTTCAAAGGAAATATGAACTTGGAAGCGCTCGAAAAATTTATTAACGACGTCGGCAAAGAGAATATTCCTTTATGTATGCTTACGATTACTAATAACACCGGCGGGGGTCAGCCGGTTTCGATGCAAAATATTCGCGACACAAAGGACTTGCTAAGCAAATACGGCATCCCGCTCTATTTCGACTGCTGCAGATTCGCCGAGAACGCTTACTTTATTAAGCTAAGAGAAAAAGGATACGAAAATAAGTCGATAAAAGAAATCGTTAGCGAGATGTTCTCATACGCCGACGGCGCGACAATGAGCGCGAAAAAAGACGGCTTGTCCAATTCCGGCGGTTTTTTAGCGACAAACGACGACAACTTAGCCGCGGAAGCGAAAAATTTATTGATAATCACCGAAGGATACTTAACTTACGGAGGCTTAACGCGACGCGATTTAGAAGCTTTAGCAATCGGTTTCCAAGAAGTTTTGAGCGAAGACTATCTAAAATATCGAATCGAGCAAGTTAAGTATTTGGGAGACAAATTGCTCGACGCGGGAGTCCCTATTTTAGTTCCAACAGGCGGACACGCCGTTTATCTCGACGCTAAAAGATTCGCTCCGAATATACCGGCTAAAGAATTCCCCGGATGGAGTATTTCCATCGAAGTCTTTAGAGAAGCGGGTGTGCGCTGTTGCGAAATCGGCTCCGTTATGTTCGGAAAAACCGACAAAGACGGCAACTTTATACCGCCGCCGTTAGATTTAGTTCGGTTGGCGATCCCCAGACGAGTTTACACTCAAAATCACATAGATTTCGTGGCTGAAGCCATTATAAACGTTTACAATAGAAGAGACAAAATGCGCGGAATGAAAATAGTCTGGCAACCGAAATATTTACGGCATTTCACGTCAAAATTCGACTATGTATAGATAAAGTTAAAAGTTACGGTATAGACCTAAATACCAAATACCTAAAGAGCAACTCTAACAAAAATATCAAAGCGGCGGCGATCGCGAAAGGTAGGAATTCCTCGTTTTTTCTCGTGTAAACGGATAAATCGACTTTCGTTTTTTCCATTTTGTCTATCTCGGCGTAAATTTCTTTCAACGCCTCGTTGTCGGTCGCTCTGAAATACTTGCCGCCGGTTAAGTCGGCTATCGATTGCAACAGCTCCTCGTCGATTTCCACTTTGATTTTCTGCCGCCTAGTTCCGAAAGGCGTCTGAACCGGATAAGGCGCCGTGCCTCTTGAACCGACCCCGATTGTATAGACTCGTATATTGAACGTCTCGGCGATTTCGGCGGCTGTCTCCGGCGATATAGCTCCCGTGTTATTCCTGCCGTCGGTCAGCAGTATCGCTACCTTGCTCTTCGCTTTGCTGCCTTTCAATCTGTTGACCGCCGTCGCCAAGCCCATTCCGATAGCCGTGCCGTCCTTTATCAGACCGGTTTTTATGTCTTTGAATAGATTTTTAAGAGCCGTATGGTCGATTGTAATAGGGCATTGGGTAAAGCTCTCGGCGGCGAAAACGACAAGCCCGACTCTGTCGTTCGGTCTTTCGTCGATAAACTCTATCGCAGTCTCCTTCGCCGCTTCCAATCGGTTGGGACTAAAGTCTTCAGCCAGCATAGAAGTGGAAATATCGAGCGAGATTATTATGTCTATTCCCTCGGTCTTGACTTCTTTCTCGCTCATAGTCGATTGCGGTCTCGCCAATACGACTATAACCAAAGCCAACGCGATTAATCTCAAGGCGAACAATATATGACGCAACTTACCTCTTAAGTTCGCTTTCGTTCGAGCGAACCCCTCTATAGTCGATACCTTAAGTTCCGGCTCTCGTTTCTTGCTTTTGAATATATACCAAACGATTAACGCCGGAATTATAATTAACAGATAAAAATATTCTGGATTGGCAAAAATTAAATCTTTCAACCCTCGCCCTCCTCTCGTATTCTTTCACTTCTTTCGCTGTCGGCTGACGAAACTTCTTCTTCCGTTTCTCTTTCGGTTCGCGCCGTTTTTCTTACGAAATCGACGCACAAATCGTAACATTTTTTATTAGTCTCGGCTTCAGGCAAAAATTTGGCGAACTTGGCGAAGTCCGCGTTCTCGAATACCGTTCTCATTTTCTCGACTCTCTCCTCCTCTACTCCTTTCTCGCTCACAGCTTGCAGTATCTCTCCCGAAGTGGCTTCGAGAGCGTTTATCTCGTATCTACGCTTAATATATACCCTGATAATATTCGTCAATCTGATATAATATTCCTTAACTTGCCCCGACTGCCAGAGCTTCTCTTCGCTCAACTTCTGAAGCGCTTCCAAAGCCTCCACGTGCGCCGGAACGCTCGGGTCGTAGTCCAATTCCAACAAATCTTTCGGCTTGCGCTTGACATAGAAATAATATATCGCCGCTAAAACCGCCAAAATCCCTAAAAATATACCGATATAAGGCAGATAATCCGCCAGAGTCATAGGCTCTTCCAGAGGGTCCTTAATGCTCTTTATACCCTTTTTCATATCGACTTTTACGGTATTGAATAAGACTTCTATCGGTTCGGTCGCCTCCGGATACATCTCCCCCATACCTTTCTTCTCGTACATTACCGTCAACGGGGGAATTGCGTATCGCCCAGAATCGAAGCTGGTTAGCGTAAATCGCTGGACGTATTTAACGCCGCCGTCTTGTTCAATTGTATCGACGAGCGATTTTTCCAACACTTCCAATTTGCCGATTGAATCGCTTATCGACGGGAAAACGATATTTGTCTTTTTGTCGCTTCTAGCTTCAAGCGTCAATTGGACGCGGTCGCCAATAAGAACGTCGTTCGTGTCGATATACGCCTTAGTCTCTACGCCTTGCGCCAAAGAGCCAAGCGCCGAAACGAACAAACCTATAACAATAAAAATAACAATCGCTAATCTTCTCATTTTTCCGACCGTAGCGTTAAACAGCCTTTTATTTATTTCCAATTATATTCGTTTTAGGCGATAAAAATTCGCCAAAAATATTAAGACGAAGAAATCTCATTCTCATTTGACGACGAGCGCCGGTATTATTTTACTCTCCTCGCCGGCTTTTACTACGCAATAATACAAGCCCGAAGGCAGTTTTGAGAAATTGACCGACGTCGCGGCTCTGCCAGCGGCGAAGCGAGCGTCGATAACCGTCCTGATTTTCTCGCCCCTCGCGTTCATTAATATTACTTCTACCTTCGACGCGCGATTCAACTCGAATTTTATATTAGCTCTATCCGAACAGGGATTTGGATAAATCCCTTCTTCCCTGATTAAACGCTCGAATTTTTTATCCGATTCCACCGAAATAATCTTTTTCGTTTTAAAATTGTATCTGTCGGAAAATAACCCCTCGTTCTCGTTTCTAATGGAACTAACTCGCCAATAATATCTTTTATCGTCTTTCAAGCCGCTCGCTTCTACGCTCGTTCCTTCGACAACGGCGTCAATCGCAAAGCTCGTCATAAGTCCGTTTTCCGACAACTGAAAATGATACGAATCGGCGCCTTCGGAATCCGTCCATTCGAACTCAACGTCAAGCTCTACGCTATCGCTTTTATTCTCGGGAAAAACCGCCTTGGGCGGCGAAGTAGCAGTCGTAAAACCGCCGGTTTCGGAAGGAACGCTAATTCCGCCCGCTCCGTGCGCGTAAACTCGCCAATAATATTTTTTCATTCCCTGCTCTAAACCGTAAACTTCGGCTTCGGTTATCTTTATTCCTTCGAACTCAAAAACTAAATTTTCAAAATTAGGGTCCTCGGCTAATTCGAACGAATACAAACCCGCGTTTTCGACAGGATTCCATTTCAAAGTAGTTCTGTCTAAAATCCCTTCGATTCCATCGGCGGGTTCGGCTAAAACGGGCGCTTGCGGCGCTGGCGGAATCGCGTCCACGTATGAATCGAAAACCCCCAATCCGTAAGTGCCGCATACTACCAAGCCGTCGAGCGGTCTGGCGTCCAGCATATAAACCATCACGTTGCCGATTGTTTCCGCGCCCTCCTGCCGCCAAACTGTGTTTTTGCCGTCGAGATAAGCCGTAGAATACAATCCCGCGCTCGTTCCAAGAAAATACATAGTTTCTTCGCCTATAGGCAAAATTTCCAACCAATAGCAAGCGGGACCCGCTCCCGTTCCGTTAGGATTTTCTTCAATATTGCCCGAAACGTCCGTCCAATTCTCGCCGCCGTCGCTCGAAAAAAATACGCTGGGAATGTTGAAGTTCGAGTAAACAGCAAAAACCTTATCGGCGTCGTTAGGATGCGCCGCGATGCAAGCTGTATTCGATAAACCGGGTAAAATATCTCCCGTAATACCTTTCGGCTTGGGATTGCCTATATTAGCGGAATCCAGTCTGAATACTCTACCGTAAGAAGTTCCGTAGTAAACTATATTAGCTGGATTCTCGGACGCTTCCACAGCCGTTATTCTTTCGTCTCTTCCGGCGTTTGAATGCAAACTATCCAAACTAGTGTGAGTCAAGCTATCCCATCCAATTGAAATCGAATCGGTTGACTCTACTACCGGTATATCGTCGAGACAATTATTTCTCCAAAGCGTCCTGCCGCCGGCGAGATACATTATACTATTATTGTTCGGGTCGAGTTTAAAAGGCGTGTTCCAAATAAAGTCCCTGCCGCCAATCGGGTCGATTCTCGTTCTCATTTCTCTTTCGCCGTGTTCGTCGAGAACGGCTCGCCATACTTTTATCATCGGTTGCCTCGAGGAATTCTGCGAAGTGTAATACGCTTTCGCGCTGTCCGCTATCGCGCAATAAAAACCGTCCGCTCCGGCGGCGATAGTCCAGTATTTATTCACGTTTTCCGAGTTGGTATATAAAGTGCCGTTGTCCTGCAAACCGCCAATTAGCTCTTCGCTTCCTTCAACGGCATGGTCGATGGCGCATGTATAAAATTGCGTCGTGAAATAACCTTCGTTCAGCGAAATCCACTCGACATGGGGCGCCATATTATTCAAAGTTTTCGCCACTCCGCCGTCGCTCCCCGAATACATTACGTTCGGGTCGAGACGCGAAAAAACGAGCCAGTGTTGGTCTGCATGATGATTCGGATACGTGTATTTATCTCGGCAAGAGGTATCGTCCCAGCAATAGCCGCCAATTAACTTTACGTTCTCCTCGGTTCTGAATCCGTCGGTAGAGCGGTATAGATTAGTTCCGCCTATAAACACAACGTCGGGATTGTCCGGCTTTACTTCTATCATTAAATCGTAACCTCCTTGCGAATTGAACTGACTGCGAACTCTTTCCGGATGAGGCAAACTTTGCGATAGGTCTGACCACTCGCCGCCTTCGCCCGAGCCGGCGCCCGATATATAATTATATTTCCACAAGCTGTGCCAGAGCGAATCGCCGCGAGTATTGCGCGTCATTAAACCGGATTCCGGCGTCTCAGCCAAAAAATAAACGATATTTTCGTCCGACGGCGATATTCCTATGACGATTCGCCTGTATCTTTCCGGCATAAAATCAGGCGTTATTTCCGTCCATTCTATACCGTCGGTAGAGCGGTATATCCCTTTGGTTTTCGAATCGCCCTGAAAAGCTTTCTGGCTAAAAGTAGCGTATAAAACGCCGCTGGGACTAATTGCAATATCGGTAAACCAGCTGTATTCGTTGCCGAAGCCGCCCATTACGCGTCGCCAGCTCTCTCCTCCGTCTGTACTTCTTTGAACTGAGCCGATAGAAGTAGCGGCGTATATTATATCTTGCTCGGAATTTGTATGGTCGATAACGATATTCCATACGTAATCGAACGGATTCCATCTTTGCGGCGATTCGGAAATAGTCGATTCCAATTGAAACCAAGAGCGCCCGTTGTCGGTGGATTTATAGACTCCGTCGCCGCGCAAGCCGCCGTAAATAGCGAAATATTCGCCGGTGCCGCAATACCATATATCCTCCTTGCCCGCCCGCGTGTCCTGCGTCAAACAACTGGTCGAGTGTAATTGGTCGGGACGGGTGGTTTTCGTCCAAGTAACGCCGCAGTCCTCGGAACGCCACATACCGCCGGAAACGCCGCCGGCTAATATTATATTCTCGTCGCGAACGTCCAGAGCCAAAGCTCGCGTCCTGCCGCCGAAGTTGATAGGTCCCCTTCGACTCCATTCGTAAGCCTGAACGCGTTCTTTTTTCGACATAATTCGCGAATACGAACCGGGAAGCGTAGCGGCGTATTCAAGCGAACGCTGAAACGCCGAACGCGGTATTCTGCCCGTCGCCGGGTCCCGATGCCGCGCGTATTCCCACTCCATTCGTCTTTCCTGGTTTATCGGGGCGTCGCCTTCTCCTACAAACGTTTTCTCCTTATTAACGAAAACTTCGTTCTCGCCGCCGAACATAGCGAAAATCAAAGCCAAAACAACCGCCGCCGTCAGAAACGGCAAACATTTTATAATTCTCATTTTATTTCTCCGCAAAAAACTTACTTTCTATGAAATAGAAAAATCAGAAAAAAAATTCTTTTATGCAAATCAAATTGTCGAAATATTATCGATATACAACTCATCCGATAACTCCGAGTCATCGGATGAGTGAAAATAAAGGAAAAAAGCGCAAGCGCTGAAAATTTTCAGCCACTACTTTGCGAGCGTGACACATTTGCAAGGGAAGGCGTTCGGCGAGGGGTTAAGGCGTGAGCAGACGAGGGCGTCCGCTCTACTTTTTATTTACCCCTCTCTAACTCTCCCCGAAATCGGGGAGAGGATTAAAAGGTTAACGCAAACAT
>CAZDXB010000008.1:0-140582 GCA_964509335.1 uncultured Hyphomicrobiales bacterium | reverse complement strand
GTTTACATTAACCTATTAGTTCTCTCCCCGATTTCGGGGAGAGTTAGAGAGGGGTAAATATCAATATATTGACGCAAAGCGACGAGAATAGCCAATTTAAAACAGTAGAGCGGACGCCCTCGTCTGCTCTTATCTTAATACTCGTTCCGACCGCTCCCGCGGCGGCGTCCACCTCGCCCTATCCCTCTCCGCAAGCGGAGAGGGGACTAGACAATTATTATTTAAAGGTTTACATTAACCTATTAGTTCTCTCCCCGATTTCGGGGAGAGTTAGAGAGGGGTGAATATCAATATCTATACGTAAAAGACTGGGGCTTCTTCACTATCGATTCTATCTGAAACCGACCGGCTTTAGCCGTCGGCGGAAGCCGCGGGGCGGGCGTCAGCTCTGGCGAAAAACGTTCGCGCAAAAATTTTCAATTTTTTTCGTCCAAAGTGAAACGTTTTGGACTTTAGGTTGTCTATACAATAGAAGAAGATACAAAAAACGAATAAACGTTCTTTGAAGAAAAATTTATACAGCTCTTATTGGCGCAAGAGTAAAGGCTTTTGTATTAATAAGACGCGAATATTTTTGAAAAATATCAAAAAGTATTTGGTATTCTATATATTATTTCTTATAGTAATTATAAATAAGGCGTGGCGAAATGAAAACCAAAATATATATTTGTTCTGTATCAATAACAAACAGGAAAAGAAAATGAAACGTTTCGCTATATATTTGTTTTATACCTAACAGATTAGCGTTCAAAAGAAGTATTCGCCGCTTACTACGATAAGAAAGAAAAGTTAAACAGAGAAGTAAACGAGCTAAGAAAAGAGAATACCGAGTTAAAATTGCGGCTCGAAATACTTGAGGAAAAAATAGATAAAATGACGAACACGAACAGCAATATTATCGACTGCTACAAGGATATTAAGTTAGAGCAAAATATACCGAATCCTTTCGACGGAGTAACAGAAATAAAGTGTGCCGTCCCCGAAAAATACGGCAAAAACATTAAGTTAGTGATAACCGACGGAACGGGATTAAAGGAAATAAAGGAATACGACTTGAAGCCGGGGATTGAAAATACTATTAGCGTATCTGCTAAAGATTTCGAAACAGGAGCATATATTTACGGAATACAAATTAAAGGTGAAACAGTTAAGAGCAAGAAAATGATGATAATTAAGTAGTAAAAAATAAAACCTCATACTTCTTTTTGAAGTATGGGGTTTTACTATTATAACATTTATTTACAGGAGAATAATATGAAAAGAAATATTATATATATTTTAACAATGATTTTATCATTCAATATATCTACGTCAAAATGGATTACTTACATCGACGACAAAGATTTAAAGATAGATGTTGTAAAAAGCGTTAAGTCCGATTCATCAAATAATATATGGATTGCCAATGGTGTTTTAGGAATATTATATTTTGACAGTAATAAATGGATTGCGAATCCATTTGGATCAGAGTGCAATGAACCAACATCAATCGCCATAGATTCTAAAAATAATATTTGGTGTTCTAATTTATTAGGATTTATTTACAAATACGACGGTTTGACTTGGCATCGCTATCAAATTCCATTGGATACAACAGTGTTGGTAAGCTCAATTACTTTAGATAATGACGAGAATATATGGATAGCTACGTGTATGTGGGAAAAAAACACATACTGCGCAGGAATTTTTAAATTCGATGGTTCTAATTTTACTTCTTACAGTTTCCTAACTGATACGTTAATAAATTATGGTATTCGCGACATAATTGTAGATAAAAACAATACAGTTTGGGCGGTGGGTTCTAGCTCTGTTGTAGGCGAGGGGGAAGATTTAAGGTCGGTTTTATTTAAATACGCCGGTAAGAAATGGTCAGTTTTCACAAAAACAAATTCAGGGTTTAAAATTGCACAACCTATGTGTTTAGCTTTAGATTCTCTCGGCAATCTTTGGATTGGCGGTAATTCACAACTACAAAAATACGACGGCGTTAATTGGACAAATTACGACAAAGAAATTGATTACTATCCATCAGACTGGTTCCTTCCTTATGAGATTGCAATAGATGAAAATAATGTATTGTGGATAGCCGCTAATCGCGGATTATCTAAATTTGACGGGGTAAATTGGACTCATTTTTATAGTTCTGATATTGGGATACCAAACGGTGAGATTCATGCGGTTCATATAGACCAATATAAACGAATTTGGATTGGATCAATTGGCTCCGTCGCTTTTTACGAAGAAGACCCTGAAAGCATAATTACAAGAAAGAGAAAAAACAATCATAATTTTTCCCAAAATATGCCCAATCCTTTCAGCAATACAACAGAAATAATTTATTCTTTGCCGAAGCAAAGCTCCGTTGAAATAACGATATACAATTCTATCGGTATGCCGATACGCGAGCTAGTAAA
Organism: uncultured Hyphomicrobiales bacterium; assembly: GCA_964509335.1. Classification (GTDB taxonomy): domain Bacteria; phylum Bacteroidota; class Ignavibacteria; order Kapaibacteriales; family UBA2268; genus CAZDXB01. Next base: position 138,168 of record CAZDXB010000008.1, on the reverse strand, counting down.
TAATCGGGCGCAGGCGCGCGGCGAACATAAAATAACATTCGACGCGGGCGATTTGCCCGCGGGAGTGTATTATTACACAATGCAAACGCCCGATTTCGTCGAAACGAAACAGATGATAATACTAAAGTAAAGATTTAGACGCTATTCGCCGGCGTTTACCACCTCGTCCTGCGCGCCGGCGGCGAAGTAAGGAGCGAGAAGGCTGTCGTGGCGCGGTAGCTTTGGAACGAGTACGATTTGAGGTAGACTCAATAAAAAAATATTCATTTTTTTACTCGCTTATTATCTCTACCTGCACTGCTCTCGACAGAAAACGCGAATACGGCTCCTCGTATGAATTTACGCCGTCGGGGAATCTGTCCGAACCGTAACCGACTACCTCGCGTATTTTCGCTCCGGGCATTAGCTCTTTAATAATATCCGCCGCCGCCTTGGCTCTCGCTTCGGATAATTCGCGATTGTATTTTTCGTCGCCGATGTCGTCGGTGTATCCGTAAACGTTAATTTCCGGCGCCGTTCCCGCTTGCAACAAAAACTTTCTTAAGCGCTTCTCCGCTTGCGGGGGAATTTCGCGGCTGTCGAAATCGAATAGCAGAAGCGATATTCGCCGTATTTCTTTATCGTCAAGCGAATAATTCATTCTAAGCGACTTATCTTTTCCCGTTAATATCGAGCCGCCCGCCTCAATCGTCATTTCCAACCAAAGAGAATCTCCTAAAAGAGACGCCGAATTTTCGGGTATATTTATTTCAATTAATTTCTTAACGCTCTCGCCCTTTTTCTTCGAGACAATTCCTCTTTCGCCATGCATAGTCAATTTCCACTCAGCGCCCTTCTTGACTTTAGACTTCCGGGCGTCGATTAATAATTTATGAGGCGAAAAATCAATAGGATTTAAATATTCCTTCACAATCGGCGCCGTCAAGCCCGAACTCAATGTAACAATCTCCGCTCGCCTGTTCTCTTCAAACGATTCTTCCCTCTCCCCTCTCGTGGAAACGGCGGGCGAGCAGTCTTTTTTTCTCTCGCTAACGTTTATTCTTTCCGGTTCAATTAGCCATATTTCAGTTAAATACTTTTTAATCGATTCAGCCCTCGCTCTCGCTAATTCGCAGCCGCCGTTCTCGGTCGTCGAGTCGGCGAATCCTTTTAATAATATCTTCGCGTCGGGATTTTCACTCATTCGCGCCCCCAAAACGTTCAATGCGTTTTTGTGAATAGATATGGGATTAGGCTCTAAATCGTCCGTCGAAAAATCCTTCGGCGATTCGATTAAAACATAATCCGAGCTTAATTCGCTCGAATTCAGTTCAAAAAACACTCTCGTCAGAAAAGGGAAAGTTTCTAAGACTTTTCGCCTTTTTACTTTCAGCGTTCTCGGGGTTATATCAAAATCGACAATCGCTTCCGGCGATTTAAACAAAGTGTCGGTTCTAAATAAAAGTTTCATGTCGATGATTTCTTCGCCGGAACTAACGGTTTCCGTTCTCTCTCTTGTTTCGCCAAACACCACGAGGTCATTTCGCAAACTGTCGTTCCTAACAACTACGGTATCTATATAGCGCTTTACTTTCTCGATTCTCTCCGGCTCCTCGCTCGGTTGAATATAATATCTAATCGATGCGCCGGCTCCGAAAGAGAGCATATTCCAGTCAAAATCCTCGTTCAATGATTGAAAAGGAATCGAGCAATTCATGTCCAAGGACAGCGACAATATATTACTCCTATCGAGAAATCGCTCCCATCCAAATCCAAAATCCGCCGTATTGAAGTATCCCACAGCGTTTTCGATATTTCCGCTTTCTACGTTTCTTTCGTCGCTTCCCTCGCCAATAAAAACGGCGTCTGCGGGCGATTTAACGTAATCCTTACGGTCATAGAAACTATTAAACAAAAAGTTGAACGCCGTGCCGGCGCGAAGCCTAAATCCATACGGCGCTTTATACTCCAAATACGGCTTAAAAGAATACGCGCCGAGCGACGCCTTGAAATAACTAGAATAAACGCCGGCAACCGTATCGCCGCCCATTAAAAGCGATTCGGCGTAATCCTTCGTAAATTTGCCGGGGAAAGAAATCGCTCCGAAGCTAATTCCCGCGTCGAAATAATCGCCGAGCGGATACTCGAATAAAACGTCGAAATAAAAACCCGCGGCGGAACCGTCGGTTAAGCTTTCTCCAAACAGATTCTCAGAAAATTTATTTTCTTCAATTTCATGCATATTGTATAATAAACCGCCCTTAACGCCGCAAGCCGGATAAGAAAACCTGCCGTATCCGGATTCGGCAAAAGCGGAAACGGTCAAAACCAACTGCAAAAGCGCTATAATTATTGCTTTTTTCAATCGAGCGTTTTCTCCTTTAAATCAATAACCGCAAATCGTCTTTAATCAAAAATTCCAAAAAGATTAAGCAGAATCAAGAAAACTACGACCGGCACAAAATACTTAATCATAAATATCCAAATTCGCCTAATCTTGACGAAAACGGGCGAGCCGGTTTCTATCTCTTCAGCCGCCGATTCGCCGCCCCATATCCAGCCGACGAAAATCGACAGAAGCAGCGCTCCGAACGCCAGCGAGAAGTTGCCCCATAAGAAATCCATTTGCGAAAGGAAATCGGGTCCAGCTAAAAACGCGGGAATAACGCCGAAGTTCGTGAAAAAGTCCGAAGCTCCTTGAGACAAAGCCGATGGCATACCGACGACAAATATAACCGCCGCCGCCGCCCAAACGACCTTTTTCCTGTTAGCTTTTTTCTCGTCAACCATATAAGCTACCGGCACTTCCAAAAGCGATATAGTCGAAGTCAGCGCCGCGACCGACAGCAGAACGAAAAAAATCGCCCCGACAATCTGACCGCCGGGCATCTTTACAAACAACTGCGGCAGAACTATAAACACCAGAGCCGGACCGGCTTCGGGACTTCCGCCCATAGCGAAAATAGCGGGGAACATAATCAACCCCGCCATAATAGCTATCATCGTATCAAACAAAGCGACATATATCGCCGAAGTCGGCAGATTCTCCTTTTTGCTCAAATAACTGCCGTAGGTTATCATCAGTCCCATTCCCAAACTAAGCGAGAAAAACGCCTGCCCCAGCGCGGCTAAAACCGTTTTGCCCGTTACTTTCGTAAAATCGGGAAATAAATAAAACGCCAGCCCTTCGCTGGAGCCTTCCAAACTGTTAGCGTATATAATTAAACCGACGAGCAAAACGAACAAAATCGGCATCAGTATTTTCGACCACTTCTCTATTCCGCTCTCAATACCGCCGTGAACAATTGAAACAGTAATCAGCATAAAGAACGCGAAAAGCAATGTTACTATAAGCGGCTCAGAAACGAAAGTTCCGAACTCGTGAACTTGTCCGAAAGCCATCTTAAAGATATAGCCAAAAGTCCAGCCGGCTATTACGCCGTAAAAAGAAAGTATCCCGACGCCGGTTATCACGCCGAGGTAACCGGCAAACACCCAAGGCGTTTTCGGCTTCAGCGCTTTAATCGCGCCGACAGGATTCTTCTGAACCGACCTGCCAACAGCCAATTCCGCCAAAAGATACGGCAAGCCTATGATGATAATGAAAAACAAATATAGAAAAACAAACGCGGCGCCGCCGTTCTCCCCGACTATATATGGGAAGCGCCAAATATTGCCAAGTCCTATCGCCGAACCGGCGGCGGCTAACACAAAACCCGCTTTAGACGTCCATTCTCCGCGGTCGTTCGCCATAAAACCAACTCCCTTTATTTTCAAATAGCTCTAAACTCTAACCGAAATTTAAGAAAAAAAACGCCGCTTATGAAAAAAATAAATAACCGAAAGAGGCAAATTTGACTCTTTTCGCCAGCCCAAAGAGTAAAAGACTCTAACAAATCGCTTTATAAAAACGTTTTGATTTTCTAAGGGGAAAATTGTAATTTGATATAAAACAATTGACTTTTTAAGAAAAAAAATGAAACAAGATAGACTATATTTATTGCTAAAGGAAGACGAACCGTCTAAAATAGCAAAGAAAATATTAAAAAGCCCGCTGGAGTTAGCAATAGAACTGATTTCTAAACTTAATGAAAATAGGTTTGAAGAATTAAAAGACAATTTAGATACAATAAAACAATTTGTAGGCGGTATTAAGAGAGCCGAAATCCTCAAGAATGACTATAAGTTGGCTAATTATTATACTACTATGTTCGCTTTTCATCAATATTTCAACAGCTCCTTTAGAGCAAGACAAGGAAAAGCTCTCGAAGCCGTTATGAAAGAAATAATAAAAAATTACACCGAATGCAACGTCGTTCCAGATAAAACATTGGAAATGCAAAAGATAATTAAGAAAACCTATCATTTTAAAGAAAAGCCATCATTAGATATAGACAGCTTAGGAAAAGACGATAAGAACAAAAGAATAATAATAGTACAACTTCGCTCAAGAGACGACACCGGCGGCACAACAGCTAAAGGCTCACTTGCCGATTTTTTAAGATATTTGTTAAGAACTCATAAAAAACCTAGCTACGAAATTACTTATCTAATAGCCGTTTGGGATAAAAGAAAATCCCAACAAAAAAATTCTACGATTACAAAAATCTATTCTTCTTTAAAAGAATACATCAAAATCAAAGAAGAAGATTTCAAAAAACGTATTTCCCTCGGTTTAGAGATTTCAAAAAACTTAAATATAAAATTGGCTTACGGAACAGATGAAATCTCAACTTCTTTGTATGAATGGAACAGAAAAAAAAGCAAGAACATACTTTCGTCAATTAAGAAAGTTACTAAAACCATTACTAATTGGGACGATTTGTGGATTTCTTACGCCATTTCATCGTTAGAAATCGAGATAAAATCATTTTACGGATATTCAAACATTGAAATATTAGATAAGCATCTAAAAAAGTTGAATATTGAATTAAACGAATCCTTTAATATTAAAGACCTCGATGATACAGCTTTAAAAATATCGTCGATTTGGAAGCAAGATTCAATTCCTTTGCCAAGCGTTTCCGATAGGATTCTTTATATTCGAGACTTGATTTTTATTAAACTAATTTATAATAGAATACAACTATGCAGCAACAAGAACTATTTGAAATAGAAAGAAAATTTGATTATAAATTAGGGAGTAAAAAACAAATACCCGTCGAGGTATCTTTTAGAAATATAGTGCCGGAAATAAAGGATACGACATATCTTACGCATTCGGTTTATTATTATCCCGCAAAGTTTATACCTCAAGTAATCAGATTTTGCATTAAAGAGTTCACAATCGAGAACGATTGGATAATCGACCCCTTTGCCGGTTCCGGCTCTGTAGGATTGGAATCTTTTCTGACAAAAAGGAATTCCGTACTGTTAGATTTGAATTATCTCTTGAAATTCATAATACCTATCAAAATATATAAGGGTAAAGCCGACTTTACAGAAAGCGAATTGTTTAAATATATCTCGACGATTCAAAAAGAAAAAGAAACATTCATTCCAGACTATAAGAATATAAGGTATTGGTACCCCGACGAAATATTCGAAGTATTATCTCGTTATTGGTCGGGATTGCATAAGCTTAACGATAGTATTTACAAATGGATTATTCAAGCCGCTCTAGTTAGAATAAGTAAACAATTTTCATTAGCCGAGCATAGAACGCCGAAATTATTTAAATCAAAATTTAAAAAGAAATTTATTTCAGACTTGCTTAAAATTAATTGGAAAAAAGAACTTGATAATAAACTTATTAGTTTCTCTAGAAAATACTATGAATCCGTTAGGCAATTAATCGCTTTAACCAAAAACTTCGATTACGATGTAAAATATTTCGCGGGAGTCGATTCTTCTAAATTTAAATTAGAAGAAAACATCAAATTCGACGCGCTTATTACGTCGCCCCCATATCTTCAGGCTCAAGAATATCTAAGAACTTCAAAACTTGATTTATTTTGGTTAGGTTGCTCGGAAAATAAAATCAAAGAGCTGTCGAGACTGGAAATACCGTATAGAAAAGCGGAAAGACTTATCGAGACTGAAACTTTGGAAAAAGTTAGGAATCAACTGAAAAACAAAAACCTAATCAATCTTTTAAACTCATATTTCGACCATACAATAGCGGCTTTGGAAAACAATATAAAATCGATAAAAGACAACGGTAAAATATGCATCTTTATTGGCAATCCCTTAATTGACGGAATTGAAATTGAAACTTGGAGAATCTTAACGGAATATTTTACAAATAGAGGCTTAGATTTTGAAATCGTCTTTGACGACAAAATCAAAACGAGGCAGTTATTCGGCTCTAGAAAAAACAAAAATCCTAACGGAATGCAATCTGAATTTTTGTTGGTTTTATCCAAGAAATATAAAAAAGACCGAACAGAATTATAAACCTAAACGTTTTCTAATTTTAGTTTCTCATAATTATTTTGAAAACTATCTATAAAATCTTATCTTAAAAATAAAATTATGTTTTTTTCATAAAAAAAAGAGTCGATAATGCAACTTAAAAGTAAAACGAAAGTCTTTTTAACCTGCTTAATCTTTGTCGCTCTTTTCGGTTGCGCCGCTTTGCAAAAAACCAGAGACGGGGCGCGCGCCGCCGGCGATATTGTGGGAGAAGCCGCCAACATCTCCAAAGACGCCGACAAGGTCAAAGAAGCTACAACGCCCACAGTAGTTGACAAATACGAACCCAACGACGACTTACTCAATCCAACGGAAATTGAGTTGAACTCAACCGTTAAATCCACAATCGAACCCGCAAAAGATATAGACGTGTTTAAGGTTCATATAAAATCCAACAAAAGAGAAGTCGTAAAGGTAACATTCGACAACCCGGCGACCAACATTACGCCGCATTTAACGTTTTACAACGAAAACCGGGAAAAAATTGGCAGCGTGGACGAGCAACAAAAAGGCGCGGCGAGCGTTTCCGGGCAGTTTATCGCTCAACCTAACCAAGATTACTATATCAAGACCTATAGCGGTAAATGGGACGGCGACCCCGATAACGAAAGGTCGGGCAAATATTACGAACTCGAAGTGAAACTCGCCAGCGTCTCCGACGAATACGAACCAAATGAGTCTTTAACGGAAGCCGCAAAAATATCTTTCGGCAAAATCGAAGGCACAATAAACCCCGCCAAAGACGTAGATTGCTATAAAATTCAAGCTGAAAAAGAATCCAGAATTAAAGTAACTTTCGACAACCCAACGTTGAATCTTACGCCTCATTTCATATTTTACAACCAAAATCGCGAAAAAATAGGAAGCGTGGACGGGCAAGAAAAGGGCGCGGCTAAAGTATCAGGCGAATTCGACGCCAAAGCCGATAATGAGTATTATATAAAAGTCTTCAGCGGAAAATGGGGCGACGACCCAAACGACGAAAGTTCTACTAAATACTACAAATTGAAAGTAGAAACGATTAAGTAAAAACAACCTAAAAATCAACATAGGGGCTATTTTTGAATCGCCCCTAATACAATAAAACTTAAATACTCAATTCGAAAATCAAATAACCTCTATCGCTTTGGCGGGTAGCCAACCGACGTTGCCGTCGGCTAATTTTATCTTGCGCCACTTGCCCACTTCGTCCAATATCTTCGCTTTCGTTCCCTCGTGCAAAATAAACAAATCCGAGCCGTCCTCGTCCGGCGAGCTTTTCACGTAAACGCTCGGCGAAAATATAATCGCCTCGTCGCGCGCCGTCTCGTAATTATATCTCTCGACGGCGAAAATCAAGCTAGCTATCGCTACTATTAAAAACGTTAAAAACGAGAAAAACAGTCCCTTCTTCGCTCGCGGGGAAAAGACTAACAAATATCCCGCCAGCGACAAGAACGCGAGAAAAGAAAATATCGTCAAAACTCGCGCCCAAGAATCCGAAGATAGTTTATTATAAAGCGTTTCGTACCATTCCACTAAAAACAGCTTTGGCACCGGCTTTATTTTATCGATTATCCTCAAGTTCGCTAATTTCAAGTTGAAATCTACATCTTCGTCGTCCGGCTCCAAACGCTTGGCGCGTTCGTAAAACAAAATAGCGTCCGGTATTTTCTCCAATTTAAAATAAGCGTTGCCAATATTATAATATAAATCGGCGGACTCGTAGCCGCTCTGTAAAATCTCCTGATAGTGAGCTACAGCTTTCTTGTATTCGCCCTCTCTGTATAAATCGTTAGCTTCTTGGAACTTCTTCGCCGCGTCCGTCTGGGCGAACGCCGCTAAACTCGCGAGCGCTAATATAACAACCGTCAAAATCGCTTTCCTCTTCATTTAATTTCTCCCTCCAAGTCTCTTATCGTTCCGACCGCTTTATCGTATATATCGTCCATTTTGCCGCTCGACTCTGAAGACGCGAACCGCGCGAATTCGCTTTCGTCTATCGTCGCCAAGCAATTGTCGATTACCTCTTCGGAAACGCCTTTGGAATCAAGCTTCTCCGACGCTTTCTCTTTGTTCAGTTCGGACGCAGGTATGCTTAGTTTGTCGCTCAAATACCCCCACAGCGCTCTTGCGACCTCCTCGAAGAACTTGTCTCTGTCGCCGTTCGTTAAATACTTTTTCGACTGCGCCAACCTCTTGCGCGCTACTTTTGTCGCTCTCTTGTTTTTCAGCAAATATTGATTTTGCTCTAGCTCTCGTTTCCTGCGCTTATATATTAACGCTAAAACGAATAAAACGGGCGCTATCAAGTTTAAAGCCGCAAACCAAGTCGAACCGAAATAACGCTCGTCTTTTTTGTCAAATGAAGACGCGTCCGTTTTAATAAATCTAATATCCTCGCCTAAAAACTTTACGTCCTCTTTCTGAACGCCGGAAACAATAGAAGGCTCTTCGCCGTCGCCCTCCAAAACCGTTATATTGAACTCGTCGGATTCTATCGTAACGTATTTCTTTTTGCTTAAATCGAAATAAACAAAAGTAATAGGCTCTATTTTGTATTCGCCTTCATGCTTCGGAATAATTATATATTCGAAAATTTTTGAACCGCTCATACCGGAAGAAGAAACTCGAGCGTTATCGGCGATTTTTGGCTCGTAAACCTCGAAGTCGGACGACAAATTTAATTCGAACGGCTCGATTAATTTCAAATTGCCTTCGCCCGAAATTTTTGCCCTAAGAGAAATAGGATTGCCGGCGTTCACTCTGTCCTTGTCTATCCATGCCTCGAATTTAAAATCGCCGACCGCTCCGTCGAATTCGCTCGGAGGATTAGCCGGCAGAGCTTTAACGTTTACGTAACGTTTTTTCGAACTCGCCACGTAAGTAAAATCTCTATAATTGCCGCCGAAATCAAAGAAATCGTCGAAAGGACTCCTGCGGCTGCGTCCGCCGCCTTGAACTCTCAAACGAGCTATGCAATCAAATTTATACGGCTCTATCGACAATCTGCCGTCTCTTTGAGGAAGCAATACAACCTTCTTAATCATCGCGGATTGAAATCTCTTGCCGTCATATTTTTCATATCGCCATTTTACCTCTCCCAAGTCAATCTCTTGCGTCCAAAAACCGTTGAAGCTCGGCTCCTTTTTTGCGGACAAACTCCTGATATTCAGCTCCGGATGAACGTATATCTTATAAGTCGCCGTTATAGCTTCGCCCTGATATACGTTAGATTTGTTAACGTAGCATTTTACGAACAAATTACTACTTATGATTTCTTCCGCTTGCTGGCTCAGCGTTTTCTCCCTTTCTTGCTTCGCCTCTCTCCTTCTTTTTTCCGCTTCGCTCGGCTCGACCACCTCTATCATTAAGGGATTAGACTTAATTGATTTACCGTTTGCAGTTATAGAAGCGGGCGCAATTCTGCGCTTGCCTCTTCTTTTCGCCTGCAATACGAAAGTGTAAGAAGTCTTCTGCGAAAATTGACCGTTTACTATATGAGTCGATTGAGAAACGCTCGGTCCCATCAATGTTTTAAATCCCGAAAAGCTCGGCGGTGAAAATCTAGAACCAGAAGCGTTATGCAAAGTATAAGTTACTTGGAACCTCTCGCCCTGAGTAACCGGCGTTTTTTGCGCGCTCGCCGTGAACTTCACGTCGTCGGCAAGCAAACTCGCCGCTCCAAGCAAAAACGCGATAATTATGAATAACGATTTTTTCATTCTTTGCTATCTATCCCCTTGTTTACCATTCTTTTTCTGTCTTGGCTCTCTTTCCCTTTTCTTTCTTCTTCAATTTCAATTGCAGCTTCTTCTCCTGTCTGCTTAAAGCCTGCAACAACCTTTTAGCGTCCTTGGGCGAAATTTTCTTTTTCTTCTGCTTGTCGCCTTTCTTTTTCTCGCCTTTTTGTTTTTGCTGTTTTTGTTTATCGCCCTGTTCCTTTTGTTGTTTCTGCTTATCCTTCTTCTTTTGCTTATCCTTATTTTTCTGCTTTTGGTCTTTATTCTTTTTCTTCTGCTTGTCGTCTTTATTCTTTTTATCTTTGTTCTTGTTATCTTTATTCTTTTTCTTCTGCTTCTGTTGCTGTTTAAGCAAATTTTTGGCGTATTCCAAATTATACTTCGTGTCCATATCTTTTGGATTTATTTTCAACGCGTCCTTATACGCCTCGACGCTCTCCTTTATTTTCTTAGATTTCAGCAGCGAGTTGCCGAGATTATGATACGCCTGCGCTTTTATTTTATCGTCTTTGGCGGTCTTAGCGATTGAAGCAAATTCGCTAGCCGCTTCCTTGTAACGCTCTTGCTTGTATAAAGCGTCGCCGAGATTGAATATTCCCTTCTCGTAACCTAGTTCCTTGTCTAGCGACTTGCGATAATTAACTTCCGCGTCGCTATATTTCTCTTTCTTATATAGCTCGTTGCCTTTTCTGACGTATTTCTTCGCCGATTGAGCCGATAGCGCAAATGGAATTAAAAAAGCTATTATAATCGCCACACACATTGGGACAGACGAGGGCGTCCGTCCTACTTTAAAAATTAAAGACATAATCGCACAACTTACACTCTTCATTTCTTCTCCTCAAATAAATTTAGGGAATCAATGAACTTATTCTTTCTATTGGAAATCAACAATTCAATCAACAAGAAAAACAAAGCCGCGCCGAAAAAGTATTGAAACCTGTCCTCGTATTCAGCGAACGTCGTTTCGCCGAATTTTTTCTTTTTCATACCGCCGATTTCGTCGATAAGCCCCGCTAAGTCAACTTCGCCGCCCGCCATTTGAATCAAATCGCCTCCGCCCGCGGCGGCTACTCTCTGCAACATATTCGGATTCATCTTAGTAACGACGACCGACCCGTCTTTATCTCTTTTAAAATCGACTCGCTCGCTGTTTTTATATATAGGAATCGTGCCGCCCTTTTTTGTTCCCACTCCGATAGCGTAAACTACGACGTTCTTTTTAGCGGCTTCCTCGGCGGCGGACACGGCGTCGTCCTCGTGATTCTCGCCGTCGGTGATTATTATTAATGCTTTTTTATACTCGTCTTCTTCGGAAAACGATTTTAACGCCAACCTAATAGCGGCTCCTATAGCCGTCCCTTGTTTAGGAACTACTTCCGTGTTAGTGGAATTGAGAAACATTTTCGCCGCCGCGAAATCGCTCGTGGGCGGCATCTGAAGATAAGCGTCGCCGGCGAAAGCTATCAAGCCAATCCTATCGTTCCTTAGATTGTCGATTAAATTGGAAACGGTTCTTTTAGCGCGAGCCAATCTCGACGGCTTCACGTCCTCGGCTTTCATACTGTTTGAAACGTCGAGCGCTATCATTATGTCCACGCCTTTTCGCTCGACTTTCTCCAGTTTGGCTCCCACTTGCAAGTTCGCCAAGCCTATTATTATAAACGCCAGCGTCAACGCCGCCAATACGAATTTTAGCGTCGGCTTGACGCCCGAATAATCTATGAACAAACGATTTAAAGTTTCTGTATCTCCGAACTTACGCAAAGATTTCTTACGCGCCCAGCGAGCCGCCCAATATATTAATATCAGGACGGGAATCGCCAGCAAACCGTATAAAAACTCTATGTTCTCAAATCTCAGCATAAACCAATTATATCGTTTCGTAATTAAAATTAGACGAAACTTTACTTTGTTAAGTTTAAAATAAAAAGAAAAAATTTTGCAGAAAGAAGACTGACCAAAACGCTATTAAATATCTATCCGACGTTTAATTAAACTAAAATTAGTTTCTCTCGCAAATCAAAACGCAGACGTAGCCTTTTTGGTCGTCGCCGCTCCATTTCTGCTCCGCTACTATGCCCTCGCCCTTAACGCGCGCCTTAACTCCGGCTTTGTGTAATATCCTAAGAGCTTTTCTTAAAGTCAAGCCGCTAACGTCGATATTAGGCGGCGTTTCTTTCTCGCCAATTTCCGCTTTTCCCGCCGCTTTAATAGCAACGCTCTCGCCGACTTCCACAAGCTCGCCAGCTTTTGGAGTTTGCCGCGCTACCCAAGAACTTACCTCGCCTTTTACTTTCGGTTCGAGTCCGCAACTATACAAGATTTCTTTCGCGTCTTCAATAAAATATCCCTCAACCCGCGGAACTCTCACTGAATCCGCGAATCCAGGAACGCGCTCGTTCAAACCTTTTTGAAAAGAATTAGCGTATCTCAAAACAATTCTTCTAAAAACCGGCGCCGCCGTTTTGCCGCCGTAAATTGTCTTCTCGGGATTATCGAACGCGACGAGCATCGCCATTCTCGGATTACCAGCGGGAAGGTATCCCCCGTAAGAAGCCATATAACTACCGGTCTCGTAAGTTCCTTCTTCCAACTGCTTCGCCGTTCCCGTCTTGCCCGCTATTTCCAAACCGTCAACTTTCGCCAGCTCGCCAGTGCCGTTCTCCACGACTCCGACAAGCAGTTTCGTTAAAGTATCGCTCGTCGCTTCGGTAATAACTCTTCTTATTTCAAGCGGCTTATTTACGTCGGTAACTTTGCCGTTTTCATCTATGACAGATTTAACGACGAAAGGACGCGTCAGGATACCGTCGTTAGCCGTAGTCGCAAAAGCCGAAACCATCTGAAGCGGCGTAACGGCAATTCCGTATCCGTGGCTCAAAAATCTTCTGGTAGAAGGATTAAATTCCGAAGGTTTTTGCATTTTGCCTTCAACCTCTCCGATTAAATCAATACCCAGCGAATTCCCAAAACCGAAATCGCGAACGTATTTATAGAACTTGTTCTTGGGAATGCTGTCGCCAATCTGAGAGAAAATTACGTTGCTCGATACTTCCAACGCCTCGGCGAAAGTAATTTTTCCAACCGGATGGTCGTCGCGAATTATGTATTTAACGAAGTTCAGTTCCCCGTTTTTGCCGTCTAAAATCGTCGTCGGTTTGACTATATCTTCTTCCAGCGCCGCCGCCGCTGTTACTATTTTAAAAGTTGAGCCGGGTTCGTATAAATCCGTAATCGCCCTGTTCCTCATCGAACCGACTTTCCTCGCCGACAGATTATTGGGATTATAATTCGGATATGACGCCATAGCCAACACTTCGCCAGACCTGGGATTTATCGCGACGGCTGTTCCCGACTCGGCTCTGTATTTCCAAACGCCGCGCTTCAACTCGTATTCTATTATTTCCTGTAACCTAATATCTATCGTCAACATTAACGATTTGCCGTTTATCGGCGGAACTCTCGGCAAATCAGCGGCGTTTTTCAAATGCCCCGAAGCGTCGCGCTGCATTATTACGTAGCCGTTCCTTCCCGAAAGCAACGTGTCGTAGGCTTTTTCGATTCCGCTGATTCCCTTATTATCAACGTTTGCCGCCCCGACAATTTGCGAGCCTACTGGGCCGCGAAAGTAAATCCTCTTTGGCTCTTTGAACGTTAGCAATCCTCTATCCTTAAGTTTTTCCAAAGGACGAGCGTCGTCGGGCATCATTCCCCTTTCGAGCCAGACAAAAGAGCCGTCGGCGGAGTTTATCTTTTTCAAATACTTATTGCAGCTTACCCCCGTGATTCTCTCTAGTATTTTACAAGCGCTGAATTTGTGTTTCAAAACCTTCGGGTCGGCGCCGACGGAAACGCTTTGAACAGTGGAAGTGAGCGGAATCCCGTTCCTGTCGAAAATCTTTCCTCTTTTAGCCGGAAGAATTATCTTAGCTTCGTGCTGCCTTTGAGCGATTTCTTTATACCTATCGGCGTCGATTATCTGAATGAAAAACAGCCGAGCTATCACAGCCAAAAACGCTATGTTCAAAATAATCAAAACCGTCCAGAATTTCCAAGTATATCTCTTCTCTTCTTCTTCTTCGGTATTTATGTTTTCTTCTTCGTTCTCCATTTCCTATTCCGTATTAAGCAAACAAATTAAGAATATATTTTACTGCTACGAAAAGAATAGCCAGAGCTAAAATCCACTTAATTACTTTCGCCGGCATCCGCTTTTGCAATCTCGCGCCCAGATAAATTCCCGCTAAGCCGCCGACTCCAAACAATAAACCCAAAGCCCAATTGGGCGCGACATACATTCCCGGATAAAACGGCGCTAATATATGAAAAAAGGCGACCGCGCAAATCGACGTTAGAAAAGTCCCCGCCAAAGCCGCTCCGGCTATAGTATATACAGGCAATCGGAAAATCGAGACGAAAATCGGAGCCATTATCGCCCCGCCGCCTATTCCGTAAATGCCGCCCGCCACCCCGACAACTAAACAAATAACAAAAACGCTGACGTTCGAAACGCTGAACTCCTCGCCGTAAAACTCGTAAGTCAATTTCGTCGGCTTCAGTTCCTTAGTTTCAATACGGGGAAGCTCTATTTTCTTTTTAGCGCCCGAACGCTTGCTTTCTTTAACAAACTTTTGAAACCGCTCCTCCGCCGAAGACTTCGCCTTTCTACCGCTTCCCAATATATCCGTTAAAACTCTAATTCCAATATAAAGAAGCACAAAACCGGCGAAAACCTTGAAATTAGCGGGGTCGGGCAAATATTCCAACCTAACTATAGAGCCGACAAAGACTCCCGGCAAAGTTCCCAACGCCACAACTAAAGTCAAGCTCCAGAGCATCCTTCCTTCTTTTATATACCTAACAACGCCGCCCGGAATGGCGACTACGTTATACAACTGATTGGTCGCGCTTACCGACGGGCTCGTAAAGCCCAAAACGCTCATCTGGATTGGAAGCAATATAAATGCGCCCGAAACTCCGCCGGACGCCGTGAAAAAAGAAATGCAAAAAGTTATTAACGGCGGCAACCACCAAGCTATTTCTATCCCTCCAACCTCTATAAACATAATACTCTCCTCAATTTAAGGCAACGTTTTCGGACAAGACTCCGGCTCGACCATATCCAATTTGTTTTTCGCTATTTTTATTATTCTGTCAGGCGACTTCAAGCGATTTATTTCAAGTATTAAAAGCTCGTTCTGATTCTCGAAATATTCTCTCCGCGCTCTAAGCTCGCGGACGTCTTCCAGCAAGTCGTCCACTTTCATAACGTTGTCCACGTAAAACGCCGCTATTAACGCAGTAATAAGTATAAGCGCGAAAACCTTCCAACGACTGATTTTCCGCGGTTCTTCCGCTTTTTTTATCTCGACAAATTTAGAAAGCCGCTCTCTAAAAGAAGCCAAAACTTCCCCCCTATTATAATTTTATTCTTACAAAAATAAAAAAAATAGCGATAAACGTAAACGGAAATTAACTCTTTAACAACTAACACACGCTCAATCAGAATGTTAGCGGAGAAACAGGCGGCTTTCAGAGCGGCGGCGCTAATGCGATAAGCTATGCCGCGCAAAACCCGCTCGCGTATGTTTGTAATTTGTTAATTACTTGCCGATTATTTTTTGACTTGATTTCTACTTTTTGTTTGCTAGAAATAAATATTTGTCTTAAATTTGAATTAGAAAGCTCTTCGAATAACGCGGAACTATCGTAAAGCAATCACAAGGCAAAAGATTTAGCTCGGTTTGGTAAAATAATATTATAGGTCGGGAGTTAATATAATTAAGAGGAATGAATCGATCATTAAAAGATGAATCAATAGTACAATTGGCTTAATCTAAAAATTTATCCTGTGAGTTTATCTCATCGCTTTTAATTCAATCTTATTAAGCAAGCTCTTATATTTCTTAAAACGATAGAAAGTTTTTTAAAACAATCAAAAAGGAATTTTATATGTCCAACAACGACAAAAAGAACAATATGCAAGACGCTGAAAAATTAAAAAATAAAAAAATCGCCGACCTCACCTATATGGCGAGAGGAGCGGGATTTACAAACTACTACGGAATGACCAAAACTCAGCTCGTCGAAAAATTACTCGAGATTCAAAGCGAGGACGGCGGCAAAAACGGATTTAAAGAACCGCCCGCCAAAAAACGCGAAAAATTCGACAAGCGCGACAAACGAGATAGATACGACAAATACGACAAACGCGATAAGGATAAAAAAGATAAACAAGAAAAAGCGCGTCCGAATTTAGATATAGACCAGAAAAAGGAAATCAAAAAATTCGGCTCTTTGGAAGTCCTACCCGACGGCTACGGCTTTCTACGCTCGCCGGACTATCACTATCTGCCGTCACAGGAAGACGTTTACGTTTCGCCGTCTCAAATCAAGAAATTCGACTTGAGAACGGGCGACACGATTGAAGGATACGTCAGACCGCCGAAAGACTCCGAAAGATTCTACGCTTTGCTTAGAGTCGAAAAAGTAAACTACGTAGAACCCGATTTAATTAGAAATAGAGCTAATTTTGACTTCCTCAAACCTCTATTCCCCGATTCGAGACTTAAACTCGAAACCTCGCCTAGCGAGTACTCAATGAGGATACTAGATTTGCTCTGCCCAATAGGCAAAGGTCAAAGAGGCTTGATAGTTTCGCCGCCCAAAGCCGGAAAAACTGTTTTGCTGCAACAAATTGCGAACAGCATTAGAAGAAATCATCCCGAAACAAAATTAATCATCTTGCTCATCGACGAAAGACCCGAAGAAGTAACCGATATGGAAAGGTCAGTTGACGCCGAAGTTTTAGCTTCTACTTTCGACGAAACACCCGACAAACACGCTCAGGTCGCAGGAATGGCTCTGAACAAAGCCAAACGATTGGTGGAAGCGAAGATGGACGTTGTTATATTGCTAGATTCAATCACTAGATTAGCCAGAGCGCACAATACCATAACTCCGCACTCCGGCAAAATCCTATCCGGCGGCGTTGACGCCAACGCTATGCATAAACCCAAAAAATTCTTCGGAGCGGCGAGGAACATCGAGCAAGGCGGCTCTTTGACGGTAATAGCCACGGCTTTGGTCGAAACGGGAAGCCGTATGGACGAAGTCATCTTCGAAGAATTTAAAGGCACCGGCAATATGGAACTCGTTCTCGACAGAAAAATATCCGACAGAAGAGTTTACCCCGCTATCGACGTCAACAAATCCGGCACCAGACGCGAAGAACTACTGCTAGACAGAGACGAACTCAACAGAGTTTGGATTATCCGCAAAGTGCTTAACGAAATGCAAGGTCCGGCGGCTATTGAATTCTTGCTCAACAAGATGAAAGGAACGAGAACCAATCTCGATTTCTTGCTGTCGATGAATAGTTAATTCACGTTTCGACTATTATATCCCAATTATCGCAACCTTATTTTAAAAATAGGGACTCGGAGTTTCGCGTCTTCTTACGCAAGTTAGGAGTCGCGTTCGCTTTAACGTTAAGTTTCTTTTTTCGGCTTACAATAAAATTCCAAACCCAGTTTCGAATTTAACTCCAAAAGGTTAAATTGCGATTATTATTTTTGACTTTATTCAAAAGGATAATTATGTCGAAAAAACCAACGCCGAAAAAAAGAAGTTCAAACAAGCAAACTGGCAAAGAGAAAGAAAAGCCGCCGATTATTCCTGAAAAATACCAAGAATATTTCTATGTAGGGCTTATTCTACTCGCCGTTTTTATCTTTTTCGCGCCCGCAATCTTAGAACACGGATTCTACGTATCGGATAATATAGCCTCAAACAGTTTTGAAAAATACGTAGAACACGCCGAAGACCAAGGCGTGTTTCCGCAATGGATACCCTATATCTTCAGCGGAATGCCCAGCTTCGCCGCTATGCTTACAACGGGAACGAGAGCTTGGGCGTTTCTACAACTAATTGTTTTCGAGGTAATCGGTTTCGTTGGGACTCTTTTCGCCAACGAGGTAGCGCGGCTGGCTTTTTATTATTTCCTTTACGGACTGGGAATATATCTTTTGATGAGAATGAAAGATTTCGAGCGCTTCGTCTCTTTCTTCTCCTCGATCGCGGCGGTTTTTTCCACCTGCGTTATAGTGTGGATAATGATTGGACACAACACCAAACCGGTCGTTTTCGCTACGTTCCCCTATGTATTCCTGCTAATGGAAAAACTTAGAGTGAAGTTCACCCTGCTGCACGCCGCTCTACTCGTCGTAGCCATCCATATTATGATGGAAGCTGGACACGTTCAAATGATTTTCTACGGCATTTGCGCTTTCGCTCTGTATCTAATATTCGAGTTAATCAGCAGAATCGTCTCGAAAAAAGAGCCCCTTAAAATCGTCAAGGTAGCCGCAGTTTTAGCAGTCGCCGGCGGAATCTCTTTCCTAATGTCCGCCGACAGATACCTTAACGTGCTGGAATACACGCCGCATTCGACACGCGGACAAGGTCCGATTGTCGAAACGCAAAACGCGAAGCAAAGCTCTTCCGGCGGCAACGACTATGACTACGCCACTATGTGGTCTTTCAGCCCCGAAGAAACTATTATCTTTCTCGTCCCTAACTACTTCGGCTTCGGAAAACTAGAATACAGCGGTCCCGCGACCAGAGGCGAATCATTAAAAATACCTACTTACTGGGGGCAGAAACCCTTCGACGACGCCGCCGCGTATATGGGTATAGCCGTATTCGGGCTGGCTATCGTAGGATTTATACTATACAGAAAAAATATATTCGTCCAGTTTCTGGCGGTTCTTTCAATTTTCTCGCTTCTGCTATCGTTCGGAAAGAACTTGCCCGTTCTCTACGACTTTTTCTATTATTACGTCCCGATGTTCAACAAATTTCGGGCGCCGAGTATGGCTTTAGCGCTAATGCAGTTCGCATTCCCCATTCTAGCGGGATTCGGACTCAGCGGGCTAATGAGCAAAAGAAAAAAGACGCTCGATAAAGACGACAAGAAAATGCTAAAGGGCATATTGATAGCCGCAATAGCGTTTCTCGGCGCTGGCTTAATTTTCGCCGCGCTATTTAAATCATTCTATATCGACGCCGTTACCGGCTCGGCAAATTCTTCTTTTCAAAATATACTCGGTAAAATTCAGGGCTTGCCCGAATTTCTATTCGATAAAACCGTCGCCGATTGGCTTTTCATCGGCGTCATAGCTTTGGCTACCGCCATTCTAATCTATTATTACGTTCACGGAAAAATTAGCAAAGGCTTCTTTTACGTAGCGATTGCCGCCCTTCTGTTTTTAGATTTATGGCGAGTCGATTATCGCCCGATGGACGTTTCCGAAAAACCTATCGAAGAAAAAGCTTTCCAGCGAACCGACGTAATAGATTTTATAAAATCTGATAAAGACAACTTCAGAGTCGTGGATTTAATTCAAAGAGAATCGCCGAACGCTTTAGCTTACTTTAAAATTGGAAACGTAAACGGCTACCACTCGGCGAAACTCCGCGTCTATCAAGACTTAATGGACCAAGCGAATCTGCCGCGTTTCCAAGGCTCCACTTCGACGGTATTCAACCCGTTCCTTTGGAGCTTGCTAAACGTTAAATATATATTAGCTTCCGGCAGAATATCCGAAGAATACAAAATGGTATTCCAGTCGAGACAAAAACAACAAGCGGTATTTAGCAATCCCTACTATTTACCGAGAGCTTTCTTCGTCGATTCAACCGCCGAAGCGAAGCCTTTGGAAATCTTAAAACATATACAAAACGGCGATTTCAACCCCCGCCAAGTGGCATTTTTTGACGAAGAAGCGCCTAAAAACATAGAATCGGCGTCTAACGCGAGAGTAAACGGGATAGAGACAGGGCTTCATCATTTAAAAATAGAAGCCGAAGCGACCGGCAAAAATTTATTATACATCAGCGAAATATACTACGAGCCTGCGTGGAAAGCCTATATCGACGGTGAGCCGGCTAAAATCTACAAAACGAATTACGCGTTCAGGTCCGTCGTCGTTCCCGAAGGCAAACATACAATAGAATTAAAATACGAATCGGAAGCCTTCGAAACCGGCAAAACCCTGAGTATAGCGTCTAATATTCTGGTCGCCATACTATTAATTGCCGGACTATTCATCGAGAACAGAAAGAAAAAGTAACGGCGCCGATTGAACTATGAAACTTGGCAAAGAGATAATGGAATTTTGGACGCCGACTTTATTAGCGGCGGCGTTATTTTTTAGCTGTAACGGCAGGGGCGGCGCTTCCGAAAACGGCAAAACGACGCCGAAAGAAACCGCGAAAACCGAGCAAAGCGTCGAAAAGACAAAAACAAAACGAACCGAAGCGAAACAATCCGCCAAAACTGTATCAGGTAAATACATAGCGCGTGTTTTGAACGTATATCCGCACGACCGCTCGTCCTACACGCAAGGACTCCTCTACAAAGACGGATTTATATACGAAAGTTGCGGTCGGTACGGAAGTTCGGCTATCAAGAAAATTGAATTGGAAACAGGCAAAGTAGTAAAGAAATACGATTTGCCGAACAGATATTTTGCCGAAGGAATTGAATTTTACGACGGTAAAATTTATCAACTCACTTGGCGAGCCGGCGTATGTTTTATTTACAACGAAAAAACGCTGGAACCACTCTCGCAATTCGAATATAGAGGCGAAGGTTGGGGCGTAGCTCGCGTCGGCGATTTGCTAGCTATTAGCGACGGCTCGGACGCCGTCAAGTTTGTCCAACCGAAAACGTTCGAAAAGGTCAGAACAATTCTTTGCTCGAAGAAAAATCAAGCTGTGTATTATTTAAACGAACTCGAAAACGTAAAGGGAAAAATTTGGGCGAACGTTTACCAAAAGGACAAAATAGTCGTAATCAATCCGGCTAACGGCGAAATCGAAGCGGAAATCGACCTTTCGCCCCTCTACGAATACTTAGCGCCGGAAGACAATCCGGACGTCTTAAACGGTATCGCCTACGACTCGAAAAACGACCGGATTTTCGTAACGGGCAAACTATGGAAACATTTGTTTGAGATTGAACTGGTTAGGAAATACTAGCCCTACGGTTAACCCTAGGGTTGAAAAATAGACAATCAACAATGTTAAAATCTATGTCAAAATATATCGAGTACATCTTTGAAAAAGCTTATACTTTGCCTGCTCGCTTTATCTTGCTCGCTTTCCGCTAAAACTTTGAACGTAGGATTGGACGAGGATTTATATCAATATCAAACAATAAGAGACGCCGCTTTCGACGCCGAACCCGGCGACAGCATAATCGTCGCCGGCGGAGTTTATTCGGGCGGCGAGCGCATAGAAAATCTGAAAGGAAGCGACGACTCGCCGATATATATAATAGCCAAGCCCAACGATTCCGTCGTTTATCGCGGCGGCTCGCAAGCTATTCATTTCGTTCAACTGGAAAACGTCGTTATATCGGGCTTTGTATTCGAAGGGCAGACCGCTAACGGCGTAAATATCGACGACGGCGGAACCTTCGACACGCCCGCTAAGAACGTCGTTATAACAAACTGCAGTTGGTTGGGAATGAACGCTTCCGACAACAACGACGAATTGAAACTCTCGGGCGTTGAGTATTTCGCCGTAAAAGACTGCTACTTCAAAGACGGCTCTGGCGGCGGAAGTCTCGTCGATATGGTCGGCTGCCACAACGGCTATTTCCAAGACAACGTTTTCGAAAACGGCGGCTCTAATTCTATTCAAGCCAAGGGCGGTTCGAGCAAAATCAGAATAGAGAGGAATCTGTTCGTAAACGGCGGGCTTCGCGCTATTAACATCGGCGGCTCGACCGGTCTGCCCTTTTTCCGACCGCAAGGAGCGGACTACGAAGCCGCTAATATTAACGTCTGGGCGAATGTATTTATCGGAGCGCAAGCCCCTGTAGCTTACGTAGGAGCGATTAACTGCAACGTCGTAAACAATACGCTCGTAAAGCCGGACAAATGGGCTATTCGCATCCTGCAGGAAAGCGTGGACGGCTTCCAGCCCTGCGGCGACAACGCTTTCGTTAATAATATTGTTTATATCAGCGACAATTCTTCGGTTTATACGCTGAATATAGGAAACAACACCGCGCCCGAAACCTTCTTTTTCGCCAATAACTTATGGTATAATTACGAAGACGATAATTGGACGGGACCAAATCTGCCCGTCGAAGAATCGAACGGAATTATAAACGAAGCTCCGATGTTTATAGATATTCAAAGCGACGATTTCGCGCTCTCGGAAGGCTCGCCTGCTATTGGCGCGGGACTTTATAATCCGCAAAAGATTAGAACGCCTATAAGAGATTTTAACAACAAGCTATTTAAAACGCCGCCGTCCATCGGGGCGCTTGAAAGCGACATTGTAGGCGTCGTAGAAGAAACGGAGAGCGATATAATCATATTTCCAAATCCCGTAGAAAGCCAACTACGCGTAAAGATTTCGGAACGCGTTGTCTTACGCAAAATATCAATATATAATCTTAACGGCGAAAAAGTCTTTTCGAACGACGCGTTGGATTATACCGGCGGCGTTTACGCGCTTGAAACAAACGGAATATTGACTTCGGGCGTTTATCTGCTAGTTTTACGGACAAGCGTCGGATTGTATTCTAGATTTGTTTGCGTCGCGCGGTAGAGACCGCCTCAAGCACAATTATCTTACTACTATTCCACTAGCTTCGTCCTTGAGGGCGGGCATATTTGATTTGCGCTATATCAGCTTTGGCTCCTGCTTCCTTCCCAAATTCCAACTTGGGAAGGAGATAGAAGAATTGTTCAGTCCGAAATCGAAGTTTCGGACGGAGGGAAAAAATTATAATTAGACGGTTATTAAAAAAGTCCCCTTATTTCCAAAGTGAATTAAAATACTTCGTTGAAAAGTAAAAATCGATGCCAATTGAAGAGCGAAAATCACTATAATACATTTCTTTATGCTTATTATTATAGAGTTGAGCGGAATTAATAGAACCAACGATATTGCCCAAATAAAAAGGGAGAGAAACCATAGAAGTAAGTATCCCAGAGCCTGTATTATTGTTAGCAAATAAAGAATAAATTCCCCATCCTAATAAACCGTTTACTAGAAAAGCCGCAAGTCCCTCTTTAATCTCACCAGAATACGCGTAACCGCTACCGGGAAGTATAGTTGACATAGCGCCGGCTAGAACGGGGGATTTACTAGGAATTTCGTCAAACTCATCAAGAGTTTTCTGAATAATTTTCGGATTCTTCAAAAAATTATGTTTTTTCATATAACCGTAAGCGGCTTTCAAGCTATCTAATTGCTCTAATTTCAAATAAGTATATATAAGCAATTTGCTTAGTAGCTTTGGGCTATAAACATCATTTTTAAGATTCGTTTTTAAGTGATTTTTATTTAAAAGATTAGCTCCGTCGGCATCGTTAGCTATAAAATTAATTATTAATGCGTTTTTTCCAATTACCTTTTTTTTAGTTACAATAGATTCCACATTATTCCGAGCGCAATCATAATCTTTTTTGAACAAACAGTTAAGAGATATTAATAGCTTCGCTCTATTTTTAATAGAAATATCTTCAGAGGAAATTTCAATCCTTTTTAATTCTAAGATTGATAAGTCATAGTCATTTGTATAAAATAAGTTCTCAGCGAGTCTAAAGTTTTTTGAAGTTTTGGACTTTTTTGTTCCCGTAGCTTTTTGTAAAAATAATTCAGTTTTCCAAAGACCTCCTTTGCCAAACACATAATTAGCTTTAGGGGGGTCGTATAGCAAGCCGTTGTGATTAGGATAAAGACTTCCGTTCAAGTTGCCGCCGCTGCATCGCGTCAATCTGTCGGTAGTGGCTAATATTCCTTTAAAGAAACCGTATCGCTTAATTGATTTCTTAGAAAATTTCGAGCAAGACGGGTAGAATTGACAACTACTAACATATGATTTCTGAGGCGCCATAACTTCATCGTAAAAAAGAAACGCAATCTTTCCCGAAGTTTCAAAGAAAGATTGCGCGTTTAAAGAAGTTATTAAAGAAAAAAATAAAACTATTTTAAGCGATAATTTAAATCGTCTATTAAATTTTACTCCCATAAAACGTCAACAGTTCCGATGTGATTGTTGTTTTCATCGTAAATGTTTATACTGCCAAAGTTTTCCATTTGGTAAATATTCGTTGCTCCGGAGCCTTTCTCAAGAATAACGTCTATTTTCGAAGGGTCAACGTCGTACGCGTTACCTGTCGCTAGATCGATGACGAAACCTATCAGCCCGCCGCAAATCAAATTTCCCCAAAACCATCCGGTTATTGTTTTACTTGTAGAAATCCTATATGTCTCGTAACCGTTGGCTCTTATTTCAATAATGTGTTTTTCGCCGCGTTTTAAAAGAATTTTTGACGGGGTAGTTCCAATTTGATTCCCGTTAACAAAAATTTTAGCGTTTTCTGGTTCGGATGAAATAGACACTTCTTGCTTGCTTCCGCTCATAATAGACGCGCAGCCTACTAATCCTATAATAATCGCAATTAACGACAATAAAAAGACCGCGTTACCAGTTGAATTGATTTTTTTCATAAACTCTCACTATTTAAAAATGAAATTTTCTTTAAATATAAATTAAAAAATTTATTAACAAAATCAAAAACAATTAGTTTATTATTAACAAATATTAATAATAAACATAAGATGTAACTTTTCAAAACAGTTAAATTCGCGCGAAAACCGATTATTCGGTCTGTATCTACTAAAACGCCGTTACGAAACCTATGTTGAATTTTGCGAAGTTCTTGTTTTCGCTTGAGAAATTATAAGTGCCTTCAACCACCGCTCTTATGTTCCTTCGCATTAAATAGCCTAAATGCAAAGACGCCGTCTTGTAATTCATCATATCCAAATCCGATTCCACCCAATTGAACAGTCCGACGGCGTACCACTTGCTTTGGTCGCCGTTCGGCGTGAATATTAGCTCGGCTAACGCGCCTTTGGTTTCGAGGTCTTCGGTCGCTTCCGCGTCGGCTTTGGTAACGAATATCTTGTCGTCGGTTCTTTGCGTGTATTGCAAATTAAGCTCTAATTTATCGCCGAAAGCGAGCGTTAGGTCTGGTCCCCAAATCATCGCTTCATTTGTCAAAACCGAGTCGGCGCCGTTCTTTATCTCCTCCTTACCGCTGTAAGCGAACGCTCCGACTCGAAGGAAGTCGCCTATATCCTGCGAAATCCTGCCGAAAAAGTTCTTGTATTCGTCCTTGTCGAACAGTTTCATTCCGTCGGCTTCGCGTAGTCCGCAGCCGTTTACGACCTCGAAGATTATGTCCGTCCCCCAGTCGAATCCGTAGGTGAGCATCAATCCTCTATCGTATTTCATATTAATATCGGACAAGCCGGGCGTCGTCGTGTATGTTTCGTAATCTTCCAGAGTGAGCCGCAACTCCCGCTTGAACAAGGGGTCGGACACTTGAAACTGCCCGAAGTAAATATCGAAATCGACCCCGAACAAATCGTTATACATAATATAACAATCCTCTAGACCGACTGTCTCGCCGCGCTCGCTCAGCAGAAAATACATATAATACGAGAGATGCTCGGAAATCTCCCCGCCCGACAAGAGCTTGAAGTAATACGGCAAATCCGTTTCGGCTTGCTTCTCGTCGGCGACGTTGTAAGTCGCGAACGCGTCGAAGCGAACCCCCAAGGGAAAGTCGCGTATAAGCGATAATTCTTCGTCGCCGGCGTCCACGTAATAGCGCGGGGCGTCTTGGTCGGCGAGCCTAAAACCGGCGCCCGCGAAATCGTCGCCGTAAGCCTTCAATCTGGGAATCGGCGAATGGCAAGTCATACACGACATCCTGTATTTTCTGGCGAAAGCCGGTATCGACTCCGCCGTTTCGGTAAATCCAACGTAGCATAATAAAGCCGCGAATAGAAAGTATAAAGTTCTCATAATATTTAATATATCGAATATGAAACATAAATTCCTATAGTTGCAAAGCTATTTTTCTTATGACTAAAGTATCTCGCCGTCAAAGAAACAGCGTAATTCGAATAGCCGAAACCAGTTTCTATTATTGAATTCATCCCGCTACACAATTTATCGCCGCCGGGAAGAACAAATCCGGAATACCCGGCTCCCATACCGTAAACCATCCGAAATCCGTCGCGTCCGCCGAGAATATATCTAACAATCGGCGTGAAATTAATGTTGTAATTATCTTTAGCGTCCGCAAAGCCAAAATTAATATCTACTAATGACGATATAAATAAATCGCTCATAAATTTAATTCTTGTATTAGCGTAAACGCCCAAGCTAATGAATTGATAATTTTCGTTGTCTTGCTCGCTGTGATAACCCAAACGAACCTCGCCGTATTCAGTAATTTTGGTAATTGTTATAGTAGTATCCCGCTTACTCTTTTGAGCGAATAAAGAATTAGCGGCTGAAAAAGCTAAGACAATCGTTAAGAAAAAGACGATTCGTTTCATAGCGTTACTCCTCAATCAATCTAAAACGTCAATATATATCGAATTTTCGTTTACTTTCATCAGCTCCGCTTCGTCGGATACGTCGAGGAAATCGGCGACCGGTTCTACCAGTTTCCGATAATTAACTTCCGCCTTGATTTTCATTTTGCCCGGGGCGACCTCGAAAGGTAAATCGAAAGTGAATGTCTCGATTTTGGCCTCTCTCGGTCCGAATCTATAGTCCACTCCTAAGCTTTTTGTGTTCCATTGCTGAATCGTCATTCTCCCCTGCGGGTCGAAATACGGCATCCTGAAAATTCTATCGCCCACGGGAACGCCGTCTCTCTGGACGCCCTTGAAATTCGGCTTGTCCAGCGGAACTCCCATATCTTGATAAGCCAAAACGTCCGAGGCTATAGTATATTCCTCGCCCTCGAAGCCCTTTTTATCGACGGGTAAATGATACTCGTTCCCTTTGGCGTCAATCGCTTCGACGTGCAGCCATACAATTCTGTCCTCCACCGAGCCTGTCGGAAACTTATGCCCCGTCTTCTGGTTGAACAAAGTAACGGTAAACTTAACGAGGTCGCCGGGAACGACTGTTTCGATGTCGGGCTGTATTCTGATTTCTATCGTCCCGCGGATTTTACCCGGGTCGTGCGCTCCGTTGAACAGGTGCATTCTCGCGTCTTCGTAGTGTTTGCCCATAGTCGAAGTTTTCCCAGGAGCTTTAGGCATATGGCAGTCTTGGCATTGAACGCCTTCCTTGTAATACGGTCCTTCTTTCCATTCGATTTGAGTGGATTTCACCCAAGTTCCGTAAGGACTTTTCTCGTTGTGGCAAATACCGCAAAAATCACCGCTTTTATAAAACTTATCGTAACCGATTTTATGATTGGGCGATTCCGCGTCGGTTATCCTTCCAGCTATCTTATTATCTCCCGGCTCGATTATATAATTAAAGTTAAACGGAACTTCCCCTTCGTATCCCGTAATGCTGTGGCACACATCGCAGGAGACCGATTCGTTTGCCCTCGTGTTTTTAGCCGGTCTCGGAGGCGGATTTTTGCCCGCGAGATAAGCCATCGGCGTATGGCAGCCGTTGCAAGCCGCTTTGACTTCCGCCAGCTTTGGGTCTTTCTCGGCGTGCGGCAAAGCAAGCTCAAAATACTCGACTTCGTCCCATTCGTGAGTGTACGCTTGGGACATCATCGCTTGCTCCCACTGCTTATAAAATACCGTGTGGCAGGACGTTCCGCAATACTTGGGCGTCTCGAAATCGTCGTATTCGTAAGCGCCTATTCGCTTGTCGGAAGAACTCGCTAAAGCCAGGACTGCTAAGGCTACAATAGCTATTATCAGAAAAGAAAGTCTAAACGCCATATATCAAAATCTTCCTTTTGTGAAATTTCTTAATAAGATAAGTAAAAAACCGCTCATTTTCAATTTTTTCGCCGGCGTTTTCTAGAAATTCGCCCGAATTCTTATATTTTGCTTTATGAGTAGTTGCAAAAATGAAATGTTTGTCAAAGAATGAAAGAGATTTTTCACGGCGTCTATATTTCAATAGTTTTAGTCTTTCTCGTTTATCTTACTATCTTTTTAGACTCGGCGATTAGGGAAAGACAAACTAAAGCGACATTCAGAACGAGCGCTATTTTAGTCGTCTTTCTAGCTTTCAATATCGTGGAAATCGTTTTAATCTCAAATTTCACTTTTGAAGCGGCGGCGTCCTGTTTAGCTGTTTTAACGGCTATTCTATTTTTCGCGCCCGTCGGCAAGAAGAAAGAATTGGAAATCGAATCGCGGTTCGGCGAAGGCGAGCGAGTTGACGAGCGCGACACAATGTTAGCCAGAAGCTATTTAAAACCCGGTAGCGAAGAATACCGTAAGTATTACGCCAAAAATCCCGATAAAAAGAAAATCGACGATAAAATCCGCAATATGCCCGAACTGCTCTCCGAAGGCGGCAAATTATACGATTCAGTCCGCTCGAGGCTCGTCGAATCGATGTTTGAAATTGAAGAAAAGCGAATCGACGAAGTTGACGGAAAAGTCGCAGACGAAAAAATTGAAATTCGAGCAGTAGAAGCGACGCGAACAGTTAAAGAAATCACGCGTTTAATGGGAGCGGACGAAGTCGGCGTAGCCGCGCTAAATCCCAATTATATATACTCGAACGCCGCCCTTGGAACGCGAAACTGGGGGGAAAAAATCGACTTGCCCCACAAATTCGTCATAGCTTATACGCTAGAGATGGATTACGATAAAGTAACCGAAGCTCCGGAGGTTGGAATCACTGAAGAATCCGCTAACCAATATTTGAACGCTCAGAAAATATCAATCGCTCTTGCGAAATTCATCAGAAGTATAGGCTATTCGGCGAGAGCGCATATATCCGGCAGCGCGTATCAAATTACGCTGCCGCCGGTAGCTTACGACGCGGGACTCGGCGAGCTAAGCCGAATGAATTATCTTATATCGCCTAAATACGGCGGCAGAATTAGGCTCGGCGCAATTACGACCGACTTGCCTTTAATACCGGACAAACCTATTAGCTTCGGCGTTCAGGACTTCTGCGAAAAGTGCAACAAATGCGCCGTCAACTGCCCTTCCAAAGCTATTTCGGAAGGCGGAAAAACGACTATTCGCGGCGTAAAAAAATGGGAGTTCAGCGTTACTCAATGCTTTAGCTACTGGCGGACAATCGGAACCGATTGCGGCATTTGTATGAAAGTCTGCCCTTTCAGCTACCCCAATTCGCTTCCGCACAAAATAGCGTCCGCGGGAGTGAAACGCTCGACCTTCGCCCGCCGCCTCGCCGCGTGGGGCGATAAAATTATTTACGGCAAAAGAATCAAATATTAGAATTCGCCAATCGGCTAAGAGTTTCGATTAACTCCTTGTTTTCCATTAATAAGAAATCCGATTTATATATTTTGCCCTCTTTGTCAATAATGTAGTACGCTGGCAAAGACTTGACTAAATAATCTCTAGCGACTTCGTTTCTAAATTGATTTTCCATATATAACTGATAGCCGGGCATCTTATTGTCTAAAACAAAAGCTCGCCAACGTTGGAAAGGTTTCTTTTCCGCCCCAATATAAACAAGAGCTAGGTTCTCGTTGTTTCTAAACCGAGCTACAAGCTCTTGCATCAATGGAACTCTTTGTTTGTATATAGGATAATCGCTGCTCCAGAATTCTATATAAACTACCTTTCCCTTAAAATCAGATAAAGCGACGGGCGCTTCGTAAACGTTCGGGAGTATGAATTCCGGAGCGGCGTTGCCTTTAGTTAAATTCATTCTTTTTTCGAATTTCTTTACTAACGGCGGCAGATAATTTTTGTTCTTTATCTCGTTTTTAAAATCATTTAATAGCTCTCTAATCACTCCTGTCATTTTAGGATGGAAATCGTAAGTCAGCAGATTATACAAATTGGTAGCCATCGCAATGTCTCTCGTAGCTCCGGTAAATTTGTTTTTCGCCATATTAAACTTCGCTCTGGCTCTTTCTTGAGCGGTGGGAGTTGTTCCTTTCCTTTTCTGATTAATATGCCATTGCCATATCAAGGCTTCTAAATAATCGGCCAAAAATTCCGATAGATGCGGCTCCACCAAATTTATTTCGTTTAAAAAACCGAAATAATCCTTCGGGAAAGATTTATTCCACTCGTTAGGTCGATAAAAATAATGAGCTAAAGCCCATTTAATTTTAAAATTAGCCCATTCATAACCTATTCGGGATTTTTCGAAAGTCTCCACAATTTTGGGAACTTCAACGTTTTTAAAATAGTCCTCGTAAAACTTATTCTGTTTCTCGCGCCTTTTATCGGCGTATTCCATAGCGGTTTCCAAATCGCCGTAATTCAAACGGTTGTAATACGAAGTGTCTTTGACGAATTTGTTTCTAAAATCAAAGCGATAATTATTAAAAATTGCCGCGTCGCCTTTAAACTCCGCTCTTAATTCTTCTTCGTTTAAATTGTTCAAAATTGCGTTCGTTTCTTTGCCGGGGAAGACGTAAAGAACGTCGAGCAATAATTCGGAACCGGTTCTTATTTGAACGATATCGGGCTGTTTCAATGGAAAATTCACCGAAAAATATCCGTTGGTATCCACTTTGGTCGAGGCGAGCGTAACACAGTCGAAATCGTAATCGTAAGGGTTGTCCTGAGTTATCGTTAACTCCTCGGACTCGTATCTATATATCTGCCCTTTAACTCTCGTGGTCCCTTCTTCTACTAGACCGTCCTTATTTTCGCAAGAAAGTAAAACCGCTAAAACGCTTATTATAACTACAACCGAAAACTTTTTCATTTTACGCCTCTTTTATAATTTAACTTTTTGATTTTTAAATATTAATAAATCATTTTTTCTCTTTGTAAATTCCGCTCTTAGCGAGCCCCCATTTGTTCATTCTATGCATAATCGACGTCTTTAAAACGCCCAATCCGTATTTGACGCTTCTTTTGAAATTTATAGACGAAGCTTCGGGAAAATATTTGGTAGGACAAGTAATCTCGGCTATCTCGAACCCCGCCATAAATATTTGCGAGAGCATTTGATTGTCGAACACAAAATCGTCGGAGTTCGCCTCGTAATTTATCGTTTTCAGCGCTTCCGCCGAAAAAGCTCTATAGCCGGTGTGATATTCGGACAACTTTTCTCCTATCATATAATTTTGAAATAAAGTCAGAAACCTATTCGCTATATACTTATAAATCGGCATACCGCCTTTCAAAGCTCCTCTGCCCAAAATTCTAGAGCCTAGAACCACGGGGTAAACGTCGTGCGCAATTAAATAAGCCATCGAATGAATTAACTTCGGCGTGTATTGATAATCGGGATGCAGCATTATAATTATATCCGCCTTCAACTCCAACGCTTTGTCGTAACAAGTCTTTTGGTTGCCGCCGTAACCTTTATTGCTTTTATGCCTGATTACGTGTTTAATTCCTAAATCTTGCGCAACTTCAAACGTGCGGTCGGCGCTCGCATCGTCCACCAAAATTACGTTATCAACTATATCGGAAGGAATCTCCTCGTAAGTTTTTCTCAAAGTCTTCTCGGCGTTGTAAGCCGGTAAAACTATCGCCACTTTCTTGCCGAATATCATTTCTTTTTCGCGCAGTTGTTTAATTAACTAAAATTCAAATTTACTAAAATTCTTTGAACGCTTAAAATTGCCACAAACGAAATTACTCCCTCCAAAAAACGTAAAACGGTCCAACCGTATCGACGAGGGAAAAATGCTTCCTTACGTAAGAGCGCGCTACGCTGTCGCGTTTTAGCGATTCCCAAGACGAATGTTTGGACCCCGTAATAATCGGATGCCGGTCGTTGTTTTGAACTACAATCCAATCGGATTTTTCAAGCTCTTTATGAAATTCTTTAAGCCAATAATCGGGAGTTCCTTTGCCGTAATAGAACTGCGATTGTCCGAATTTAGACAGATTTTCCAGTCCCGAAAAATAATTAATCGTACAAGTCCCTACACTAACTACCGTTAGTTTGTCGTTCGGCTTTGATTTGCCTCTTATTATCTCTCCCACAGCTTTATAGTCTTTGCGAAATAGATAATCGTCTCTTCTAGTATAGTAGTCGTCGTATTTGCTCCGGTCGGCAAAATAATAATAAGTTCCCGGCAAAAGAGCTATCCATCGCGGAATCGGCGAGAAAACAAACGCGAACGCGGCGAAGCATATCAACAATAACTTCCTGTATAAACCGGCTTTCCCCCAAATTATTTTCGCTTTCTTCGACAAAACCGCGACGCCCCATCCGCCGACAATCGCCGCCGACAGATAAATTCTGGAAAAATGATAAGGCGAAAACTTCTTCTCTATAAATATCGTAACGAACAGAAATATCGCTAAAAGTATTGCAAAACGGTAAAAGCTCAATCCGTCGATTTCCTTATCAGCCTTGAAAAACTTATACAAGCCCGCTATGCTGAAAGTTATGAAAGCGAGCGAAAAATTATCGCCCAAAAAAGAACCTGTCGATTTCAAGGCGTATTTCACTACCGCCAAATTGTATCCCTGAAACGAGGAATAGTTCCATAAATAGTCGAGGACATTAGCGTACCCGACAAACGAATCGCCGATAAGAAGCGCCGCGTAGCTTAAGACAAAAATAACAAGAGCGCTCGCGCCGGCTATAATCAAAGCTATAAAACCGCGCTTAAAGTTAAATCTGAAAAACAAATCTACCGCGAAAGCGATTAATACTATGCCGAAAGTATATTTCAAGCCGATTACGAATCCAATCAAGCCGCCAATTAATATGTATCTCGAAAGCTTAAACTCTTTATTCACGGTCGAGAGATAAATAATCCATACAGTAGGCAAAGAAGCGAAGCCTTCGCATTGCAAGGTCTGGGAATAATTTAAAATCGAATAGAGCAAGATATAAATCGCGCCCGAGCCGAAAGCTTTGAAGTCGTCGCCGGTTACTCTCTTAACAATGAACAATAGCGAAGCAACTGTAGCCAGTTGCCAAATTAAATCGAAAATCCTGATAGAAATTTCGTGGAAACCGAAAATAGCGACGACCGCCGCCATCATTTCATAAATCAGCGGTTGTTTCAAATCGATAAAATCGACGTATATCTCGCCGCCCTCGGCTATCGTTTTACCGCCTAAAAGATAAATAGTCTGGTCGCCGCCGATTGGGAAAAACAAAATCGGCAGAGCGATTATTATAATTAATAGCGCGAACCCCAGCGTTCTTTTAGACATTCGTTCCCTTTTGCGTCGTTAAAAACCGAAAGATAAAAAAAAGTTAGCTTTATTCCGATTTAAAATATTGTATTCATAACATAAACATTCAGCGAACCTTCGCGAAAACGCGGACTACCGCGCTATTATTACATAACAACCAATTTGATTTACACAGACAGGGGCGCCTTCGCTTCCGATTCTATCTGAAACCGACCGGCTTTAACCGTCGGCGAGCTCTGAGAAACGTCCATCAGCGCTGGCAGATAGGTCGGCGAGAAAGCGTAACTTGCCGTTTTGAAAGGACGTAGAGACGCAAAATCTTGCGTCTCCACAAAGACCGGTAGAGCGGACGCCCTCGTCTGCTCGCGCCATTTACTAAGATTTGGATGCCTTCGCTACTTTTTCATCCGGAGCCCCGGTTCGCTCAAAATAATTAGTAATTAACTTACTAGTCCGCAAGCCGTCATGAAAGATCGGTTTTCTTTTCCCTATCTTTTACAAAAATACGATTTATATAATTCGCTCGACGCTTTTTTAGTCCAACTTTTATACCCCATTTGCTCGATTGTTTTAACTAACGGAGCGGGAAAAAACGGCGTTATTAGTTCGTATATCTCGCCCTCCCCTAAAGTTTTGACGGCTTTCACGGCTTTGTCCAGCGGATGCCCTCCGACGTCCAAAATAGGGCGCGCGTCCAAGCTCTCTTTTATCTTCGACTCGACGAACCAAGCTGGCGGCTCTTTCGAGTTTTCCGTCTCTTCTTTATAATCTTCGTATAAATCCTGCCCGACTTCTGAGCGAAGCTCGTTAATGACTTTTCCTAAAGGAACTTCGCCCACTCGCGCCGCTTGCTTCAGGCTTGTTACGCGAGCGATTGTTTTTCTAAGTATCGGATTTCTCAGCTTCTTAAAAGCAGGAGCTATTTCTATTAATTTATCCTCGAGTTCCGGGTAAGCGTCTAATAGTTTGCTTACTTTCGTGTCTGGCGTTATTGTTAGCTTATCGCTCATATCGTCGCTCTTTATTTTTTATATGACAATAGTCTTTGCTCGCCTTCGAGCTGGCGATGCTCGGTTAAATCTTGCGTAACCTCGAGCGTTCCTAAGTATTCTCCGTCTTTGTCCCTTATGGCGAAATACTCGATATGAACGAATTTACCATGCAAATTTATCCAAAAAGGCGCCCGACTCGCTTTGCCGCTTTTGAAATCGCGCAAGATTTTATCGACTTTATGAACGCTTGACGGCGGATGGCACATTCTAACGTCTCGCTTCAACACCGCCCTGTTTCTCGGGAATATCCGCTCGCCGCCGGAAGAGAAAAATTGAACCTTGTCGTCTTTATCCACGTAAGTCAAATCAACGGGCATAGTATTAACTATCGCTTCAAGCTCCTCTCTCGATAACGAGCCCGTCTTGAAGCGGATTTTGCCTGCTTCTTCGGGTTCGAACTTTTCAACTTCGACGCCTTCCGGCTTCCAATCCTCTTCCGGGTCGTAAAGGCAAAATCCGATTTCCGGCGTCTGAACGTATATTTCATACCATTCGCTATCGCTCAAGTTGTCGAGACTCATAGGCAGCAAAATTTCCTCTTCCTTCATTATCATATCGTCCACGCCGTCAACCGCCGGCTTGAATAGCATATTTATCGCCGTTTGTATTTCGTCCGGCTCTATTTCTTCCTTTAAGGCGCTCGCTTCTATCGAAGACTTTAGCAAACTCCTTATTTCGTCGTGCTTTTCCCACAATACTTTTGGCGGTCCGGTTACGCCTTTCTTCTCCAAAAATGGAAACAGCAAGTTCTCTTCTCTCTGATAATGCTTTTCGACGTCCATTAATAGATTGAAATTAGAGCGTAATTTTAGCAAGTAATTGCGAACATCTTCTTTCTTTAGATTCTCGCTTTCGCCGAAAAGCTTGTTCAACTCGTTTGTTACTTTTTTCAGCTCCGTGTTCTCTTTTTTGAAAGTATCGACGGGATGTCCCGGCGGAACTTCTTTATCCTGGCTGTGGTCGATTTGCCCTTCTATAACTTTCGAGTGGATATCGCAAAGTTTCACAATCTCCTCTTCCGGCAAGCCTTCGCTAATTAGCTCTTGTTCGACTTCGACGATTTCGCCGTGGGGAATTTTGCCCATCAAATTTGTGAGTTCCGCTTTAATTTCTTCGGGCGACTCGCCCTCGTGCAACAGCAGAATCAATCGTTTTAAAGCTTTCTTTCTCGATTCAGAATCCCTGATTTGCTCGCTCATAAAAAACCTCCTTTTAATATATTTTACTTAATCATTATTAGCGACATTTTGAATTTTTCTACAGCTTCTACCGCGTGCGGAACGTTAGCGGGCATAATTATAGATTCGCCCTTGTCCAAAACGTAATCCGCGCCTTCGATTATTATCTTCGCTTTGCCGTCTAATATCTCGGCTAACGCGTCGTATGGAGCGGTATGTTCGCTCAGCGATTGATTCTCGCCGAACGCGAACAACGTAACCGAACCGCCTTGCTTTTTCAAAACCGTTTTGCTTACTATTCCGCCCTCCGCGTAATCTATCGCGGCTTTCATATTTATCTTTACCGATTTTTCAAACTCTTTGCTTTTCATTTTTCCTCCGTTTTTTTTATTTAACCAGACTAAAATGTCCGATTATTATTGTAAATTAACAATAATTTTTTAATTTGGCGTCGATTTTTAAGGAATACCGCAAATTAACGTGAAATTTAAATTGAAAGATAAAATACAATGGCTATAATATTTTCAAAAAAGTGCGAACTTGGCTTGCAGGCGGCTCTCTTTCTCTCGACTCTTGAGCCGAACGAAGCGGCGAACGCGAAGCTGATTTCAAAAAAAATAAAAGTCCCGAAGGAGTTCGTCTCTAAGACATTGCAATCCTTAGTTAAGCATAAAATAGTGAAATCGAGAAAAGGCAAAGGCGGCGGATTCAGGCTGGGAAAACATTCGTCGAAAATCAAGCTAATCGATATAGTAAAAGCTATCGACGGAACGAAGCTCTTTGAAAACTGCGTTCTCGGCTTTCCGGGATGCTCGGACGATACCCCCTGTCCCATTCACAATACTTGGGGGAAAATCAGAGAAGAAACATACCGAATGCTTAGCGAATCTTCCCTCGAACAGCTTAAACCGCTGACTGACACAAAAATCAAAACAATCAAGGAAAATAAATGAGCGGAACGGACATATCGTGGATTAATTTAGCTCTCGGCGCGCTTGTTATATTAATCCCGCTGTGGATATTCTATTATTTCAAAACGGGGCTCGTGAAAGCGACTATTATCGCTTTTATTAGAATGGCTATCCAACTCACTTTAGTCGGTCTTTATTTAAGGTATATATTCGAATATAACGCCGTTTGGCTAAACGTCCTTTGGGTTTTCCTAATGACTTTCGCCGCTTCCGCTACGGTAGTTAAGCGGAGCGAATTGCGACTGAAAAGGTTCTTCGCGCCCGTTCTCGCCGGCGTATTGACGAACGTCGTTATTAACGGCGCTATGGCGGCTTTAATAGTAGTCGGCGGCGATAGATTCTTCGAAGCCCGATATATAATACCGATAATGGGAATATTCATAGGCGGCTCGATAAACAGCGTCGTAATCGCCTTGCGCTCGTTTTACAACGCTCTTTCCCGAGACGAAGGACGCTATCGATATTATCTTATGAGCGGAGCTACAAAGAACGAAGCCTTGGGCAAATTTCTGTCCGAAGCGCTTAAAGACGCGTTCAGTCCCGTAGTAGCCTCCACCGCCACAATCGGATTGATTTGGCTTCCGGGAATGATGACCGGACAGATTCTCGGAGGCAGTTCTCCTATCACGGCTATTAAATACCAAATACTAATCGTCGTGGGAATATTCGTCGGAAGCGTCGTTACGGTCTTCGTCAGCTTAAACGCGTCAAAAACCGTAGCCTTCAACGAATACGACCGATTCGACAGAAGCTCTTTCGCCGCTAAGAAGACCTGATTTCTTACATCGCCAAATTAATTGCAATTTGTTATAATTTTCGATTTCCGCGCTTCCCGACAATAATATTAGTCGCAAAATGTTAATATTTCTATGGAAACAAAAGTAAAACGCGAGAGCTTTCAATTAGAAAACGATGCCGACGATATAATTTACGGCGATTTACGATATAGCGCCGAGGCGGAGAATAAACAGCCTGTCGTCGTTATTTCGCACGGATTTAAAGCGTGGAAGGATTGGGGGTTTTTCCCGTATTTAGCCGAAAAAATAGCCGAAAGCGGCGCGATTTCTATTGTTTTTAATTTCTCGCTCGACGGCGCCGAAGACGATAAAAACGCTATACGGAACGTCGAAAAATTCGCGAAGAATACCGTTTCGCGAGAATTGAAAGACTTAAATTCAATCCTTAACTCTATCTCGGAAAACCGCTTATTTCATAATATAAAAAGATTATGGAACGGCGAGATATTTCTATTAGGACATTCGCGAGGCTCGGCGCTTTCGATTTTAGCGGCGGAAGACAATTTTAATATCAAGAAACTCGCTTTATGGTCGCCCGTCGCCAAGCTGGATAGATACACTACGAGGCAAAAAAAAATTTGGGAAGAAAAAGGTTTTCTGGCGTTAACCGACAGCTCAACTGGAAAAAAGCTAAGGATAGATTATTCGTACATAGAAGATTTGGAAAGAAACAAAGAGCGTTTCGATTTGCTGGACGCCGTTTCTAAACTTACGATTCCAATGCTTCTAATTTCCGGCGAACAAGATTTGACGACTAAAACGAAAGAAGCGGAAGAACTTCTGTCGGCAAATCCGGAATACGCTCGCTTGGAAACGATAGAAAAAACCGGACACACTTTCGGCGTCCAAGACTCGTTCGAACGCCCGAACGAATCGTTAAACAAAGCTATTAATTTGACTTTGAGAATTTTCGGTTTGATAAATTAGCTTAAAAATCTATTTTAGCGTAACGATAAAAATCAATTTGCGAAATAAGTTGAAAAAAATATTAGCGATATTATTAATAACTATAACGCTCTCGGCTTGCGAGCTGATAGTAATCGGAACTAAACCGAAGACGGAAATTCCGAAAAACCAGAAATCCGCGCACGGCGTTGTGTATCTTTTCAAAAACGAACTTGACAGCGCCAACGTAGTAGGCGCTTCGCAAATTTTAGCCGACACTTCCGGCAGAATTTATATCGCCATCGAAAGATACGACCAATACGCCGAGATGGAGAGAATGTCGAGAGTCATCGGCAAAAAACCTATAACGGAGTTAAAATCTGATACGCTCTCCTCCGACAAACTGCGAGTGAAAGCCTACTTCGATTATATCACGGAAGTTAGCTTCGAAACTTTGAAAATCCAAAACAATTGGTATATCACCGGCTACGAAGCAAAAATCGTTTATTATTAATAAAACAAAAAGAGGACTATATGATACGCCACATAGTAATGTTTCGTTTAAAAGAAACGGCTGAAGACGGCTTAAAAAAAGTAAACGCCGAAAAAATCAAAAAGGATTTGGAAGCTCTGCCCGACAAAATCGACTTAATAAAAGAATACGACGTCGGAATCAACATAAAAGAAACGGAACGTTCCTACGATATAGTCTTGATTTCCTCGTTCGACTCGATGGAAAAGCTTCAGGAATATAGCAAACATCCGGAGCACGTTCAAGTTTTGGAATTCATTAACAAAGTGAGAACCGACATCGCCGTTGTCGATTATGAGTATTAAAGAGCAAAATAATTTCGACGTAATAAAAATCGGCGGCGCCGTTCTGAAAAACAAGGAAGGATTTCATCAAATAACCGAAATCCTGCGCCGCTATTACAACAACCCGACGCTAATCGTTATCTCGGCGTTATCGACGGCGACGCGCAACTTGAAAAGAGCCGCCAAGACCGCAGAAAGCGGCGACGAAACCGAAGCGCGCAAAATCATCGACGAAATAATCGAGCTTCACTCGATATTCGCTTCCGAACTGTTCCAGCAAAGCGCGTCATACGACGCGTTCGCTCGGAAACTAGAAGAATGCCGCAAAGAGCTATACGACTACGCGAAAGGGCTTTCTATTACGCGAGAACTGACGGCGAGAACCTTGGACGCGGTTATGAGCTACGGCGAGTTCTTCGCTCTTAGGGCGGTTTATTATTATCTAATCGAGAACGAATTCGACATAGAAAAAATCGAAGCGACGCGCGTAATCGTCAGCGATTCCAACTACGGCGGGGCAAAACCGATTTATGGCAAAACAAAGGCGAAAGTGGACGATATACTGATTCCCGCTTTGCGCGATAACGAGTTCGTCCTAACGCAGGGCTTTATAGCCAAAAGCGAGCGCGGCGAGCTAACGACTATGGGAATTGAAAGCTCCTCGCTGACGGCGGCGCTTCTCTCCGATATGATAGGCGCTAAAGAAATTACGTTCTGGACGGACGTCGAAGGTATAAAAAGCGCCGACCCAAAATTAGTCCCCGAAGCCAAGCCAATCAGATCGCTTAACTACAAGCAGGCATATGCCGCGGGCGTCAACGGAATCAAACTACTTTATCCCAAAATGATAGAGCAAGCGGCGAAAACTAAGACATTGTTGACTTTCCGTTCTGCCCTTAATCCAGAAGGAGACCGCTCGGTCGTGAGCGCGGACCAAAAAGGAAATCCAAAGATTATCATATTGAACGAAAATTTGATAAAGCTCAACTACGAGTTTTCCTCGACGGCGGAAATAAAGAATATGAAGAACTTCCTCTCGGAAAACTCCGCCGTCGTAGAAGAGTCGCTTTTCCAATATCACGCTCCCAACTCCTTTTCGCTTATTTTGCCGGAGGATTCGACCGTCGCCTTGTCCGTCAATAAAATCGGCTTCGAGAAAATCAAGAACGTCTCTTCGGTCGCGCTGTTCAATTTCGAGAAGGACAGACTGATAAATATCATTCCCGAACTGAAGGAAATCGTCTCGCAAAACGGCGAATTCGAATTAGAAATCGGCGACAACCTGACGATTTTATTTGTCGATAGAGACGACGCTCCGAAAATAACAAAGTATTTGCACGATAGGATTTGCTAGGCGCGGTAGATTAATCCAATATATAAATCAGTAAAAAATCGAAGATTGAGATTTTTTAGCTTTCTTGGAAAGAATACAAAGAATAGCTATACTGTAAAAATTTCAAAAAGATTATGAATTAAATTACTTAATTGATTATGAAAATACTAAAACACGCGATTCCCGTTCTAATTATCTCGGCATTATTTATACTCCCGCTGTTTTCTATGCCCGAAACCAAAGGTTTTGAAATGACTTATATAGAGTTTTCTCAATTCTTTCTAATTGAAACGACTCTTCTTGCCGTCACTACTTTTTATAATTTGTTATACCGCGTATACGGCGTGAATATTAATCTATTGTCAAATTTCTTGTTTGAATTTAAAGAATCAAAAAAACGTATATCATTGTTTGCGTTAACGTTAGCGTTTTGTTCTTACGTTGCGCAAATTTTTTATTTTTATTATTTGATGATTATCGATTTTAAAACGTTTAGCGCGCCGCTAGCTTATTCGTTAATAGGATTGTTTTTAGCGTTTTCTTTTATTTTCAATATTTTAAATCATTCGCAAGGCGTTGGGAATCGCAATAAGACAGTATCTTATGATTATTCAGAAAAATAAGTCGTCTTGCCGCCGAGCGTTATAATAAGACGCTGAAAAGTATGATAATGAAACATAATTTGCGGGGCGGGACTAACTACATCATCTCTCTTAAATCGCTCTCGAATCGCTCGTAATTCAGGCTGTCGAGCAATTTTTTGATTGAGGCGTAATATCGCTTGGATTTGGTAGGCTGTTTGTCTTTCAGAAGAATCATAATATTCGACAGCGTCAACAAACGCAGTTCGGGACTGAGAGTCAACGCTTTCTGCGCCGCCGATTTCAACGTGTCGTAAGCGGCGTCCATATCGTTCTGATAAATTTTCAGCGCCGCTAGCGAATTTAAATAAATCGTCTCGATAAACGGGTCGCCGTTGTTTTTGATTATCTCCCTTACGTTTTCAACGAGCCCCTCGGCTTTATCCAAAGCTCTGTCTTCGGCGTAAGATTTCGCCGCGAGCGATAATAGTTGCGCTCTTTCTGAGTCGGTCAAATCCTTCTCGTTGTTTCTTAAATACCATAGGGCGTATTCGGCGGCG
Organism: uncultured Hyphomicrobiales bacterium; assembly: GCA_964509335.1. Classification (GTDB taxonomy): domain Bacteria; phylum Bacteroidota; class Ignavibacteria; order Kapaibacteriales; family UBA2268; genus CAZDXB01. Next base: position 96,729 of record CAZDXB010000008.1, on the reverse strand, counting down.
TTTCTATACTTTTTATTTTGGTAGTATCCAATTATTATCTTTCTCGTTTCGCCGAAATCTATAAATTGGGGCGCCGACGCCGCGGCGGAATAATCTCCGCTATCTCCTTCCGCTTCGCCGTTTGTTTTGCTTTCGGCGGCGGGTTCGAGCATAGTTTTAAACGCCATATGGTCGGGGTCTTCGCCCGGCGCGCCTTCGCCGCCTCCGCTCAACTCGACGAAGTTATCGTATAAACTTTCGACGGCTTTAGTGTCGCCGAATTCCTTCGCCGTTCTCGCCGCCTCGACCAGCATTGTCTTCGCCGTTTCCTCGTCTTCCGACTCCAAGCTGTGCGCGGCTAAATACGGGGCGATGCGCTTGCGCGTCTCTTCCGTCTCGGCTTCGTCGTATTTTTGTTTCAATAAAGAAGCTATTTGGCTATGTATGGCTAGCTTTTCCTCGTATTCTAATAAATCTTTGAAATATTTGGCGTAGTAAGCTTGCGTGAATTCGTAAACCGTCGTTTTCACTCCGTATCTCCAACGCGCTCCAATGCTTTTTATTACGCCGGTATCGTTTTGCAATTTCTTCAATCTCCTGATAGTCGATAGCAAGTCGGCGTTCAGAAGATTAGAAGCTATCAAGACCGTAAATTCCCGTCCCTCGGCGCTGCACATCGAGAGCAGATTTTTGTCTTCTTCCGTCAACTTTTCGACCGAGTCTGAAAACGCGGCGTGCAAGCTAGCCGGCAAGTATTCGCTTTCGGCGAAGCCTTCTTTTAACTCGCCGCCTTCGTCGAACGGAGGATTGTCTTGAAAATACTTCAAGTATTCCGTCGCTACGCCCGGGTTGCCTAATGTGTTTTCCATCAACCAATTTTCGAACTCGGGAGAGGACTTGTATCCTTTAATATATCGTTTCGTTAACGTTCTCAATTCCTCTTGAGAAAACTCTTTTAAGCGAACGCCGAATACCCCCGGCTCTTTGTCGGCTTTTTCTTTTATAAAAGACAGAGCGGGCGACGCTTGATTTTCGAGAACGCTCTCTTTGCAAGCGAATACGATAATTAGAGGTATATTCTTAATGTTTTCCGACAAAGCGTCTATTAACTCTATTGATTGAGCGTCGCTCCAATGGAAATCGTCGAATAAAATCACCAAGGGCGTTTTTTCCGCGAAGGAAACAAGCGAATCGTAATAATCCTTAATCGCCTGATTTACGCTCTTTTTAATTTTCTCCGAAGATTTATCGCTTTTGTATTGACGCCAATCCCGCCCGAACTCTTTTATAGCGTAAAAGACTATATCTACAAACGGCGCTGAAGCGAGAACAGTCATCCCCGCGTTTTTTAGGAATTTCGATTTTGCCGAACGCGTATCGAATTTTTTGCCCTCCATTATCTTTTCGAGGACGCGCGTAAAAGGGCTTAAAGACTGAATCGAGCCAATGTTTAATTTCCCGACCGGAGCGGAATTGGACTCGAGATAAACGTCCGTTTCATATTTTTTCTTAGCGGCTTCCTCGGCGAAAACGGACAATAAGTAAGATTTGCCGTATCCTTCTTCGCCGGTTACGCTAATAATCGAACCTTCGCCCTCGGACAGCTTAACGAGCCTTTCCCTAAATAGTTCAAGCTCCTTTGAAATTCCTATGTAATGTTCGCTCAAGTTCTTTTGCTTTATAAATTCAATTTCTAAGAATTATTCTATTTCAGAATCAAATTCGCCGTCTGTAATCCTATATATCTCTTGGTCGCCGTCCATAATTGTAAAATTGAAAGAGCCTTTTGTCAATATCTCTTTCTCTTCCTCGGCGAATTGCGTTATAACAATCTCTCCGCTAGAAGCGGTGTCTGAAATTCCGTCGTGTCTGTAAACGGCAAAATAATCCTCGCCTCCCGGAGTAATCGGATAAGTTCCCGGTCGAATAGTATCGGTAACCATAAACTTCAACAAAAGCTCTATTGTCTCGCCGTTTTTTTCGCCTTCAATTCTCAGAGGCTTACGAGCGACTCCCGCTTCTATCGCGAAAATATTAGAATTTGAACTCCAATCTTCCCCGTTTATTTTCGCCGTCATTCTCCCTTCGCCCGAATCGTCTCCGTTTGTCGAGTTTCCGTTGTCCTCGCAACTTACTAATAAAACGGTAAAAACCGCTATTAAAACTAATGCTTCTTTAAACATATTTTAACCTTTATGTAAAATTCAAAATTTAAACAATTAAACTAAAAATTTTTTCGATTCAAAACAATTATTGTATAAAAGATTTTTCTTTTGGGTAAATTCCTGTCTTAGAGGATATATTCAGCAAAACGCCTATGGCTCCCGCTTGGAAGACCGCCGCCGTTCCGCCGTAACTGACGAAAGGAAGCGGCATTCCGGTTGTCGGCAGCAGGCCGGTGTTCACGCCTAAGTTTATAAAGGCGTTCAGACTCAATGCCGCGACAATGCCAATCGACAAAAAATATCCGAATGGGTCGGGAGCGTGCTTCGCTATTATCATTCCCCGCCAGATAAGAAAAATATAAACGCAAACGATTATTAACGCGCCGACGAAGCCATACTCCTCGCCAATAATCGAAAATATAAAGTCGCCGTAAGATTCCGGCAGGAATAAATCGCTCTGTCTGCTTAATCCAGGTCCTAAACCGAAAATGCCGCCGTTGCCGAGAGCCACGAGCGATTGCTTCAATTGATAATTATACGACTCGATATTCTCTCCGCCTTCGCCGCCGAAAAAAGCCATAATCCTATATAACCGGTAGTCCGATTTTAAAGCGACTAAAAGAGCCGAACCGCCTAAAGCCGCCGCGCTCACCAGACTCATATGACCAAGATTCGCGTTCCCGACGAACATTAAGACTACGGCGGAAAAAAGTATTAATAACGCGCTCGATAAGTTCGGCTGCAGTATTATCAATAAACACACCGCTCCCGTCCAAATTAATATCGGAGCCAATCCAACTTTGAAATCTTTGATTAACTCGCCTTTTTTGGCAAGTAGAGTAGAGATATGAAGTATAAGAGCGAACTTCGCTAATTCGGACGGTTGAAATCTAATGAATCCCAAGTCAATCCACCGGGCGGCGCCTTTTTCTTTCACGCCCAATAATAAAGTAAAAACTAATAATATAATCACCGCGATTATTGACGGTTTTGAAATCTTCTTCCACTTTCGATAATCGATTTTGGCGGCTGTTATCATAACTACAATAGCCAGAAAGATTCTAATAGAATGCCGCCAGAACAAAACGCTTTTAGAACCGAACTTAGTCGCCGCGTAAGGCGCGCTAGCGCTGTAAACGAACGCAATGCTGAACAGCATCAAAGCCGTTACCGAAAGAAAAATATACCAGTCTATTCTACCCGGAGTTTCGTTCATAGTTTATTCCAAATTATTGACGATTTCTTTGAAAACCTCTCCTCTATGCTCGTAATTTAAGAACATATCGAAAGACTTGCACGCCGGGGCGAAAAGAACTATATCGCCGGGTTCGGCGAAATCTTTAGCCGTCTCAACCGCTTCTCGCAAAGCGTCGGATTGAAAGCACCTGACCATCGACGAAAACGAATTGAAAATGTTCTGCGATTCCTCGCCGATGGAAACGACGCATTTAACGTTCTTTTGAACTAATTCAAAAAGTTGAGAATACTCGTTGGAATCTCCTCGACCGCCCGCAATCCAAACTATTGGTTTTTTGTAGCTGGAAAGCGCGTACCAAGCGGAATTAACGTTAGTGGCTTTCGAGTCGTTGACGTATTCCACGCCGTCCAAGTTTCGGACGAACTCCATTCGATGCTCCACGCCTTCGAAACTCATTAAACTATCTCTGATATCTTCGTTCCTGACTTCAAAAGCTCGCGCCGCGAGCGCCGCCGCCATCGAATTGTAGGCGTTGTGCGTTCCAGGCAAGCTCAACTCGGTTAAATTCATAAGCTCCTCCTCTTTTTGCCGCGTTTTGTAATTTAAAAAAACCTTGTCGTTTTTAATATAAATCCCCTTTTCGACAAAGTTTAGCGAGAAAAACGCCGTCTCCGAACTCGCCTTGTTAATTCCCCCCAAGACGAACTTGTCGTCGGCGTTTAATATAAGTAAGTCGTTTTTCGTTTGATTTTCGAAAATTCTGAATTTCGCCTCGACGTATTTTTCAAACGAGCCGTGATAGCCGATATGGTCGGGCGTTAAATTCATTATCACAGCTACGTCGGGCTTGAAATCAACTATTCTGTCTAATTGGAAACTACTAAGCTCGACGACGACTATTGTTTCATCGTCAATATTCCCCGCGTAAGAAGCGAGCGGCGAGCCGATATTGCCGGCGGCTACCGCCTTTCTGCCGGAATCGTTCAGTATTCGGGCTATTAAACTAGTCGTAGTTGTTTTGCCGTTTGTGCCGGTAACGCCTACAATTGGATTATTCTTCATTTGCCGCCACGCGAATTCAATCTCGCTAATAATCGGCAAGCCAATCTTTTCGGCTTCTTTAATAACCGGCGCGTTGGGAGGGATTCCGGGCGATGCGACCGCTATGTCCGCAGACTTCAACGCCTTAATAGTATTGCCGCCGAACTCGGCGTCAATGCCTTTTTCCTTAAGTTTTTTGCTTGTCGTTTCAAACTTATCAATTGGCGAGCTTTCGCTAACGAAAACCTCAAAACCGAGCTTTTTCGCTAACAGAGCGGCGGCTAAGCCGCTACGACCCGCGCCGATAATCAAATATCGCATTTTCCCCCCGATATTACTGCCGTCTCAATGTAAAGTTAACAAATTTTTGATTTTGAATAAACTAATTTTTTGCCAAAGTTATCAACAGCCGCCGACTTTTTCGTTTATTTTTTCTAAAGCCTCCTTCGCTCCCAACGGCAACGAAACGCCGAAACCCGGGATATAAGCTTCCCTTGGGTTGATTCTAATCAATCTGCCGCCAAAATCTCTAGCGACGGATTCCGATTTAAAACGAACGGTAGGCACCGCCGTCCCCGCGCCGCATTCTATAACGGTCAATTTCTTGCCTCTAATCGAATTGAGCCACGCGTCCAAGTCTCTTTCCTGTTGGTAGGTTCTCGAGCCAATCCAACTCCAGTCGCCGAACATTAATACGTTCGGTCGGGCGAGACCGTCGCAATGCCTGCATTTTGGCAAAGGCTCTTGAGCCTCGAACTTTTCCTCGTCGATTATAACTTTTTCGTCCTCGGCGTTCCAAATAGCGTCAGTGCAAGAATCTTTGCATTGGAAATAATGTATTGTTCCGTGGCATTCGGCGACTCTATCCTCGGCGAAACCGGCTTTTTGGAAATGTCCGTCAACGTTGGAAGTAAACGCGAAGTATTTCGCCGGCTTGTTTTCGGCAAGCTCGAGAAGAATTTTGAATCCGGAGTGCGGTTTTGTTTCCCTGTACATATTAAGACGATGACCGTAAAAAGCCCAAGCGAGTTTAGGATTCGAATCGAACCAACTCGGATTCGCCATTTGAGAAAACGACGCGCCTAGTTTGGCGATTGGCGGATAAGCTTTCCAAAAACCCGAATCGCCGCGGAAATCGGGCATACCCGAATCAACGCCCATACCCGCGCCCGAGTTTATCATTAACGCGTCGGCTTCTTCGATTAGTTTAGCCGCTTTTTCAATTTTGTTATCTAAGTCCATAGACGCCCTAATTATCTAACTCTAATAGAAATTTACTAAATGTCGCAATTTACTTACACAAGTTCCTAAAAATTCGTTAAAGAAGCAAGGAATTTGAAAACGGAGTGTTTTTATCCAACAACTTTCAGTCGAATCTTCAAAATAACAACGCTCACAGCCCCCTCGCCCACTCCGGTCTTAGATTAGCCGACTTGGGATTTTCCAGCGCGTAATTCGTTTTTTCCATCAACTTGTCTTTGTCTTTCGATAAAACACCGCGCAAAATCAAATAATTAGACGCGTGGTCGCTTCGGAAAATCGTTTCCTTTAAGTCAAGATTTTCAATAAATCGCTTTAGTTCTTCAATTAGCTCGAAAGGATTCATCGGCTCAAATTCTCCTTTGAACCTCGACCTGAAGCGTTCTGCGCCAAACGGGAAACTCAAAACCAGAGTAGATAAATATCGCGGCTGGATTTCGTTGACGATTTTCGCCGAATTAAGAGCGTGGTTTTCGGCGTATTTTCTCCCGCCCAAACCGTTTATTATCATAGTAGATAAATTGATTCCCGCGTTTTGAGCTTTCAGCAAACCTTCGACCGTCGAGCTGTAAGTCTCGCCTTTATCGACCAGCTTTAAAAGCTCCTCGTCTCCAGTTTCAATTCCAATGTATAATAGATTCAATCCCGCGTCGTTGAGTTCTTCCAGCTCGCGTTCGCTTTTCCTTATTATATCGCTCGGCAAAGCGTAAGCCGATACTCTCCTCATTTTCGGAAAATTTTCTTTTATTGCCGCGACAATTTTCAGCAATTTAGCGGTCGGCAGAACGAAAGCGTTTCCGTCGGCTATAAAGAACTTGTTGAAACCGTAGCCCAAATCGGCGATTTCTTTTATTTCCTTCAGAACCTTATCAATTTTGAAAATCTTGAATTCCTTCGCGGAGTACATCTCGCAAAAAGCGCAACGATTCCAAGAGCAACCGGAAGTCGCTTGAATTATTAGAGAATTCGCCTCGCTCGGAGGTCTGAACAACGGTTCTTCGTAATCGAAAGCCATCGACTGCCTTTAACTTTATTTAAAAAATATATTTGGAAACAAAATTAAAGAATATATATTTGATAATCGAATTTAACAAAGTTAGTAATAACGGAGAAAAATGAGGAATTACAGAATAAGTCAAACGCTTGTTGCTACTCTAATTTTAGCGTCTTTAGCGCTTCTATCTTGCGAAGACGGCGTCGAACCGAAAGACAATGGAAAAGAAGAGCTGCTGCCTTTAGAAATTGGGAATTATTGGATTTACGAAAGCTACGAACTTAACAAAAACGGAAATAGAATCAACGAAAGCGTTCGTATCGACTCTATCTTAATAACCGACAGAAACGCGTCTTACGAATCTAATCCTTTCCGGCTCGTAAGATTTGTCGAAGGCGTCGCTAAAGACACCTTGCTGGTTACCAGCGACGATAAATACTTGTATTTGCTACGAGACTCTACGAATTTAGATTTCAAGCTAATGGAGGCGACTTGGTTTACAATAGCGAACAAAAACGTCAAACCCGAAGAATACTGGAATATTCACAACGGTTTGCTCGTCAACTTTCCATACGAACTAAACGACACGATTTTCAATTCAACATATCAATACACAATAAACGGTAGATTAGAGTATCAAGATTCCATTCAACTAGAAGGAATAAAACGCTTTCGCAAAAATTTTTTCCATAAGTTCGACAGTCGCTTATTTTTCGACATTCTCGAGAAAAAATACAATCAGGACGGCTCCTATTACTACGACACTTTAAAATATTCCAAATATTTAAAATACTACGACTATTACTGGTTCGCGGAAAACGTTGGATGCCTAAGATATAAAAGACCGCCTTACGACGAAGAAGTAATTACCGAGCCTTCCTCTTCTCTGACCAAAATTGAAACGCGCAACGGAAGAGAAAGCGTATTAATCAGACACAACGTAACGAAATAAATGAAAAGAAGAGATTCGCTAAAAATACTCGCCGGCTTGCCTTTTATTTGCTTCAATTTCGATATCTTATCGAGCGAATCGTTCTCGCCCGAAAATAAAAAAATATTCAAACGCGTCGTCAAGGCGGCTCTGAAAAAAGGACTTGACAAAAAACCGATTGGCGAAACGGTCGGCGGAATCGGTTTGGAATTTCTCGGATTTCCCTACGAAGCGAAAACCCTCGAAGGCTCCGGAGCTGAAAGATGCCGAATACATCTATCCGGCTTGGATTGCTTCACTTTTGTGGAAGCCTCTTTGTGTATAGCGCGAGTAATTAAAAAGGGCAAACTCAATTGGAGCGATTTCGTCGCGGAAGTAAAACGCTCCAGATATAGAAACGGCGTCGTTAAAGATTACGCTTCAAGATTGCACTACGCCTCTGATTGGATTCGAGGACTTTTCGAGAAAAACTTCGCCCGCAACGTTACTAAAGAACTAGGCGGCGAAGTTTTCCCTCTTAATATATACTATATGTCGCGAAATCCCGAAAGCTATTCCGCTCTTAAACGAAATCCGGAATTGATTGACAAAATCAAAAAAATCGAAAGACAAATTAACGAGACAAAACATTACTATATACCTCAAAATAAAATAGCGGCGATAGAGAGTCGCTTAAACACGGGCGACATAGTAGCCTTCGCGACAAATATTCCCGGACTGGATTACGCGCACGTCGGACTTATCCACGCCGACGAGAAAAAACGCCGCAAAGTCTTGCACGCCTCCTCAAAAAGCGGAAAAGTAATCATAGGAAAAACAGTAGCCGATTACGCTAAGATTCGAAAAGACGTTTTGGGTATAACAATCGCCAGACCGGTATTAGCAAAATGAAAACTCGCAACTTCTTTAATCAACTAAAGAGCTTTCCGCAAACCTTCTGGACGCTAAACCTCTTGCAAACGCTCGAAAAAATGGCTTACGTCGTCGTACTCTTGCAAATGCCCATTTATATAGCGCAAAAAGACGTTGCCGGCGGAATGTATCTCGACCAGACGCTAAAAGGAGTCATATTCTTCGTCTGGGCGATGGTTCAAAGAATTACTCCCGTTTTCACTGGCGGCTACGCGGACAAATTAGGCTACAGAAAAACGCTTTTCTTCTCTTTTTTCGTCATAACTATTTCCTACATAATACTCGGTTTCGCCGGCGAATTCTGGATTTTTATGGCGGGAGTATTGTTTCTTGGATTTGGCTCGGGAGTATTTTTGCCTCCGCTTCAAGCGGCTCTAAGCGGAACGATGAATTCCAAAAACGAATCCTTGGGCTGGGGCGTTTACTTTATGTTTTTGAATTTGGGCGTCTTCTTCGCTCCCATTATCAGCAAATCGCTAAAGGAAATTGATTGGATTTGGGTTTTTTACGGCAGCGCTCTTATCTTCTCGCTTAATTTTATTATCCTGCTCTTCGTTCGCGATATCAAAAAATCCGAAACGGCGAGATACGCGCCGCCCTCCCCGATAATCAAAAATATCGCTCGCAACTTCCTCGACGCCGGAGTCGCGCCGTTTATACTATTAATGTCCGGTTTCGTAATGATATATATGCAGTTCTACGAAACCTTCCCTAACTTTTTTGTCGATTGGGTAAACACATCCGACTTCGTCGAAACGTTCAACATCCCCTCAATAGCGACTGTAGAAACTAGCCGAGGCGTTATGTTTTCCTACGAATGGATTAGAAATTTAAATTCGGGATTGATAATACTCGCCGTAGCTCCAATTTCTTGGCTGGCGGCGAAAATCCACAGAGGCGCGGCGCTGACTACCGGCTGTCTTATAGCTACAGCGGGGCTTCTCCTCTGCGGCTCGTCAATGGACGGTTTCGTCGTTATGGGCGGCGTTATGGTTTACACCCTCGGCGAATTAATCGTAAACCCTAAATTTGTCGAGCAAATTAATTGTTTGGCTAAAAAAGGACAAAAAGCGCTTTATATGAGCTATCTGAATATATCTTTTGCCATAGGATTAGGCGGCGGCGCTTTGCTCGGCGGTTATATTTACAAGGAATTCGGAGAGAAAGCCAACTTAGCCGCAAAATATTTAGCCGAGCGATATGGAATCGACTCTATCCCCCTTACCCAATCATTTGATAAGTTAATGAAAACAACGGGACTAAGCGCCGGAGAAGCCACCGAGCTTTTATGGCGAACATACACCCCATATCTACTCTGGACGCCGTTCGCGGCGGTCGGCGTAATCGCCGCGATTGGATTGTTCGCTTACTTCAAACGCCAAAAAAAAGCTGGCTAAATTGAACCGACATTTATATTATTAGCCACCTAAAAATACTGTCGATTTTTAGCCAATATTTCTAAATTTATAAACTCGATAAATTTAATTTTGTTCATTATTTGGCGCTTAAATTGAGTTATGCGAGCAAAATTAAAATAAGGAAAAGGAGGTATAATTGGTTTTTCGCCAACACCTTTTTAAGGAACGGATACCCATACTAAACAGAGGTTTAGACGCGTACGCGATGCGTCAGAGAATTATTTCCAAAAACATAGCCAACGCTACTTCGGAACACTACAGACCTGAACGCGTTCGATTTGAAGAATTCTATCGACAAGCGGAAGTCGTCGCCAAAGGAAACAAAACCGACGATAAGCATATTTCTTTGGGAAGAAAAGACGAAAGCGAAATTCAAGGCGAATTCGACTCCGCCCCGGTTCCAAGACCGGAAGTTTATTTCTCCGGAGACGCCCACGTTAACGTCGATAAGGAAATGTCGGAGTTGGCTCAGAATCAAATAAGATTCAGATTCGCTTCAAGAGCTATGAAATCTTATTTCAGAGAATTACAAACAGCGATAATCGGAAGGGCTAGGTGATTTTAAGCGCTTTTACCGATAACTAATAGATTTTTAGAACTTAAATTGGATTAGACAAATGGCCGAAAATATTTTTGCGTCTTTTGACATTAGCGGACAAGGAATGAGCGTGCAGAGAATGCGTCTGGCAGCGACGGCGAACAACATAGCGAACGTAAATACGACCAAAGGACCTTCGGGCGCTCCCTACCAACGACAGGTCGTATTGACGCGTGGAATTCCGAGAAGCCAGTTCAACGTCCAATTAGAGAATCAAATAGGGATGCTATCGACTTCAAGAGAGCATATTGGCGTAGCGACTCCGAAAGGCTATCCGTCAAACAACCAAGTTCTGGAATCAAAACAGGCGGTCGATAATTCCCCGCCAAGATTAGTTTACGAACCCAATCATCCCGACGCGGACGAGAATGGATACGTAAAGTATCCGGATATTAACATTATGACCGAAATGGTTGAGATGATTAGCGCGCAGCGCTCTTTTCAAGCGAATACCGGCGTTATTCAAGCGGCAAAGAATATCGCCAGAGACTCATTGGATATTTAACACAACTAATTGACGAGAGCTTATGAAAATTTCTCCCACTAAGCCTTACGAAGACAAAATAATTAAGGAAACCGCTTTTACGCGAAACGTGAACGAAACTTCGGAAGCTAGTAAAGAAAATACGAACGTCGCTCGAAACGCTAACGAAAACTTTATTCTATCTAAGCAAGAAAGGGACTATTTTATCGATATGTTCCCCGAAAGCTCCGAGCGCTTACGAAGCCATAAGCTATTTAACAACAACGGAAAAGTTAATTCCCCGAATCTATACAAGGGAATGATTGTGGACGGTAGAGTATAGCCGTCTTAGAATTTAGGACGAACAAAACACGAAAGGAATCGCGATGATTGAGAATATCGCCGAATCAGGCAAAGAATATTTACCGATAATCCAACAATTACGCGATAACGCGGAAATAAAACCGCCAAAAAGCGAAAGCTTCGCCGAAACGGTTAATGAATTTATCGGCGACGTCAACTCTTACCAAAAAGACGCCGAGGAAGTTACCGAACAAATGATAAAAGGCGAACCAGTTGACTTGCACGACGCGATGATAACTATGGAAAAAGCCAAAACAAGCTTTCAATTGCTGGTCGAAATAAGAAACAAATTCGCTGATATGTATCAATCAATCAATCGAATGCAAGTTTAACTTAGGCTTCTAAACCGACAAGGAAAAATATGGCAAAGACTGAATTACTAGGGCAGGCGAAAAACTTTTACGGCAACTTAAGCTCAAAACAAAAGATAATAGGCGTCGTCGCGATAGCCGGCGTTTTTATTTTGATTGCCGTTTTGTTAATGCTATCGACTACGGTTAAAAGCAATTACGGCGTTTTATTTTCCGATTTGAACGACAAAGACGCCGGACAAATAGTCGGCTGGCTAAAGGAAAAAAACGTCGATTATAAATTGTCCGACGACGGCAAAACGATTTTCGTTCCAGACGATAAAAAATACGATTTGCGGCTCCAGCTAGCCGCCGAAGATTTACCCAAAGACAGCGGCGTCGGTTACGAAATATTCGACAAAACCGATTTAGGTATGTCCGAGTTCGAAGAAAAAGTTAACTATAAACGCGCCTTGGAAGGCGAAATATCCAGAACAATAGAACAAAGCAAAGCAATTAGAAAAGCCCGAGTTCACATCGTTATTCCCGAAAAAGCCTTATTCGAAAAAGACCAAAAGAACCCGACGGCTTCTATCGTGCTGACATTCCGCTCAAGAGGCGATAAAAGAAGAGTCAACGTCCACGGCTATCAGAAACTCGTCGCGAGCGCCGTCGAAGGAATGATAACCGAAGACGTTACCGTAGTCGATAATCGAGGCAATATGCTATCGGAAGTTCCCGTTGACAGAAAATCTACCGCCGGAATGACGTCCGCCCAGTACGAAGAACAAAAAATAGTGGAACAATACCTGTCGGACAAAGCGCGCTCAATGCTGGACAATGTCATAGGATACGACAATTCGGAAGTTCGAGTTAACTTAGAACTCGACTTCACTAAACAAGAAGAAACAATAACCGATTACGACCCCGAGAGAGCCGCCGTGCGTAGCCAGCAAGTAGTCGGCGAAAAAAGCTTATCGACGGACACTTTAAATTATATGCCCGTCGATTCATTGACATACTCCTCAGTAAATTTAGAAAAAGACAGAGCTAACGAAATAACTAACTACGAAATTCCGAAAACAGTAAAAACAATAGTAGGCGAAGTCGGCGGAATCGAAAGGATGTCGGTCGCCGTAGTCGTAAACTCCGACGCCGTAGAAAAATTACAAAAGGAAGGCGTGGAAGAAAAACCCTTAAACGATCAAGATATAAAAAACTTGGTCGCAAAATCAGTCGGCTGGAACTCCTCTCGAGACGAACCAATAGAAGTTAAATTCGTTCCCTTCGTATCTTACGAGAAAAAAGTGGAAGAAAAGCCTTGGTGGTCGAATCCTTTATACATAAAACTAATCGCTCTAGCTTTCGTTATTCTGCTAGCCTCTTATTTCCTATACAGCCTACTGCAATCGAAACACCTAAAAAATAGAATTAGAATAGCTCTCGGACTGCCCGAGAAAGTGTATGTAGAGGAAGAAGAAGAAAAAGCCGAAGAACCCGAAGAAGCTCTCGACGAAATAATGCTGGAAGACGACGATTTGAAAATACTTCCGGCTGAGTTACCCGAACAATTATTATTAGAAGGCGAAAAACCCGAAGAAGAAGAAGAAGAAATATCCGAAGCGGAAGAGGAATTAGACAAGGAAGCTTTAGCCGCCAGAGCGCGAGCCACAGTCGAAGAAGGCGAAAGCAAAGAAATGTCCGAAGACACTATGATGAAAGTCGAGATGAAAAATAAAGTCGAAGACTTCGTCCAATCCCAGCCTTCAGACGCTGTAAAGCTCGTTAGATATTTAATTACCGCCGATATAGAACAGAGCGGATTAAAATTTTAGAAAATATTCGCTTGCTTTTTTCGATAAAATTTTATAGAGATGTAATATAAAACAAAAACAAACTTCGAAAAGAAATGAAAGAAAAAATACAAAGCGCGAAAGACTTAACCGGCAAACAAAAAGCCGCCGTCCTGTTGATGTCTTTGGACACCGACGTGGCTTCTAAAGTGTTCAAGGAACTGGATATGAAGGAAGTCGAGCAAATAGCGGTCGAAATCACAAATCTAAAAGACGTCCCCGGAATGGTAGTCGAAGAAGTAATCGAAGACTTCTACCAACTTATGACCGCGCAAAGCTACGCCATAGAAGGCGGCTTGGATTACGCGGAAGTATTGCTGGAAAAAACCTACGGCGTTGATCAAGCGAGAGATTTGGTCGAAAAAATCAGAGTTTTAACAACAGTAAGAGGATTCAGCATACTGAAAAAAGCCGACCCTTCTCAATTGGCGAACTTTCTTTCAAAAGAACATCCGCAAACCATCGCGCTGATATTGTCTCACTTGCCGCCAGACCAATCGGCGGACGTATTGAGCGAGTTCGAAGACGATTTGCGCAACGAAACGGTCGTTCGAATAGCTAAATTAGGCAAAATATCTCCGCAACTACTTTCGGAAATCGAATACGTAGTTGACCAGATAGCCGAATCTACTCTATCGCAAAATATGGCGACGGCGGGCGGAGCGCAACTAGTCGCAAACATTCTCAATAAAAGCAATAACACTGCCGCTAAAACCGTTTTAGAAAACATCGAGGAAAAAGACGAGCCATTAGCCACCGAAATTAAACGCCTAATGTTCTTGTTCGAAGATATTATCACTATCGACGACAGAGGCGTTCAAAGAATTTTGCGCGACGTGGACAAACACGATTTAGCATTAGCGCTTAAAATAACCGACGACGACATTAAAGACAAAATTTTCAGAAATATGAGCGATAGAGCTTCCGAAGTAGTTAAAGAAGAATTAGAATTTATGGGACCGGTAAAACTGAAAGAAGTCGAAGAAGCCCAAACAAGAATCGTTGATATTATCAAAGATTTGGAAGAAAAAGAAGAAATCGTTATCGGAGGCGGCGGCAGCGAAGACGTATTCGTTTAATCCGCTTTTGATTATCGACTTCTCAAATTCGCTCATACAAACGAGGTTTTCAACTCTTTTCATAAAGAAACACTATAGCCTCGTTAATTTTACAAATTTTTTTTCTGTAATTCAGTTATTAAACAAAAGCGACATATAGAAACGTGAGAAAAGTAAACGTAAAAACTCCATCGTCTGTAACAAACGCCAAAATCGTATCGGAAAAAGAACTATACGACTACAAAAGGAAAACTGAAAACGAAGAAGCAAAAGTTGACGACGAGCAAATTCATGATATTGTCGAAAACTCCGCCGATAAAATATTGGGCGAAGAACTTGAACGATATAAGATAGAACAAAAAGAAAAAATTAATCTTTTCGACAGGGAAAGACCGTTATTCTATGAAGAATTTTCAATAGAAAACATTGGCGAACCCGTCCAATTATCTTTAAGAAAAATCAACGAAAAAATATTATCGCTTTCTCAATTAGAAAAAGAAAAAGAATCGTCTCGAAATGAAGGCTACGCCGCCGGCGAAAAAGACGCTACGGAAAAATTTAAAAAAGAATTGCTACAGCATCAACAATGGGTAAAACAATTCGACTCGACTATAAAAAACCTCAAAGAAAGCTATAGACAAGAAATCGAGAACTTAGAAAAAACTATTCCTAAAGTAGCTTCAACCGTCGCCGAAAAAATTATTCAAAGAGAAACGAGCGAAGATTCGGAAATAGTTATTGAGCAAGTTAAAAAAGCGATTAGAAGCTTGAACGACGACAAAATTTTTAAAATATATCTAAATCCGGAAGACGTCGATATATTAAAGGAAGTAAAAAGCGAATTGGCTCCGTCTTCTTTAGGAGTTAAACAAGCGGAACTAATCGCCGACGATTCAATCTCCAAAGGCGGATGTAAATTAGACACTTCCGCCGGACAAATCGACGCGACAATCAAATCTCAACTGGAAAACATTAAAGATAAATTAGATGAAAAATTCGAAAACATAGACGACGAGGATAATCTCGCCGACGAAAACAAAAACAATTCGGAAGACGAAAGCTTATGATAGCGGAAGATTGGCTGGAAAAAGAAGTAATTAGCGACTTAAAGGAATCGACGCCTTTCAGATTCGCAGGGAAGGTAACGAAAGTTATTGGCTTAGCTCTCGAAAGCGAAGGACCAAAAGCCCCTATCGGCGAAGTATGCATACTTAAAAACAAAAACGGCGGAAAAATCGCCAAATCGGAAATCGTCGGTTTTCGCGACAACAAAATAATCTCGATGGTACTCGGCGAGCCAAGCGAAATAGCTCCGGGAATGAAAATAGAGGCTACCGGCGACACTCTTAAAGTTGGAGTCGGCGAAGCCTTAACCGGCAGAATAGTCAACGGTCTCGGCGAACCGATAGACGGAAAAGGTAAAGTTCAAATCGAAAAAAGAAGGTCGATTTACGCTCTTCCTCCCAATCCATTGTTAAGAAACAGAATAAAAGAACCGATTGCAACCGGAATCAGAGCGATAGACGGATTTATTACTTTAGGCAAAGGACAAAGAATCGGCATCTTTTCGGGATCGGGCATCGGCAAATCAACTTTAATTGGTATGATTGCGAGAAATACCTCGGCGGATATAAACGTAATCGCTCTTATCGGCGAGCGCGGAAGGGAAGTAAGAGAGTTTATCGAAAAAGATTTAGGCGAAGAAGGTTTAAAAAGGTCTATCGTCGTAGTCGCCACAAGCGACAGCCCCCCGCTCGTCAGAGTAAAGGGAGCGCAGGTAGCGACGACCATCGCCGAATATTTCCGCGATAAAGGACTCGACGTAATGTTTATGATGGACTCGGCGACAAGATTAGCGATGGCGCAAAGAGAAGTAGGCTTGACTGTCGGCGAACCGCCCACTTCAAAAGGATACACCCCCTCGGTATTCTCGCTTATGCAAAAGACTATGGAAAGAGCCGGAGCTTCCGAAAAAGGCGCTATCACCGGACTTTACTCCGTATTAGTCGAAGGCGACGATTTGAGCGAGCCTATTTCCGACGCCGCTAGAGGCATTCTGGACGGGCACACAGTTCTTTCCAGAAGACTCGCTTCAATGGGGCATTATCCCGCTATCGACGTTATGGAAAGCGTCAGCAGAGTAATGAAGGACGTGATAAAAAACGAGCACGAAGAAGCCGCCGTTTTTCTAAAACAAATAATCGGTCAATACTACGATTCCGAAGATTTGATTAGCGTCGGAGCTTACAAAAAAGGAACTAATAAGAAAATTGACGTAGCCATTGAAATGAAAGATAAAATCGACGGTTTTTTAAGACAAGGCATTTACGAAAAAGACGACTACGAAGGAGCCGTTTCTAAACTAATCAACCTATATAAAGAAGCTAAAACGCTAAACGATGGAAATAATAAATAGATAACATTATGGCTAAAAAATTCAATTTCAGACTAGAGCCAATCCTTAAACTAAGGAAAAGCGCCGCTAAAAACGAAAAGACGATTTTAACTAGAGCGGCTAATCTCCGAGCGGAAAAGGAAGAAGAACTCGAGTCGAAAAAGAGTTACTACGAATCTATTATCAGAGAATCAGGCGGCTCTTTCAAAGCCGAAGAGGTTCAAGTCCGTTTTCATCACAAGAATTACGTAAAAAAACAAATTGAGAACTTAAAAAAAGAAAAAGACAAACTCATTGAAATTGAAGAACGTCAAAAAGAGAAATACAACGAAGCCAGAAAAAACGAAAAAGTTTTGGCCAATCTAAAAAAAAGGAAGCGGGAAATTCATCACAAAGATATCGAAAAGCAAGAAAGCAAACAGCTTGACGAGATTGCAAGCAGAAAAAAGAAAAATCAGGATAATTAAGAGCGACGCCAATGAACAAAAAGTTTCTAATAGTGTTTTTATCAGCTTTGATAGCGGGATTCATTATTGTTTTGGCGGCAATAATCGCCGCTTTGAATTACTATCCCTCAACCTTAGGATTAAAGAAAACCCCAAAAGACACGATAAACGCCGACACTATAATGCTAGAACCCGCCGTCTCGCTCACAAAAGAGCAATTAGAAGATTATCAAGCGAATTTGCTCAGAAAAAAGAGACTAGAACGCCGAAAAGACTCAATCCTGAACAGAAACAAGAGCTTGCAAGATTCAATAGTCAACATCCAACAAAGCGTAGAGAAACTAAGCGACTCAATCGGCAATTACGGGAAGACCTATCAAAATATAAACAAGGAAAAACAAAAAATTCTCGACAGCTTAAAAAAGATAAACAGAGAATACAAAAGCTCGAAAAGAAAAATAGAAGAATTAAACAAAAGCTTGAAAAACCAAAAAACATCGCTGAAACAAGAAATAGACTCCGTTGAAGCGAGCAATTACCAAACCTTCGCTAAAATATACAACAACGCCTCCCCGGAAGCCGTCGCTCAAATTCTTGAAAAAATCGAACCGAAGAAAGCCGCTTATATTCTAAAAGCGATGCAGAAAAGGAAAGCTGGCAAGGTTCTTGAAGTAATGAACCCCGAGAATGCCTCCGCAATTTTGTTGCAGGGCATTTACAAGGAATAATAAGGATTTATACGGCAAGGATTAGCCGCAATACTAAAAAGCAAGGAAGCTAATGGTTAATTGCGACCAATACGCGGATTATTATAATCCGTCGGCAAGAGAGAGTTTGCATTCAAAACCTCTTTCCGACTCGTTTTACTCAAAGAAAAACGACGACGGTTTCTCTTCGATTCTCGGCGCCTAC
This sequence comes from uncultured Hyphomicrobiales bacterium, assembly GCA_964509335.1. Classification (GTDB taxonomy): domain Bacteria; phylum Bacteroidota; class Ignavibacteria; order Kapaibacteriales; family UBA2268; genus CAZDXB01. The sequence continues at coordinate 78,453 of CAZDXB010000008.1, read as the reverse complement.
GAAGACAAAAACTCTTACGGACCGTCTCCGAATTATACCGCCGTTCCTTCAAACGACGCTTTGTATAATAATTCAGAAGCTAAAACCAAATCGGACCCAGCAAACAAACCGATTGAAAAAACTCAAAATGAAAATTTCACCGACAAAAATCCTAACGAAATAGAAAAAAGCGTTAATTCAAAAAATGCCGAGAACGTTCGTAAAAACAACGTCGAAACTAAAAACGAAAAAGCTGGAAGCAAAAAAGACTCGGCAAACAAGGAACTTCAAAATAGAAATGTTAAAGGGAACGAGGAATCCAAAGCGAAAGAGACAGCCTCTAAGCGAAACAATAATAAAATAGCCGACAAAATCTCCGCTAAAATATTCGGAAACGCAAAAGAAGAACAGCTGAATCTCAAATATCTCGGAATGAAACCGGCTAAGCGTTCAAAAGAGAGCGAACCTAACAATAAAAACCAAATAGCGAGTCTAAAATCTCGCTCGGAAAGCAAATCAAACAAAACAAACTTAGATTCGAAGAACAACAGCATAGAAAACAAAGAGAAAGCCGAGAAAACTCCCAATATCAACAATAAAACGGCGTTAGCCGCAAACGAAACCAACTTAAAAACCAAAGAGACATCTCAATCAAAAGAAAACAACTCGGACTTTAAAAGCGCCGGTTCGGAAAAAACAAGCGCTAATATTAGCCGAATGAATAATAGTGAAAAGAATAAAAGCGAATTAGCTAATGATTTTAAAGGAAATAAGCAAGCGGATAAAAATGATAATCAAAACGAATTGAAGATAAAAAATCAGAAAAAAGAATCAATTAATAGGGTAGATTTCGCGAAAGTCAAAACGGGAACGAACGACGCGAAAGTCAAGACAACCAAGACTGATGGAGCAAAAACGACGACGGTAAAAATTGAAGACATCGCCGAAAAAACGGCGAAATTAATTAAAAATATGCCCGATAATTCAACCCACACCGCTCGCATAATGCTCAAGCCCGATTCGCTTGGCGCTCTATTTGTTAAAATCAAATTAGTTAGCAATACGGCTTATTTGAGATTTGAAATGGAAAACAACAAAGCGTTAAAGAAACTGGAAGCTAGACTCGGGAACTTGGAAGAAATATTATCAAAAGAAGGAATTAAAACGCAAGCTATAGACTTAAAAACGAGAAACGCGGAAAGATACAATAATTCGAACTTAGGAAACTGGAAAAGACGAGACGGAAGAAATGAGAAAGAAAAATTAGTTTATGATTTTGTTCGCTCTTTTAGGAACGCTAATAGATACAGCTAAAAATTGAATCAGGAGGGTTTTAAAATAAGGAATTAAAATATAAAGATTTAGGACAAAATCAAAAGTATGAAAAGCAGGCATACAAAAAAATGATTTCTACAGGAGGTAGTATAATAAAATGTTAACCGACGGAATATCAGGAGCTTCATCGACAAGCGGGAATGAATCGTCTTACAATTCGGCGAGCGCCGTAAACAAAGACGAATTTCTGAAACTGCTGACCTATCAGCTAAAATCTCAGAATCCGCTTAATCCGATGGAAAACCAAGAGTTTGCCGCCCAATTAGCGCAATTCTCGCAGCTGGAGCAGTTGACGGGAATTCGCTCGTTAATGGAGGACCAAACTCAAATATATCAAATACTGACGCAAACAATCGCTAATTCGGCTTTGCCGGGATTGCTTGGCAAAACCGCCAAAGCTATCTCCAGCCAAATATATTACGACGGAGAGAACGAAGCAAATATTTCGTATAATCTGCCCTACGCGGCGGAATCGGCAACGCTGACAATTAGCGACGAAAACGGAAACGTAGTGAGAACAATGCAACTAAGCGGCTCGGAATTAACCTCCGGCGACCACAGTCTCGCTTGGAACGGCGAGAACAACGACGGAGAAGCTTTGTCCCCGGGTAAATACGGAATAACGGTCGAAGCGACCGACGAATCCGGAGCGAGCTTCACCGCCGACACATTCGCCGAAGGAAAAATCCAAAGACTTCGATTCAAGGATGAAGGGACGTTTTTGGTAGTGGGCGGCTTGGAGATTCCATTAGAGAACGTGGTAGATATAGCCACGGCTACGGATAACATATAGAAATATATCAGGAAGATACACATAAAATTAACCAAGGAGGGTTGTTATGGGATTGACTCGTTCGCTAACGACGGGAGCGAGCTCGCTAAGGTCTCACCAAAAAATGCTGGACGTTGTTTCAAACAACATCGCCAACATTAACACATACGGCTACAAATCTTCGCGAGCCAATTTCTTAGACATGTTTTCGCAAATTTTAAAGTACGGCAAACAACCAAGCGTTAAATCCACGGACGGCGGCGGAGTTGACCCGCTTCAAATTGGATTGGGCGTCCGGCTCGGCTCGATAACTAACGACAGAACTCAAGGCGTTATTGAATCCACTAATAGACCTTTGGATATGGCGCTTCAAGGAAAAGGCTATTTTATCGTAAATCAAAACGGACAAGAATATTACACCAGAGCGGGCGCTTTTACACAAGACCAAAGCGGCAATATAGTCGATAGCTCCAGCGGAGCTTACGTTAGCGGTTACAACGTAAAAAGAGCCGCCGACGGAAGCATAGCTAAAAATTCAAACGGCGCGAACATGCTCAACGCTAAAGTGGAAAACTTACATATTTCACCCGACACAATATCTTCGCCGCGACAAACTCAAACAGTGGCGTTAAGCGGCAACCTTAGCGCGGAAAACCCAGAAGGACACGAAAGAACCACCAGCATTAACGTTTACGATAACCGCGGCAACGCCCATTCGCTGTCCGTTACTTTCACGAAAACCGCTAACGAAAACGAATACGACGTCGCGGCTCAAATCGACGGAATAGACGTCAATATGAACCAATCGACTTTGACTTTCAACGCCGACGGCTCTTTGAGCGAACCTCTTAAAGCGACAGTTACAGCCGCCGACCTCAACTCGGCTCTCGGCTCCGAAGCCTTCGACGCGACCGAACCCAAAAACGTTACGGTTCAGTTCGGCTCAAGCAAAAATTTAATAAGCGGCTCTATGACTAACTTCGGCGGGTTGAACAACGCTTCGTTCCAAGCGCAAGACGGTTACAAAACCGGAGACTTGGTCGATATTAACGTGCAGCAAAACGGAAAAATTACGGGGTCGTTCACCAACGGTCAATCCGAAGTTTTAGGACAAGTCGTAATGGCGCAGTTCGCCAATCCAAACGGGCTCGTGAAGGAAGGAAACAACTATTTTTCCGTCGGACCTAACAGCGGCTCGCCCGTTGTAGGAGCGGCGATAGAAACCTTTGAAGCTACAAAAATACAAAGCCAGTCTCTCGAACAGTCCAATGTTGATTTAACGACGGAGTTCACTAATATGATAGTCGCCCAAAGAGCTTTCGAAGCGGCGTCCCGTATAATATTAACCAGCGACCAGATGCTCGGACAGCTTGCTATTGTTAAACGCTAATAATTAATTAGACGTTCCCTATAAATAAATAAAGAACGATAAGAAAACCGCTCGGCTGAATTTAATATGAATTTTGTCGGGCGGTTTTTCTATTTTTGTAAGTGAATATTTCAATAAACGACGTCAAGCAATGATTGCTTTAACCGACGACAAATACTTTTACGAAAGATACGCCGACGTTGGGAATTTACGAAATATACGCGTCGATTCGCTAAGCGAGCCTTTAAAAGCTATCGCTGCAAAATTAAGCGACGGGAAATCGAATCTATTTAAAGCCGACAATTTATTCAGAAACTCAAAATTGAACGACTATTGGAACGCCGCCGTATTAATTAATATAGCGAAACTCTCGCAATACGATTCGCTTATTGAACTATCGCGAGAAATAAGCGTCCCCGACAAATTGCTCTGCTTAGCCGGCGCCGGCGAGAAATTCCACGGACAAAGAAACAGAGCTTGGCAAAGCGCGCAAGGCAATATCCATTTAGCAGTTCATTTCAAGCCGGAAAAGAAAATCGAAGGCTTCGGAGCTGGATTGTTGACTCTGGCGGCTCTTTCCGTCGCCGAAACTATTAACGGATTGCCGAATATTAATAAAAAAGCGCGAATAAAATGGGTGAACGATATTGTTATCGACGGCGCTAAAGTCGGCGGCGTTCTATCGTATTCTCAAGCGCAAGGCGAAAAAACGACCGACGCGATTATCGGCGTCGGATTGAACGTCGAGACCAAACCCAAATTCGAGCTTACCAAATTCGTTCCGCGAATAGCAAAGCTAACGGACTTCTCCGACGAACGCGATTATCCAAAAGAAAAAGCAATATTCGCCAAGCTAGCAGAACGCCTCGCCGTCAACTATGAAATTCTATTATCGAACAATTGCGATTTATTGATAGAAAAATATAGAGATTTATCCGCCGTTATCGGCAAGAAAGTTGAAATTTGGAGCGACGAGCGAAGCGGCGCTTCCCAAAAAATAACGGAAGGCGAAGTCGAATCCATCGGCGAAAACCTCGAATTATATTTAAAAAAACAAAAAGAGCCGATAAGACAAGGGAGGCTGGCGCTTGCAGAACGAAAGTAAAGAATCTAATAGCGACGAGTTTTAACTTGTTGGATGATATACGGAAACGCGCCGCTCCGATTGTTTTTTTACGCCGCGCGTAGCTAGGCTATATGCATTCGTTCATTGTTGATAATCTTCATTATAAACGATTCTTCTACCCCCCCCCCCCAAAAAAATTTTCCCTCAACTCCTCTTTCTCGCTTTCACCGATGGCGTAAAAATGAACGGCGCTTTTCCAGCAGATTACGTTGTTTTGGATTCGCCAAGTCGCTACTTTTTCCCAATTGTCGGGATAAGGAAAATCCGTAACGCTCTCGTATGTAACGGCGATACGGGCGCCCTTCTTTTCTATATAATTCTCTAAAAAATCCCCGTCGTAGTAGCCGCCTCTAATAGCCCGAACGACTTCGACGTCGGCTAAACCGTTTAAATCGAGAGGAACGACTTCCCCGTAATAACAAGCCGCGCCGACGTCGTTCAAAACTACCGGCTCGCCCTTGTAGTATTCGCCTAAAAATTTGCCGACACGGACTTGCTGTTCGTATATATTTTTCGGCGCTAAACTCGATTTGTAAACCGAGTTGCCGAACCTTAAAATTAACGGAACGAATATAATGAACAGAACGATTGACGCTATTTTATTTTTCTTCGCAAATCGCCAAATTGAAAAATCCCTCGTAATTCTATCGTTCAGCGTCCAGAAGAACAAGAACAGCGTCGCCGCGATAAGATACGCTTCGTAGCGGTAAAACCAACCGACGCCGGCGAAACTTAAATGCAAAACGAAAGAGATAACGACGATTAAGAAAAAAGCGAACTTTCGATTGTCTAAACAGCGTTCTCTTTTGGGTATTAAAAACAAGGAAGCGAACGAAAGTAAAAAGCAGGATAGAAGATGCTTGAAAGTAAAAGTTCTTTCGAGCCAGAAAACGCTCAAGCGTAAAATTCCGTCAATCGACGTTTCGGGCATATTCCCTTTTATCATTAAGGTATTCGGCAGAAAATACGAGCCGTTCGCCAAATTTACCGCTCCGACGATGACGACCGGCAAACAAGCGCTCAACCCAATAAAAAAAGCTGGTATAAAACGCCGTCTCACGGCTAATAATAAACAAGCGACTAATACGACGAATAAACTCTCGTATCTAAATCCAACCGAAACGGCGGCTATAGCGCATAAAATAACGATTTGTTTTACTCGATTCCCCGACTCTCCCTCAATATCCTTCGACGCTAAATATATAAACAATAAAACGCACGATATATGAAACAGATGCTCCATCCCAGTAATAGTTAAAGCGATAGTTGGAACTATGGCTATCAAAACTACGCAAGCGAAAAGGCTTAATCGCTTTAAGACGTTTTCAGCTTCAAAAATTCTCTTGGCGATTATAATAAAAGCGACTCCGGCGGCTATGTTAAGAAGCAAAGGAATGATGATTTTGAACGGGAGAAATAAATAAAAGAAAGACAAAATCAAATCGTAAAGCGGCGAAGACGAGCTAGCGGAAAATCCCGCTTGCGAAACGCCCCAAACGCCGTTTTCGGCAAAGTTCCGAGAAATCGCCAAGTGAATGTAGGTATCGTCTAAAGGATAAGCGAAATGAAAATCGTTAATCAAGAGAAAAGCGAGCGTCTGCGCGGCGAGCGCCGACAGATAAATCGCTACTAATATTCCGGTTCTTTTTGTCATCGGCGATAACTTTTTTACGCTAAATTAACAAATAAGCGACTAACGACTTACGAATACAAAAAGGGCTACTCCTCGCGTTTAGGAACAGCCCTTTTAATTTATCTCGGGATAAACGTCGTTACTTGATAATTATCAAACGCTTAACCATTTCTACTCCGTCGAATCTAACTTTAACGAAATACGCTCCGCTTTCGATATCCGATAAATTGATATCTTCTTCGTAATTTAAGCCAATTCCGTTTAAGCTTAAGGAATGAACGACTTTTCCGATTGAATTGACAATCTCTAATTCTGCTTTGTCGGCTGGAGCGTCGTTTATTCTAATTCTTACCGTTCCGCTAGCGGGATTAGGTATAAGCGTGATTTTATCCGAAGCGCTCGAACGGTCTTCAACTCCCACGCAATCGTCCACGTAAACGCCAACTAAGTTTTCCTGCGAAGGACAGCCGTCTTCGGTAACGATTAGCTTGATAGTTTTCGCTCCAGGATTTTCATACCACATAACTTGGTGCGGACCTCTGCCCGTTCCCGGGTCGGCGTCGCCGCCGTCGAAATCCCAATCGAACTCGGCGCTGCGACTCGCTCCGCCAGTATAAGTTACAGTAACGAATTCGTCCCTGCAAACCGTGTCTCTATCAACTCTAAACGCCGAAGAAGGTATCGGAGTAGAAATAACCTCCTCAGAATATTCAGGTCCGGAACCGCAACTATTAACGGCGTAAACGCTAATATTTCCGGGTCCCGTTCCGGCTGTAATCTTGATGCTCGCGCTGTCGCTTTCGCCGGTCCAATTATTACCGTCAACGTCCCAAACGTATGAAGTGGCAGTTGGAACCGGTTCTACGGAATATTCTTCCATATATCCTCGACAATGAACCGACGGTTTATTAATAGTCGTCGGCGCGGCTGGCAGTTCAGCCGGGTCGATTATCAAAGAACGTTCCTCGCTTTCGCCGCAAGAATTCATCGCCTTGACAAATAATACTCCCTGCCCGGAGCCGGCTGTTACTTCCACTTCTGTAGTGTTGCTAGTTCCAACAGTCCATCCGCTTCCGTTAACCGACCAAGCGTAAGAATTGGCTCCGTCTATTTCGTCTATTGAATATAACTGAGAAGCTCCTTCGCAATGTCTTTCATGTCCCTGAATCGAATCGGGCTTAGCGGGAGCGGTTACTGGATTTACAAGAACAATTAAGGGATTGCCTGTTCCGCAAGAATTCGCCGCGTAAACAGTTAAGGTGGCGCTCTCGGACCCCGCGGTAACCTCGACGTCTTCTCCCAACGTAGAGCCTAATTCCCAAGGAACTTCGGCATTCGGTTTATTATACACTTGCCAAACATAATCGCTCGCGCCTTGCACGGGAGAAACGCTATATATTCTCGTCGTTCCCCCGCAATGAACTGTTGGTCTATCTATGCCTCTAGGAATTGCGGGAATTCTGCCGGGAGTAACGGATATTGACCTTTCCTGACTCGTTCCACATTCATTAATAGCCACAACGCTTATCTCGGCATGACCGGTCCCCGCTTGTAAATCAATATAGCTAGTCGTGCTATAGCCGCTCCATCCTGTTCCCGAAATCGACCAATAATATGAAGTCGCGCCTTCTACGGGAGCGCAAGCGTAAGGTCTAACTTCGCCTTCGCAATGATGACGAGGCTGATATATTTTAGCCGGCGCCGGTAAGTGAAACGCCGGTTCGACTATCTTCGTTATGCTCGCGCTTTCGCCGCAAGGATTATAAGCTAGAGCGGTAATCGTAGCGCTCGCAGAAATAGTCGCGCTCGGGGCGACTACAAAATAATCGTCCACCTCCGCGAAATCCCAGCCTTCGCCTTCCAAATACCAAGTATAACTGGTAGATTCAACGCTTTGCGTGGCGGTGTAAGTTTTCGAATTTGTTACGCAAATTCTGTCGGGACCGCTTATTGTTGGATTATTGGGCGAAGTCAAAGCGGTGGAATTAATCGTTCTCGGCGAACTAATGCCGCAATCGTTTATAGCCACTACAGTTATGGTCGCCGTTTCTGAAGTGGACATTAATTCAATCTCGTTTGTCGTACTTGAACCAGTCCAGCCCGCCGGCTCAACTTGCCAAGAATAGCTTTCAGCGTTAGGAACGGGAGTCGCTACGTAAGTCGCCCTCCCTCCTAAACAATGGTGAGCTGGTTTTCTTATTGAATCCGGAGCAATAGGCGTATAAGTTGGAGTTAGTATTTTTGAATACGATCTAGTAGTTCCGCAAGCGTTAGACGCAGTAACCGTTATAGTGGCGCTCCCAATTGTAGCCGGTCCGCAACTAACTATTATCGATTCGCCCGAACCTAAAGTAGCCGTCCAACCGGAACTGCCGGAAAACGTCCAACTATAGGACGTCGCGTAATCCAAAGGTATAACGGTGTATGTTTTAGACGTTCCAACGCAATGACTGCCGGGAGGATTTGCAGTTAATCCTTCGGGCGGTCCGAACGGGTCTAATGTTTTGCTTATAGTCGCGCTCGAGCCGCATTCGTTGTTTGCCGCTACGTAAATAGTAGCCGGCGCTAAAGTTGCCGTGCCGGAACTAACGACTAGTTCGGTTGTCGTGCTTGAACTGGCGCTCCAACCCGGGTAGTCGGATTCCAGATACCAAGAATATGAATCGGCTCCGGTAACGGGAGAAATCGTGTAAGTTTTGGACGAACCCGGACAGTGCAATCCCGGATTTACAGCTACGATTGAATCCGGGTCGTATTTCTGCACAATCAATTCCGTGTAAGTCGCGCTCGAAACGCAAGCGTTGTTTGCCCAAACGGAAACCGCGGCGTCTCCGTCTCCTCCGGTGATTTCCGCCCAAGTGGACGAGCTATGAGATACCGTCCATCCGTTTCCTTCAACGCTCCAACCGTAATAATCGGCGTTGTGAACGGCATCGACCGTATAAGTCAACGATTCGTCCGAACAATGAAATCCGCCGGGAACGTTAATAGCGTCGGGGTCTCCTATTTGGTCTTTAGTTAAAGTAAAGGTATTGCTCATACCAGACCCATTCTCAGCCCAAACGCTTATAGTGCCGCTTTCCGGTCCGGCGGTTATTGCGTTAAAAGTGTTCGAGGTCGTCGAACTTTCTACGCTCCAACCGGCGCCTTCCGCTTCCCAGTAAATAATATCTGCAGAGCCGGTAATATCGACCGTGTAAGTGGCTGAAAAATCAGCGCAATGAATAGCCGGCGCGTTTACGTCGTTTATTACGGGCGCGCCCTGAGCTAAAACGATTTCTGTCGAAAATAATAAGCACAATGCCGCGAAAAACATAAAAGTCTTCAAAAATTTCACTTTTCGCTCCTTTCAAATTATATTTATTATTATTACTTCCACATTAAGTTCAAAACTCAATATAAGAAATATCTATTAACTATTTTTCATATATTGAAACAATATTGAAAAATAGTTGCAAATAAACCCTATTCGCTCCGTAAAATTAAAGACTTGCTCTTTCCCCTTATGCCGCTCGCAACCCATTTCAGGTTGATTTAAATTATAACAAAACTTAAGTTATAGACGTAATTTAAACGTCATATAAACGCAATATAACATTTTTTAAACAAAAAGAGCAAATTTTTTTTTAATGAAAATTGAAAAAATACTGAAAAATAAACGGTTAAGCCGAGAAGATATCGCCCGCTTACTCTCAATTAAAAGCCCTGAAACAATTGAATTATTGAGGGTTAAAGCTTACGAGACATTGATTGAAAACTGCGGCGAAAAAGTTTTTCTTCGCGGTATCGTTGAATTTTCAAACGTTTGCTCTAACGATTGTTATTACTGCGGCATTCGAAAAAGCGCTCAAAAAGTCAAAAGATACAGCCTCGACAAAGCCGAAATAATAGAAATAGCTAAAAGATGCGCTAAAATGGGCTACGGCTCTATTGTCGTTCAGTCCGGCGAACGCGACGACGCCAAATTCATCGACTTCGTCGAAGATACGATAAGAACAATAAAGGAAAAAACCAAATCCGATAAGCTACCAAACGGTTTAGGAATTACTCTTTGCGTCGGCGAGCAATCCGAGGAAGCATATCGGCGCTTTTTCGAGGCGGGAGCGCATAGATACCTTCTAAGAGTCGAAACTAGCGACAAACGCCTCTACGAAAGCTTGCATCCCAAAGAAATGAGCTTTGAGAACAGAGTCAAATGTTTGAAGACGCTGAAAAAAATCGGCTATCAAGTCGGCACGGGAGTTATGATTGGACTGCCCGGACAAACGATTGAAAACTTAGCCGACGACGTCTTGTTCTTCAGGGATATGGACGTAGATATGATAGGAATGGGACCTTATCTTCTTAGTAAAAACACCCCGCTTAAGAGCTACGAAAAAAAATACATTAGAAGAAAAGACGACATATATTCGCTTTCGCTGAAAATGATAGCGGTAACCCGACTAGTTCTAAAAGACGTAAATATCGCTTCGACAACCGCTCTACAAACGATAAATTCAAACGGGAGATTAGCCGGACTTAGCTTCGGAGCCAACGTGTTTATGCCTTCTCTAACGCCGAGCGAATCACGGAAAGAATACAATCTTTACGAAGACAAACATAAAGTTGACGATACCGATAAATACAAAGGCGGCTTGTCAGTTCTTGAAACCGATAAAATCAAAAGACCGATAGGATACGACGAATGGGGCGATTCCCCACGTTTCTTTAAAAAAAACGAACGGAAATAAGATGCAAAAAACTCCGAAATCACTCAGATTGCAAATAGGATTATTCGGCAGAACAAACGTCGGAAAATCCAGCTTTCTCAATATGGTCGCCAATCAAGACGTATCAATAACTTCCGAGACGCCCGGCACAACGACTGACGTAGTTGAAAAATCGATGGAGCTTCTGCCGATTGGTCCCGTCACCTTTCTCGATACGGGCGGCATAGACGATTTTTCAGAGCTTTCGAAAAAACGATTGCAAAGAACTATGAAAGTAATCGACCGCGCGGAAGTTTCGGTAATAATAATCGAACCGAATAAATTCACCGAATACGAAGAAAAAGTCGCCGACGAATTAAAGAAAGCGGAAATACCGTTTATAATAGCAGTAAACAAAATCGACTCCGAAAAGCCGGGCGAACAATTTATTGAGGCGCTATCAAAATATTCTAAGCGGATTGTTCTATGCTCCGCTATAGATAAATTAAACAGAGACGATTACGTAAACGAATTTAAAAATTATTTGCTCGAAATTCTACCTAAAGAATATTCCAGCCCGCCGCCCTTGATTCGGGATTTATTGCCCAAGCAAGGATTGGCTATTATGCTAATTCCTATCGACAAAGAAGCTCCCAAAGGCAGACTAATACTACCGCAAGTTCAGACTATTCGCGATATCCTCGACGGCGGCGGCATATCAATTATGGTCAAAGAATCGGAATACGAGAAAACTTTAAACTCGCTAAGCGTAAAGCCCGACCTTGTCGTATGCGACTCTCAAGTAGTGGATTTTATGGTGGAGAACACCTCGCCGAACGTCGCTTGCACGACTTTTTCAATACTGTTCTCCCGATATAAAGGCGAGTTGACGGAGCAGGTAAAAGGAGCCGCCGCGCTAACTAAACTAAAACGAGGCGATAAGATACTAATAGCCGAAGCCTGCAGTCATCATCCGAACGAAGAAGACATCGGCAGAGTGAAAATCCCCAGATGGCTGAAAAACTTTACGGGTTTCGAGCCGAAAATCGACGTTTTCGCCGGCAGGGACTATCCCGACAACCTAAACGAATACAAAGCCGTCATACATTGCGGCGGTTGTATGCTTACAAGAAACGAAATGCTCGTCAGATTGAGAAAAGCCAAACTCGCCGAAGTCCCTATTACAAATTACGGAGTCGCCATATCCTTATTCCAAGGCATTTTGGATCGCGTCATAGAACCATTCCCCGAAGCCCTTAAGGAATTCAAAAGATTCTCGGCAAAGTAACAAAGAACGAACTTATAATATCAGTAGAGCGGACGCCCCCGTCCGCTCCCGCCTTTTTCTTTGTTGACTAAGACGAGCCCGTCTTCGTTACTACTTTTCACCCGCCTCATTCCCAAATTACAATTTGGGAATGAGCTAAGGAATCAAAAATTAGTAATTATCTGACAAAGACAAGCGCGTCTTCGCTACTTGATTATTATTAGTTTTATCGTTTCGGTCGAAGCTCCCGCTTGCAAAACCAAATAATACAACCCCGGTAGCATGTTTTTTGCCTCGAAATCAATTTTATTCGCTCCCCGTTCCATGTATTCGCTATTAATAATATTAACGGCTTCTTTCCCCATAATATCTATTAAACGCGCGCTCACCCGACTGCCGTTTTCTAATGTAAAATACACCGTCGTCTCGCCGGTAAACGGATTAGGTCGCGCTACTAAATCAAATCTATTTCCTTTATCTTCGTTTACTGATGTCTTCTTGTAATAATAATTATCCGAGATATTCGAGCAACTGTGGGCGTCCGTTATTTCCACTGCGTAATGACCGCTCCCGTCGGGAACTAAGTAACGGCTGGCGGCGGAGACTATCCGCTCCTCGTTAAAATACCATTGATAACTCTCAGCCGGACTGCAAAACAGCGTGTCGTTCCGCTCTTCTATCGTTGGTTTTTCGGGCGAGGGATGAACGACAACACTATCGCTCGCGCTATTCTCACAACCGTTATCGCTATACGTATATGTTACTACGAAAGTCCCCGCTCCTGTCCTTGCAGGATAAAACCTGCCGGATATAACGCCGTCTCCGGTATATCTACCCCCTTCGGGAGAACCGCCGCTCAACTCGAAATCGCCCTCGTTCTCGCATATCTCGTCTGTCGAGCAAGCAAAACTTACCGACGGCAAAGGATTTATCGTTACGCTTTTATGCGTCGTATCCCTGCATCCGGTATCTCCGTCGCTCATTACTAAAGTTATCGTCCCGGAACCGGGCGCCTCCCACAACACAATTACGCTCGCGTTGTCGGCGTCGCCGTCAATCGTTCCGCCCGACACGCTCCATTGGTATTCCATCGACGGGTCGCTTCGTCCGGTGTATGTCTCCTCGTCTCCTTCGCATACAACGCTGTCGCCGGACAAAATCTCCGCTTCGGGAGAGGAATTTATCGTTACTGTCTGTTTTAACGAATCGCGGCAACCTGCGTCCCTATCCGTTTGAATTAAAGTTAATGTCGCCGAACCGGCGGCTCCCCATAAAATTGTAACGCTAGAATTGGTGTCGGCGCCTACAATCTCGCCGCCGATTGCCTTCCATTGTATTTCCAGCTCGGCGGAACTATTGCATGCATACGATTCTTCATGATAAGCGCAAACAGACGTCTCGCCCGATGTTATTTCCGGCTCCGGCAAAGCGTTTATCGTTACGTCCATCTCTGTGGAATCTATGCAGCCCGAAACGGCAGTCTGAACCAACGTCAACTTGCCGGCGCCCATTCCGCCCCAAGCTACCGTTACGGTGTCTCCGGCGTCGTCGCCTATTATTACGCCGCCCTCCGCTTTCCATTTATAATCGGAACCGGCGTCCGTTTCGCGGATATACATATATTCGTCGTTCTCGCATACCTGAACGCTGCCGCTTGTTATTTCCGGCTCCGGCAATGGATTTATCGCAATATCGCTTCCGTTGTCAGACCCTACGACCGCCGGCGCGTCGCTTACCACTCTGATTCTGTAGCCGGAACAGCCGGACAAACTGTCGGGCAATTTTACGTCTTCTATCGTGTCCGAACTAGTCCCCAACAAAGAATCCAAATATAGAGGCGAGCTAAAATCGCCGCTCGCGTCCGAAAGCTGAGCTATGAAGTAATTGCCGGAATTAAAAGAACCTTCAACGGTAAACGGGACGTCGATATATTCGCCCGCGCAAAAAGGCGCGCCGACGATAGTTCCGGTGTTGATTGACGGAGCGTATTCGAAAGCGCCGACGTCCATTATTTGAAACGATTCGCGCTTTTTATAATTAACGGGATGAACGTATTCCTTCATTTGACTTAAATCCATCTTGCCGAGCGAGCTTAAAGACAACGCGGCGTTAACAGCGGGGGCGTCGTAGTTAATCCTATAATTTAAACTATCGGGTTGAATAAAACCCGCGTCGTCAATATTGTCAACTTTTATATTATTAACCGTGTCCGCTTCGCCGCTTAAAACCTCTCCTCCGCCGATAAAGTAATTATTTACAATATAAGCGGTGTCCGCGCCTTCTTTTACGGCGACAAAATTGCAGCTATGCCTATAATTTACCAAAGTATTGTACGCGAAATACAATTCGTTTGTTGGATTAGACAAACCTTCCAAACCGTAAGTAACCATTCTATAATTTTCGGCGGCGGCGCTTTGCATAAAAACGTTGCCGACAACGTAGGATTCGCCGCCGTTTGGCAAATCTAACAGCATACTAGCCGAGCCGCCCCATTCGTCCATTATTCTATTATATAGAATGTGATTCTCGCTAGCTCTGCTTTTCACGCAATGCCCTATATTCGCTTGTTTACTATAGCAATATCTAAGAGTAAATTTCTTGACGCGATTTATATACATATTATGCGTGTAACCGTCGCCGTAACCGTTGTTTTCAAAAATCGAATATTCGATTAAAATTTCGCTGTCGGAATCGTTGCTTGTAAGTATTCCGTTTTCGTTGTCGTGGAAATAGCAATTCCTAACCGTCAAATTTGTTCCTTGTTGTCTAATGCCCGCTCCGTTTTTATCGGACACAGAGCATTCAGAAAATTCGACATTTTCAACGGTGAAATTGTTCCCGTTAATAACCCAGATAGCTTTTTTCTGAGCGGCGTTGCCTTCTGATTTTAAATGGGCGCGCCCGCCTATTCCTTTTACGTAAAGATTGTCGCTGTTCCAAACGGCGACGTCGCGCTCGTAAACTCCGGCGTCGATTTCAACTGTATCTCCGTCGCTCGTTTCAGCCACCGCTTCGCTCGGCGTTTTATAAGCCCTCGTCGGTCCGACTTTTAGAACTCTCGAATTTGTAATTTGACAAGCAAGTATAATAAAAACAAAAAATATCGGCAGCCTCATATACAATCCTTAGTTTGGAAAAATAATAATATTTGTTATCTAAAATTCAATCGTTGCGATAAAATTATTAAATTTAAATATAGTTTTCAAAAATATCCGTCGTTATTAATTAACCGAAAGTATCCGTATCGCGCTTGTTTTTTCGCCGGCGTTTACGATAATATAATAAACTCCCGTCGCTAAGCTACCGGCGGAAAAATCCAATTTATGCGCTCCTCGGGAAAAAAACTTGTCGTCAACTATTCTTTTAATCTCCCTTCCAAAAGCGTCAATAATGAAAATCTCGACGTTAACGGAGCGGCAAATTTCAAAATTTATAGTCGCTTTGTCCGAGAGCGGGTTTGGATATATTGACGCGACAATAGGCTCGGTTGTATTTTTTTCTATTATACTGGAACTTTCTCTCATAACGGCGACGCCGCTTTCCGTTCCGAACCAAATTGCGCCGTCGTTATCTATGGCTATATCTTCTACTTTGTTATCCGGCAATCCGCTATTAGAAGCGTCGTAAACTGTCCAGTCCTCGCCGTCGTATTTTATAGCTCCCGAACCAGTCGTTCCGAACCATTTATTTCCGCGTTTATCTATCGCGATTGAAAGTATTCTATTGTCGGGCAAGTTGGAATTTGAAGTGTCGTAAATCGTCCAATTTTCATCGTCGTATTTTGCGACGCCCGTAAAAGTCCCCAGCCATTTTACTCCGGCGCTGTCGATAGCTACTTGGATTACGCGATTATCGGGCAAATCTGAATTTGACTCGTCGTAAATAGTCCAATTTTCGCCGTCGTATTTGACCGCGCCTTTGAGGGTTCCTATCCAAATGTCGCCGTTTTCCTCTAAAGCTAAAGAACGGACGTAATTACCGGGCAAATCGGAATTAGATTCATTGTAAACCGTCCAATTTTCATCGTCGTATTTTGCCAAGCCGCCGCCCCAAGTGCAGATCCACTTAGCTCCGCTGCCGTCGAACGCTATACAGCTTACGTAATCCTTCGGTAAACCAGAAGAAACAGAGTCGTATAACGTCCAAGTATCGTTGTTGCTTAATTTAATTACCCCTCGATTCATTATTCCGAACCACTTATCGTCGCCGTCAATCGCCGTTGAAGTCACGTAATTGCTGGGTATTTCGGAATTCGTTTCGTTATAAATCGTCCAACTTTCGCCGTCGAATTTCGCTACGCCGCCGCCCCAAGTTCCAAACCATTTGTTGCTTTCGTCGTCAATCGCTATCCTATAAACCCAGCTCGTACCCAATGGAGTATTCGACGCGTTATAGACCTCCCATTCGGTTTGACCTTTAACCATAACCGCGCTCAAAGACAATAAACTCGCTAAAATCAATAAGTAAATAGCCTTTCGCATATCGCTCCTTCTTTTTATTAAAAAAAACAATTCTTAACAAAATTTCCGAAATACATCGGATAATTATTATTTTTCGTTTTTTGTCAAAGTCCATTTGTATATAACAAACGAAAGCGCGTTATGTTTCAAAAAATCTGATTTTTTTTGAATTTTTACGCGAGAAAGTTCGTTTAATCTCACTCACAAATTCTAATATCAGTAGAGCGGACGCCCCGACAGCTTCAGCTGTCGGCTGGCGTTAAGAAACGAGCCAAACTCTCGCGGAACATTCCCCTTCCAAAATTTCGGAAGGAGAAAAAAATCAAGCAATTTCATTTGCAGAATTGCAAATAAAAAGCCAATAATATTTGCAGTTTTGCAAACAATAAGCGGTAAATATTTGCAGATATGCAAACAAAGGGAAAATATCTTAAATAATTATATTTTTTCTTTGTTTTTATAAATTTTATTATTATATTCAAAAAGAAAATTATGAACATAAACGGGATAGGTTAAGTCGACAAAATAAAATATAGATTGGAACGTATTTTGTCGAACTGTTAAAGTGGAGGAATAATGCTAAAACTACCTAAATAAAAGACCGAGGAAAGGGAAGTAATTTCATCGGTCGTTAAACAATCATATCTTATTCTAATTTCGGAATTAGTAGGGAAAGCGTAAGAGAGAGCTTTTAGTATTGCCAAAACGTAAAAGCAAAGGAAGCGAACGCGCGTTTTTAAAGCGCGTCGCTTCCTCGCCGTGCGGTATTGCGTTTTATAGCAAAGCGCAATACTATGTCTAATCGCAAAAATAACAAATTTTTTGCGGAATTTGTAACTTTTTATCTAATAACATTGTCTATAATCAAAGGAGATAACAAAATGAAACGTTTTAAATTAATATCTGTAGCGATAACATTTATAATAGCTTTTCTAGGAGCTTATAGCATAAGTTCCGCCGACGTAGTTGAAATAAATATTGGGGAAACCGACCCTTGCACTGAATTGTATCCCGATACCGATTGGATTGGACCTAATACTTTGACTATGACTATTGGAGATAATTGTCAGTATATTATAGAATATTACTACAGAACTACGAGCGACGGCGTTAGAAACGAATTGCAAATAGTCGGTATATACAAAATATACGGCGACGATTGTCCGGCTTCTTCGGCTGAAATCACAAAAAATGCCTATGCCAGGATCTTGGACGTTGACGATATGGGATGGGGACAGCCTGATAAGCAATATCTTGCAAACGAACATCCTTGTTCGGAGGTAGATGTTTCAGACGACCCAAACGGTCCAAATCCAACTGTTTACAATCTAGTAGTTCCGTCCGGAATGTTAGATACAACTGAATTATTACCGGGGGTTAATTATACAGTCAATCCAGATAACTCGTTAGAATTTAGCGCTATCGATTATTGGATACATTGCCAAGACGATGTTTGCTGTTGGATGTATTATCATTTGACTTGGGATGGGACGGATTTAGTCAAAATGGAATGGTACGATGTCGGAGGCGGTGGAGAACAACCGGAATGCGAAGAGCCAGTGCGTTGTCAAGCCAGTTGTTCTAATTTAAAATTCAATTGGTATGCTCCGGGGTGGGAGCCAGACCCAGACCCCTTTGCCGGCGTTAAAGAATCTGAATTTGGCTCAAAGAACTCTTCTATTGCCCCGAATCCGAACGAAGGTTCTTTTAATCTAAAATACAATTCTGATTATTTGGGAGAACTTAGGCTAAAAATATTCGATTCTCGAGGCGAAGTTTTGTATAATAAATCAATTATAAAAAAATCGAAGGCAATGGAGACTTCATTAAGGTTGATAAATCTATCGGACGGGATTTATTTCTACAATATTGAAATAAACGGCAGAATTGACTCGAAAGGTTCGTTTGTTATACATAAATGATGTTAAACGCGGGAGCCGTTCTTTTTAGAGGACGGCTCCTTTTATTTTGGAGGCTTTATGAAGAAAACATTAATATTCGTTATCTTAGTTATCGCAATTGTAGGAAAATTATCAGCCGAGGAATGGAATATTATCGACGTTGTCGAGCACGAGAAATTCTTCGACATCGACGCTTACGATTCGCTTAATTACTCGCTAGTCGGCGAACATAATATAGTAGAAGACGACGAGTATAATTGGTACACTTTCATTAAAACGTCAACCGACGCCGGCGAGACTTGGAAAGTAAAGTGGCAAAGCAAGTTCAGCATTCCCGATAATATGTTTCCAATGAAAATTTTGGAAGTTGAACAAATCTCCAAGAATACAATAATAGCCGGAACTGAATTCGGTTTAATACTAAAAACTACTGACGGCGGAATGTCTTGGGATACAACCGATTTTGGAATAAAAAGGGATACTTCTTCATCGTCAAAGTTTGGCTATTGCTCGGGACTTTCTTTTTTAAATAATAAACTCGGCGCCGCTTTTTTCTACGCTCAAGATTTTATTTCGATAACAGATGATTCTGGCAAGAGTTGGGAAAAAATTCATATACCAGAAATTATAATTGATGAAAAAAGTCTTAAAATTGCGCCAAAAATTAAAAGGTTAAGCGATAGTACTATATTATTATTAGAATTTATTCTCGATAGTTTTGTTGATGAAACAAAAACAAGTTGGATAATTTACACAACGGATAAAGGCGCGTCTTGGGATTATTTCAAAGAATCGGACAACTGTATATATTCAATGGATTTTGCCAACGATAAGATTGGCTTCATAGGCGGGCATAAAGCTTGGAGCGTCGATAGAACCCCCATTATAAAGAAAACCACCGACGGCGGTCTAACTTGGAATATTGTTTACGAAGGTGACGAGCAGACGCCTTATATGAACGCTTTACACTGCGTAAACGAAAATGTAATTTACGGATTAGGCTCGACCCAAATAATAAAATCGACCGACGGAGGCGAAACTTGGGAAAATCAAAGCTACGAATACGTCCCTGATTCCCCTCTTGAAAACGTCGCTTTTGGTTCTCAAAACACAGGCATTGTTTCTACGCGAATTAAATACATATATTCAAATAGCTTATCGGTTGGAGTTGACGATAAGGAAACGATTCAAGATTATGATTTAAAAATCTATCCAAATCCATCGTATTCCAATTCGCGCGGCGTAAAATTTAAGAACGCAAACGATTCTTATATACAAATAGATATTAATAATAAGTTAGGCGTAACTATAGACAAAATCTACAGCGGTTACCGGGTCGCCGGCGAGCATACATTGCAATATACGCCCGAAACGTCGCTCGCTTCGGGAACGTATTGGATAACAATGACTATAAACGGCGAAAAACGAATAGCCAAGCCGCTGGTTATTTTGAGGTAGCGAGAACTATTTCCTTTCAAAATTGTAATTTCGGAATGAGGCAAATAGGGGGCTAAATAAAAAGAGACGCAAGATTTTGCGTCTCTACGTAAGAGAAGACGCCCGATACTTTCAAGGCGTTGGAAATCTAGAAAAAAACGGAAAGGGGCTGTCTCAAAACTCGATTGTATTGACAATATTGCAATGTTTAATAATGGAATTCCAAAAATAATCGTCTTCTCCAGCTTCTCTGTCAAGCTTGGAATGACGTCTAGGAGTCATTCCCGCGGAAGCGGGGATCCAGAGATGAGGATTTTTTGACGCGCCGATATAATAAAAGATAAAGCGCTTTTTACTTATGAGACAGCCCCGAGATTATTTTATAAAATGATAGAATTGAAATTAGGTAACGTAAAAAAGGAAAAACTCAAAAAAGTCAATCCAAGATGAAACGTTTTCGACTTTCAGTTGTTATATATAATAGAACTTTGACAAAATTAAAATAATTTGAGGAGTTGGTTATGAAGAAAATAATTTTTATACTAATTTTATCGCTCTCTTTTTGCGTTTCTTACGCCGACTGGCAAAGAACTAACGGACCTAATGGCAATGTATCCGCGGGAACTTTATTTAATATAGGCGATAGCCTTTACATTAGACAAGGAAATAATTTTTTAATCTCTACTGATAACGGAGAGAGTTGGAATAAACTAAAAATCGTCGAATTGCCTAAACGCGAAGATTTTGTATTTGGATTGGGAATTAGCTGTTTTGCATACGACAGAAAATATGATAATATATACGCCTATATGTCTGGAAGCGTATATGTTTCGGGATAATTAACCCCGGAACATTTAGGCGTATATATATCGACAAATAGAGGTAAAAACTGGAAGTCCGTTGGTTTAGCCGACCTATACATTACCGATATTAAAATAAAAGACGATAAAATATTTGTTGCTTCCAGCGAAGGAATATTTATGTCGTCGAACAAGGGAGAAAGCTGGACGCCGAGAAATAACGGTATTGAGTATCCCGGGGTCGAATCGTTAGCGATAGAGGGCAATTATATATACGCGGGTAAACATAAAGCTGTTTATGTATCGACAAACGACGGAGAAATATGGGAGAGAAAAGAATTAGGATATGAAAAACCCACTTCTATAGATTGTCTTGCGGCAAGCGGGAATTGCGTGTTCGCCGGCACAATGGACTACGGAGTTTTCAAATCGACCGACAACGGCGAGACTTGGGAAAAAGTAGAGTCGGTTTATGCAGAGATTAATGATATTGCTATCGAAGATAGTTTAGTAGTTGCTGGGACAAACGACGGGATTTTTGTATCCAACGATAAAGGCGGTTTTTTCTATCGTTACTTATACGGCGAAGATTTATGGGAAGTTACTATTAAAGACGATTGTATTTTCGCCGGCTCGCCGAACGGTATATTTATTTCAGAGGATAAAGGTGAAAATTGGTCGCATCCAAATATGAATATTAACGAACTTTATGTTATGGACATCGACGTTCAAGGCGACAAAATTTACGCCGGAACTTATAAGAACGGATTGTTTTATTCAACGGACAATGGAGAAAGTTGGTCTTTAATTAGTTCAGAATTCTCGGAGAAGTCCGCTACTAGTTTAGGAATAAACGGAGAAAATATTTTCGTCGGTTTGTATTTTGGAAGAGGAATAATTTTATCTACCGATAATGGGGAAAATTGGCGTTCGGTAAATAACGGCTTGTCGTCTGTTTACGATCTTACTGTTTCAGTATTCTTATTCCTTGAAAACAAGATGATTATTTCAACAGCCGGGGGGTTATATTATTCTACCGACAACGGAGGAAAATGGAATAAAATTGAAATTGGCGGGAATTACAAGTTTTCAGACTTGGTTAAAAACCAAAATAAAATATTTTGCGGAACGGTTAATAAGGGAATATTTTTTTCTACTGATAAGGGAGAAACTTGGTTTCGTATAAAAAACAACGGTTTGCCGCCCGACTCTGTAAAACTAACGATTAGAGATTTAGCCGTTTACGACGGAAATATATACGCCGGCACGGAAAAACGCGGCTTATTTTATTCAACAGATAACGGAGAGACTTGGTCTAATATTAATAACGAAAAATTAAAAGAAATAATAGCCATTTACCCGTTAGACAGCGCTATATTTGTCTCGTCTAAAACCGGCGTAATGCTAACGACAGACAACGGAAAAAGTTGGGAAAATACAAGTATGGAAATTGACGTAACCAATTTTAACGAATTTGAAGCGATAGGCGACTACATTTTTGGTTCTTCGTCAAGAGGCTTATTTAAAGCGAAACTCAGCGACTTCGGGATAACCGTTTCGGTAAAAAGCCAAACGGAAGCGGTAAATCACTTATATACTTGCCCCGCTTTCCCAATGCCTGCGAAAAACGAAGTCCGCTCTTTAGTTTTTTGGGATAAAAGCAGAAATATAGAAGACGACAAAATAGCTGTATATAATGTTTACGGAAGGAAAATCGCCGGTAAAAAAGACATTAGGATAGACAAGCTAGCGTCATACAAGGGTTACTTGGTATGGGACTGCTCCGGCGTCGAGAACGGAGTCTATCTGATAAACATAAAACACGGGACGGCGTCGAGAACGATAAAGGTTTTGGTTAATAAATAAAATAGTTAGAGACGCAAGATTTTGCGTCTCTACTCTACGAACGCGAGAAAAAACCGAAAACGAGCCCGTCTTCGGCGCTACCTCATTCCAAATTACAATTTGGGAATGAGCTAAAATTCTTAATTCGTAATTATCTGACAAAGACGAGCGCGTCTTCGCTACTTGATTATTATTAGTTTTATAGTTTCGGTCGAAGCTCCCGCTTGCAAAACCAAATAATACACCCCCGGTAGCATGTTTTTTGCCTCGAAATCAATTTTATTCGCTCCCCGTTCCATGTATTCGCTATTAATAATATTAACGGCTTCTTTCCCCATAATATCTATTAAACGCGCGCTCACCCGACTGCCGTTTTCTAATGTAAAATACACCGTCGTCTCGCCGGTAAACGGATTCGGGCGCGCCACTAAATTAAATTTATCTTCATCTTGCATGTCAACGGATGTCTTCTCGTAATAATAATTATCCGACATATTCGAGCAACTATGTGCGTCCGTTATTTCCACGGCGTAATGTCCGCTCCCGTCGGGAACTAAAAAACGGCCGGCGGCGGATACTATCCGCTCCTCGTTATAATACCATTGATAGCTCTCAGCCGGACTGGAAAACAGCGTGTCGTTCCGCTCTTCTATCGTCGGCTTCTCCGGCGTTGAATGAACGATAACGCTGTCGCTCGCGCTATTCTCGCACCCGTTATCTTCATAGGTATATGTTATTTCGAAAGTTCCCGCTCCCGTTCTCGCGGGATAAAACCTGCCCGATATTACGCCCGCTCCGGTATATCTACCGCCTTCGGGAGAACCGCCGCCCAACTCGAAATCGCCTTCGTTCTCGCATATCTCGTCTGTCGAGCAAGCAAAACTTACCGACGGCAAAGGATTTATCGTTACGCTTTTATGCGTCGTATCCCTGCATCCGGTATCTCCGTCGCTCATTACTAAAGTTATCGTCCCGGAACCGGGCGCCTCCCACAACACAATTACGCTCGCGTTGTCGGCGTCGCCGTCAATCGTTCCGCCCGCTACGCTCCATTGGTATTCAATAGAAGGGTCGCTCCGACCTGAATACGTCGCTTCGTCTTCCTCGCAAACGACGCTGTCGCCGGACAGAATCTCCGCTTCGGGAGACGAATTTATCGTTACCGCCTGTTTTAACGAATCGCGGCAGCCGGCGTCCCTGTCCGTTTGAATTAAAGTTAACGTCGCCGAACCGGCGGCTCCCCATAAAATTGTAACGCTCGAATTAGTGTCGGCGCCTACAATTTCGCCGCCGACTGCCTTCCATTGTATTTCCAGCTCGGCGGAACTATTGCATGCATAGGATTCTTCATGGTAAGCGCAAACTGACGCCTCGCCGGAAGTTATTTCAGGCTCCGGCAAAGCGTTTATCGTTACGTCCAATTCCGTTGAATCTATACAGCCCGAAGCGCTAGTCTGGACAAGCGTCAACTTGCCGACGCCCATTCCGTTCCAAGCTACCGTTACGGTGTCTCCTACGTCGTCGCCTACTATTACGCCGCCCTCCGCTTTCCATTTAAAATCGGAACCGACGTCCGTTTCACGGATATACATATATTCATCGTTCTCGCATACTTGAACGCTTCCGCTTGTTATTTGCGGCTCCGGCAATGGATTTATCGCAATATCGCTTCCGTTGTCAGACCCTACGACCGCCGGCGCGTCGCTTACCACTCTGATTCTGTAGCCGGAACAGCCGGACAAACTGTCGGGCAACTTTACGTCTTCTATTGTGTCCGAACTTGTTCCCAGCAAAGAATCGAGAACAAGGGGCGAGCTGAAATCGCCGCTCGCGTCCGAAAGCTGAGCTATAAAGTAGTTGCCGGAATTAAAAGAACCTTCTATGGTAAACGGAACGTCGATATATTCGCCCGCGCAAAACGGAGAACCGACAATAGTTCCCGTAGCAATACTTCTCGTCGGAGGTTCCGAAGAACCCGACCAACCGGCTATTCTCGCCCATAAAAACCAACATGCGATGCCCTTTTTTACGCAATTCAAGCTAACCGAATGAGCGCAACTGCCGCATTCCTGAGATATCGCCGTCAACAAATGCCCGGGATGCCCGCCGAGCCAATCGTTCGCCCAATTTCTCGTTCCGCCTTCAGGATGGTCGTAGCGACATTGGTCGTCGGCGTTGTATTGTTGGAAGTTAGTGTCCGCGTCCGGCGTATATTTCTCTATATCTGCAAAATCGAACAGAATTTTATTGTTATTGTTGCAATAATTCCTTATTTCCTGATTCGCTTGGTAAAGACTTCCGCTCGGTCCGAGACCTTCCAGATGCCCCGTCATATACACGAACGTTACGTCCGGATAATCGCTTTCCAACTGCTCCATCGGCTGAAGATAATGCGTCTGTAAATCCACGCTATTAACTTGACCGCACCACGACCATATTATCACGTTGCAATCCGGATGAGCGTCCAAATACTCGCTCGTTTCGTCTTCCCAGCCGGCGTAGCCGCAATCGTGGTCTAGGTCGCCGTCGCCGTATCCGTCGCCTTCGTATAAATGAAGCTCCCCTGGTCCGCCGGAATGACTCCAATCGTAACTACCGTCGGTATAATACGATTCCAGCGCGTTCATACCCGCCGTCAACTGACTGCCGTGCGAAGTATGCCCGTAACCGATATACAAATTCTGTTTCGCCGAATCTATCCAATTCTCCGGTATATCCGACAAATCAATGCAAGTATGGTCGATTATAATCGCGTCCTGTTGCGAATAAGCAAAGAACGGAAAGAGCAGAGCTACAAGCAAAGTAAAAATCTTTTTCATTAGAGCCTCTCAATTTGTCTATATTATAATTTAACTATTAACAAAATTTAATGAATTTTTAAGAAACCAAAAAGAGAATTTTTAGCGGGAAAAAAGAAAAGCCGCCGATAATGTAAAGTTCGTGAAGATGTAGGGGGTCAAAATCTTGAACCCCGCTAAGTCTCATAACTATGTTTTTACTATGGGGGTGTCTCATAACTTACGTTTTGCTTACCCTCAGGGTAAACCCTGAGGTTGACTTTTCTTTGAAATACGCGTCAGTTGTGAGATTACGTCAACCTTCGGGTTTACCCGAAGGGGTCGAAATTCGATATAATTGAGTTTTGAGACTGTCCCAAAAAAGTAGTATATTGCCGCAAAAATGATTATAAAACAAAACGATATGGACTTTGAGCCGAGTTGGGAAACTATTGTTACTGATAGTACAGCAGACACTTGCAGTATCCAGTGGCGCGTCTCTCAAGTGTCTTGCTGGACCGATTGGTATTGGGATCCGGGCTGGCAAACAATAGGAAAAGATAATAAACCTAATCTGCAAACAGGCGGGACTAATCCGAATACAGGATATACCATTTATGAACCGTGTAATGAAGACTGTTGCGCGAGACAGTTAAAAGTATGTCGGTATGATATAGATTCCGTATTAATTCAGGATTTGGGAGAGCTAACCGAAGGCGGAAATTGCGATACGGTACAATTAAGAACTATGGATTGTTACGACGTTTGCGATTACCTTAAGGATTTCGACGAACTGTACCCTAAGATACCAGCTTTTGAAGATTCTGAACTTAATGAGGAAAGAAAAATAGACACAGTAAAAACGATGGGTGATGATTTTGTAATTGTATATTACTACGATAATTATATTAGGATAATATTTGAAAATACAGTCGCCGCGAACGTAGATATATCAATATATAATATCACCGGAAAACTGACGATTAACAAAAGTCAAAAAATTATGAGCGGCAGAAAGATAATTGAGATTGATATTTCATCGTTAATATCGGGAGTATATATATACAGAATATCTACTGATGGGATTTTGGTTAAAACGGGAAAATTCCATATAATTAGATAGAATATTAAAATCTTTAATTATTAATTTAAAAGCAAATTTAGGAAAATAGTATGAAGAAGATGATAATTTTGATTTTATTATCAAATTATGTTGCATTAGGAAGCGACTGGCAATTAGTTGAGGTATTTGACAACACGCAGAACACAACAAAAAGTAACGTACAATCAATTCAATGCTACGATAGCAATAATTGCTATGCAATCGTACAGCACGCGACAAAAGAAGATTACGGTTGTAGAATATATTTTTCTACAGATGGCGGTAAGCTATGGGATTTAATAGAAACTACTAAACACGAATCGCCGAGGATATTAAACGTAAAAGAAGGAGTATCACCAAATCCCGGCTATTATTTTGTTCTATCAGACGATGAAACTTTCTTAGAGAAAAGCACAGACGGAGGCAAAACATTTAAAACCATAATGTTAGACCCAGATAATCATTACCCTGATAACATTGCTATGTATAATACAAGTATTGGTATTGTCATAAATTCAAATTCCATCTATAAAACAACCGACGGCTGGGAAACTTTTGAGAGGCATCCGAAACTGCATAAAAATCAGACTTATTATTCGCCTGTGTTTTTAGATTCGAATACAGTGGTAATGTCATATGCAAGTCCTTGGGCAAGTAGCTCTAAATTAGGTGAGAGATTTGTACAATATAAGTTAAAGGAGAATAGATGGGATACTTTATCCTACTTTCAAAAAGATTCCGGCAATTGGTTCGACGCTATGGAAAGTATTTATTTTGTTAACGATACTTTATGCTATGCTAGCGGCTGGCGAAGCGATAAATCCCTGCCTGATTATGATTATTACGATATAGTTTACAAAACAACCGACGGAGGCTACGATTGGGAATTAATTCATAAAGAATTAGAAAATCCAGAGAAAGGATTTTTTGACATCGCGTTTGCCGATGAGAATAACGGTGTTGCAGTAGGCTATTGGGGTAAAATAGCAAGGACCAACGACGGCGGCGAGACTTGGGTTTACGAGCGCCCCGAAGCGATGGAGCATTGCCGCAAGATGCTCGTATGCTGGGCTGGGCGGACGCCGCTAATAGGAACTTGGGACGCGGGCATCTTCCGCTACGAAGGCGATTTCTTTAATTTTCCCGACGATACAAGCGCCGTGAGAGACGAAACGGAAGCGAAGGAACTCGCGATTTATCCGAATCCGGCGAGCGATTACATTGAAATCCGCAACCTCGCCCCCGACTCCTCTCCGCAAGCAGAGAGGGGAGTAAGAATTGCAATATACGACGTGTTCGGGCGCAAAGTAAAGACGAGCGCGAAGTTCGCCGAGCGAATAGACGTATCCGATTTGCCGCCGGGAATGTATTTCGTCAGAGCGGGAGCGGAAATTTTGAAGTTCGTGAAGATGTAGGGGTTCAAAATCTTGAATCCCGCTAAGTCTCATAACTTACGTTTTGCTTACCCTCAGGGTAAACCCTGAGGTTGACTT
Organism: uncultured Hyphomicrobiales bacterium; assembly: GCA_964509335.1. Taxonomy (GTDB): domain Bacteria; phylum Bacteroidota; class Ignavibacteria; order Kapaibacteriales; family UBA2268; genus CAZDXB01. Next base: position 50,469 of record CAZDXB010000008.1, on the reverse strand, counting down.
TTCTTTGAAATACGCGTCAGTTGTGAGATTACGTCAACCTTCGGGTTTACCCGAAGGGGTCGAAATTCGATATAATTGAGTTTTGAGACTGTCCCAAAAAAGTAGTATATTGCCGCAAAAATGATTATAAAACAAAACGATATGGACTTTGAGCCGAGTTGGGAAACTATTGTTACTGATAGTACAGCAGACACTTGCAGTATCCAGTGGCGCGTCTCTCAAGTGTCTTGCTGGACCGATTGGTATTGGGATCCGGGCTGGCAAACAATAGGAAAAGATAATAAACCTAATCTGCAAACAGGCGGGACTAATCCGAATACAGGATATACCATTTATGAACCGTGTAATGAAGACTGTTGCGCGAGACAGTTAAAAGTATGTCGGTATGATATAGATTCCGTATTAATTCAGGATTTGGGAGAGCTAACCGAAGGCGGAAATTGCGATACGGTACAATTAAGAACTATGGATTGTTACGACGTTTGCGATTACCTTAAGGATTTCGACGAACTGTACCCTAAGATACCAGCTTTTGAAGATTCTGAACTTAATGAGGAAAGAAAAATAGACACAGTAAAAACGATGGGTGATGATTTTGTAATTGTATATTACTACGATAATTATATTAGGATAATATTTGAAAATACAGTCGCCGCGAACGTAGATATATCAATATATAATATCACCGGAAAACTGACGATTAACAAAAGTCAAAAAATTATGAGCGGCAGAAAGATAATTGAGATTGATATTTCATCGTTAATATCGGGAGTATATATATACAGAATATCTACTGATGGGATTTTGGTTAAAACGGGAAAATTCCATATAATTAGATAGAATATTAAAATCTTTAATTATTAATTTAAAAGCAAATTTAGGAAAATAGTATGAAGAAGATGATAATTTTGATTTTATTATCAAATTATGTTGCATTAGGAAGCGACTGGCAATTAGTTGAGGTATTTGACAACACGCAGAACACAACAAAAAGTAACGTACAATCAATTCAATGCTACGATAGCAATAATTGCTATGCAATCGTACAGCACGCGACAAAAGAAGATTACGGTTGTAGAATATATTTTTCTACAGATGGCGGTAAGCTATGGGATTTAATAGAAACTACTAAACACGAATCGCCGAGGATATTAAACGTAAAAGAAGGAGTATCACCAAATCCCGGCTATTATTTTGTTCTATCAGACGATGAAACTTTCTTAGAGAAAAGCACAGACGGAGGCAAAACATTTAAAACCATAATGTTAGACCCAGATAATCATTACCCTGATAACATTGCTATGTATAATACAAGTATTGGTATTGTCATAAATTCAAATTCCATCTATAAAACAACCGACGGCTGGGAAACTTTTGAGAGGCATCCGAAACTGCATAAAAATCAGACTTATTATTCGCCTGTGTTTTTAGATTCGAATACAGTGGTAATGTCATATGCAAGTCCTTGGGCAAGTAGCTCTAAATTAGGTGAGAGATTTGTACAATATAAGTTAAAGGAGAATAGATGGGATACTTTATCCTACTTTCAAAAAGATTCCGGCAATTGGTTCGACGCTATGGAAAGTATTTATTTTGTTAACGATACTTTATGCTATGCTAGCGGCTGGCGAAGCGATAAATCCCTGCCTGATTATGATTATTACGATATAGTTTACAAAACAACCGACGGAGGCTACGATTGGGAATTAATTCATAAAGAATTAGAAAATCCAGAGAAAGGATTTTTTGACATCGCGTTTGCCGATGAGAATAACGGTGTTGCAGTAGGCTATTGGGGTAAAATAGCAAGGACCAACGACGGCGGCGAGACTTGGGTTTACGAGCGCCCCGAAGCGATGGAGCATTGCCGCAAGATGCTCGTATGCTGGGCTGGGCGGACGCCGCTAATAGGAACTTGGGACGCGGGCATCTTCCGCTACGAAGGCGATTTCTTTAATTTTCCCGACGATACAAGCGCCGTGAGAGACGAAACGGAAGCGAAGGAACTCGCGATTTATCCGAATCCGGCGAGCGATTACATTGAAATCCGCAACCTCGCCCCCGACCCCTCTCCGCAAGCAGAGAGGGGAGTAAGAATTGTCATATATGACGTTTTCGGACGCAAAGTAAAGACGAGCGCGAAGCTAAGCGAACGAATAGATATATCAGATTTGCCGCCGGGAATGTATTTCGTCAGAGCGGGTTGCGATATTTTGAAGTTCGTGAAGATGTAGGGAGGTTTTACTTCCGCTAAAAACGCTGTTGAAAGTAATCGTTGTTAAGTAAATCTTTCATTTTGGATTTTATCGATTTAAGATTAAATTCGAGGAAAGAGTAATTGGCAATAACGAAGGTGGCGAAAAATGGAATTATGTAAAGACACCGAAGAAATCCTCGAATTTTTGGATTACTCAAGCGGCGCTTCCTTGAGGAAACGCGACGATTTAGGCGCGATTTTGGAGTTGGGCGCCGCTTTCGACGAACCGGAACTCGTCGCCGACATAATATTCCACGGCGCGGCGCTTTGGAAGCTGTATAAAACAATAGCAACCTCCGAACCGAACGCCGAAGGAATTGAAAAGCTAATCACGGAAACTAAAGAAACCGAATCGATACTTGTGGACTCGCTAAAAGCTCTAATCGGCGACGAAGACCGGCGAACAAGCGAAAGATTCGAAAAGATATACTTTCAGGGCGACACGGGTTGCTCGAGAAACTTAATCGACTTAAGCAAAGACCTGTCGGAATTGAAATCCGTTCAAATTCAAATGAAAAACCGCCCCGAAGATTAGAGTTCGGATAAAACCGCTAAATCGTCGAAATCGTATTTCGTCTCGCCAATAATCTGATAAGTCTCGTGTCCCTTACCGGCGACTAAAACGATGTCGTTTTTCCGCGCTTTTTCGGCGGCGTATATAATAGCGTCGCGTCTGCTCGATACGACTGTAACTTTGCCCCGTTTTTCTTTCGGAACGCCGCGATATATTTGCTCGATAATTTTAAGCGAATCTTCGGTTCTCGGATTGTCGTCGGTAATAACTATCGCGTCGGCAATGTTGGCGGCTATTTCGCCCATTACCGCCCTTTTTGTTTTGTCCCTGTCTCCGCCGCAGCCAAAAACGCATATTAACTTAGCGCCTTCGCTCAACGATTCCTTGCAAGCAGTCAGAGCTTTTTCGAGCGCGTCGGGCGTATGAGCGTAATCGACTATTCCTACCGCGCCGTTGCTTAATTTTATAGAACTCATCCTGCCGGGCGCGCCTTCGGCTTTTTTCAGAGCTTCGGCTACTGTTTCAGGAGCGACGCCCATTTCCAGAGCCGTCGCCGCCGCCAACGCGGCGTTATCGACGTTAAATCTCCCCGGCAATGGCAATTCTATGTTTATTTCGTCTAGGGATTCGTTCGTTAAGATAAAACGCGAACCGCCGGAGCGTAGTTCTTCGTTTTCAATTAGGTAATCGTTCAAATCGCTTTTTCTACCGACTTTCGCCGTTTTCGCTTTCGTTTCTTTAAGTATAGTATCGGCGTTCGAATCGTCGCCGTTCGCCGCGGCTATGCCTTTTTCAGGCAAGTTTTTGAATAAAATTCGCTTAGCTTCGGCGTATTCTTCCATCGAGCTGTGATAGTCCAAATGCTCGCTCGACAAATTAGTAAAAACGCCGGCGTCGAATTTGATTTCAGAAACGCGCCCTTGATGCAGAGCGTGCGACGACGTTTCCAAAACCGCCGCCTCCGCTCCTTTTTCCAGCATATCCTTCAATATGCCGGTTAGCTCCAAAGATTCGGGCGTCGTGTGAGTCGCCGTTTTCTTCTCGTTTCCAAAATATATGCCCGTCGTGCCGACTACGCCAGTTTTAACGCCGCTCTCTTTCAATATTCGCCTGATTAAAAAAGTAACGGTCGTCTTGCCGTTAGTTCCCGTAACGCCGATTATCTTCATCTTCGCGCTCGGGTCGCCGTTAAAATTGTTAGAAACGACGCCTAACGCTTTTCTGGAGTTCTCGACAACAACAATAGTCGCTTTTCTTTTGTATTTATCGGAGAATATGTCCTTTTCGCAAATTACAGCCGACGCCCCTTTATCAATAGCGTCGCTAGCGTATTTATGTCCGTCGGCAATAGTCCCCGGAATAGCTACAAAAACGTCTCCTTCGCCAGTCTTTCTCGAATCGTAGGAAACACCCTCTATTTCTATATCTTCGTTTCCAAACGACCGTTTGCGTTCAATTCCTTTTAATAAATCCCTCAGTTTCATATTTTCCCAAATTCTGAACTCAAAAAAAAGCAACTTAATTAAAAAAACAATTTGAATAAAAAAAATTAATCCTTAACTTTGTCGTTCTTAAATAAAGAAAATGAAGAATAGAATATAAGGATTAAGGATTATGTATTCAATATTGACAATGTTAATCATAATTGGAGCCGTTTTGTTAGTAACGGTTATATTGCTCCAACCCGGCAAAGGTCAGTTGTCCGCAACTTTCGGCGGCATTAGCTCCCAGTTCGGAGCGGTCTTCGGAATGCAAAGAGCCAACGACCTTTTAGCGCGCGTTACTAAATGGATAGCGGCTATAATTTTATTCTTCGTATTGATGACGAACAAATTCTTTGTCGGGCAACCGGAAGCTACTCAAGAACGTAAAAGACCGGTAACCGAGGGAGCGGAAGTGCCGTTAAACCAACAACCTTCTTTAACGCCGCCTCCAGCGCAACAGCCCGGAGCGCAACCGATGGCGCCGCCCGAGGGTCAGGTACAAACTACGCCTAAACCGCAACCGAAAGAACCTCAAGAATAAAAGCAAGTTTTAATTAACCGCTAATCGATAAGCTCTAAAACGCCTTCATCGGCGTTGACTCTTACTTTGTCCCCTGTTTTTATTTCGCCGAGGACGTCTCCGTCCGGTTCGCAAGCGAACGGAACTTGCGATAATATAGCCCCTTCGGCAAGATTGTAATCGACCGGCTTAACGGTAACGATAGCGGCGGGCGCGATTTTTTTTCTAGCCAGCGTCATTAATACAATCATACCGCCGGAAGATCCTTTGGTGTCTTTATATATCAATATCTTATCTTTCGCCGCTATTCCCTTGTTCGGGTTGCCTTCGGCTATTATCTCGGCGTTCCCCAAGTCAATATCGCCTAAAAAGGAAAAAGCCCCGTCGTAAACAATCGCCTCGCCTTCGGCGGAACCGCGAACAATTTTTCTGACTTTATATTTTTTGCTCATTACTGAAGCCTCCCTTTTATTGCCGATTCAATACATTGGTCAAGATTTCTCAAAGCCGTCTTGCACCCTATCAAGTCGCCTACGTATCTTATCATCTTGCCGCTGTCGCTAACCATCGCTTCGACGTTCGGAACTTTTAAGCCGTAATCCCGGCAAGTCGATTTTCTTAGATGGCTTTCCACGGGGCAAGTGTCGGCGACTACTAAAGCGCCGGCGTCCTCTATTGTTTTAACGTAGCCGGAATATTCGGCTTGCTTGCGAGTCATTCTGTTCGTGCAAATCCAAAAACGAACGTCGCTGGAAATTTTCTTTCCTTCCAATTTTTCCGCCAACTCCCTCAATTGCTCTAGATTATAATGCGGACATCCCAATTGAACGAAATCTATCGGCTCGCCGCTCTCTATATTAGTCCATTCTTCGTAAACGTCTTGCAAATCTTTTTCTGTAACCTTGAATTTTTCGCGAGGCTTCTCGCCTTTGAAAGCTTCTTCAACCGTTCGGGCTTCGGGCGTAACTCCCGGAATGTGAAATAATGTAACCGAGCCGGAAGTCGCCAAAGCCGCTCCCAACCCCAGCAAAAACTCGTTCCTCGACGGCTTTATTCCATTTATCACAGGGACTTCGCTTCCGACAATAGCGCCAATGTGCATTCCAAGCGCCGAATATGCGTCGTAGGTCCGCAACTTTTCGGGCGGTATATCAACGTCGAACTGACGCGTCCCTTTTCGATTTTCGTCCAAAAGATACCCCATCAACGGATATTTGCCGCAAACGGCGGTATATCGCGTGAACATCCCGCCCCTGTTCGCCTTAACGCCTAAAACTGAATTGTAGTATATAATAGCGCTGCTCTCGACAAGCCCGGCGTAAGAGCCTTTTGGCGCTACGAAGCCCAGATTTTGCGGAGCGCAAGTGTAAGTTTCGAGAACGCCCATATTTCTGTGAGCGTATTGTATTTTCGATTGAATGTCTTCTAACTCTTTAGGGCATCCCGTTATTCCGGGGCGCTCCAAATCGTTCGACAAAGTGGTCGAAGCGCTGGGGACTCTAACTTTCGCGCCTCTATCGGCGTATTCGACTGCGTCGTCCACCATCCCTTCGTATATCGATTGCTCGGCGGGATAAATACACAGCGAAACGTCAATTAATCGCTCGGCTTGGAAAGCTTCGCCGAACTGAACGATATAATCGAGAGCTTCCGCCGCCGCGTCGCCTTCGTCGCCGTTTAGCATAGATTTTTCGCGATCGCTTAGCTTCATAACTTTCCTCTTATATTAATATGAACCCGCTCTAAATTAACGATTTGATACTTTCAAGCCAAAAAATAATAGAATATAAATCGCAATAGTTCCTATTGAAATAGACTTAAAGTTAGGAGGTCACTAGACGATAAACAACTAACGCGTTGACGAGTAGCGGGATTATTAGAAATGGTTGGAAATACTAAAATCAATTAGTAAAAAATACTATGTCGAAAATAACTTTTATTTTTATAAATTTAACGTTAAATTAACTAACTTTAAATGAAACAAAATTTGAAAAAAGGATTGAAAATTAGAAACTAATTAACAATTTTTAACTAAAAAGTATTGACGAAAGTCAAATGAAAATATTAAATTGAAATTTAAAATTTTTCGGAAAAATAATTAGTGTTTAAATAATTTGACGGGTAGCGATATATGCGTAGGAATTTTTTACAACTTATAGGATTTTTCTTTTTAGCCGCTTTGCTAACGGTAACTTTACCCGCGAAAGGACAAAACGACGGAAATAACGGAGACAAGAAATTTAATCGAAGCTCCGTTGAAACTTACGCCGCTTTAAGCGGTTCCGAAAGCTCTTCAGAAGCTCCGCTTCAAGAAGACGACGGCACCATACTTAAGAAGGAATCAATAAGAATAATTAACTTAGGAGTTGCGGGAGTAAACTCGGAAAGACTAGATTACGCTCCCACAATAAGCGCGGACGGCAGAACGCTATACTTCGTCTCCGATCGCGAAGGCAGCAAATACAACCCCGAGGCGGGCGTGAATTCGCACGATTTCTGGGCGGTAAAAAAAGCCGAAAGACTCGACACAAACTTTTTCGAACCATACAATATTGACACGACCACAAATTTAGGCAACGTCGGCGTAAACACTCCGTTCAACGAAGGAGCGGCGTCAATCGCCGCCGACCGGCAATCGCTTTATTTTACCGGATGCAACCGACCGGACGGTCTCGGAAGTTGCGATATTTACAAGACGGAAATACAAGGCGACCAGTGGGGCAGACCCTTTAATTTAGGTCCGAACGTCAACTCCGAAAGGTGGGAATCCCAGCCTTCAATCACAGCCGGAAAAGACCGTCTTTACTTTATCTCAAATAGACCCGGTCCCAACGGCGACAAAAATTTCGACATCTGGTATTGCGATTACGATTGGGATATGGAAGAGTTTAAACCGGCGGAGAACTTAACGGAAATTAATACCGCCAAGACGGAATTTTCGCCGTTTATTGGAGCCGACGGAGTTACTCTTTTCTTCGCCTCCGACGGCTATTCTCCAAACGTTGGCGGACTTGACTTTTACGTAACCAGACTCGACCCGGAAACGAAAGAATGGTCAAAGCCGCAAAACTTGGGCGAGCCTATTAACACAGACGAAAACGAGGCGTTTATTAGTTTGCCGGCGGGCGGCGACGTAATTTACTTTTCTTCTAAAAGAAAAGACTTAGAAGGCTACCAAGGCGATTACGATTTGTTTATGGCGTTCGTGCCTACTTTCTTCAAAACGAAAATCGTAAAAATAACCGTAATCGACGAATGCAGTCAGGCTTTAATTCCGGCTGAAATTACGATAAAAAATCCATTGACAGACAAAACGTCCAAAGACAGCGTCCATCAATATAGAAATGAAGCCGAAATCATTATATCTAACAAAGACTACGGTCCCCCGCAAGACAATAACCAATTTATCAACTTAAACGTAACGGCTAAAAACGACAAATACGGCGAAACAACCGAAATCGTTCAAGTTACAAGACCAAAAACAACAGACAAAGCGGACGAAGCCGGCAAAACCGAAGACGAAATCTACGTTACTCTTACTATGGGAAAAACGCCTGTTCTCGACACAGAAATCGACGAATCAGAGCACGTAAGAACGCACAAAGAGGACAATCCTGAAATTGCGGGATTTAGAGGATTAGTAATGAAAGGAGTCAAAACTTGGGACGTATTTCCTTTATTGAATTACGTGTTTTTCGACTTCGGTTCGGCAAAAATTCCCGATAGATACGTGCTTTATGATTCCCCCGAAAAAAAGAGATATTTCAGCGATACGACTATACCGGGCGGAACTCTGAACAAATACTACAACTTGCTAAATGTGTACGGTTTTAGAATGAATAAACATCCCGATACCAAAATTACATTAGTGGGATGCATAGACGGTACAGCAGATGCAGAAAAAGATAAAGAGTTATCTAAAAAAAGAGCGCAAGCCGTTTACGACTATTTTAAAGACGTTTGGGGAATTAGCGAAGATAGAATGAAAATCAGGACTAGACTAAAACCAAAGGTTGTCTCCAACATTGACGATTCTTTAGGCATACAAGAGAACAGAAGGGTAGAAATCCTAAGCGACGATTGGGAAATAAGAAAACCCGTATTCGACATAGAACCGACAACTTTCCCGCAGCCGGATAAAATGAAATTCGTTTTGAATAACGGAATCGCCGATATGTTGGTGGCGAAAAGAAGAATCGAAATTAACAGAGGCGGAAAAGAATGGGCTACGTTAAAAGAAGTAGGCGTTACGGACAAACACAAACAATGGGACTGGTACAGCAAAGACGGCGTCCTTCCTAAAGACGAAGTCCCATTTAAAGCTAGGCTAGTAATCACTACTAAAACGGACAAGGAATGTAAATCGCCCGAGATTGAAATTCCCGTGATGCAAGCGATGGAGGAAAACAGAAAAATCGGAATTGGAGAGGACAGCACACGCGAGAGATATATTTTAATTTTATTCCCGTTCGACCGCGCCAACTCAAGAGAACTATACGACAGAATTATGCAAAATTACGTTTTTAATAGAATTTACCCTATCTCTCGCATAGATATTATCGGTCATACCGACGTTGTCGGATTATACGAGCATAATCAAAGATTGTCCGACAGAAGAGCAAACACGGTTTACAAAGGAATAAGACGCAAGACCAGAGGAAAATACGCCGAATTAATAAAACGAGGAGTCGGCGAAGACGAACCGTTATACGACAACAGCCTCCCCGAAGGAAGATTCTACAATAGAACGGTTCAGGTAACAATAAAAACGCCGCTATCGCAATTCGAGAAATAAACGTTTAAAATAAACGCTGTATCAAGGACGTTTCGATTTAATCGGAGCGTCCTTTTTTATTCGACATCAAAATTCATCGAAAAAAACAAGAGATAAAACGCTAATTAATTTGTAAATTCAATCTTTAAATTTTTTATTCGTCTATCTATTTTTACGTAACACAAAAAAAGGCGCTTTGATGAAAAAAGACTCAGAGGATTTGCAAAAGACGGAACGATTGGCTGAAGCTATCGAAAAGGTAAAAAAAGAAATATCTAAAGTTATCGTCGGACAAACCGATATTATCGACAATATCTTAATATCGCTTTTCGCGAGAGGACACGTATTGTTAATAGGCGTTCCCGGTTTAGCTAAAACGCTAATGATAAAAACGCTAGCGAAAGCTCTCGATTTGAAATATAGCAGAATACAATTCACTCCCGACTTAATGCCGGCGGACATTACCGGCAACGAAGTAATAGAAACGAACGTTACGACCGGCGAAAAACAATTTCGCTTCGTCCAAGGTCCAATTTTCTGCAACATATTATTAGCCGACGAAATAAACAGAACGCCCCCAAAAACTCAATCGGCTTTATTGGAGGCGATGGAAGAACGCGACGTAACCGCCTCGGGACAGACTTATAAACTCGAAGAACCGTTCTTCGTTTTAGCGACTCAAAATCCAATAGAGCAAGAAGGAACGTATCCATTACCGGAAGCCCAATTAGACAGATTTATGCTCAACATTTGGCTGGACTACCCCAGCAAAAGCGAAGAAGAAGAAATAGTTAAAACTACAACCGCCGGTTACGTCCCAGACGTAAAAAGAGTGTTAGCGGGCAAAGAAATTGTAGAATTTCAAGATTTAGTTAGAAGAGCGCCCGTTTCCGAAAACGTTTTGGAGTATTCGGTTAAACTAGCGAGAGCCACGCGACCTTCGAACGGAGCGAGCGACTTCATAAACGATTACGTCAACTACGGCGCCGGACCGCGAGCTTCTCAATATTTGATTTTGGGCGCCAAAACGAGAGCCGTATTATCCGGCAGATACACTCCCGAAATCGACGACGTTAACGCGGTCGCCCTGTCCGTACTGAGGCATCGACTTGTTACAAACTTCAACGCGGAAGCCGAAAACGTCGCCCCTAGCGACATCGTCAATATGTTGCTCGAAAAACAAAAATAAAATGAACTTCAAGCTGATAAGATTCGCTTCAAAAAGGATTTCGGCTTCGAGCAAAAATCAAAAATTTCTTAATTTCGCAAGAGCCGTAGCTTTAATTAGCGTTACGCTGGGAAGCGCGGCTCTTATTGTTTCCTTGTCGGTTCTTTACGGATTCGAAAACGAACTAAAAAACAAAGCGGTCAAATTCACCGCTCACGCATCGATTGGCGAATTCAATAAAAATCCGATTAAAGATTTCGACAAAATCTCCCAACGCTTGAAAAATGAATTTTCGGAAATAAAAAATATCGCCCCGAAAATCGAACGTGAGAGCTTGATAAGCTCCGGCGAATACGTGGAAGGGGTTATGATAAGCGGCTACAAAAAAGAATTCGATATTACCGGAGTACGGCAAAATATCAAACCCGGCAATTTCGACTTTTCGTCTAAAACCGCTAAAGAAATCGTTATCGGCGAAAGGCTCGCGAAAAAGCTCAATTTAAACATAGGCGACCAAGCCGTCCTCTACGCTATTACAGACTCGGAAAAATCCAGTTTTAACTTCCCCGACGTTGATAAATTTAAAGTTGTCGGGATTTATGAAACTGGGATGGCGAAATACGACGACATTTACGTTTACGCCCCATTCCAAACCGTTCGCTCTTTCTTTAACTTCCCGGAAAACTCCGCCGTTTCCTTAGACGTCATATTAAACGACGTCGATAAAGCCGACGATATTTCCGATTCGATAAACGCCTTTCTCGGCTATCCGTTTTACTCGTTCTCCGTTTTCGATATACACAGTTCGATTTTCGCTTGGATAGAAATGCAAAAAGCGCCTATCCCCTTAGTTCTCGGTTTAATCAGCGTTGTCGCCGTTTTCAATATATTGACCATACTGCTCATAGCGATCGTAGAAAAAACCGGAACAATCGGAATCCTTAGAGCTTTGGGAATGAGCGACAAAAACGTCGTTAGAATATTCCTTTATCAAGGCGTTTCGCTAGGATTTTTTGGCGCGTTAATCGGCTGCGCCGCGGGATTCGCCTTCGGCTTTCTGCAGCAGAATTTAAATTTCTTCGCTTTGGACGGAGATATCTACTTCCTCGATTACTTGCCGATTAAGTTCGAGTTATGGTATTTTGTAGCCGTAATCGGAGTTTCTACGCTCCTTTCTCTCCTCGCTTCGCTAATACCGTCTTATACGGCGGCGCGCGTCTCTCCGGTTAAGGTTTTTAGATTTAAATAGCGAATAAAAAGTTACTATTCGCTTGGCGCGGCTTCGGGAGTCTTTTCTTCTTTGTCTCCTTGTTTGGCTTTAAAGATAACGGAAGTAATCAACTCAATTAGAAATCCGTAAATCAAGCCTAATACGATAGTCCAAATAAACATTGCCGTTTTGCTGAATTCTGGATTTTCCGGCGCCATTAAACCGCTAAACGCCAGCGGCAAGCTAAAAATAACACCCATAACGATACCGTGTAAAACCCAATGCATCCTAATCGCGCTAATTCCAATAGCAAAACCAATAAGCGTTCTACTTAAAATAATTTGCACCGCGACTGCTGTCGGCAATTCCGTCTCGCCGCTGGAAGCGAAGGCAAAGCAAACGAAACCGAAAATAACGCCTAAAATGGTCGCAATAATAACCCGGGTAGCGGAAGTCATAACGCACCTCTTGATTTGTTAAAAAAAACGGAAGGAAAAGCTTTTGTAGCTCGCAATTTCATCGCGGCGGCTTAATTTATTATACTTAGTTATTTGCAACCTAATTGTAATGTATGTAAAATAACAAAATATTTGGAAAAAGAAAATAAAAATAATTTCTGTAGCTAATAAGTTTGATAAAAAAATCGGAAAATAAAAAGCCCGAACGGACTAAATAAAGCCGCGTTCGGGCTATTAAAATACCGTAATTATCTATCTACAACTTAGCGCCGAAAAACTTCATAAACTGCGCTCTTTCGTAGGAAGCGGGATTCAAGCTCTCGGCTTGGCTCATTTTGCCTTTGAAATCATCGATACCGTCAAAATGATGTTTATCCATCCATTCTTCCAAATCGTCCAGCATAGCTTTTATTCGGGGAAAGCCATTCCGATACAGAGTCGAAGCAATCTGCGTTGCGTCGGCGCCGGCGAGCAATTGTTTTATTAACGCTCTCCCGTCGTGGACGCCCGTCGAGGCGGCTAAATCGCATTTAACTCGATTTGCCATTATTGCAATCCATCTTAAAGACAAAGCTAATTCGCCCGGCGTGCTTAATACGTGCGAAGCTTTGATATTGAACTTGTCAATATCAAAATCGGGACTCCAAAACCTATTGAATAAAACTAAAGCTCCGATTCCGGTCTCCGATAGTTTCTTTAGCATACCCGCCAAATTTGAAAAATAGTAGCTTACCTTAAGAGCTATAGGAATTGACGTTTCTTTTTTTACTTTTTTCACTACGTCGAAATATGTCTTTTCCATCTCCTCGGTCAAGCGGTCGGGGTCGGAAGGCAGAATAAACATATTAAGCTCCAAAGCGTCCGCACCGGCTTCCTCTATTCTCTGAGCGAATACGTGCCACTCGCTTGAGCTTATGCAATTGACGCTAGCGATTACGGGAATTTTCAAGGTGTCTTTAGACTTTTCTATTAAAAACAAATATCTGCTGACGCTGTCCTCCACTAAATCATAATCGAATTGGTCGTAAATTTCTGGATACAAAGTTCCCGGCTTGGTCATCTTCTCCATATTCTTTTTCATTTCGAAATTGATTTCCTCCTCAAAAAGAGATTTCAAAACGACCGCTCCGGCGCCGAACTTTTCAATCTCTTTCAAATCCTGCAGCGAATCGGTTAATCCCGAACTCGCGGCGACTATCGGACTCCTAAGCCTAAATCCCAAATAATTCGTCGATAAATCTACCATTAGCTTAGTCCTCTCTTTGGTTGTACAATTTAATTATTGTGTTTATCGCTTAAGTATTAATTTGCCTTGAATTTGTATTCGATTGAATAAACAAATTTCATCTTTGGCAACGCTAATCTAAAAACTCGCCGTCTTCGTTAAAAATAGCCTTAATTATTTCCTTTGCGTCTTTTTCATAATCTTCGGGAACGAAAATTTTAACTTTAGCCAATCCCCCGACCGTGAAATTTCTGGTAGAATCAACTTGCGAAAGCATTTGGGCGGGTATCTCTGCGCCTTCTAAATTGCCGCAAATCATTCTTCCCTCCAATTCGGTGTTTGTAGTATAAACCAAAATCCACCGAAGATTCTTTAGGTCGCTCTTATTTGCCTCGCTCTCCTCGAACATTCTCTTTTTTTTTATCTTATATCTAATAATAACAAATTTTTCTATGAATAAAAACTTAATCTTTTAATAATTCTAAAGCCTTCTCGAAAATTCCGTCCTTTCCTTGCGCAACGCCTTTTACGCTAGGAGTCGCTTTTATGTCCGGTTGCAAGCCCTTATGCAAATCAATATTACCGGAAGGCGGCTCGACAATATCGCCGACTATCGACGCGTTGTATTCAGCCGGCAGCTTAACGCCAAAAACATCGTCCGCGGCGCCGGCGGTAGGCGTTCCTATTAGTTTCCCCAAATCGTTAATTTGCGCCAAAAGAGCGATTATTTCCGCTTGTCCGCCGGTTCTCTCGTCGATTAAAAAGTAAACGTCAGCGTCTAAACTTGGATTTTTCATCGTTACGGTTTTCGAACGTTTCAAAAATTTGACCGGCTCGCCGTCCGGTTTAGTAAATACGGGTATCTTTCTAACGACTGATTCAAAAGCTATATTCGAAAACATACCGAGAAAATCCTCCGACAAATTAGAAAATCCCCTAAGGTCAAAAACAAATCCTCTCGCTTCTTTAAATCGCTCTTTGAATTCCTTAACTATGTTTTTCAAGCCTCTATCGGTAACAGCCGTTAAATCAATATAATAAATTCCTTTTTTTAAAATCGAAAATTTGCTCGGTCTGTTTTCGCTTAACTCCCCCAATATTCTATTTCTCTTTAAATTGCGATTGTAACGTTTGCCGGAAGGCGATAGCAGAGTCAACGATACTTCCGAATTCTCCTCGCCGGTTTTCATCTCGGCTATCGCTTTCAATTTTCGCCATTGGTCGGTATTTGCGTTTACGCGCTCCGAGTATTTTTCTATAACCATTTTCGTAGGTTGACCGTTGATTTCAACTACTTCAGAACCTAGTTCAATATCTACGTCCTCAGAAGTTTTATGTATAATCAACTTATCGTTTATCAATTTCCATAGAATCGGCAAGCCGTAGTACACTTCCTTTTGCTCATTCCAAGCTTTAGCTTGCCCGTCGTTTATTCGCGCGAGCGTCCAATTCAATACTTTCAAAAATTCGTCGGGTCCCGCCGCTTTTGCCGCCTTTGGCAAAGCCTCTCTTAAAATTTGGTCTAATTCGTTTCTATTCTCGACGTTTAATCCAAAATGTCTGAATAAACTCCATAACTTAATTAAAATAACGTAACGCGAATGCCTGTCGGAAGCCGTGAGCGAAAAGTTTTCGGGCTTGCTGGATTTAATCGGCTCTAAAATCTCCTCGCGTTTAGGCAAAACCGTATTAGAATCGGCAAATAATGTAATTGGAGTTTCCAAAACGAGGCTTTCCGAAAGCTCCTCTTTATAATATTCGCCAATCTCGGGAGGAAGTATTCTATTATCTTCGTTTGAGAAAATTCTAATGGAATTAGCGCCTTCGAAACAATCATTATCCGTTAATTCGACTAAATATCCCGCTTCTTTCGCGCTTTCAGGAATCTTCCAGCTATAAACAGTTTTTTTAGATTCATTCCGCTCAAAACCCGAATTTTTAACTAAATTCTCGCTCGCCTCTCCGTCTTCGGAAACAAGTTTTACGTCGTCGAAGTAAGCCTCTTCTTCGCCAAACAAAACCAATCCAAGACGTATTAGATTTGCCTCGGCGGGAACTATAGCTTCAATTTCGTAAGACTTCCATTCGTCTGCCGTAATAGGCTCGGGCAAAGTTTTCATTAACAAAGAATTATCTTGCGAGTCGAAAAATCCCAACCATAAATCGGCTTTGCCCCCGGGTTCTTCCACGTTCGCTTTCACGCGAGCGCTGAATTTTACTTTTCTACCGAGTAAGTTCGAAGCGTCTATTAATTGAATAAGAGGAGCTTCTCTATCCCTTAGAGGATAATAAAGATTCTTTATCCTATTTGAAAAATTCGCGACTTTCATTTTTAAAGGAACCCCTATATGCACCCAAGACAAAACTACGCTATCCAAAGCGTTTGGAGGGCGTTCTTTATAATACTCGTCGGGAGATTCTCCCTTTTCGTAAATAGAAATCGCAGGAGCGATTGGATTAAACAGCCTATTTAAAGTCGAATAAAGTTCGCCGTCGCTCTCCAACTTTTCAATCGCTTCAACTCCTCCCAACAAGAATCTTTCCCAATCGAAGCCGCTTAATTGATAATCGGGATAAAAAAATCTAGCTGCTCCGTAAGCTTTCGCCAAAGCGGCTAAGTTGTCTATTTGTTTCATAGACAATTCCAACGGCGGGGCTTTGCCGCCTTCTTCAAGATTTACCTTCTCAAAATCTAAATCGTCGAAATAAGCGCTCCCGGTTCCTTTAAGCATCAAGCCGTAAGTAAAATAATCGGTGTTTTCGGGTATTCTAACGCTGATTTTAAGGCGTTTCCACTTATCCGATTTAATTGAATCTATCTTTCGAAAAAAAGTTTCGATTTTACTACCAAAATGTCCGCGTATCCAAAAGCTCAAATTTGTCGAGTCCTCGAATTTTTTAGTTTTAATCGCCGACGTTATCAAAAGACTGTCGCCTTCGTAATCGTCCGCGGCGACCGTTTGATAAACCGAACCGTATGTTCCGGCTTTCACGTTGAATCCTTTCAAATTCAAGCTTCCTTCACCTTTAAAAGACTCTTTATCCGTAACGACGGCTCTATATCCGTTTTGTTCGTGTTTAAAAGGCATATACCAACCGGTCGGCAAGTTCCCGACCGCCGCGTTTTCAAAATTTAAATTATAAGGTTGCAAAACAATTTTTTGGGAAACGCCGTTTAAAGGCGCTAAAACCGCTATCGCTAAAATAATTTTCAGTAATTTCATCGTCGCTCCAATATTCCTTTACTCTACGCGAATATAGCTTTAAAATTCTGTTTAGAATTAATATCGACGAATTACGGCGCAATATCTTATCTGTTTTTTACTCTTATATACACGGCTCTGTTGAGAGCTCTGCCGTAAGGAGACGAGTTGGAAAACAAAAAATCTTCGGGGTAAACGACTTTTAACGCGCTATTCGAAGCGTCAATAATATTAATCGCCGCTTCGGCTCTTGCTCGCGCTAGATATTTATTATGCGTTTGAGAGCCGAGATTATCGAAAGAAGGAATTATTTCAACGATAGAACCTTCGCTCGCGGTTTTTCGCGCAATTTTTAAAGCTTCTTCGTTCACCGCTATAAATTCAGATTCGTCGAATTTACAATACCCCAAAACATACAAGCTATATAGAGACGTATCCGTTTCTTTAGTCTCGACGTTCTCGTAACTTTTCTCCTCAATTAGAATCGGATTCATAATAACATTGAGCGACATAGAATCAGTTCTGCCGAAAGGATTTTTGGCTTCGGCTTTTAAGCTTAATGGAAAAGGACGCAATACTTCTTGCGTTGTAAGAATATTCTCCTTCATTTCAAAAACCATCGCCTCGTTCTTTAAGTCGAAAACTTTTAAGCCTCGAACAAAAAAACCTCCCTTAATTTGCACTCGCTCCAAATCCGACTCGCAAATGGGCTCGGCTTTCAAAACCTTCTTTTCAACTCCTCTTGAGACGCTATCCAACTGTTTTAAGATCAACAGCTTTTCTCCGTTTGAAAAAACAAATTCTACGCGGCAATTGTCTTCGAGCAACTCGCGTCTTTCGAATTGAGAGGAATCCTGTATTATTGTTTCGGTCTCGACTCTATCTTTGTAAACGCCCTTCTTTTCGAGCGCGGAAACCAATTTGTCTTTTCTATCTTCGATAACGCTCGAATCCTCAAAGCTCAACGCAAAAAAATTCGCTTTCGCTTCTAATTTGGGATTTTGACTTAAATATTTGGAAATCAGCTCAAAGCTATTCGATTGAGCCGCTATCCTGTCATCTTTATCTTCAAATCCTTTTAGAATTTCGTCGGAATTGACTTCAAAATAAACAATCGGCAAGACCTTAAAAGAATTGTAATAGCTCGTTTCAAACACTTTTATATCGACTGTGTCGCCGGACCTAAGCTGCCGGCCTCCGCAACTTGCTTGCATTTCGCAAATAAGCTTTTCGGCTCGCGGGGTCGGGGGAGCCGGAGGCAACGGCGATTCTTTTGGAGGAATATACTTAGGCTCGGGAACGTTATAGCGAAGGTTAACTCCCAGCCGCAAAGAACTAGCCGCCCAATCCAAATTATTAGATATGTCGGTCAAACCGTAGTTTGCCTTAACATACGAAACCGCGGAAAAGAAAGAATATTCAAGCGCCCGATAAGAAACGCCTAAAGATATAGCGGCGTAAAAGCTCGACGCGTTAGGCAAATCGCCGTCGTATTCGTACCGCTTTTCCGTTCCCGTTTCTTGATAATGAACTCCTTCGGGCGAGACTAACTTTTCAGTCTGGCTAAAACTCGGATTATAAATATACCCTAATTGCGTTCCTAACGAAAAACCTAAGGGAATCTCCTCAATCGGATAAAAACTAATAGACGGCTCAAAAGAAACAGCCGTAATCGAAGCTTCCAATTTATGCTCGGTAATCCCGTCAACATATCGGTCCTCGTAAATAATATTCCCAATCTTCTCTTCCACCAAATACTTAGCGGATAAATCCGAAACCGAAAAATCGACAGAAATACTAGATTTCACGCCGATAAAACGATACCCTAAATCGTATTCTCCGCCGACAAGAGCGCCGAATCCAAAACCGAACGCGTTTTCGAATTTGGGACAACAAGACGGATAGCCGGAAAGCTCGGCAAAATTAGACTGATAGTAATTGCCAGCGACAAAAATACCGGCTTTAACGGAGTAGGGCGTTAAATTGCGTCCTTCGGCTTGGTAGCCAAAAACCATAGCCGTCATAATTAGAACAATTGATATTTTCGTTAAATTCCGCATTTAGTCCAAAATAATTATTTTTTTAGAAACAACCGACAGACCTTGTCTTAGCCTAACCGTGTAAACGCCCGATTTGACTTCGCCAATGTCTATTGATTTTACATTCGCTCCCTTGGCGGTTTCGAACTCCTCGCTTTGATAAACTATCCCGCCTAAATTGTCAAACATCTCAATCTTGCATTTACCCGCCTTTGAAGCGTTGAATTTAATTTCGAACGTCCTCTCTCCGGGATTAGGAGCTACGCTCAAAAAAGACAACTCTCCTGAACGCTCCAAAAGCCTGTCGCCGCATATATTAATGAGATTAAAAACTCCGTATCCCAAATTCGTCCGCGAGGAAACGCCCCAGTATTTAGCGTTCGGCAATAAGTTAATATGGGAACTATCCGTCTCCGCCAAACCGGCGACGCCTTTGATTACAGCCGCAGTTCCGCTTTCGGGAAAATTTCCTGCCGTTCTGAATCCTATTATCCTTCTGTCGCTTTCCACTACGTTCTTTAAAAGCTCGCCCTCTCCGTAAGGACATTTTATCATTTCGGGATAAAAGAGCCTCGGATTTAATATTATTTCGCCTTCGAAAAATCGCTCGCCGTTATAAGGCTTTGCCGCGTCGTTTTCGTATTCTATTCTAATTTCCGTTTTGTTTCTTGGGTCGGCGTAAACGTCTTTAACGTCGATATTTGAATACGCCTCGTACATACCTAATGTTACAATCTTCCTAGCGGCGCAGGGAGCGGCTATAATAGTCATCTTTGAATCGCTTTCAGGCTCGCCTTGGCTCTCCCTCCATCTGATTTTTAATTCTCCGGAATCCAGCGGCGGCAGTTCTATCGGCAAAGAACTCGTATAATAAAAATAATCCGGCGGTTGAATCTCGACTTCTTCAATAGAAATAGCGTTCTCGGATTGATTTCTGATTTTTATCGTCCGCTCGGGAATTTCCGGTATAAATCTCAAATCGTTATGGCTTACTTCATATTCAGTCCCTATGCCTTCCCCTTTTACGGTTCCAATTACTTCAAATTTTGGAATATTAGAATGCGTCAACGATAAACTGTCGGAAAACTGTCCTATTGAATTCGGTTGGAATCTAATTTTCGCAAAGATAGTGTCTTCCGGCTGATACAACTCGTTTTCGTTATTCAACGCCATAAAAGGAGAGCTTTCCTCGACAATTTTCAATTTATTAATCAAAACGGGAACGGGGTCGGCGTTTACTAAAAACGGAAATTCCCCGTCCTTTGTTTCTCCCACGCAAGTTTTTTCGAACTCCATAGGATTAGTTACCATTTCTAAATTCCTCGGCAGACCTTCGGATTTTATCGGAACTTTGTATTCTTTTCCGCAAAATACAATTATTACCGTATCCCGAATAACGCCGGTGTCCAAAGGAATATAATTAAGCCCAATAGGGAGACATCCGGAAGGCATCAATATAGTATCGAGAGGTAGAGGCTCTTTCAATCTAAAATGGACGCCCTCGGATAATCTAATATCGTTAACTTTAAAAAACGTTCGGCTCGAATCGGTCAAACAGAACGCCGACTCGAAATCGTAATCCTTATTTTCAGCTATAAAAGCCGGAGGAATGATAATTTCCGAGCTTTCGATTTTAGGTCGCGCAATCGTGAAAGTCGAATCCGACTCGTCGGATTCCGCGTAAGTAAACCTCCTAATATAAAGATTATCCGACGAAGCCGAAGAAGTCGCTATAGCCGAACCTAAGGGAGAAAAAGCGAAATCCGTCAGCTCGCCGTCGTGCCCTTTAAAATGCTTGAAAACTTCGTCAACCGGCAAATTCCAATAAGCTATTTGCGGGTCTGCTTCCGAGCCTACTAGAACTTTCGTTGAAGCGGGGCTGAATTCCAAGCCAATCGGGTCGCTGGTAGTTTCCTTTATCCTTCTGATTATTTGATTCGTCGGAAGATTGACAACGTAAATGTTGGGCTTATTATCCGTAAAAACCTTCATTTGAGGAGCTTTGCAAGCGACGGCTAAAAACTCGCCGTTGGGAGCTAAGCTAATTTCGTTTATAATTGGAAAATCCGAATAGTCGAAAGTCTCCACTGTTTCAAAATCAGGCGTCGAAATCAGCCTTATTTCTCCGTTCATTAAAGCGGCGGCGGCTAGATTTGTATCCCTACTAAAAGAAAACGCAGTAGGAGGATACGGGAATTCTAAATCTCTAACAAATTCCCCGTTTTTAGCGGAAAATATCTTAATTAGCATTGCGTTTTGAGGAACTAAAGCGACATAGCGTTTCTCGCTGTCAAATTCGGCATATTGAACGTTAAAATCAAGGTCCAAAGCGAATATTTGATAAGGCAATTCATCGTCCAAATGAAAGAAAGCTATCGAGTCGCCGCTGGAAAAACCGTCGTCGCGTTTGTAAACAACCGCGAAAACGCTGTCGCCTTCTGTGTAATCTAAACCAAACGCTCTGTATCTCTTTGCAGGATAGTCGGGCGAGCTTATTTTATAATCTTTAATCGATTCGTAATCGACGGTGTTCCAAAATCTAACTACGCCCGCGTCGTTCGCCGCGAGCAAGCGCGAACCGTCTCGATTGAAAGCTATTTTGCGAACCGGAATATTATCTTCTCTCAATAATCGAGGGTCGGTTGAGGAAAACTTTTGTCTCACGCGGATTAAGGCTTGATTAGCCTTAACGTTTGGAGTAGTCCATTTAATAGTAGAATCGTCGCTTATCCCTATCTCGTTCCAATAAGCTCCGCCGTTGGGACTGAATTCCACTATTGTCCCCATCCCTTTAATGTAACCTTCCCACTTTATTTCCACTTCCTCGCAAGGAGAAAAGCTCTCCCCTCCGTTCGGAGTCAACACTTTAAGTCTATTCGCTTCTTCGGATATATGAAATTCGTTGCCTATCAAATTTACTTCTTGCTTCAACCCGCGGTCGTAATAAGCCGTAAGCTTTCCGGTGTGGTATTCTTGATTTTGCGGTTCGTAATATAGACGAACAAAATAAGGCATCCCCGTCCAGATATGAAGCGGCGGCTCTCTTCGGTCTTGAACCCAACCGTCCCACCGCATTCTAAAAGCTTCGCCGGCAACCTTGACGGAATCGAGCCATATTTGCCCTTCCGAGCCGGAACCGTCTATCATTCCTTTCATAGCTTTTAAAATTATATTTTCCACCTCGGACTCGCCGGCGGGAACGTTCTCAAATTTCATTTCAATAAGCGGTTCGAATTTGTAATTAAAAAACTTAACAAAGGATAAATCTCTACGCGTATGCCTACCAGCCGCCATAGCTATTTCCCTTTCGTAAAAAGCGTAAATACCGCAGCCCATAGGCGGCGGACCGGGAGATTTCGTTATCCATTTAATAAGTTGCCATCTGTCGCTTGTAGTAGTGTCGTCCTTTAGCTCCCCGACGTAAAACGGACGAGAAGCTTTGCTGTTTTCGACTATCAATAAATTATTTTTTGATAAAACAACCGTTTCGCCGTTTAGTTCGGCGCGAATTCTCGCTTGCATCGTCGGATATAGCCAAGGACTCACCGTGTAAGACTTACCGTCCTCAACTTCTCTTATATCTAGTCTTAATTGAGCGGAAGAATAATTAAACGTAATTAAAAGCGTTATTATCGCCGCAAAACTCAATTCGATAAAATTCCTAACCATCAGCGTCGATTCCGTTCGTTTGTTTTTCGATATCATCTTCGTCCAATACTCAATACTATGACTCTTTAATAGCCCAAAAAGTTACAATATAATCTATTCAAGGCAAAATACGAATAGACGCTTTATAACAAAACTCATTTAGACAAAATAAAAAAAGAGCGCGATTAAAGATAAACCGCGCTCTTAAAAAAAAATTCCGACTCAAAAAATTACTCTTCGCTTATTACCCAGATTTTCAAATTAGCCGTTACGTCAGTGTGTAATCTAACCTTTACTTCAAAAACTCCTAATGATTTGATCGGCTCTTCGATAATTATATTCCTTTTCTCAATATCAAATCCTCTAAGAGACAATTCCTGAGCTATCATTTGAGGACTGACTGAAGCGTAAAGTCTGCCTTCGTCGCCGACTTTCATAGGTATGCTTATTTGCAATTCCGAAAGTTGTTCGGCGATTTTTCCGGCGTCCGCTTTTTCCAAAGCTTTCATCTTGTCGAAACGCTTCTTCTCGATTTCAAACGCTTTAATAGCGGTCTGAGTCGCGTAATAAGCCAACTCGCGAGGCATTAAATAATTTCTGGCGTAGCCGGGTTTAACGCTTACTATGGAACCCATTTCGCCCAAATTCTCTATGTCGTCTCTTAATATTACTTTCGTATGCTTAGCCATTATTGTATTCCTTTGAATTTATGAGCTAACTTTTAGTGGATAAAGCCTTAAACTTCTTTCTCTTCCTTCTCTTCTTCTATTTTGCTTTCTTTCTCTTCTTCTTTTTCTACTTTTTCTTCTTTTTCTTCTTTTTTGTCCGTTGATTGACGAGTTTCGGCTTGCTTGCGTTTCTTATCTTCGGTTAATTCTTTGTCTTCTATCATCTTGAAAGCTATTTTATCGCGGTAATCGCGCAACTCTTTCGGTAGCGCGACAGTGAGATGCCTCAATATCGTGTCTTCAAGAATCAAAAACTTCTCGAGTATTGGAGCCGTATTCGAATTTGTTTCAAAAATGATATGTACGTAATAGCCGTTATACTTCTTATTAATAGGATAAGCCAGCCTTCTTCTACCCCATTTGTCAATTTGTTTTATTTCGCCGCCGTGATTCTCGACATAGCCGACGACTTTAGATATAGTAGTCTCTATATCGCCGTCTTCCAAAGCGGCGTTGATAATGAATGTTGTTTCGTATGTCCTTCTAACGCTCATACTTTCCCTCGCGTTTATTAAAAAATTCGCCTCCTTTTTCGAAAGGCTAAACTTTAAAGAAATACAAATTTATTGTTTTTTATTCAATTACCAAAAAATATTTTCAAAAATCTCGAAGCTTTTATTTTTCTATTGTAAATCAACCCCAAAAGGAACTGTTTTAAATTAAATTTAAAAAACAAAAAAATCGCGCGAAAGTTTATTTGAGATTTTAGTAATTATTATTTAACTTTGTTATTTATTTTTGATTTAACTCAGCAATTGTTAAGAACAGCTTGAATTATTTAATAATCGCATTAAAGTCTCGTCCGTAGCGGCGGACGCGACAGAAAAAACAAAAGGAATGAATATGGAACAGCAAGAAGAGAAAAACGGTTTACAACCGGAAGAGAAAAGGGACGAAGCTAACGTAGAAAAAGCCGAAATCCCCGAAACGTCTGAAGAAAAGAAAACAGAACAAGAGACGCCGGCGGAAGAAAACGAAGTAAAAACAGAAGATTCCGCTAGCGAAGAAGCTCAAAAGAATGAAAGCGAAGTTTCCGAATCGTCGCAAGAAAACTCCGAAACCGACAAAAGCGCGGACGACGCTTCCGAAAAGGAACAACAGACAGGTTCAAGCGACGAAACCGCAAAACCGACAGCCAAGGAAGAATCCGCCGAGGAAACTGGCGAAACGGAAACTACTAAAATAGAAAAACAAGAAGAACCGCCCGACGATTCAAAAACTGAAGAAGAGGCTAAGGAAGAAACAAAAGAAGATACGGAAAAGGAAGAGAAAACAGATACCGAAAAGGATAAAACCGAAGCTGAAAAAACAGAAGAACCGAAAGCCGAAGAAAAACCAGAAGAAAAAAAGAAAAAAGAATCGGCGCCCGACAAAACCGAACAGGCTTACGAAGAACTAAAAGAAATGATGGCAAAGCAAGAACCAATCGAAGTCAAGGCGGTTAAAAGAATAAGAGGCGGCTTGAGAGTGGCTTATAAAGAAGCCAGAATGTTCTTGCCGACTTCCCATTATACTTTGAAAAGAAACCCGAACGACAACGAAATGAAAAACGCCGTCGGCGCTAAATTCCCCGTTCTCGTTCACGAGTATCAAGAATATCCCGAAGGAAGAAAAGCCGTTATAGTCAGCAGAAAGAAGATTTTGTTCGACGAAATATTCAATAAATACGACACCGGCGATATAATCAAAGGAAAAGTTTCTTCTATCACTTCGTTCGGAGTATTCTTGGAGTTCGAAGGCGTCGAAGGATTGATTCATATTTCAAGACTTTCCAAAGTCCATATAGACGACCCGAAACGCTTTTATAATAAAGGCGAAGAAATCGAAGCGAAAATCATCGACATTGATAAAGAAAACCAGAGAATAGCGCTAAGCCGAGAAGAATTGGTAGAATCCCCTTGGAAAGGCGTCGAAGAAGAATTAGAAGTCGGAGCGGAAGTTAAAGGCATAGTTCGCCGGCTGACGAACTTCGGAGCTTACGTAGAATTAAAACCGGGAGTGGACGGATTACTAAGAAATAACGAAATACATTGGACGAAAAGAGTAAAAAATCCGGCGGAAATACTATCGCCCAACCAAGAAATCACCGTTAAGATTATGTCCATTTCGGAAGATAACGAGACGGCGGCGCTTTCATACAAAAGAACTCAACCTAACCCTTGGGAAGACATTAAAAACGAATTCCAGCCGGAAAAGGTTTTCGACGGCAAGGTCAAGCAAGTTATTCCGCAAGGAGCCATAGTCGAAATTACCGAAGAAGTTGACGGATTTATGCCAAGAAGCAAAATGCGCCCCATAATGAAAGGCAAAAAGATACCCTTTAAGGCGGGCGACGATTTAGAAGTTAAAGTCATCGAAGTAGAACCCGAAGACGAATCGTTGATTTTAGGACCAAACGTGGACGAAGACTTGCAAGCCGACTCGCCACCGCCGCGTTCGGGCGGAGGCAAAAAAGGCGGAGGCAAAGCAAAACCCGATTCGTCTTTTACTCTCGGAGACATACTTTCCGAAAAAGAAAAGGAAAGACTTAAGAATATGTCCGATTAAACGCGACTATTATCTCTTTTCATATATCTTAATTATAACGGGAACCTTTCGGGTTCCCGTTTTTTTTACTAGGCAAATCACGTTATTCTACTATATCTTTTGCGCCTTTTTAAAAAAAAAGCTATATTGAAAGTCAATTAGAGTTCTTTTAAGGAATTAATCGGATTTTAAGCAAGTTCAATCAACATAATAGAAATTAAAAGAGCAAAAAGATGTCGCGTAAAATAAAAACATTCCTTTTAGTCCTATTCCTAATAGTCGTTACTCAAACGATTTTCTTCGATATTTATAGAAGCTCCGCCTTCGACGTGATTCCCCGCGACGATTACTCTTACTACTTATTATATATGATAGACGAAGAGGAGGGACATCTGCCCGTCGCGCCGTACGCTTATAGAGCTTTCTCCGTAGCCGCGGCGATTCCCTTTTATTATATCCTGCCATATTATCAATTCACAAATTTAAAAGACGCCTCGGAAAAACACCTAAAAGCTACGGAAGCTTTATCGATAGTTTCTTATTTATCAATATTAGCCTCGTCAATAGTCCTATACTTATTAACGAAAAAAAGGTTCGGCGGCTCCGAATTTGCCGCTATTACCGCCTTGCTATCGTCTTTTTTACTTTTCAGGCACACGGCGACTTATCAAATAGACCCTCTAGCTATCTTAATTATTTGCTTAGCGTTGTATTATATAAAAAACGAGGTTGTATTTTCGCTAATCATTTTAGCGTCAATAGGATTCAACGAGAAGATATTCATCGTCTTTACAATTCTAATGTTAGCTAGATTAATTTTCAAAACTCAAAAGTTTAAAATATACCATCTCTCGCCTATCTTAGCCGCCGGGTTATACTTCGCTATCGTTTCAATATTCGATATCGCGGGAACCGAACGCCAGCTACAACCAACTACTTATTTTTCATCGACGGTCGCCAATCTCTTAGAAACATTCTCGAAAAAAGGACTATTTCTCAATATCATACCCACCGGAATAATAGCGGTTCTATATTGCCTTTCTTTAAAAGAAAATAAAACGAGAACGAATAAAAACGACGTTTTTTTTACGAACGCCGATATTATCGTTTTAGCGGGTCTTTTCTTTATCTCTCACGCAGTTAGAGTCGATTACAACGTCGGCAGAATAGCGATGTATTGCTTCCCTCTTTATTTACCCCTCGCTTCTGTCCAGATTTCTAAACTGCTCGACAATAAAAGATAGATTGGCGACAATAATATCAATCTCCGCAAAAAAATAATGCCCCCCTCTCGCCGTTACTTTTATAGTTAGAAAAATAATATCTCAATCTATGAGCAAAATCTTATATTCGGAATTACTATTAGCCGCCTATCAACAAGGGTATTTCCCTATGGCGGACGAGCGCGAGGGCGAAATTTTCTGGCACTCGCCCGACCCAAGAGCTATTATTCCACTCGACTCCGCCAAGCCGCCTCGCTCGCTAAAGCAATTTTTGAAAAAGACGCCTCTGGAATATAAAATAGACGCTCAATTTAAAAAAGTCGTCGTTGAATGCGCCAACAGAAAGGAAACTTGGATTAACGACGAAATTATTCAAGCCTATACCGAATTACACGAATTGGGATTCGCTCACTGTGTAGAATCATACTTAAACAATGAATTAGTCGGCGGACTTTACGGAGTTACGATTGGCGGAGCTTTCTTTGGCGAATCGATGTTTTTCAAAATCAGCAACGCCTCTAAAGCGGCTTTTTATCATTTAGTTAAAACTATGAAAAAACGCGGATTCATTTTACTCGACTCGCAATACATTAACTATTTCACCGAAAGTCTAGGAGCGATAGAAATACCTAAAGAGCGGTATTTAAAAATATTGAACAGAGCGATTCATCTTCCTTGCTCTTTAAAATAGCTTTCTTACCGTTCTTTGAATTGAAGTAAGATTTATTTATTTTGCCGAAAAATTTTAAACAACATAGGAGAATTAGATTATGAAAAACTTATTATTAGCTTTTATCATTAGCGCAATAAGCGTTTTGCTATTCGCTTGCGACAGCGATGGAAAAGAAAAAATAGAAGTAAACGAAGATTTGCCGAAACCCAAAACATTAACTGACAGGTTTAGCTATATTGTCGGCAACACTATGGGAGAAAACTTAAAACGCGATTCGGTATTCCCAAATTACGAATACTTGATATTAGGAATACAAAGAGCTCTCGAAGAAAAAGCCCCCTTGATGACGAGAGCGGAAATGGATTCTACTATGAACGAAATGGACGAAATTTTCAAAAAAAGACAAAAACGACGTCAGTTCAGAAAACAACGCTCAGCGGAACAAAACAAAAAGAAAGCCTTCGAATTTTTAAAGAAAAACAAGAAGAAAGAAGGCGTGCGCTCTTTGCCTAGCGGAATTCAATATGAAATACTAACAAAAGGAGAAGGCGAAACTCCAAAGATTGAAGACCACGTTAAAATACACGTAATAGCCGAAACATTAGACGGGAAAGAGTTCGACAACTCTTATAAAAGAAACCAGCCAGTTTACGCGCAAATCGTTAAAGACTTGCTAAAAGCTTGGGTGGACGTATTGCCTCGAATGAAAAAAGGCTCTAAATGGAGAATTTATTGCCCGCCTAATTTAGTATTCGGCGAAAAAGGAACCGACGATGTCGAACCGAACGAATTAGTGATTTTCACATTAGAATTGCTGGATTTCCAAAGCGAACCTTACGAGCAATCTCCCAAACTGCCTGAAATAGAAACAAGAAGCGACACTATTAGCGCGGGAGATTTATAAACCGGCAAAATCGATTTTCTATGCTTCGGAAAACAATTATTTTCTTTGTCGCGTTTTCTCTAAAAATCGGAGCCCAAATTCCCGATTCAATTTTATACGATTGGTCGGAGGCTGGGTTATCCGTTAAAATAAACGCGAACAATCGAGCCGATATTTTAGATTACGGCGCCGTCCCCGACGGTGAAACTCTAAACGACGAAGCTATTCAAACGGCGATTGAATCGGTCGCCGCGAATAGCGAAATATATTTCCCCGCGGGAACCTATAAATTTTCCAAACCGATTCGCTTAAAAAGCGGGGTTGTTATAACAGGAGCGTCGCCCGATTCGACTGTTTTCGTTTTCGATTTAACGAATCCGAAACATTTAATTGAATTTACCGGCGACTTGGGAGCGGCTAAGTATTTAAAACGCTCCGCCGCGAAGGGCGACGCTTTCCTAGTGTTAGAAGACGCCGCCGATATTGCCAAAGGAGATATCGTCAAAACCGCAGAAGAAGACGAAGATAAAATCACGTCAGATTGGGCGCGGGGTTCCACGGGCCAGGTGATTTCCGTAAAATCCTTAAAAAGCGACACCATATTTTTGAACAGCGCTTTGAGAAGGAACTACTCGCTCGAAAAAGAAGCGAGAATCGTAAAAATCAATCCGATTGAGAATGCCGGAATTAAGAACGTTAGGATTGATAGACTGGATAAGACAGAAAACCAAACGTCTAATATTTATTTCAACCGCGCTTACAACTGCATAGTCAAATGCGTGGAAAGCTATAAATGCAACTTCGCTCACGTCGATATTCGCAATAGCTTGAATATAGAAGTCAGCGGCTCTTACTTCACCGAAGGATTCGAATACGGCGGCGGGGGCGAAGCTTACGGCGCAGTTTGCCATTCCGCCTCGAGCGAATGCCTCGTAGAAAACAATATATTTAAGAGACTGCGGCATTCTATGCTTCTTCAATCGGGCGCAAACGGAAACGTATTCGCCTTCAACTATTCAATCGAGCCATATTGGACGCAAGTCTCTTTGCCATCCAACTCGGCGGGCGACCTTGTCTTACACGGAAACTATCCTTACGCGAATTTGTTCGAATCCAACGTCGTTCAAAATATCGTTATCGATAATTCTCACGGAATCAACGGACCGCGAAATACCATATTCAGAAACAGAGCCGAATCATACGGTATTTTTATGAACGTATCCCCGCCGTCGGACAGTCAAACTTTCGTCGGCAACGAAATAACCGACGACTCCCCCTTAAAAGGATTATACTTGCTTACGGGGAAAGGTCATTTCGAATACGGCAATAACGTCAAGGGCGAAATAACGCCGGAGAATACGTCGAACTTAGAAATAGAATCCTTGTATTTAAACGAAGTTCCAAAATTTTACGAAAACGAATCGAATTTCCCTCCTATTGGAATTTCCAATGAATTGGACGAGTTTACTATAGAAGCGGAAACCCGATACACTAGCGGACTGTTGACCGAATGCGCCTCGGAAAATACTAGCGTAAAGGAAACCGCAACTCCGCCAAAAATAACGATAGCCCCAAATCCGACCGAAGAAAGCGTTTACATATACAGAGTTCAAAAACCAACGCTAATTCAAATATACGCCGCCGAAGGACGAAAAGTTAATACTATAAAGAACGCCTCTCGAGTGAATATAAATAATCTTCCCGCCGGAATCTATTATCTAAAAATCACTGTCGGCAACGATATTTATCTTCGCCGGATAATTAAAAGATAATTAAGACGTATATCCCTTTGTAAAATCGCTATCTCAATATTGACAATCAACGCCGGACTATAGCCTTTCTCGTTATTATATTATCGCCTGCGACGATTTTAAAGAAATACAAGCCGTTCGCTAAATCGGAAACGTCGAGCGACAACGTCTCGTTCGCCGAATAGTCGCTCCCCTTAACGGTTTTCATCTTTTCACCGTAAGCGTTATAAATTTCAACTATAATAGGAAAGCTCAATTGAGATTGCGTTTCGATATATAGAGTCTCAGAACAAGGATTCGGGTAAACGACGTATCCTTCTTCCGTTTTCTTTTCCGCGACTTTAGCGTGCACCCACTCCCAAGTCGTTCTATATACTCCGTCCGAACTCGTTCCGGCAAACAACAATTGCGCCTCCGCCAACGCTAAATCGGTTAAGCTCGTATCTTGCAGTTCTCTGTTTTCGCTTATCCAATGAAAATCTTCCGAATCTCCGTCGGTAGTCGATTGATAAAAGAAACCGAGATTTTCGTTCCCCAACAAAATAGAATATAAAGGAATCACGGGATTATAACTCATATCGAAAATATCGATAATAATGTCTTCCAATCCCTCAATAGCGGAAACGCGAGTATCGGCTAAACCTTCGTTGCAAGCCGTCCAAACCTGATAATCCAGAAAATATACGCCGTCGTTTGAAGTCGCCGCGTAAACGGGACCGGCGCTACTTCTAACAATATCTATAACTTCTTTGTTTTCCAAACCTTGATTTAAAGCCGTCCATTCGTTTGAAATTTCATCTTTGAAATAAACGCCGTTGTCGGTTCCCAAATACATACCGCCCTGCCCAGCGTTAAAACATAAGGGTTTCGCTCCGTCAAGTCCCAAAGTGTCAACTTCAAATTGCCCCGCGTCGATTTCGCTTATCGCTAAACCGAAATTATCGGAACTTACTACTACATAGCCTCCGTCGGAATATACTCGCAAACTTTGAAAATCCGAGCTGTCCAGACCCTCGCTGTATTCTTCCCAGGTTGCGCCTTCTGTATAACTAACCAGCAAGCCGCCCAATCGCGTAGCGACGAATACCGGGACGCTCTCGTCTGAAAAATCTCCGGAATTATCAATCGCTACGTTAATAGGCTCCAACGCGGTAACAATATTGCTTCTCGACCAAGAATCCCCGTTGTCGGAACTCTTGTAAAAATCTAAACTATCGGTAATCGCGAATATACAATAAACGCCCGAGGTTTCGGAACTGCGACAATCCAATGAAACAACGCCGACCGATTCGGGAAAATTAGTTCGTTCCCACAGATATTTAGCGTCGGCTGAATTAAAAGCGAACAACGTAATAATAAAAAGTAAAACAAAACGCATAAAGCTTCCTCCATTATTAATAGGACTATTTATTCAACGATATTTTGATTTTTTATTCAAATTTATCCCCTCGCTTGAAGGTCGGGAACCTTCCACTTTCCGCTTTTATACAATAATAACGCCTTCTGCTTCTTTTTCGCTTAACGCTTTATGCCTATTAAGATACTAAAAAAGAAATTAAAAAGCAAGAAATGGGATAAATAAGATTTGAATTTTATCGCGGGACCGTCTAAAACCGGCGAGTATTACATCGCGGCAAGCCCTAATGCGTATTAAGAAAGCAATAACGCGCTCGAACTCGCCTATGTGAGAATATTTATTATGCAATAGTCTCATTTTACTAATTCCCAAATTCCAATTTGGGAATTAGAACAACTCACTTGCCCCTTCCTTTAGGGCGGGAATCGGATGAGTTTCTTCTTCCTACGCGCTCAACAGCAAAACAGCTACTATGCCCAGCGCGAGCGCGGCTATTCCGTATTTATCCAGAGATTCTTTCCAAATTATAATCGACAGAATCGTCGTCAACAATATTATGCCGATATTTGTTAACGGATACACTATTATCCCCGGCAACTCGCTCAAAGCGCCTATAAGAAAGAACGAGCTTAATACGTTCGGCGCGCCCAAAACGTTGCCGCGCAGAAAATCCCTTTTGCGGACTTTGATTTTCCTGAAATAAACGACCGCCGCCGTATAAATAAACGCCGAAGTGAATATCGTAAACAAAAAAAACGACTTTTCCTCAATCGGCCTTAATTGCTGGAAGACTTTCATAAAGAAATCGTTGAAACCGATTCCGAGCAATAAAATAAAAAGATACATATAATCCATTATTGAAAGATTTCTTTCTTTGTTAGAGCGAAGCGAAAAATAAAACAAAATAATAGTTCCGACAGCAAACAGGAATCCAAAAACCTCTCCTAAATCAGGCGTCTCGGCGAAGACCGCAACGGACAAAGCCACCGGAATCGCCACGCTAAGCCTCGAACTCAACGAAGAGAGCGGCGTTCCCGCGACCGAAACGGATTTTGCAAACGCGAAAAAAGCGTAAAGGAAAGTAGCGCCTAATATCAAACCGAAAACAAGCGTTTCGATAGAAAAATTTAATTCGCCGTCGTATATTATCATTATCGTCGCCACAATCGAGGCTACCAAATAATTGCCCATTAAAAGGACTAATTCGTTTCCCCGCTTTGAATCGTTATGCTTTAGAATCAAAGCTATGGAGGTAGAACATAATATCGTAAGTATAAGATTAAGCATTAATTATCGCCGATTTATCTATTTTTTTAACTATAATTTTGGTAAGGAGAGGCTGTTTCATAACTACTGTTTTGTTTGTCCTCAAGATAAAACTTGAGGTTGACGATTCTCTTGAAACGCCCGCCAATCGCGTGTTTATCTCAACCTTCGGGTTTACCCGAAGGGTTCGGAATTCGATATAATCGAGTTTTGAGCCGCCTCCTGCCATGTTCTTTTTCTCCGATAATTCCTCCACGCCCGCTCCTTTACAATAACGACGCGGCAATAACAATCGAAGTAAGCGCATGCAACGCAACGCCCAAAGATGTCGCAGGTATGGAATCTTCCTTTTCCGTTTTATAAACTCCCGAAAGCAGAAAAAAGAAACTAATAAAAATAGCGACTGTTATAAGCGAAGCCTTTGAATACAATCCAATATAATATAGAACAAATATATTCACTATAGCGATAAGATAAAATATGATAACGGTCGCTAATCTTCCTTTAGAAAAAGTGTGGACGCTGTAATACAGCCTGCGATAATTAAGAATAACTCCGACGGAAATCCAAGCCACCGGAAGCCCAGCCAAGAACGCGTAAAAATCCGTTACGCCGCTCATAGCCAAATACGCTCCGCCCGAAATAATCGGCGGAAGCAAAGCCGTCGATAAAAAAGCGTAGGGAAAGGGCGGCTTCAGATACAAAGCCCCGATTCCAACGGCTAGCAGCAAAAGCATAACCATACGCCAACCCGACTCCGCGGCGAAATAAATCAGTATAGTCAACCCGATAATTCCCGCTATCGCCATAACTATCGGGATCCTTTTAAACGGAAACAGCCTTTCGGATAAAACGGGATTACCAGGCAATTTTGGATTCTTAATTAAATATTCGGGGTCGTCCCTTTTTTTATAATATTGAAAATCGTAGCCGAAAAGATTGAGAGCTTCGGCGCAAATTAGCCCGATTATTATCAACGCGAACTTAAAGGCGTCGAACTCTCCGGTAGAAACGGCGTAAGCGCCGCCGATAATCGCCGGCATCGTAACCGCCGTAAAAGCCCTAGTTCTCGTCAATCCTAAAGTTTTTGAATAATAGCGATATGTAGCGTCTTTTACCATAATTAATTTATAAGTTTATCAATAATAAATCCCGTCGCGAATAGAATAGTCGAAAGAGCGAATGTCTTAACTGTCTTCAGTATAGACGGCGCGAATTTTGGTATATCGTCGTAATGCTCCCTCGTTATTTTAATAATTTGAATTACAATCGGCAAAGCTAGCAGAGACAAAATAGTCCAAACTGGAAATAACCCTAAAGCCGCCCCCAGAATAATCAAAGCGTAAATTGCAATATAATACGCCGGAGCGAGCTTCTTAACCGCTTTCCTTCCGAGCCTAACGCTGACGGTTTTCTTGCCGACCTTCGCGTCGGCTTCGGCGTCGGGAACGTTGCCGATGTAAACAATCGCCGTTACCAAAAGACCGACTACCACGCTTGCCAAAACTACTGTCGCGGATGCCGTTCCCGTAAAAAGCAAATAAGTTCCTATAACGGGCAAAGGACCATTGCCCAAAAAGCAAATCAAATCTCCCAGACCGCGATAACCGAATTTAAACGGCGGAGCGGTATAAAAATATCCCAAAAGAATACCGGCAACGCCTATCGGAAGTATCAACCAATTCACGTAAAAAACAAAATACATTCCGATAGCGAACGTAATCGCGAAACTCGCCAAAGCCGACACTAAAATAGTCGCCGGCGAGAAAAAATTCAATGAAGAACCGTCGGCGGACGCGTCGTTCGCCTCAGGATTATCGTATAATACTTCAGAACCTTTTTTATATACTCTGCCTTCGTCTATTTTATCGACTCCTGACTTGTAGTCAAAATAATCGTTAGTAAAGTTTGTGCCAATATTTGCAAACATCGCACCGAGAAGAATCAAAATCATCAGCGTCCAATCGAAAGCGAATCCCTCTTGCCAAGCGACAACTCCGCCGACGGCGCAAGGCAACAACACGGTAATCGTGTATAGAGCCCGCGAAGCCTCAATCCAAATCTTAATCTTCTTCAATACGCTCATATATCTATCATACTATTTTTTAACAAAATAAACAAAACTTAAGACGCGAAACTACGAAAAATTATCGTTATTCTTTAGAAAGGCTAAATCTTGTTTGATCTCAAAATATAATCAACGCCTCAGCAAAACCGTTGGGGACTAAGATTTGCGGCGCTTACTCGGCTTCTTGCGATTTTATACGTATGCAACGAAAAATATTTCAAGTTTGGAATATTTTGAAAAAAACGCGATAAGCGTTTTTATAACTAATAAATTATTTACTATATTGCTTTTTTATTATATTATATAAACACAAAAATGAAATACAAAAAAGTCGAGTTCACTGGGAAAGAGTTAAAACAATTAGCCGCCAAATTCAAAGTTTTGGGCGAAACGTCTCGCTTGAAAATTTTACAATCGCTAACCGGCGGGGAGCTTTGC
Organism: uncultured Hyphomicrobiales bacterium; assembly: GCA_964509335.1. Classification (GTDB taxonomy): domain Bacteria; phylum Bacteroidota; class Ignavibacteria; order Kapaibacteriales; family UBA2268; genus CAZDXB01. The sequence goes on along the minus strand of CAZDXB010000008.1, from coordinate 15,056 downwards.
GTTAACGAAATAATCGACGCGACTGGATTGATGCAAGCGAACGTTTCAAAACAATTGAAGTTGATGCAAAATCAGGAAATCGTCGATTGCCGACCGTCGGGGTTGCAGCGCTTCTATAGAATAGCCGACCCTACTGTAGTTGAAATTTGCGAAACGCTTTGTAAATCTAGCGGTTCCAAACGCTAATAATGTTTTTCCCGATTAAAATCAGAAATTTGAGCGCAATCGCTATTCTCGCTTCCGGAACGGTTTACTACGCTACAAAAGTCGTGATTAACGCTATTGTAAGTCGGAACGGAGAGAAATATTTAAAAAACGCCGTCGCTTGGTCGAAATTCATACTCAAAACCTTTAAAATCAATCTAAAAGTTAGAGGACTGGAAAACCTCAACCCAAACGAGACTTATATATTCGCCTCCAACCATTCAAGCTATTTCGACATACCGATTTTGTTTTACGCTCTAAAACAATTCCGCTTCGCTATTATATACAAAAAAGAGCTGGAGAAAATTCCCGCTATGGGACAAGCTCTCAAAGTTTCGCCTTTTATACCTGTCGAACGCTTTTCTTTACGCGGGGCGCTGGAGAGCGTGGAAAAAACTTTGTCGCTAATGAAAGAAAACGACTCGCCGATAATCTTTCCCGAAGGCACGCGCTCAAAAGACGGCAAGCTCGGTAAATTCAAAAGAGGCGCCTTCCTTATAGCTTCCCGCTCAAAAAAGCCCATTGTCCCGATAGCGATTAAGGGAGCTTCGGATATTTTGCCGAGAGGCTCCTTCGACGTAAAAATGAATTCCGAGGCGGAAGTAGTAATTGGAAAACCAATCGAAAAAACGCCTAAAAATAAAAAAGAAGAGCTCGAGATAATGGAACTGACCCGCTCGGCGATTGATTCGCAGTTAAAATAATCTTTGCAGTTTTTGGAATTTGTCTTATCTTGGCGATTCAATCGCTGAAGAAAAAAATATAAAGGATTCTTTATGTCGAAGGAAAAGAAAAAAGGCAGTCTTAGAAGTTTCCCTTATACATATTGGATAGCAATTATTTACGAATTTTTCGAGCGAGGCTCGTACTACGGAATGATGAGCGTGTTGTCCGTTTATCTGACCCACGAGCTTGAATTCGCTAAAGAATCGGTCGGAATTATTAAAAGCACAATACAACCTTTGCTATACTTCCTGCCGATTATTTCCGGCGCCATCGCCGACCGGATGGGATTCAGAAAAACTCTTTTAGTCGCGTTCGGACTTTTAGGAACGGGCTATTTCCTGACGAGTCAGATGACCTCTTACGCCGCCGTATTTATCTCTCTAGTAATTATGGGCGTGGGAGCGGGAACGTTTAAGCCCGTTATATCCGGTACTATAGCTAAAGTTACCGACAAGGAAACTTCCGGTCTAGGATTCGGAATCTTCTATTGGACAATCAATTTAGGCGCTTTTCTATTTCCTATGTTTATCGTTCCCGCTCTTAAAGCTATTGACTGGTCTTACGTTATCATAGCCTCGGCTATTGGAACCGGAGCGATGATTATCCCCACTTTATTTATATACAAAGAGCCGCCCAGAGAAAAACCCAAAAAAGAACCGCTCGGCGTTATTCTGAAAGATATATTCCAAAAAATTTGGATGGTCATACTCGATTGGCGTTTTATACTTTTCATCTTTATTTACTCTTGGTTCTGGATTATGTATTTCCAGATGTTCGACAGCGTACTTTGGTATCTGGACTTCTTCGTAGATAAAACGCCGATTAACGAGTTCGTCCATTCCACATTCGGAATAAATTGGAAATTCGATATTGAACATATTACCGTAATAAACGCGTTTACTATTATAGTTCTGCAGTTGTTCGTTTCTACAATCGTAAAGAAAACCAAAGCCCTGCCGACAATGTTAGCTGGAATCGCTTTGGGAACTATAGGCATAACTATTCTATCGATTAGTCATAGCATATGGGTTATGATAATCGGAATAGTAACGTTTTCAATCGGCGAGATGACGGCGCATCCGAAGTTTATTTCTTACTTAGGCTTGATAGCCCCGCCCGATAAAAAAGCCACTTATATGGGATTCGGATTCCTTTACGGCGTTTTCGGCTCGCTTATCGGCGGATATTTGGGAGCTTTCCTCTACGTGCGTCTAATCGACGCGCCTATGATAAGTTACATAAGAGACCAACTTGTTTTGAAAGGAGCCGATAGCGCCTTGCCTTCCGACGTTAAAATCATAGACGCTATGGAAGTTGCCAGAAACGCGAACTTAGACGAAGGCGTAATTAAAACCTACGCCGGAACTTCGGAGTTCTGGCTAATCTTCACTGGAATCGGCATCCTTTGCATTATCGGATTGCTTTTATATCAAAAATTCATCGGGACGAGAGACAACTAAAGCGAACAAAATCATTGCAGCTTAAATTTCAAGCCAATTTAAGCTATTTAAAAATTTTGTTTAGACTTAAAGTAGAAAATCTACTTGTCAAACTCCCATTTATCGGGATTTTTTAGATAATCGTCTATAGATTCCGCCGCGGTTCTTCCGGCTCCTAAAGCTAGTATTACCGTTGCGCCGCCGGTTACTATATCGCCGCCCGCGAAAACGCCTTTCTTGCTCGTTCTCATAGTTTTCTCGTCAACCAATATATTGCCCCATTTGTTTACTTTCAAATCCGACGTCGTTTTGCTAATTATTAAATTGGACCCAGTGCCGATAGCGACGACGGCTACTTGTATAGGAACGTCCTCTACTTCGCCTTCGATAGGAACCGGTCGGCGGCGTCCCGAAGAGTCCGGCTCGCCGAGTTCCATTTTTTGTAGCTTTACGCTTTTCAACCATCCATTATCGTCGCCTGTTAGCTCCAGCGGGCTTTCCAAAAGCCTAAACTCGATTCCTTCCTCTTTGGCGTGTTTAATTTCTTCGTCTCGAGCGGGCATTTCCTTTTCGGTACGTCGATAAATTATCATTGCTCGCTTAGCTCCCAGTCTTAAAGCGGTTCTCACGGCATCCATAGCCGTGTTGCCTCCGCCAAATACCGCGGCGTCCTTGCCTTCAACGTCGAACATCGGCGTATCCGCTTGGGGAAAGTCGTACGCTTTCATCAAATTAACGCGAGTGAGAAATTCATTCGCCGAGTAAACGCCGTTCAAATGCTCTCCCTGAATATTAAGGAAGTATGGCAACCCAGCTCCCACTCCTATAAACATAGCGTCGTATTCTTCGAGCAGTTCGTCCACCGTTAAACTCATTCCAATTACTTTGTTGGTCTGGAATTCCACGCCTAAATGCCTTAATCCGTCAACTTCCGCTTGGACAATTTCTTTAGGCAGCCTAAACTCGGGTATGCCGTACATTAACACGCCGCCGATTTCGTGCAAAGCCTCGAAAACCGTTACGTCGTGCCCCATTCTAATTAAATCGCCGGCGCAGCTAAGCCCCGCCGGTCCGCCGCCTACAATAGCGACTTTTTTGCCGGTTTTCTTTACTTTCGGCGACTTCTCTTCGGTAGGCGGTTTATGCTCTCGCTCCCAATCGGCTACGTATCTTTCCAAATGTCCTATTGCTACGGATTCGTACTTCTTCGCCAAAGTGCAAACAATTTCGCACTGCTCCTCTTGGGGGCAAACTCTTCCGCAAACAGCGGGCAAAACGTTGTCCTTTTTCAATATCTTTGCCGCTTTATCGATATTACCGAGTTCCACTTCCTTAATAAACGCGGGTATATCTATATGTACAGGACAACCGTCAATGCAATGCGGTTTTTTACATTGTATGCATCGCAACGCCTCTTTTTGCGCCGTCTCAAAATCAAATCCTAAATTCACTTCCTTGAAATTTTTAGAACGCTCTTTAGGGTCTCGTTCCTCCATTGACTGCCTTTTAATCTTCATCCGTTCTTTAGGAGATAGCTCAGCCATTTTTCGCCTCCTTAATTTGTTCTCCCAGCCTACACTTATGTTTAAACCCCTTCAAAGACTCTTGCTCCTGAGGGAGGTACATCTTATTTCTATTTTGAAGTATCTCAAAATCCACTTTGTGAGCGTCGAACTCCGGACCGTCCACGCACACAAAAACCGTCTCGCCTTCGACTATCGCCCTGCATCCGCCGCACATACCGGTGCCGTCAACCATTATCGGATTTAGACTGACTACGGTTTTTATATTATAAGGCTTTGTCAACTCAGCGACTGCTTTCATCATAGGAATAGGACCGATAGCTAAAACGAAATCTATTTTTTCGCCGGATTCAATCAATTCTTTTAATTTATCGGTTACAAATCCGTGAAAGCCGTAGGAGCCGTCGTCGGTCGTAGGATAAACCGCGTCGGCGACTTCTTTCATTTCTTTTTCCAAAATTACGTATTCTTTTGACCTGCCGCCTATTATGCTAATAACGCGATTGCCCGCTTCTTTTAGAGCTTTGGCTGTCGGATACGCTATAGCCGTCCCGACGCCGCCGCCTATGCTAACGGCAGTTCCGAATTTCTCTATATCGGAGGATTTGCCTAGCGGTCCTACAATATCTTGTATATGGTCGCCTGCTTCCAGCATATTCATTTCCTTTGTAGTCTTGCCGATTCCTTGAACTATTAGAGTAACCGAACCAGTTTCCTCGTCGGCTTCGGCGATTGTAAGGGGGATTCTCTCTCCCAATTTATCAACCCTTAAGATAACGAATTGCCCCGGCTCTCTTTTCCGCGCGATTAAAGGAGCTTCTATCCTAAACCGCTTTATCTCCGGCGCAATAAACTCAGCTTCTAAAATCCTATTCATAATTACCTCATATATATAAATATTTACTCATATAGCGAACAAAATTAAGAAAAATTGCATATTAGCAAAAACCAAGTGAAATAACAAAAGGAAAGAACATTTTTTTATCTTCCGCCGGCTATTGATATTCTTATATCCAGCCCAACTTGCGTTGTGTTAAAGCCCGGCTGTGCCGCTCCCTCCGTAAAAGTAGCTTCATATCTGACAAAGAACGCGGCGGTTACGCGATTGCTCATATTATAACGAACTCTTGGTTCGATTATTATCTTTGTGTTCCCGTCCAATTTCCTAGCGTCTCCTTTGTTTTCTTCGTCGATAACGACGTTGTAAGTATCTCTGCTATTCGTTTGATAAGTCGCCGTAAAACTCCCTTCCAAATCGTTTTCAAGCGTTAATCCGAGAAAGTCCCACTCGAAACCTTTCATTGTGTAGCTGGCTTGCGCTTGCAACTCCGCCATAGAATTTTTCGCGATAGTGGACCGATTCGACGAGTTGAGCTGGTAGCTAGTCGTAGTATTGTATCGTAAAGTTCCCGTGAGAATCCCGTTCAATTTATCTTCGTCGAAATTGACTGTCAATCCGAACATAGGTTGGAACCCAATTTGGACTTGTTGATTTTGCGTCGTCCTGCCGTTGTCGTCTATGAGAGCGTTTTCGGTATAAATCGAAGTGTATTGATGCTCAATAGTGGCTTTTTTAACTACTCCGCCCCAGAAATCCCATTCTTCAATCCCTTCCCATCTCAATTGCCAGTTAATCGCCGGCAAAAATTTGCCCGCTCTTCCGGAGAACATACTAAACGCTTGTAACCCATTGTGAAAAGATTGTGAAAGCGCGTTTAGCAACATACGATTTCGAGTTATCGAAGTAGTGTCGTCTCTGTTTTGCATCTCTTGGTCTATTTCCGCTTTACGCTCTTCGTATTGCTCAATAACGTTTTCCACTCCGTCGTCCAAGAAATCCCAGCCAAATATTGGCGGAATCGATAAATAAGAACGATTAAAAGATTCGTTGGCTATCACATTTTCATAAGTCGGAACGCCGTTGGCTCCCGTTACGACGTTTTGGGTGCGATTATAAGAAAACTCCGTATTCCAAGATAAATCTAAAGTGGCGCCGGGCCAAAGCATCCTGCTCGTTCCAAGACTCATAGACGTCCTCTGATTGTAATTTTCCGGCAGAATTGAATTAGGAGGTCTAAAACCCGGTTCCGTGTCGAAAGAAAAGAATGGAAACGCGTCCGAGGACGTAACGTCATAACTTCCGTGAGGACTGCTAATCAATCCCATTTGATAAGCAAAGCTGGGTCCGAACATATTTAAACTCTCTCTGCCGGTTAAACCGCGTCCCCAAAAATTGTTAAATCCGGTTCCGCCAAAAACTCCGGGATTATTAGAAGTATTAGATTGATTGAAATCCATCTGTATTTTCTCGTAATCTAAAAATATTGTCTTGAAAGTTTTTAAAACGCTTCCGACAACTCCCGAAACCGAATTCAATATACCGCCGGAATCGGGTTTGCTTTGGCTGATTAATCCCGGCGTCTGCATACCGAACCAACTATCGGCTAATTCTCTTAAGCGGAAACCAACATTAAATCTCAAATTTGAATTATAACTTGCGTTTTTAGCCGCGTCCTTAATAGTCGGGTCCGATTGAAGCGGATCCTGCCAAGAATAGTTAGAACTGTAAGAACCGGTCGCTTCCAAATAATTCTTTAATCCCGATATTGGCAAATTCGGTTTGAAATTAATTGTTATATTTTGACTGTGTTGATTATCTATTCCTAAATCGACTAATCCGTTATTCAACAAAATCATATCGGCTAATTCGCTTCCCGTCCTTTGCTTGCCAGCGGCGTCCAACTCGTAGGGAACAAGCGTGCTTAAAGTCGAGAAATTATAATCTATAGTAGGGCTAATCAATCCGTTTTCGGAGAAATTCCAAGAAAATTGCATCTGTCTTGTCGAGGAAAAATCCCTGTAAACCGGGCTGGCATAATCCAAAAAGCGCGATTTCTCCGTAGTTCTGCTTCTTTGCATCGACAATCCAGCCGATACGTTTGAAGGAAGAAAATTCACTTTGTATTTATTATAATGACCCAATAAAAATAAGCTGTCCAAATCCTCAAACGGTTCGAAAGCGAGAATTGGGGAAATCTGAGTCGAATAATCGACGTTCATTTGCCATACCCAATTAAAACGCTGCGCCACTACCGGAGACCTCTCAAATTCCTGCGAATATGAATATCCTACCGTAACGTTGTTAATAGTTTTATCAATAAGCCAATGGTCAACGGGCAAGCCCAATTTAATGCCGGTCAAAGCCCATCTATCCGAAACTCTTATGGTTTGAGAACGCTTAATTGTCGATTGTTCCACAGACTCCGCTATTCTTACCGCTTCCTCTTCGGAAGCGCCCGACGCTATAGCGCTTTGGTACGCCTTAGATTTCGCCGCGTTAGCGGCTTCTTGCAGATTAATATCGTTGTTTGCGACGAACTCGGGGCTTTGCGTAAATTCCGTATGAGTGTAGTTTATTGGTATTTTCATTTTAGAAAAAGATTTAGGGGCGAATTTATCTATATTTCCTTGCATTGAAACTGTCCAATTGTCCGTCGTTATCCTATCCCCGAACCTTTCTTCTAACTTATGGAAATTCGGCTTTGTATGCGAGAATGAAGCGTTTATTGAGCCTAAATCAGCGAGTTTAACGCTCGCGTTCGCCAGTCCCGCCCAATCAGACCTATCTTCAGGATTTAACAGCCGCAATTCGTCCACCCACATTGTCGTAGATAATTCGTTGGGATATCGTTCAGCCGGATTCGCTATACCCAAACCAAAATATTGCACTCTCGTTAAAATTGGATTGCCTTTTATCGCGAACATAGCGTTTGGGTCGTTCGGAGCGGGTAAAACTTTCCTGTCCCTAATATGTAAAGAGTCTCTAAGCTGTTTTATAGCGGTCAATTCTGACAAATTAATTTCCACGTTTGTCCATCCTCTGGTAATCGGTCTTCTATATTCGTAATAATTGCTTGAATCGGTTCCAAATCTTACGAAAGCGTAGGCTTTTGGAACCGCGCCTTTTGATATATTGTCCGGCATAGAACCGTCGCCGTGAATGAAAAACTTTAATTGCTTGTAATAGAAAATATCCATCTGTCGGAATATTCTAACCGCCATTCGTTCATCGCCGTATCTTAAATTCTTGACTTTAATGGCTATTGACTGCTCGTTTAATCGTAAATCTTTGGTCGGGTCGGGATTGTTTAACTGGCGCGGAGCTCTCACCCCCGGCGGCATTGTGTAATAATCCGGAGGTCCGGAATTTTCTTCTCTATTAACAAAAGCTATTTGCATTACGCTATCGTTTTTGGGAACGTCGGTAAAATTGCTAATTCGCTGCCATTGAGAACCGACTAATCGCCAATCGGCTATAGACGCTTTTAAGTCTCCGCCTTTAAACCAGACCCTTATATATTGAACGTTGGAAAACAAAGGATTGCCAACCTTTTTATCCGGTTTTCGAATAGGTATCCTGAACAAATACCAGCCTCTGTCCGGATTGCCGCCGACAATTTGCGAATTTCTTTGAGGGTCTGGATTTAAATCCACTTCGTATTCAAAATAGCTATTATCCAAGGAAATCGTTTGACCGTTGTTTAAATTCAAAATTTCCGTGTCGGGGAACTGCCCTATTTCCGAAACGGTAGCGTTGCCTTCGTAATTATTGTATTTTACGAAATCGTCGGGATTTCTATCGTTGTCGTCCTCGCCGAAATTAAAAGCGTAATTGTCTCGAGCGGGGTCGTCTTCTAAGTTCAACGGGAATGGATAATTCGCGCTGTCCTTTTCCGCGATGTCTCCAATGCCGTCTATACCTTTGTCTTCTCCCGGGTCGATAATATTGTTAGGCACCGGATTGCCGTCGGTAATTCCGTCTTCGGTGTCTAATTTTTGATTTGGAATAACGTCTTCGCTTATTTGCCCTAAATCAACAAACATTTTCGTTCCGTTCTCCCCGGGTTCCCGCTTCTCAATTCTCATCATAATTTCTATGTAATCTATATTCTCCGTGTCGAAGTTAGTGTTAAAAGTCGATAAAAGGCGCATCATTCCGCCCCATATCTTTTCGCGATTATTCGGATTAGTCGTATAATTCAAATTAGCGTTATCGTAAAACTCTTTAGTTATAGTGTCTTGAAAATCCGCGTTCTTGTTGTAGATTCCTCTTTTGTCCGCGTCGAAATCTATATGTAGAGCGCTCAATCGCGTCCTGCCGTAAGGAACGTCTTTGTTAGGATAAACGTCCTTAACCGGCGTTCTCGGTATGAAATACTGGTACCAATATGTTTTTGCTCTGTAATCCGCCCTGCTTGTATTCGACGGGTGAATCAAACTGTCAATGGGCGGCGAACAATGAGTCCATTGCGAAGCGGTCATTCCCAACGGGATGTATCTTTGCGCTCCTTCGAAGTCGTCGATATAAACAACCGGCTGATTGTTGTCAGAGGAAACTTCTGAGCGTCTTTTATTTGGTTCGGGCAAGGTCATAGCCCACTCGCCTCTCATTTGCATCGACGATTTAGCTTTGGTATCGTAAAAAGGAAGATAATCCAAAGCTTTCGTCATCCAAGGAGTATCCCAATTAAAATTAGCGTCGAAGCCAAGCATCGTATTTGAAACCGGCTCTTCGCCCAAGCGAACGCGATCGATGAGAGCCGCTTGGTCGTAATACATTAAAGTAAATCCCAACTTAGAATCAGCCTCCCGAGTTTTTAAAAGCTGATAATCCCCTCTAACACCAGCTAAAGTTCGGGTCGTGATGTTAAATATGTCTCTTTTTTCATATTGTATATTAAGATTAGCGTTGGGCTGCATCGCTCTCGGATTTCTCAATGTCAGCATACCGGAGTAATAGTCCACGACGTAATCTTCGTATTCGCGCAAAGGCGCTCCGTCCAAAGTTACCTTAACGCTATTCGGAGCCAAGTTGAAAGCTCCCAAGTTTATTTTATTGGAAGATTTACCCGACACCTCTCCCGCTATTACAAACCTGTCTCTCGCGGTATTTCGTCTCGCTACGTCGTAGGTTGTGTCGTATATTTGCGAGAACGTATATTGATACGCCATCTGAGGAGAGCCAATTTCTTTAAAATAATCCACCAAACCTGAATCAAAAGGTCTCAAGCTGGGAAAGATGATTTCGCCGCGCTGGGCGTCGAAGAAAGGTTGGCGTAAATCGAATTGACCGTCGGGAGGCGCCGAACCAGTGTTGTTTGTTACTTGGTCCACTCCTAATATCGTTACTAGCTTGTCCGGCGCGCCGGGTAATACGTCGCTTGAATCATTGTCCTGATTAATATACCAAACGCCAATTCTCGTATTAGAAACATCGACGTATGAAGCGTTTATTGAATAAATATTCTTCATCTGCCGCTCCCACAAAGATTTAAAGCCCGGCTGCATATTAGGTCTGTAAACGAGCTTCAATATCAAGGTGTCGTTCTCGCTAACGTCGGTGGAAAACGACCCGTAATATAAATCGTCTTCAGGTCCCGAAGTCTGACCTTCTATTCTATAGCTCACGGCGTAATATCTATCCGGTCTTAAATTCAATATATTCAAAGTGCCGAGATTATAGTTGAAATCAAAGCGGCTGGAGTCTAGTTTCATAAAGAAACCGCGTTCTACTTTGCCCGCCGTTATCGGTTTGTTTTTTAAAGTGTCGGAATATCCTTTTACCGCCGGATTTCTTAGCATCTTTGGATGTATATTAGCAAAAGCTACCGCGGTGGCGGAGACGGCTCCTTTTTTTATGTCGTTGACCGATTCCCATACTTCTATTTCTTTAACTCTATATTTTTTAGCGGAATCGGAGCTTGGGACTACCGGAGTGGAATGCTTAAAATACTCTTTATATATTGGTTTATAAGCCGTATCGAGGAAAAAGTGATTTTTTGAGTAATCGTAGGCTCTCAACTCAAAAGGAACTTTGCTCGCCCCTCCCTTGACGTCCACAAATTTTCGCTCGCCCCGACGTTGCGAATACAAAGTTTTAAGATACAAAGGACCGAACTGATAATCCGAACGAACGCCGAACAAAGCTTCGCCGCCCCCAATCAAACTCGACTCTAAAGGCAAGGTAACGTTGCCGACTTCTATTCTTTTAATTATTTCGTCGTCTTCGCCTTCGTAACCAATATTGAATTTATTATCGTATTCGAACTGGCGGCGCGTATTCCAATCGGTTTTTAAATTCAATTTATCGCCAATGCCGCCCGAAACGTTTACTCTAATATCCTGACTAAAAATAGGCGTCGATTGCGTTTGTCCGAAAGCCGAAACCGTTCCTAAATTTTGCGAATCCCACCGCCAACCAACTTTTAAATTGACTTCGCCGCTTACGTTAATATTAATTTGCGGTTTGCCGAAAAGTCCGATTACCGGATTCGGAGGCACCGGAATAGTCAAACCGGTCGATTGGCTGATTAATCTCGCTAAATCGCCGCCCGTCAAGGCTTCCTTCAAATTATAACGGGCGAGCAGAGAATCCCATATCTTATATTGCAACTGCTTTTTTCTAAGAGCTAAATAATCGTCTAAATCAAATTCGTATGGATAACTGATTTCAAGAGAGTCAAAAGTAATAGCGGCGGTGGCTCTTTCCCCGCTCGAGTCAATTTTTATATCCGATTCGAGCTTGTCGCCCAAATATTGATACTTGCCGCCGCTTTTGGGGTGTTGACCTCCGAAACGATTAATATCGCTCTTGAATAAAATCGATTGTCTATTCTCGGTCGTGTCCTCTTCGGCGTAAATATTAGTGTAAGGATTTTGAAAAGCAAATAAGGACCATAAGGGAGAATTGAAAAAAGACAAAGTATAGAAAAACAAACCGGAAGGATAAGCAAAATGATTCGCCGGCTGAGCTATCGGCGCGCGCGTTCTTGCCAACGACGCCCAAGACGCCATCATAAGAATCGCCGCGATTACAATCGCTAATTTTATTTTCGAACAGCCGCTACTCACCGCGCTCCTTATCAAATTAGTAAAAACGCGCAATTTGCTTTTGCAAATCCCGTAATTTAGCTCTCGCTATGTTATCAAACAAATAGTAGCGCTGTTTCTAAGGCAATCCTTCTCTTTTTATGAAAAAATTTTGACTAAGATAATATCTTTTGAGCAACTAATCAAGATAAAACTCAATCAAGCCTAATAAAAATAACGAGAAAAAACAATAAAATTGCAATGAACGACGAGCTTATTTATTGAAAAAACAAATAAATTTCGTATTTTTCGTTCGATTTTCGTTTTTATTGTGAAACAAATTACACAGGTCGCTTAGCTCAGTTGGTCTAGAGCGTCCGCCTCACACGCGGAAGGTCGTGAGTTCGAGTCTCGCAGCGACCACTAATCATTATTTTTCGAACGGACAAAATCCGAGAAACCAAATTACTATTTAACTAAGCCGCATATTATATTGGATTTAACTTGTGCAACAAAATTTCAAACCAAACAATGAGCAAATACGCCGTTAAATCCTTCGATTTGGGAAGGACCTTGCGAAGCGGTTGTTATTATGAACGGCGACACTCTTCGCGGGCGAGGCTTTAAAGAGCTAAACGACTTCGCGGAAATCGAATAATATAGGCTCTGCAAATCAATTTCCCGCGGGCGCGACAAAATTATTCCTTGTATATTTGGCTTTTTTTTGTAATCTTATAAAAAGCTATGAATTTTGATTAAACTAAAGATTTTATATGAAAAGAAGAATAGTCATAGGCGACATTCACGGTTGCGCAAAAACGTTCGAGGCAATGCTCGACGCTAAACTTCAGATTACCAAAGACGACGATATTTATCTTTTGGGCGATTATATCGACAGAGGTCCGCTAAATAAAAGAGTCGTCGATAAGATAATTGAATTGACGGAAAGCGGCTACAACGTTTACCCGATTATGGGAAATCACGAGAAAATGCTTTTGGATTCGGCGGAAGACGTTCACAAACATATCTTATGGGTGCGCAACGGCTGCTATAAAACTTTGGAGAACTTCGGCGTTGAATACGCCCGAGAGTTGCCCGATAAATATATGAACTTCTTCAAAAATCTGCCTTACTATTATCTGCTGGACGACTTTGTTTTAACGCACGGCGGTTTGAATTTCAACATTCCCGACCCGTTCGAGGACGAAGAAGAAATGGTCTGGAACAGAAACGATTACGTCGATTTGGAAAAAACCGGCGGCAGACGAATAATCGCCGGCCATACGCCGACGCCTATTTCATTAGTAAAAGAAAGTTTAAAAACCAACAAAATTATGCTGGACGGCGGCTGCGTTTACTTCGGAAAGCATCCCGGTTTAGGTTTTCTAGTGGCTCTCGAATTAGACGAAATGAAGATGCATTATTTGGATAATATAGATTATAGGTAGATTACAATATCGCCCCCGCCAAAATCAGGGACGCCAGACCGAAATATATAACGACGCCGGTAACGTCAACCAAAGTCGCTACGAAGGGCGCCGACGAAACGGCGGGGTCGTAACCGAGCGAACGCATAATGAACGGCAGCATCGAGCCGAAAATAGTTCCCAGCAAAACCACGCCTATCAGGGTTACTCCAACGGTTATGCCGATTAAATGCCAAAATTCGCCGTAATATCCGAAAAATCCCTCCCATAAGAACACCCTCAAAATACCGATAGCGCCGAGAATTAATCCCAAGCCCAACCCCGAGAGCAGTTCCCTGCGCATTACGAACCACCAGTCTCGCAGTTTTATTTCGCCGATAGCCATAGCGCGTATAATAATAGTCGTCGCCTGCGAGCCGCTGTTGCCCCCGCTTGAAATAATAAGCGGCACGAACAGAGCCAGCACGACCGCTCTAGCGATTTCCTCTTCGAAATAACCCATAGCGGACGTAGTAAGCATTTCGCCGATAAACAGAACGATAAGCCACTTGGCTCTTTTTTTGATTAACGTTCCGAGACCTACGTCGAGGTAAGGCTCTTCCAAAGCGTCGGCGCCGCCTATTTTATGGATGTCCTCTGTGGCTTCTTCGGCGGCGACGTCCATCGCGTCGTCGAATGTTACTATGCCGAGCAAAGCGCCGCGGCTGTCGGTTACCGGCAAAGCGACTCTGTCGTAGTCCCTAAATACTTTTACCGCGGTCTCTTGGTCTTCGTATGCTTTCAGGGAAACGAATCTGCCGTCGAGTAAATCCGATATTTTAGAATTCGGATTGGCGAGCAAGATTTCTCGTATTTTTAAATCGTCGATTAGCATCCAATCGTTTTCAACCACGTAAATAACGTTTAAGGTTTCGCTGTCTTTGCCGAATTTTCTTATATGTTCGAGAGCTTGTTTGATTGTCCAGTCCGGTTTTACGGCTACGTATTCGGTGGTCATCAATCGTCCGATGCTTTCCTCCGGATAGCCCAAAAGCCGGTTGGCGATTTTCCTTTCCTTCGGCGAAAGTAGATTCAGGAACCGTTGCGCTACTTGGCTCGGCAACTCCTCTAAAAAGGCTGTCCTATCGTCGGGAGATAGTTCGTTTAAAAGCTCGGCTACTGGTTCTTTTTTCTTCGCTAAAGACTCGATTAATTCGTATTGAGTGTCGTATGGTAGGGATTCAAGAATGTCGGCGGCGAGTTCGGTGGGCATCATACGGAATAACATAACGTTTTCCGGCGACGGCATATCGTCTATTAGCGCCGCAATTTCTTGAGCTTCCCAATCCATCAGCGCGTCCCTCAAATTTTTGAAGTCCCGCTTGCGAATCATTTCCACTATTTCCGGTTTCATAAGCTCGTTTAACATAGCCGTTTCCTATTTTGATTTTATTCCCAAATAGACATATCGCCTGAGACAAAAATACAAAAATTGAGTAATTTAATAAGCGCTCGCGGATAGAAGAAGGCATCCGTTTTTCTTCGTTCCGACCGCTCTCGCGGCGGCGCCCACCTCATCCAAGCCCTCTCCGTAAGCAAAAAGGGATTTAACCTTTTAGTTCTCTCCCCGATTTCGGGGAGAGTTAGAGAGGGGTAAATATCAATATCTATACGCAAAGCGACGAGAAGCGCCAATTTAAAACAGTAGAGCGGACGCCCTCGTCTGCTCTTACCTTAATACTCGTTCCGACCGCTCCCGCGGCGGCGTCCACCTCACCCTATCCCTCTCCGCAAGCGGAGAGGGGACTAAACAGCTGTTATTTAAAAGGTTGCATTAACCTTTTAGTTCTCTCCCCGATTTCGGGGAGAGTTAGAGAGGGGTAAATATC
>CAZDXB010000007.1:0-141445 GCA_964509335.1 uncultured Hyphomicrobiales bacterium | reverse complement strand
AGTAAAATTCCCGTCCGACATTGTTCGCGCCTAACATTTTAGGCAAATTCTTCTTAATCTCCTCTTCGTTGAAATCCTTCGCTATTGAATTCAAAGGAATCAAAAAAGCGAGTAATAAAGCAATACTCAGCAGATTAGTAATCTTTGATTTCATCTTATACCTCTTTAAATTATTTATAAAAAATCAATTTTTGTATAGTCTCTACTATGTATAACAACGAACCCCCTAAAACGTTTCACTTTTTTTTAAAAAAAATTCAAATTTTTTCAAACGCAATCATCGCCAAGTCAACAAAACAGCCCTATCTGCTTCTTATAACAAGCAATTAGCTTGCCGCTTATTTCCGAGCAAAAAAAAATATTTTTCCTTCTCTCATTACATTTACCCCAAACAACCATCGCTCGTGAAAAATTTCATTTTTTCTTAAACAAAATTTCATTTATCTTAATATGAACAAACTTTTTCAAAATTACATTTATATAAGTTATAAGATTATAAAAAAAAATTAAATTAACAAGAAAAATTAAGGCAAACTCAAATAATTAATAAATTTTGACGGAGATATAATGAAATCGCTATTAAGATTATTCGCTATCGGGGTTGTTACTTGTTTATTAACAGGAAGTTGCGGCGAACAGGAGAAAACTAGAGACATAGAGCCTTCAGTCGTCGAAGAAGACGTTAGCGCTAAAGACAAAGAGGTCGATGATAAGAAATCGGAGCTAAAGAAATCCGTCCAAGAGATTTCTGAGAAAATCAAGGAAAACCCGAAGGACGCCGAAGCGTATAACGACAGAGGAAAAGCGAAAGACGATTTAGGCGAACTTAAAAGCGCGTTGGAAGATTTTAACAAAGCTTTGGAGCTCAACCCGAAATTCGCGGAAGCATACAACAACAGAGGCAAAACATACGAAGCTCTCGGAAAACCTGACAAAGCTATTAAAGATTACAACAAAGCGATTAAACTAAACGACCAATTCGCGGAAGCATACTATAACAGAGGCTCAATAAAATTAGAGACAAAAAAATACAACGAAGCCATAGAGGATTTTTCACAAGCCGTTAGATTAAACCAATACTTCGATTTGGCTTACTATAATAGAGCCTTAGTAAAATCAAAACTAGGCGACTACTTAGGCGCCGTTAAAGATTTGGATTCCGCTATAAATATAAATCCGGACTTAGAAAAAGCCTACTACAAAAGAGGCGACTTAAATAGCAAAATTGGAAGGAAAGACGAAGCGCTAAAAGACTTTAACTTTCTAGTAAAATTAAATCCCGACGACGCGGAAGCTTACAACTACAGAGCGAAAATAAAAATCGATAAGCAAGACTACGCGAGCGCTATGGCGGATATCGAGAAATCTTTATCGCTCGACCCCGCTTACGCGGAAGCTTATTATAACAAAGGAATCATACTCGAAAACAACGGGGAATTGGAAAAAGCTCTTAAAAATTACAACGAAGCTATAAAATTAAAAAATGATTTCGGCAGAGCAATGTTCAACCGCGCTAATATCTATCTACAAAAGAAGCAGTTCCCAAAAGCCCTCGGCGATTTAAACAAAATCATTCAAATAAACCCAAAACAAACAATAGCTTACGTTAACAGAGCGGGAGTTTACTACCATCAAAGAGAATACAAACAAGCCATTGAAGATTACAACCAAGCAATAAAGTTAAAACCTACCTTTGCCGCCGCTTATTTCAACAGAGGGTTGAGTTACCAAAAGCTTGGCGAAAAGAAGAAAGCTTGCAAAGACTTCAAAAACGCGCTAAAATACGGACAAGAACAAGCCAAACAATATATTGATAAATACTGCAAATAAAAGCTCTCAGATGAAATTCTCAAAATACCTAACGATAGCTATTATATCGGGCGCTCTTCTCGCTTTAGAGTTGGCGTGGACGAGAATATTCTCCGCGGAATTCTATTACACTTTCGCTTTCCTGATTCTTTCATCGGCGATTCTCGGTATCGGTCTAGGCGGACTTTGCTTAAGGGTTTTCAGCAAGCTCAACAAAGAAAAATACTTCTGGATTTTTACGCTGCTAACAAGCGCCTTCGTTCTGATTTCGCCTATTCTGATATTTCAAATAGAGCTTAATTTCTCGAAACTATATATTAGCGCCTTAGAATCGTTAAAATTCGCTCTTTCTGCGATAATTCTCTGCTCCCCGTTTTTCTTCGGGGGATTCGCCGTTTCCTATTTGCTAAGAAACAACTCTAAATTTATTTCGCGACTATATATGTCCGACTTAATAGGCGCGGCGGTTGGAACGCTTCTTATTATGATTCTAATGAATTGGCTCGGAACTCCCGTAGCGACTGTGTTAATACCTATCCCTATTCTAATATTGTCTATCGTCGCCGCTCCGAAAACAATTAAAGCTTTATCGACTATAGTCTTAATAGCTTCAATATTCCTTTCATTCAATTCTTCATCCCTCTTGCAATTAGAAAGAGAAGACAGAGGCGAAATCCTTTTTACTCATTGGGACGCGATGTCGAAAATTCGAGTCGTCGAGTATAACTCATACACCAGAGGCATAAGAATCGACAACGCCGCTCAATCGTCGGTATATAAATTCGACGGAAATTTTAGGACTACTAAATTCCGCTTCGACGTGGACGTTTCAAATTTAATCCGTCAATTCGATTCCTGTTCTTTTCTCTCTCTGGGAGCGGGCGGCGGAATAGACGTTCTGCACGCTCTTCAGTCCGGAGCGGAAGAAGTTTACGCCGTTGAAGTGAATGCATATATCAATTATCTTTTGACCGAAGGGAAACTCGCCGATTACACCGGAAACGTTTATTCCGACCCGAGAGTTAAAGTAATCACTGAAGACGGCAGAGCTTTCGTACGCCGTTCCGAAAACAAATTCGACATTATTTACGCTCTTAGCTCCAACTCTTTCGCCGCTCTAGCGTCCGGAGCGTTCGCCTTAGCGGAAAACTACCTTTTTACCGTTGAAGCTTTCGTCGATTACTGGAAAGCTCTAACTCCGAACGGATATATGATATTCGAGCATCATTTCTACGTCCCTCGTATGCTAACCGAGGCGATAGAAGCAATGGAAGAACTAGGAGTTGAAAATCCCGAATCCCATATAGCCGTTTATTCGATGCCTAAGCTAAAAAGAAAAGTACTGCTTGTCGGCAAAGAACCTTTAAATCCGAACACAATACAATACGCTCTCGGCAAAACAAACAGATTCCGAAAAAACTTCTATTATCCCGTTTATCCAGCGCCAGACTCAATATACGGCAATTTAATCAATCAAATAGTTCTACAGGGATGGGAAAATATCGAATCGGAAGTTAAAATCGATATCTCCCCCTGCTACGACGATAAACCTTTCATTGCGCAGATGGGAAAATGGAAAAATTTATCGTTTTCCGGCAAGGAAAAGATTTTGCCGTTCGAATACTTCGGTTTTCCGCTAGCAAAGCTTAACGTACTAACTATTCTACTAATCGTAGCAATTCTAATAATACCGCTGAACCTAATACCCTACTTTAAAAAAGACGCCAAAATCAAAACCGCGCCTTGGCTATATTTCTTTTTTATCGGAATGGGATTTATGCTGGTAGAGGTAGTATTAATCCAAAAATACACTTTACTCATCGGTCCTTCGGTTTACGGCGTCGTTACTATTCTGCTAACTGTATTGCTGACTTCCGGTATTGGCTCCAGATTTTCCGAAAAGTTCGCTTACAAAACGACGTTCGGCGCTATTATTCTATTAATACTCTTCGACGCTTTCGTCTCCAAAGAATTGATTTACTTTTTCGGCGAATACAAGTTATTCGCGAGAATCATAGCGACCGCCGTTCTAATCGCTCCTATGGGATTCTTTATGGGAATGCCCTTCCCGAAAGCAGGCGGAAGAGTCGGCGGATTAATAGATTGGGGATTCGCCGTTAACGGAGCCGCTTCGGTTTTCGGCTCGGCGTTAGCTTTGCTTATCGCTTTCGATTTAGGATTGACCGCCGCTTTATTATTCGGCGCTTTCTTCTATTTAATCGCTTTCGCCCTGTTTTCGGCGGAAAGCAAGTGGAACTAACAAACGCTTAGCGATTCTTGACGACTCTAAAGCCGCAAAACGCGCTGTCTCCTTCAGGGAACTTTCTATTAGCCGAACGGCAATATGCTTCGCCCGAAACGCAAGAACCGCCTCTGATTACGCGCCTTTCGCCTTCGCCGGGTCCTATAGGGTCAACCGCGACGGTGAACTTATCGTAATACGTCGAGTCGTACCAATCCCAACACCACTCCCATACGTTGCCGTGAACGTCAAACAATCCGAATTGATTCGCCCCTTTCCCGCCGATATTATGCGGCTGATAGCCAGAATTTTGGTTGAACCAACCCATCTCTTTCAATACGCCAGTCCCCGAATAATCGCCGTCTGTCCCGGCTCTGCATAGATATTCCCACTCCGCTTCGGTCGGCAATCGCCATCCTGTCGCTCTATTGTTGAAAATCACGCTATCGCCGATTATCTCATAACTTCTTTCGCTTCCAAGCCTGTCCGACAAAGCGTTGCAAAACTCAATCGCCTCGAGCCAAGAAACGCCGTGAACCGGCAGGCTATCGCCGACGTAAGAACTCGGATTCTCGCCCCTAACAATTCGCCACAGTCTTTGGCTAACTTCGTATTTTAAAACAAGCAAGTCTTTCGTTATCGTAATATCCCTTAACGGCTTTTCATCGTCGAAACCTGTCTCCGAACCCATAAAAAATTGACCGCCCTGAACTTCCACGGTTTCCAAATCGGGTATTTCGCTAACGTTTAATCTCGCGAGATTGCTTTCCAAACCGCCGACGACTACGCTAACGTCTATCTCGCCTATTATCCTCGGAACGCTGAATCTTATTTTCGCCTGGAGCCATTCCTCGCAATTATAAGATTTCACCGTTTCAATCGCTCCGTCTGTAGCGCAATATAACTTAACGTAGGAGCTATCGTCTGCGAACCCAAAATTTTTGCCGTATATTTCTATTGTATCGCTCACAAACGTGAAGCTATCCGAAACGCCTAATATTATCGGCTCCGACGGATAAGATTCGCCGCCGTTCTCGTCGCATCGATAGGATAAGAACGATATAAGAAAAGCAAAAATGAGTAACGCGATATTTGCTTTTTTAATCATATAAGGCTTTGTTATTAATATCAAACGCAAGATAATTAAAATCCTTTAAATTGTAAATTACTCGCCGTAGTTTTATATTGCCTAATTTTTAAAGAGTCATAGGAAATTAATGCAAAAAAATTCGACGAAAAAACGGAATCCTTGGTCGTTCATTCCAAGCCAATACTTTGCCGAAGGATTGCCCTATATAATAGTAAATAATCTGTCCGTCGCAATGTATAAATCGCTGAACGCTTCTAACGCCTTTATCGGCGCCACTAGTTTCTTATATCTTCCTTGGGCGA
Organism: uncultured Hyphomicrobiales bacterium; assembly: GCA_964509335.1. GTDB lineage: Bacteria > Bacteroidota > Ignavibacteria > Kapaibacteriales > UBA2268 > CAZDXB01. The sequence goes on along the minus strand of CAZDXB010000007.1, from coordinate 136,002 downwards.
TTAAATTCCTGTGGGGTCCTTACGTGGACGCCAACAGAACCAAACGCGGATGGGTGATTTTAATGGAGATGGTGTTAGCCGTATTATTCATCGCTTTGGCTATTGGAACTCAACTGCCCTACTTTTTAGTCGTTTCTTTAATCATATTTACGCTTATAGCTTTCGTTTCCGCCACTCACGATATCGCCATCGACGGCTACTATTTATGCGCTCTCGACCAAAAGGAACAAGCGTTCTTTGCCGGAATCCGCTCAACTTTCTATCGAATATCGATGATAATCGGCTCGGGCGTCTTGGTGGCTCTCGCCGGCGAGATTTCTTCCGCTTACGGCTCGACCGAAACGGGATGGACGTTCTCGCTTATCATCGCCGCGGCGGTCTTTCTGCTCGCTTTTATCTATCACAAATGGATTCTGCCGTATCCCCTAACCGACAAACCAGTAAAAGAAGTCCAAGACTCGAAATCGACTATCCCGTTCAAAAAAGCGTTCAAGCAGTATTTCACGCAAAAACACATCGGAGTCATTCTCGCTTATATCCTACTTTATCGATTAGGCGAAGGAATACTCGTTAAAATGGCGCAACCCTTTCTATTAGACGCCCCAAAAGAAGGCGGCCTCGGAATCGGCTTGAGCGAAGTAGGAATTATGTACGGAACAATCGGCGTCGGAGCGTTGGTCGTCGGCGGAATTCTAGGCGGCTGGCTCGTAAAAAAGATTTCGCTCAAAAAATTAATTTTCCCGATGGCGCTCGCTATGAACATACCGAATCTATTTTACGCCTATCTCGCCTCGGTAAAACCGGAACTGCTGTGGCATATCGACCTGACTTGGCTTTTTTCAGCTTGGTCTTTCGATTTCAATCCGCTAGTTCAATTCTGCATTCTCGTAGAACAATTCGGCTACGGCTTAGGATTCACCTCGTTTATGATATACTTAATCTACGTCTCCCGCGGCAAGTTCAAAACTTCTCATTACGCTATTTCCACGGGCATAATGGCTATTGGAATGATGGTTCCCGGCTTTATCAGCGGATTTCTGCAGCAAAGCGTCGGTTACTTCTGGCTTTTTACTTTCAGCTTTCTCTTCTCGATTCCCGGAATGGCGATAATTTTCTTTCTGCCTATTTACGAAAACGGCGATAAAACCAAACGATAGCCCAAGCGGAAAACGGAATCAGAGCGACCTTCATCATCGTCTGGTATCGAGCTATGGCAAAAAAAGCAATCGCCAACGCGGAATAGAACAAATAATACAAATAAATCAAATCGAACTTCTCAAAAGAACGCGTCTTTACCAATCCGAAAAACGCCGTCAATATTAATAATATCTGCGGAACGATATAAGCCGGATTAAAAGAACGCGCGTCGTAATAGTTGAATATCCACAAGTGAAACAGCTTCTCCGCGGCAAATTTCAATCCTCTACCGTAGCTTTCGTTTATCGACTCATAAGCGAACTTCTTCAACGTCGCCTCTCTCCTAAGCTCGTAATATTTATCGAATTTGACTTTATTCAAAGCCTTCGCCAAAGACGAATCCGCCCACGCCCCCGGTCTAGCGGGATTATGCCCCCGATATAAGTTCTGCCCCAGATTTGTCGTAAAAAGCGGAAATTTATCGAAAACGCAATAGTTGCGAATCAGCCAAGGCGAAACAAGAAACAGCCCGACTGCGAGAGCCAAAACCGCCTCCTTGCGTTTCTTTCTGAAAAAATACAGCGCCAAAAAAACGACGAAGAGCAAGAAAAACTCCGAACGGAAATAAGCCGGCGCGCCGGATAAAACAGCGAATCCTAAAGCTCTACGATAATCAAACACGCCCGAATAAAGCAGAACGAGCGCCGACAAAATACCCAAATGGAAAATTATCGTCGGTCCGTAAGAATTGGAAGCGTATATAAATTCAGGCAGCAAGGCGTAAATACCAGCCGATATAAAAGCTATCCTATCGTCTTTGAAAAGAATCGAAGTCAACCGAAATAATAGAATAATACAAACGCCGCTCAAGAAAGCTTGAAAGAATAATATCAAGAGATTCCGCAAAACGACGGATTTTATCGTCAAAAAAGGAGTTAGAAACGCTGCGTATCCCGGCGGCATATAAGCCGAGGGAACTGGATTGGCGCTTTCGTCGAAGCGGAAATCAATTTTGCCGTCGTGAAGATAAAAATAAGAGTAGCCTTTGCCGGCGAGAACGTTCTTCGCTATGTGTCCGTATTCCCAGTAATTCTCGTCTTCTAAATCAGCGAATCCCAGCGCGAACGCTACTCTCAAAGCAATCCCGACAATCGCTATTATTATCGGCGTCCGATATTTCGTAAAAATTCCAGACATTTCAATTTAAATATAAGCATTTTTTCGCCATAATTATTAACTTAGAGTTTTTGAAAAATTCAACTATATATGAAAACAAAAACCATTTACGTTTGTTCCGAATGCGGCGCTCAAGCCGCTAAATCGTTTAGTATATGCCCCGAATGCGGCGAATGGAACACTTTCGTCGAAAAGAAAGTAGAAAAATCCGGCAAAAAAGCCGGCTTCAAACCCAAAAGTAAAAGCTCCGTCCAGAACCTTTCGGAAATTAAATCCGAGGGAGAAACCCGCATCCTAACAAAAATTAAAGAACTCGACCGAGTCCTCGGCGGCGGCATCATTCCGGGCTCGCTCGTTTTGGTGGGCGGCGACCCGGGAGTCGGAAAATCCACTTTAATGCTACAGATGTGCGGCGGTTTAGAAAAATACAATCCCTTATACGTTACCGGCGAGGAATCGCTGCGACAAATAAAACTCCGCTCGCAAAGGATTTACGGAACGCCGGAAAACCTATCCGTTCTGGCGGAAACTAACGTCGAGGAAATCGCTAACGCGATAGAATCCTCAGACAGTCAAGTAACTATCGTCGATTCAATTCAATCGGTTTATTCCGACAGAATAGACGCCGCTCCGGGTAGCGTCGTTCAAGTGCGCGAATCCGCCGCCCTGCTAATGCAAACGGCAAAGAAAAGCGGCAAAGCGGTTTTCATAGTCGGACACGTTACCAAAGAAGGAGTTATCGCCGGTCCGAAAATTCTGGAGCATACCGTTGACGCAGTTCTTCAATTCGAGGGCGAGAAAACCTATTCCTATAGAATACTGCGGGCGATGAAAAACCGCTTCGGCTCGACTAACGAAATCGGCGTTTTCGAGATGGCGGAAAGAGGACTCAGCGAAGTGAAAAATCCCTCCGACTTATTTTTATCCGACAGAGACGAACAAAGCTCCGGCGTCGCGATAGTAACGTCTATGGAAGGCGCTCGTCCGTTATTTCTCGAAGTTCAAGCTCTCGTAACCCCGACGAGTTACGCCGCCCCGCAAAGAATAGTGTCCGGTTACGACTACAGGCGAGTCAATATGGCGCTTGCCGTTTTGGAAAAGCGATTGGGCGAAAAGTTCAGCCAAAACGACGTGTTCGTAAACGTCGCCGGCGGCGTGTATCTGAACGACCCCGCCGTCGATTTGGGAATTGCCGCCGCTCTCGTTAGCTCCCTTAGAGACGAACCCCTGCCGGGAGAATGCGTATTAATAGGCGAAATTGGTCTTACGGGCGAAATAAGAGCTATTTCCGCAATCGAACGAAGGCTAAAAGAAGCTGAAAAATTAGGCTTCAAGAAGGCGATTTTGCCAAAATCCAACCATTCAAAATTGAACAGCTCTTATGGAATAAAGCTCGAACCGACGGATAGAATTTCGCTCGTCTTCGCGAAGCTTTTTACATAAAAATTCTCTTAATTTTGAAGGCGGGGGAACGTCCCCCGAATAAAAAAACCTTCCGAAGGCTTTGAACCCCCGGAAGGTTGTCCCTTTATGGAATTATAAATTATCCAGCGCGTTTTTGACTCTCGCGTATATTTCGTCGATTCCGCCGAGCCCGTCAATCTTTTTGGCGAGACCTTTCTTCTCGTAGTAATCTATTAGCGGCTTGGTTTGTTTTTCGTAAACTGAAAGTCTATTTCTAATCGGACCTTCCTTATCGTCGTCTCTTTGATAAAGCTCGCCGCCGCAAGCGTCGCAAATCCCCTCTTTTTTCGGAGGGTTGAATATCAGATGATAAGTCTTCCCGCAATTCTTGCAAACTCTTCGAGCGGTTAGTCTTTTTACCAGTTCCTCGTTCGGAACTTCCAAAACGAGCGTAGCGTCGAGTTTTTCGCCCATTCCCTCAAGCAATTCGTCTAAAGCCTCCGCCTGAGGAACTGTGCGCGGGAACCCGTCGAGAATGTATCCCTTGGCGACTTCCGGTTTCTTAAGCTCCTGTTTAATCATATCGACTATAATTTGGTCGGGGACAAGTTCGCCGCCGTCCATATATTTTTGCGCTTTTTTGCCAAGTTCTGTGCCTTGCTTGCGGTTAGCTCTTAATATGTCGCCCGTCGATAGTTGCGTTACGTCGTAATCGGCGCATATCTTTTCCGATTGTGTGCCTTTGCCGGCTCCCGGAGGTCCTAAAAATATCAGTTTCATAATTTGTCCTTTATCTTCAAAAAACAACTCACTTACTTTAAAATAAGAAATATTAAGCCAAAATTAAATTGAAAACTAACCTTTGTCGTCAAACTGTTGATTTATCTATTAACGAGATATACTAACGCATTACCAGTCCTTTGAAAAAAGGTATAGACGTTCCGAGCCAGTAAAACAAAACGCTTGTAATCAGCCACGAACCAATTACTATGATAACGCCTTGACTCGCGTTTTTCATTTTAAAAAGTTTGCCGTAAGCTATGCCGACCGCCCAGAAGAACCAAATATAAAAGGGATTGATTTTGCTGAGAATAAATCCGCCGAAAGCGCTTTTCTCTATTCCCGCCAAATCAGCTACGTTCGTTTCCATTAAGGAATTAGAGGCTAAGGATAAAATTAGCGATATAATAACGTTTATTGCCAATATATAATAAGGCATACCGTAAGCGACAAGCGCGTCGGGGAACCTGCCGATTCCTTTCAAAATCGGTCTGAAAATCAAGAAGAAGAATCCAGAGGCGATTAGAACAACCAAAAAAGTAAAAATAATTATTGATACGCCGTATCTTATCATCAAGAGATTGCCTTTGTTGAAAGCTCTATAAGTCATTTCCAATCTTTTGTCCGCTTGTTCTTGCGTGAGGTTTTCTTTTTCAACTTGTTCTTGCAGCGCTTTTTCTGTTTGCCCCAACTGCTTTTCCATCATTTCGTTTTTTAAAGACGGAGCGTTGAGAATTACAGCTAAAAATATAATGGACAAAATCGCGTATATCAAAACTGGCAAAACCCAATCGGAATGTTTCTGCCGCTTCCCGGCTAAGCTCCCGAAAAGTTCCGTCGGCTCGGTAAATATTCCGGTTATCTTATCGACGAAACTTAATTTCGACTCTTGATGTTCTTCTTCGGTAAAAAGAGCGTCTTGGTCGTTGTTTTCCATATTGAAACCTTTATAAGTATAATAACATTAAATTTATATAACTTTATAAGATAATTTAATCGCTCGATATATCAAAGAACAAAATTCTAATTGACAAAATATAAAACAATCTCTTTCAAAAGTAAGCGGACTATTTATTAAATTAGCGAAGAAAGTATTTTGAATTTTAATTCAATACGATATGAGCTATTCGGATGCAAACACAAGAGACAAAGGCGGGAAAGCGGAAAACGCGGCGGCGGAATACTTAACCCGCGACAACTACGAAATCTTAAAAAGGAACTTCTTCTTCAGCAGACACGGCGAAATTGATATCATAGCCAAAGACGAGGAAACGCTCGTTTTCGTCGAAGTAAAATCCAGCGGCTCGAATAAATACGGTTCGCCGCTAAGTTGGATTACTAAGTCGAAAATCCGCAAATTAAGGCGATGCGCCGAAGGATATTTATACGTCAATAAAATAAAGGACGTTCCTTGTAGGTTCGACGTAATCGTCGTAGATACGAAAGCCGGAAACGAAATCCAACATCTAAAGAACGCGTTTTGACTTTAACTTTCGTCTTCCAATTTTTTTAGCTCTTTGATGTCGTCGTCCGTATTAAATCTTTTTGCGTTGGTTTTGTCTTCCTTCGGAGGCAGGATTTTCCCTTTGTCGGCTAAGATTGACAATTCGTCGAAGTATATTGTCTTGTATGTTTTAGCTTTTGGTATGTAAGCGTAAACCAAATCTTTGAAAATGTCCGCTTTTAAAATTTTCGCTTTCCCTTCGGGCAGTATTAATTGCGAATCTAACGGCGGGTATTTACGCAAAGCCTCGACGTAAAAATTGTATTCGTAAAGCAAACAACATTTGAGCCTGCCGCAATATCCGCTTAGTTTGGATATATTGTTCGCGAGCTGTTGCGCGCGAGCGTGGTCCAAAGTTACGCGGCTTCTTTCGAAGGCGAACGAAGCGCAACACAACGGTCTTCCGCAAGAGCCCATCCCGCCTATTCTTTTCGCTTCTTCGCGAGAGCTTATTTGTCTTAACTCAATGCGCGTCTTGAATAGTCCCGCTAATTCTTTTACAAGCTCCCTAAAATCTACCCGTTGCGGAGCGGTGAAATATATAGTAAGCCGTTGCCTGTCGAATTGCCACTCGGCGTCGGTTACTTTCATTTCTAATTTATACTTCTCGGTTAAAGCTTTCGTTTTCTCGACGACCTTCGGCGTTTCGTCCAAATTCCCTTTATGCCTTTGCATATCTTTCGGCGAAGCGTGTCTGAGAACGTCGCGCGTCGGTTGCTTGTCTTTGTAATGCGTTTTTTGTTTGTTAAAAGCGCAATCCCCTATAGCTGTTACGGTGGCTATGTCGATGCCGTTTTCCATTTCTACTATAACGTATTGGTATAAAACGAACGACAACTTGTTCTTATTTTTGAATAGCTGCCTTCTTTTATTGGAGAACGTAGCCTCTATTATATCCGAAGTTACTCCGTCCCGATTGAAATTCGGAATGACTTTTGAATTGTTGAACTTTTGGTAATAGCGCTGATTCAGAAATATTTTGTCCGGCATATTTGAAGAACCGGGAATTTTTTTGCCGCGGGTTAACTGTTCTTCTATCGCGTTGGATTCGCGTTCGCGAATCTGAGTTTCTTCCGTTTGAGGAGTTCGCTCGCGTCCGTTTTTTTCTGAATTCTCCTCGTCGGTTGAAGCTTCTACTGTATTAAATCTATCTATATTATCCATATTTATATCCTATCTTCAATTTTTTCGCTACTTTAGAACTTAACAAAGTTAAAATAAAGCGTTGTCATATCCAATAATTTATCGTTTTACCTAAAATTATACGCCCCCTACCGCCAAAGCTTTTCTTATTTCAAGGAAGGCGTTAATAAGTAATAGCTTGTGATTTACCCGGCTGTTGTTCTGACTGACAGCCGTTTCAACGATAGTTATTGCTTTCTCTACGTTGGTTTTGCCGAAATTTTTGCAAAAGCTTTGTATCGTTTCTAGATAATCATAATTAATAACGCCTTTATTGGAATTAGTTTTAACGAATAAAAGAGCGTCCCTTAACCACAGCTGCAAAGCCAAAAGAGCGGCTTCGATTATTTTTCTGTCTTTGTCCTTATGAAAGTATTCGAGTTTTTCCAAAAGTTCCTTTCTGAATCGTTTTTTCTTCAGCGAGGAGCGCAAACAGTCTATTATGTTCTCGCGAATCTCTTTTGTGTTTTTGTCCAAAAAGTCAAAAGCCCTAGTATAAGAACCCTGACCGAAAACGGCGGCTAATTTGGCTTCTTCGGCGTCGATGCTTGCGTCCTCTTGTAGCTTTATCGCAAGCTCGTCGTGAGGAAGCGTTTGGAAAACCGTCTGCTGACATCTAGACAAAATAGTAGGCAACAAGGAGCCAGGATTAGAAGTCGTTAATATTATAGTTACCGATTCTCTCGGTTCTTCCAACGTTTTCAGGAAAGCGTTGGCGGCTTCCTTTGTCATATCCTCAGCGTTGAATACTAAAATAAACCTTCTACCTTCTCGCGGAGCCGACAGCGATAGATTCCTTTTTATTTCTCTTATAGAAACTATTTTTATCTGCGTAGCTTTAGCTATTGAAATTTTCCCGTAAGGATTTTTCGCCTTCAATCTTATCTGCTCCCTTACCTCTTCAATTTGACCTTCGCTTAGTTTATCGGTAGCCGAAGAGCTTTTGCCTTCGCTCGTTCCGGTTGGGAGCGAAAAAATCAAATGAATGTTCGGATGCTCTAATTTATCGGTCATTCTACAACTTTTGCATTCCCCGCAAGCTTCGTAGCCGTTCTCGCTTTTAATCGGATTCTGGCAGTTGGCGGCTTTGGCGAATTCAATAGAGACGGCGTCTTTACCTACGCCTTCGCCCCCTATAAAACAATAAGATTGCGAAATTTTGTTGTCGATTATCGCTCTTTGCAATAAAGTTTTTACGCGATTTTGACCGATTATATCTTTCCAAGCCATAGTTAAATTTGATTTTATTTAAGTTATTAAATAATTAGCTTTATTCAAAAAGTTCGACGCGATTATAACCAAAATATCAAGTCATAAAATTTAAATATAAACGTTATCAAATAAAATATCGCAAAATTTTTAGATAAATAGAGAAAATTATGGCAAAAAAGAAAAAATCGAAAAAGAACGGCGAATCAGCCGAGCAAATAATTTTAGAAGCGATTTCGGAATCAAAAAAAGGCGCCGCTTGCGCTCGAGAACGCGGACCAGCCTGCTCCGTAAAGCCTATAAAAATCAAAGACGAATCAAAGCCTCACTCCTCTTTGAAGGTATCAAAAGACGAAATGCTGGAAGCCTTAAGATTAATGCTGTTAGCTCGCCATTCTGACAATAAGCATCTTAGCTTAGTCAAGCAGGGTAAGGCTTCTTTCCATATCGGAGTAAGCGGACACGAAGCGGTTCAGGTAGCGGTCGGAATGACCCTGCGCAAAGGCAAAGACTGGGGTTGGACATATTATCGAGACGCCGCTTTTTCATACGCTATGGGTATGACGGCGAGAGACTATTTTTTGTTAGCGTTGGGTAAACCTGAAGACCCAGCAACCGGCGGAAAGCAAATGCCCGGACATTTCGGACATCCGGACTTGAATTTGCCCACTCAGTCTTCTTCTACCGGAACGCAATATTTAAACGCCGTCGGAACGGCTCTCGCCTCCAAAAAAACCGGCGCCGACGAAATATCCTATGTCGCTTCCGGCGAGGGCGCCACAAGCGAAGGCGAATTTTACGAAGCCGTTAATTGGGCGACGCGCGAAAAATTGCCCGTTTTGTTTACTATTCAAGACAACGGATACGCTATTTCAGTACCGAGAGAAAAGCAATCTATGGGCGGCTCGGTTGGACATACTTTCTGCTGTTACTCCAATCTAAGAATGAATACTTTCGACGGAACCGACTTTTTCAAATCATTAAAAGCGGCGCGCGAAGCGGCGGAATATATTAGAAAAGGCGCGGGTCCGGTTATGCTTCACGCTTTGGTGGAAAGGCTTCTTGCTCACTCTTCGAGCGACGACCAAAGAAAATACAGAGACAAAGACGAATTGGAAGCCGCTAAAGAAAAGAAAGATTGTATTGTAAAACTCAAAAAATATCTGATACAAAATAAAATTGTCGGCAAAAAAGAATTAGAAGAGTTGGAAAACTCGGTTAAAAAAGAAATTGACGAAGCCGCCGATTGGGCAGCGTCCAGACCCGACCCCAAAGCTGAAGATTCAACTAACCATATTTACGCCGATTCTTCTACAAGAGAACTTGATTACGCCGACGCGGAGACTAAAGACGGCGAAAAGACGGTAATGGTTGACGCCATAAATCACGCTTTGCGAGAAGAAATGGAGCGAAACAAAAAAGCTTTAATTTTCGGCGAAGACATCGAAGACCCCAAAGGAGGAGTTTTTACGGCGACCAAAGGTTTATCGAAATTCGGCAAAGAGCGAGTTTTTAATTCGCCATTGGCGGAGGCTTCGATAATCGGAGTAGCTTTAGGATTAGCCGTTCGCGGTTTCAAGCCTATTGTCGAAATTCAGTTCGGCGATTACATTTGGCCCGCCTTTCAGCAATTGAGAAACGAGCTTTCGACTATGCGCTACCGTTCCAACAACGGCTTCAGCGCGCCGGTTGTCGTTCGCGCCGCGGTCGGAGGGTATATTCACGGCGGTCTTTGCCATTCGCAAAATATCGAGGCGTTTTTTGCCCATATACCCGGATTTCTTATCGCGTATCCCAGTACAGCGGCAGACGCGAAAGGTTTGCTCAAAACCGCCTGCCGACTTCAAGACCCGGTTATGTTTCTCGAGCATAAGGGCTTGTATCGCGCGTCGTTTTCTTCGGGCGTTGAACCGGACGAAAATTATCTGCTGCCGTTCGGCAAAGGTAAAATTGTAAAAGAAGGCGAAGACGCGACAATAGTAACCTATGGAATGGGAGTCGCCGATTCGGTAAAAGCCGTAAAGGAAATAGAGAAAAACAGCGACAAGACACTCGAAATAATAGATTTGAGGACAATTGTGCCTTGGGATAAGGAATTGGTTTTAAATTCAATTAGGAAAACCAACAGAGTTTTGGTAGCGCACGAAGACATTAAATTTTTGGGATTCGGAGCGGAAATAGCCTCTACTATCGCCGAAGAAGCATTCGATTATCTCGACGCTCCCGTAATTAGAAACGCCGCGAAATATTCGCACATACCATTCGCTCCAGCTTACGAATGGGACGTTTTGCCGACGGTGGAGAAAATCAAAGCGGACGCCGAGAAATTGCTGGATTACTAATTTATTTCTGCTCTATATCCGCTTTCGTTTTCATTCTGCGGGAAATATTATTTTTCGGGTCGATAAGCTGTCGATGATATTCGCTCTTCTCTATTTCCTCGTCGGAAGCGTAATGAACGTCGAGTATTCGTCTGAGGAAATATCCCGATTTATTATAATTTATATGCGCCAAACACAAGTTCCATCCTTCGAACCAGCGCTGCATATCTTCCATATGGTCGAGTCTTCCGTCGTAGTGGACAAGCAAATCAATATCTGAATTAGGTCCCGCAGTTTCGTTAAAAACGGTGCCGAACAAATAAACGCCGCGGATTCCGAACCTGTCTTTGTCTATTTCGGCGCAAACGCTGTCAGACATTCTCAAACGCCATTGCAGCGGTTCGTTATTGTTCTGCTGTTCAGTTGCGCTTCTAACTATCGTCGAATATCTCGCTTGAGTAGAAGGGTCGACTAAGAAAGCCATAGCCCTGTCTTCGTCGGCGTTCATTAATAACCTTAAAACTAAACCGCCGGTTGATTCTCTAATATTTATAACTTTTACAATATGTTCCAAATGCTTGTAATCGGGTAAAAATCGGCTCAATATGTTTTCCTTTGTCTGAAAGAATTCCTCGTTAAAATCTACGTCCTTATCGTCTGGATAAAGCGGCAAATAACTTATCGAAGCCTCTACTAAATCTTGGAAAAAGTGGGTGCCGAAAGACAATTCCGGCATATAATTCTTTTTCTGCTTAGCTACTTCAATTAGAACCGCCGTATTGTTAATATCCGAATACGTTACATTCACTCCGAGATTGAGGTCGTCTCTGCTGCCCCATCTGCCGGGACCCATAAGTATGAAACTTCTTTTGGGAAGCATTTTATTTAGTTTGTTCACGACTACGCTAACTTCCTTCAGGTTGTTGTAATCGCTCTCCATACCGTATTTAATAGGATCGACGTAAACAATATAATTAATATCCGGCGTTCTGGCGTTCGAGACGTTCTTGTTTGCCGTAAATATTACTTTTTCCGGGTCGATGTCGTCGGGAATTACCGCCGAAGCTCTTTCAGAACCGGAGCTTTGCGGACGGCATTGCAGCAAATAAAGCTGATTGCCGTTGCAAGCGAATTCAATATCTACGGGCGAACCCAAATTATCGCTGAGGATTCTTAACATTTCGTCGATAAGCTTGATGAAGTCGGTATTTTCAACCAAATTTTCAAAAGTTACTATAATATCGTCTTTTTTCGGGTCAACGCCTAAACCTATGGGTTTTCTTATATAACTATCCTCCTGTATCGAGAACACATCGTTTATCATAGGATATTGAGAACCGATTTCTTTTTTCAATTGACTGATGGAAACGGTGTCGAATGTATTAGTCTCCAGATTTATCAAGTCGCAATACTTCTGAGAATACTTAATCATATCGTCGAACGACTGATTAACTCTTAAGTCCGGTTGACCGGGAGCTAAAAGAGTAGGGTAATCGTTGCCAATTCTGTCCACCGCCCTTGTGCCTAGTCCGGCTACAATTCTAATTAATCCGTCTTCGCGCTTAATTCTAGGCGACCATCTGAATTCGTTATGGCTAAAAGCGACGCCAGCGAAGGCGGGAATGAAGTATTTACCGATTTTTTGTCCGACGACTTCCTGAATCATAATTCCCATCTCTTCGTTTACGTCCAGCAAGCCTCGTTCGATTCTATAGCCTATGGGGTCGGGACCGAACGTAGAAGCGAAAACTTCCGCTATAGCGTCGAGCAAAGCCTCCATTCGCTCCTCTTTGCTACCCTGATTAGCTAAAAACAAACTTTTGTATTTCCCGGCAAACGCCGAACCCATACTGTCTTCCAAAAGACTCGAGCTTCTGACTATAATTGGATTTTGTCCAAAATCGTCGAGCGCTCGCGAAAGCCCGTTGGCTAATTCCGGCGGGAAAATAGCGTTTTTAAAAGCTTGAATAATATAAGGATACTCTCTGCGGATGTCTTCGACGTTCTTGTATTTATGTTCGATTATATCTTCTAAGTTATTATAATAAATCAGCTTAATTACGCCGTCGGAAGAGATATACCACGTTTTCGGCGTTTTGATTTTCCTCAACGGTTCTGAATATTCCTTCGTCTTTTCAATTATTTTTTCGGCTAAGAACAATCCGGCGCTTTTTCCGCCCAGCTTGCCTTGGCTGTCCGCCGGAAAAATCATCTTTTGAACCAAGCGATGGAAATCTTTAATATGGCAAAAGCGCTTTGCTATATTGATATAATCCAACTGCTCGGTTAGGAATCTTTTAATTAGCGAAACTTTAATTCCGTGAGCCGTCGGAGTGATTTTATCGTCTATTTCGGGGTCTAAAAAGTAAAAGCGTCTAATAGCGTCCGCTATTTCGGTTAACGGCGTGCTAGAGTTTAGAAGCGATTTCGCCAAAAAGCTGGATTTATCTTCGAAAGACCACTTTTGAATCAAGGCTAAAATAGCGTCGTCGCTTAAATATTTTTTCGCGATAGTGAATATCTTTTTACCCCACTTATAGGAGTTTAATAGCGCCTGTTTTCTCGATGGAGCGTTTATTTCCGTTTGAGTCGAGTTGCCGTCGCCGTAATAGCCGCCGCTTTTCTGGAAGAACTCCTTGGATTCTTCGACGCCTTTGCAGAAAAGATGGTTTATCATTTTGCGCGATAGAATCGAGTATAAGTGGCGGTCGGTTTTTTTCATCATTTCCAAAATAAGGTTTAGCTCTGTCTCCTCTTCGCTTTTTTCCTCTTTTTTCTTCCATTCGTCGAAAACTTTGCGTAAACGCCTATGAACTACGTACTGGCCGGTTAAATTCGCGACCGCCTCGATTAGCTTTTTCTCGTCGCTCAAGAAAGCTCCCTCGTCGGCTATCGGCATTTCTTTAGTATAGTAAACTTCCAGCAATCCGGCTGTGTCTTCTTGTAATTTTATATCGGATACGAGCGCCCAAGGAGTCTCTTTGAATTTTTCGGAGCTATATTCCTCGCCGTTGATTCTTAATCTCGCGCGAGCGTGTTCGGGAAACTGAAAACCGGTTACTATAGTCTCGGGTATTTTTTGTAAAACGTCGGCTAAGTCTGACTCATAGTCGTTTAGTATTTTTTCGATTTTATATAAAGCGTTTAATTCTTTCGACCTTTCTTCAAGTTGCTTCTCTATTTTTTCTTGCTTTTCCATAATTGATTTTCGATTGATTATTAATAACTAAAATTAAAATATAATAAAAAAAATAGTTAGTCAATAATTTATTCTGAAGTCTTTGAGTAGGACGCGCTATTTAGCAAGTCCGCCTTAGCGACCGCCAAAGCCCTTTCAATTATAAAATTCCGCCGTTGATAGGAACTGATTTTAATCGGTTCATAATTCAGTCGCAAAAATTACAATATATTAATACTAACTAATTTAAGTCATAAATCATTTAATAAAAAACTATATACCGCCCAAAATATTTTATTTTTTTTTGAATTAATTTTCTTATGCAACGTTGTCTCAATAAAATTTTGTTTAAATTCGCGATTGACTTATATTTGAGTTTACTCTTAATTATTGTTGTTATTAAGCGGGATAGTAAATATGAAGAAGAATCTTATAGCGGTGTTGTATTTTTCGTTAATTATAATGTTGTCTTTCGGTTGCTCCTCTAAAAACCAAGAAGGCGGAGCTTCCGAATCGGAAGAGAAAGAAAAAGGAGTTCAAAACGAAGCTTCAATGACGACTAGTAAAGAAGTGTCTATGCAAGAGAACAAAAAAAGCGGCGACAATTCTATAGAAAACGATTCAATCAGGTTGCCGAAATGGGTTCAAGAATTGGGATTTATCGAGCCGGAAGGTTTGGAGTATCAACCGGAGATGTCGGAAACCACTTCCGTCAACGCCCCCGGGCAGAGCTTCAACTCTATTAACTTCGTTTACAAAGGCGATTACGAAAAAGCAATGGAGCAAGCTAAGATAATAGCCGACAAAGCGGGAATACCTATGAGCGAAGAGTTTAAAAGAGCTAAAGAAGCCAATGAAAGATTGATGAAGAAAAAAGACGAGTTACCCGAAAATCAAATAGTCGAGGAATTGAAAGGAGCGATTTACACAAATCATAGAATGGATAGACCCGTCGATGAAAGTTTAGAATATATGATTTCAATTATGGTTGACGAGTCGGGAATTTTAACTATAAACATAGTAAATCAAAAACAAGCTATTGAAGAAGCCGAAAAGTATTCTTCTCCAGAATAAAAAACGAAAGATTAATCAATAACTTGTTAAATAGACAAATCATAAGGAAACGGACGGTCAAACAAAAGGGTGAACTTTTAATATGCCTTGGCATTCAAAAACGATAGAAGAAACGTTAACAAACTTTGGAACTTCCTCGAAGAGCGGTTTAAACGAAAATCGCGTCGATGAAATGCGCGATAAATACGGGAAGAACGAATTAATTACGCAAAAGAAAAAGCATTGGATTGTTTTATTGTTAGAACAGTTCAACGACCCCGTTTTATATATATTGATGGTCGCGGCTATTCTCAACGCGTTCCTAGCCGATTTGAAAGATACAATCGTAATAGCTTTTGTAGTAGTTTTAAATTCCTTAATAGGTTTTTTCCAAGAGCGTAGAGCATCCGACGCGCTAAGAGCTTTAAGAAATTTGGCGGCGCCGATGGCGAAAGTGATAAGAGACGGCAAAGCCGTTTCGATTCCCACCACGAACGTAGTTGCCGGAGACATTGTATTATTGGAAAGCGGAGTGAGAGCTCCCGCCGACGCCAGATTAATCGAGACGCATAACTTATTGGTTGACGAATCAATGTTAACCGGAGAGTCGTTCTCGATTAATAAACAAGCAAAAGCCAACATAGCCGAGAAAACGCCGCTCGGCGACAGAGTGAATATGATTTATTCCGGGTCAATAATTCAAAAGGGAAGGGGCGTTGGCATCGTAACCGCCGTCGGGGCAAACACCGAATTTGGAAAAATTTCCGCGCGTGTGGCGGAAGCCGAAGAGACTGTTTCGCCTTTGCAAAAGCAAATGGAGAAATTCAGCAAAGCCCTGAGCGTTGGAATAATGATAATAGTCGCCCTGATTTTCCTCGTCGGTTTTCTGCGAGGCAACGATTGGCTAACGATGTTCCTGACCGCTGTCGGCTTAGCCGTTTCGGCTATTCCCGAAGGACTGCCCGTAGCGGTAACTATTACTTTGTCAATAGGAGTTTCGCAAATGGCGAAAAGAAACGCCATAGTCAAAAAGCTGGCGGCGGTGGAAACTCTTGGCAGCTGCAACTTTATATGCACAGATAAAACCGGGACGCTAACAAAAAATCAGATGACCGCCACTCGATTTTTCTGCGGAAACGCCGAGTTAAAAGCCCACGGCAGCGGATATCTGAAGGAAGGGGCTATCGTCAGAAGCGAAGACGGAAAACGCGTAAAATATAAAGA
The DNA here is from genome assembly GCA_964509335.1 of uncultured Hyphomicrobiales bacterium. Classification (GTDB taxonomy): domain Bacteria; phylum Bacteroidota; class Ignavibacteria; order Kapaibacteriales; family UBA2268; genus CAZDXB01. The sequence goes on along the minus strand of CAZDXB010000007.1, from coordinate 119,834 downwards.
TTCGCAGGCTCTTAAAAAATTCACTCAAATTAGCGCTCTTTGCACCGAATCGGAATTAGTCGATAACGGCGATGAATGGAAAATTGAAGGCGACCCGACAGAAGGCGCTTTAATGATTGCCGCCGAAAAATTGGAATTTGATTCCGAGGATTGGTCGATTTCCGTAGATTTGCCTTTCGAATCGGAAAACCAAATGATGGCTGTTAAAGCCGCTAACAAAGAAGAAAATTGCATTTTTGCCAAAGGCGCGCCGGAAGTGATTTTGTCGCGCTGTAAAAATATGCTCGATATCGACGGCAACAAAATTGATTTGGATTTAGACCTTCTTCGAAAAAAAATAATAGATTTTTCTAAAAAAGGGCTTCGCGTTTTAGCTCTCGCCGGCATAGACCAAAAAGACGTCGAAGGCGATTTGGAGTTGAATAAACTCCAAAATATGACTTTCGTCGGCTTCGCAGGAATCGAGGACTCTGTGCGTCCTGAGGCGGCGTTGGCGGTTAAGAGATGTAGGAACGCCGGAATTAAAGTCGTAATGATAACCGGCGACCATTCGCGAACCGCTCAAGCCGTTGCCAAGTCCGTCGGTATCGGCGAAAACAAAGAAATACCGGTAGCGATTAGCGGTCAAGAAATTGACGAGTTAAGCGACGAAGAACTATTTGAACGCGCTCCCAAAATAGACGTTTACGCGAGAGTCGCTCCCCAGCATAAATTCCGGATAGTAAGACAGCTTCAAAAGCACAAGAATATAATAGCGATGACCGGCGACGGCGTAAACGACGCTCCAGCCTTGAAACAAGCGGATATTGGAGTAGCTATGGGCAGCGGAACGGACGTCTCCAAGGAAGCGGCTCATATGGTTCTCACCGACGATAATTTCGCGACAATCGTTAAAGCGGTGCGCAGAGGGCGAATTGTATTACACAATCTACAACATATCATAACTTACATTTTAGCGACGAGCTTCGGCGGACTTCTGACCATCGCTATGTCGGTGGCGGTCGGTTTGCCCTTGCCGGTGCTTCCCGCTCAGTTGCTATGGATTAATCTGGTAACCGACGGCACTTCAACGTTCCCGCTAGCCTTCGAGAAAGAGCACGGAGACGTTATGGTATTCTACCCGCGAAATAAGGAGACGCCTCTTATATCGAGGCCCATGCTCTACAGAATGCTTATATGCGGAGTCGTAATGATGATTGGCACGCTAGGCGTCTTCTATTATTCAACGCCCGATATTTACAACGCGACGCCAGAGCAAATGGACAGAGCGAGAACTTTGGCTTTTTGCGTTTTGGCGTTCTTCCAGATTTGGAACGTTCAAAATTCTAGGTCGATAGATAGGTCGCTCTTCTTTGATTTGCCCTACGCCGGCGGCGAGAGAATCGACAAAGCCTCGCCTTTCAAAAATCCGATTTTACTCGCGGTAATGCTTTTAGCCGTTGGGTTGCAAGTGTCCGCGGTGGCGATTCCCGTTATGAACGATTTGCTGGATACAACGCCGCTTACCGCTAACGAATGGCTATTAATTATCGGAATTACATTCTCGATTATTATAATAGTTGAAATTATAAAAATCAGCGGAGCTTTAATAGACTACGCCCGCGGAAAAACGCGAGACGACGTCAACGAAGCGGCGCTCGAAAGAAGGATGAAAGACGAAAACAACAATGATTTTTAAAAGAACTTATGAGTTATAAACGAGCTGTTGTTACTGAATTCGGGAAGCCCGAAGTTCTTAAAATTGTAGAAGAAAACAATCTGCCGGAACCCAAACCAAACGAAGTAAGAATAAAAGTTCTATACGCTGGGGTAAATTTTACCGACGTCATGATTCGGAAAGGCAAATACCCCGAGTTAAAAAAGAAGCCGCCATTTTCTCCCGGATATGATATGGTGGGAGTAGTCGATAAATTGGGCGACGGCGCCTGCCGGATTGAATTAGGACAGAAAGTAGCCGACCTTACGGTAATCGGAGCGCACTCGGAATATTTGTGTTTGCCGGAAAACAAACTTACGCCTTTGCCGGACAATATTAATCCCGCCGAAGCGGTTAGTTTAATTCTCTCCTATGTTACGGCTTATCAATTGTTGCATAGAGTCGCAAAAGTCAAAAAAGGGCGGAGTATTTTAGTCCACGGCGCCGGCGGAGCCGTCGGAACGGCTATTTTACAATTAGGAGCGTTATTTGGTCTTAAAATGTACGGAACCGCTTCGAAAAGCAAGAATGACATAGTTGCCGATTTAGGAGCTTCTCCTATCGATTACAAAAACGAGGATTTTGTCGAAAAAATCAAAAATGAAACTGAAAACGGCGTAAACGCCGTATTTGACCCAATTGGCGGCGAGAATTTGAAGAGGTCGTTCAGTTCTTTAAAGAAAGGGGGGAAACTAGTATCTTACGGTTTCTATAATTCCGTCGTTGGAAACGGCGGAAGCCCGATTCTCGATTTGATTAAACTTAAATTGTGGAACTTATTTCCTAACGGACGCTCGACGGCGTTTTATTCGATTGGGGCGTTGCGAAAAAAACATAACGATTGGTTCGTGGGCGATTTGAATACTTTGTTCAATTTACTCGAAAAAGACAAAATAAAACCGATAATATCGGCGATAAAACCGATGAGCGATATAGTTGAAACGCATAAATTAATCGAACAAGCCAAGACAAAAGGCAAAGTCGTACTGAAAGTATCGGGAACAAGTTAACGGCAAGATTAACGCGCAACCTAAAAACTACAAATCAATTCGTCGAGATGTTTGTAGCTTTTCTCCTTAAAAAAACATAAAAAAAGGCGTTCCGTTAAGAACGCCTTTTATTATTTGGATATTTCGTCGGGATTACGCTTCCGAAGCCTTTTCCAAACGTTTTAAAATCGAGAAAATGAATAAAGCGGAAAGTATGCAAAACGAAACGAGAATCGCCCAGAACGCCCAGAGAGGAACGCTCTTCCAGAAGTATCCCATAACGCCTACTAAGTAGTTTCCTACCGCCGTAGCCGCGAGCCAGCCGCCTTGCATCAAACCTTTGTATTTCGGCGGCGAAACCTTCGACACGAAGGATATTCCCATTGGCGAAAGGAACAGCTCTGCTATTGTCATTGTAAAATACGTTCCGATAAGCCAGTAAGGCGTTACCGCCAAGGCTTCGTTCGGAATTCTGGTTTCGTTAATTTCAGCCGGACTGTAGCCGATTAGACTAAACGAGGCTATTATTAACAATGAAAACGCGACGCCCGTTATTAACATTCCGATACCGATTTTCTTGGGCGCGCTCGGCTCTTTGTTCTTCTTCTTCAGATACGCAAAGAAACCGATGACTATTGGAGTTAGCGCCACTATAAAGAATGGATTAAGGTGTTGGAACATCTCGGGCGTAAAGTCGTTCGTTGCCGAATAAGTTTGAAATCTGAGATAAGTCAAAACGGCGAAAACTACAGCCGTTATAGCGCTTATTACTTTTGTGAGCGTTACGCTCTTCGGTCTTAGCAGGTAGTATATAGAACCGATTGTAATAGCGATGCAAAGCAATCCCCAGAGGTCGAACCAGAAGTATGTTCCTATACCGACAATATCTTGAGTGTAGTCTCTGGCGAACATTGTCATCGCGAAGCCGTTTTGATGGAAAGACATCCAGAAAAATATAACGACCAAAAATACCAGACCCAAAGCGATTAATCTGTTCTTTACTTGGTCTGCCGTAAGAGTAACGACTTTGTCCTTGTGTTCCGCGCTTTCGGCTTTTTGCTTTTCGGTCATATCAGCCGTTTTGTATAGCTTTTTAAAGCCCCAGAACACAATCATCGAAATAACTAGCGAAATGCAAGCTACGCCAAAACCAAAGTGGTAGCCGTGGCTAAGCGCGTCCACGTAATTCTGGCTAAATTCCATCAAACCCGATTGAGTTATTCCCGCCACTTGATTCTTGGCTAATTCCAACAAATCTTGGACGTGTTTAGCCGTCGCTGTGCCTTCGATATATTTGTTTGCCAAAGCGGGCAAAGCGGGATGATAAGTGAATCCGCTCCAGCCGAGAACCCAGCTGTAAACGGCTCTCGCCGCCGTGGGAGCGAACATAGCGCCGATATTTATTCCCATATAAAAAACATTGAACGCTATGTCTCTGTTTTCGCTGTATTTCGGGTCATCGTAAAGGTTCCCCACCAAAGCTTGTAGGTTGCCTTTAAAAAATCCCGTTCCAAGTGAAATTACTACCAAAGCGAATATGACCAGCCATAACGCTTCGCCTTTCGCGCTGGGCACGGCTAACAAAAAGTAGCCTATGAACATTATAATTAAACCCAAGCTGATTGTCTTTCCGTACCCTAAGTAACGGTCGGCAATTATACCGCCGACTAAGGGCAGAAAGTAAACCGCGGCTAAAAAGCCTCCGTAAATTTGCCCGGCTGTTCCTGAATCGAAGCCGTATTTAGCTTGAAGGAACAGAGTGAATATCGCGAGCATTGTGTAGTAACCGAAGCGCTCGCCCATATTAGCGAAAAACGCTACGAATAGACCTTTTGGGTGTCCTTTAAACATTCTTCCTCCTCAATGTTTGACTTATAACTACGCAGTTAATTATTTCATAATCCTTTTCGCCATTTTAAAAAACGAGAAGATAAGGAATTTTTTCCGATTTATAAATTTTAAGTATGAAAATTCGCGATTTTAACTCCGTTAATTATTTTTAATAAAAATAGTTCTATAATTGCGCCTTCAATCGAGCGGCGTCTTTTCCTATTTGTTTTTTGATTTTATACATAGCGCATTTGAAAGCGTCGATATTTGATTTTCTAGCGCATTTTGATTTTTGATAGCCATAATATAGAGCGACCCAAGCCGTTTCCTGACACTGTGAGTTATATCGCCCGATAAGATTGCCGTCTAAATCATAGATTTCTACTTCTAAATCAATAGAAGTTTCTCGATTTTCCAGAGGGGCTCCAATAAGAAACGGCGCTCCTAAAGAAAAGATTGAAACTAGCCCAAAAAACTTACCGCCGCCTTCAGTGTTATGAAAAGCTATTTTACACAAAATCGAGCCTTTCTTTTTGCCGTAAGGATTGATTATGTTTTGATTCACTTCTCTTTCAAAGATTGTTATAGCGTCTTGTATTTTAGCGTTTCTAGCGCCTAAAACATTAGGTTGTTTAATAAAATCATTATTCACTTGAACTAAAGGCGAAGATTTACGAGAAGAATAAGCGTTTTCGAAGCTAGTCGCGTCGATTACCGTTTCCAGCGCGGGCAGAAGCGTTTTATTCTTTGTGGGATAAGGCTGCAAATCCTCCGGCTCTATCGAAGCGCAAGAAGAAAGCGTAAGCAAGATAACTAAAAGGCATAGAAGATGTTTCATTTTGTCCCCCATTTTTTGTCGTTAAACTTAATTTCAGCTTTATATCTTTGCCTTTAAGTTACCTAGCTTCGGGAAGCGGCGCAAGTTCTATATATTACTTTATTTAATCATAAAATTAATATCGTAACTATATCTATATACATAATTATTAGACGCTGATATATGATATTGCCGAAACGCAAAGGTTGCTTTGGGATACGCATCGGTAAATAACGATTCCAACAAATTGAAGAGGTTCTCTAATAACTATTTTTTTTACTCCCCTTCGGGTTTACCAGAAGGGTTCGAAATTCGATACAATTGAGTTTTGAGTCACTCTCTGAGAAGAATAAGCTCTCAATCGAATTTAATAAACAATCAACTTCGCGCTTTCCCTTTTAACGCCTGATTTCAAGACGCAATAGTAAACACCCGGCGGCAAGCTATTCCCGTCGAAATCGGTCAAGTCGAGTTGTATTCTATGGCGACCAGCCGAAGCGGGTATATTGGGAGCCTTGCCGACCATTTCGCCGCTTAGATTGTATAGTTCGACGGAAGTCTCAGCGTCGGAATTTAATACGTAATCGACGTATATCCGTTCCGAAGCGGGATTTGGAAATACAGATAAAGAACCCTCCCTATAAGATTCATATTCTCTTACATTTGTCAAGATATTACTAAAGTATTCCTGTCCTTCTTCCACTTTCTCGACTAAATCTGTCAAATCTTCGGTTTCTCCCGTCGCTTCGCCGCCGAGAGCGGGCATCGCAAAATTGATTTGCACTCCCACTTGCGCCGTGTCTCCGGGAAGCATATGAAACGGTCCGGTGGAAAATAGCAGTCGATAATCTCCCGGTTCGCCCGCATACTTATCAATAATTCCGCTCGATAGAAATTTATATCTCGCTTCGTCATCCTGTAAATCTTCTTGAATAGGCCATCTACGAAAACCGGTCAATCCTAATTGGTTTTCAAGATTTTCGCTTATTCCGTTGCCGTTAATTAAATAGCCGTTTTCGTCCACGGCGGGCGATAAAACAAAAGAGCAAGCTAAATAGCCGAGGTCTTTTTCCCCGGGAACGGTAGTATCCGACCACGCTACCGCCATATTCAACGACTCGTCTTCGTCGTAATATCTAACGAAATCGTTTGCCGCGCCCGCCATCGTTTTTGGCGCTACGGCTAAATCCATATCGTAAACCGGAGCGAACCAACAATCAAACAAAGTGTCTTGAGAAGTATTAATAGCTTTATAATAAACGACAATCATATCTTTTTTTTCTTCGTCGTCCCAACTAAGAATCAATTGTTCGAATTGCAAACCTAAAGGATAGCCGAGATTCTTTCTAAAGTCCGAGCCTCCTTCAAAGTAAGATAAATCCGTATCTTTATAAGAACAGTATATATCTTCGTCGGAGAAATAAGCCGGACCCAACGGATAACTGTTTGTATTTCTGTCTTCTACCTTGTGAATATACCGGCTCGAAGATAATTTTGAGGAATTATCCGTTTTCCAGAGGGGCCAGTTCGGACCGTCTTCGGCGTTAACGGGAGTTCCGTTTTCGTTCATATCGGTCGAAAAATAAACTCTGTATTTTTTTCTTTTTCGGTTTTAACGGAGTCTCCGTCTTCCACTGTTCCCGGAAACATCCAAGACACTCCGGAATTAGGATTATATCCAATCTCGCATAGTTTGTTCAATTTCCTATAATGAACGGTATCGTCCTTAGACTTCAGCGAATCCGCCGCTATCCACTTTTTCGCGGCGAACCAAAAGCCGCCGGCAAAAAGATATTGATAAGAAGAGCCTCGAGGCCAGAAGCCGCCGCCTAAGTTCTCTTCAATATCGAGAAACGCAATTCCGTTGTTACATAAGGGAAAAGAGAAGTTTGAAACAGTATTCCACTGATAGTCGAATAATCCTGTCGGTTGGCGTTGAGCTCGCTCGTTTTTATTAGTGTGAGCGGCTGCGTAATAAGTTAACGCGAGCGAAAGAATCGAGAGTAAGAGCAGTTTTTTCATAGCGTCTCCAAGTTAATAAAATACTGATACTTATTGAATCTTTGCTGTTAAGACAACACCAATTTACAAAAAGTTACAGAATATTTTTTGAGGGGTAGTGTTTTTAGGAATTGTGGCGGTTTTGGAGGCAATCCTTTTTAGAGATTAAAGATTTTTTGGGAGAATAGGAGGAAATTTTATAAAATTGTAACTAAGAATTTTAGCTTTTTTAATTGATAGAAACTTATTATATAAATTTTAAAAAAAAATATAAATTCAAATTGATAATAGAACAAAACATAAAAAGATTAAACTATCTATTGAATCTGTATAGGCTTTCACCCGAGGAGTTGTCCGAAATAATAAGCGAAGGTAAAAAGAAACCTATAACCAAAGAAGAAATTTTAGCTGATAAAATTGAATTAAACTACTTAAAAAGAATCGATAAGATGATTTTTAACAAAGGATTACACTATTATTTAGATCCGACGGAACCAAAAAAATCTAAAGAAGCTAGTATATTTTTTCGTAAAGAAACGTTTAATTCCGAGTTAAATATCGGAACTAAAAAAATAGTAAACAATTATGAGGATATGAAAATATATCTTTCAGCTATTTCTAAGTTAGTTGAAATTAAAAATGATAGAAAAATTCCAAAGTATTCGGTAAGGGATAATGTAAAAGATGTAGCTTTCAAGATAAGGGAATATTTATATCCTGAATTTTCATCTAAAATGAAGGATTTTTTAAATTCCTTGATTTTTAAATTTGCCGAGTATAATATTATGGTTTTTGAGTTTGTTGAGACTTGGAATAAAAAAGAAAAGGCGAATATAGACGGATTCTATTTAAAACCGAATGTTATTGTATTAAAGAGGCAGCAAAGAGCATTTAGAAGAGAAATATTCACAATAGCTCACGAATTGGCTCATTATTTATTGAATGAAGAAGAAATAGATAAAGTAGAATATGAATTTTTCTCGAACAGAATATTGAATGAAGTAGAACGCTGGTGTAATGATTTTGCTTATTACTTTTTAATTGGGGAGTCAAATAAAATAATTAGTAATCTCAAAAGAGCTACTTCTGAAAATGATTTTCATCATTCAATAATAGAAGAAATATCAAGAAAAACCCATTTAAGTAAATTAGCTCTCTATACGAGGTTATTATACCTAGACAAAATATCCAGAATTAATTATAACAATATTAAGGATAGATTTGAAAAAAAGTACAGGAGAAAATTGGAAGAAGAAAAGATGAAAAAAGAAATCGATAAAGAAATGGGAATTGAACAGAAAGGTTCTATTCCTAGACCTATTAAATCGCCTCTGTTTATTAAAACGTTACAAATTGCTTTTCACGAAGGCGTTATTGACCAATTTGAATTTTGTAAAAAACTGAACATAAAGCCTGAGAAAATCGACCAATTTATTCAATGAAAGTTATTATTGATACAAGTTCGCTTATTGCCTTAGTTCGTTATTATCTACCTTTTGATAATGAAAATGTTCTATATGATTTTTTTCAAAACAAAATTGAATCAAAAGAATTAGTCGTTCTTGATAAAGTCTTCGAGGAATGTCGCTATACGGCTAAAAGCATAGTTGTAAATAAATTAGCTTATCTAAAAGAATCTGGCAATCATATAAAAACATCAGATTTATTACCGAATAATAAATTTTTCAATCAAATTGAGAATCAGTTTTGTTATGGCAGTCAAAAAAATAGATTGAATGAAATTGAATTTGAAAATCAAAAAAATGAGTATTTAAAATCGGCAGATATTAAAATTGTATTATACGCTCTAACTCTAAAGATTAAAGACAAACCTCAGTTTTTTGAAGAATTCTTTATTGTTACTGAGGAAACAAGAACAGAAAACGACAATAAGCTTTTCAAAAAGCTACCCGAAATATGCGATATTTTACAACTGACAACAAAGACATTGCCTAAATTATTGAAATTTTATAACGACAGCGGAGAAATAAATTTCAGTATTATTAAACCTCATACTTAAATTTATAGCAACAAACTCTTTTTATTTTATCCCCCTCACCCCAACATCTCCCATATCTTCCATTTCAGCGAGTCGATGTTTTCGCGGGTAACGGCGGAGATGAGCATAGGTTCGACGGCTGTGTCGAATTGAAGCTCGGCGAGTTCTTCGCGCTTTGCCTCGTCGGCTAAGTCCGCTTTGCTGAAGCAAACTATACGCTTCTTGTAAACCATTTCCTTTTTGTAGCGCGTTATTTCGTTGAAGAGCGTTTCGTAATCGCCTTCGGGGTCGGCGCTGGTCGATTCGATGAGGAAAACTAACAGCCGCGTCCTTTCCACGTGGCGCAAGAAACGGTCGCCCAAGCCTTTCCCTTCGCTCGCTCCTTCTAATAAGCCGGGGATATCCGCCGCGACGAAGCTTTGGTAGTCGCCAACTTTTACTATTCCCAAGTTCGGGACTAATGTTGTGAAAGGATAGTCGGCGATTTTCGGTTTCGCCGCGGAGATTGTCGATATTAACGTGGATTTGCCGACGTTCGGAAAGCCGACTATTCCGACGTCCGCTATTAATTTCAATTCGAGAATGATTTCCAGTTCCTTGCCGGGCTCGCCGTCTTGGGCGTAACGCGGCGTTTGATTTGTCGAGCTGGCGAACCGGGCGTTGCCCTTACCGCCGGCGCCGCCCTCGGCGACGACGAACTCTTGGTCGTCTTGAGTGAGGTCGGCGAGAACTTCTCCCGTGGCGGCGTTTTTTACTAGAGAGCCGGGCGGCGTTTTAATATAAACGTCCGCGCCGGATTTGCCCGATTTTTTCGAACCGTCCCCTTGCCTGCCGTCTTTTGCTTTGTAATGTCGCTTGTATTTTAAATCGAGCAATGTGCTTAATTGGGGTTCGACTTTGACTATTACGTCGCCGCCCTTGCCGCCGTCGCCGCCGTCGGGACCGCCTTTAGGCACGAACTTTTCCCTTCGGAAGCTAACGGCGCCGTCCCCGCCGTCGCCCGATTTCACGTATATTTTAGCGTAATCGATAAATTTCATATCGGCGTTATTCTGTTTCTTCCGTTGAACTTTCGTCCCCTTCGTCGGGCGGTTCAAATAGCTTTTCAATTTCTTCGGCGTCGATTTTTGATTTGTTTGGCTCGCCGGATTGACCTTCTTCTAGGCTCTCGGCTTCTTCTCGGAGCCCCTTTATTTTGTTGCCGACTTCCGCTTGCAATTCGGCTTTTTGAGCGCCGGAAAGCTTATTAAGAGCCTCGATTAGTTTTTTAACCGCGGCTTCGTCGCCGACTTTCGCTTTCGGAGCTTCTTCAAAGTCAATTTCGCCGAGAAGTTCGCGAGCTTTTTCGAACGTATCGACTATAAAAGCGACGAACTCGTCTTTTTCGATTATATTCTCGCCGTCCTTTTCGCATTCTTCTTTTAATTCGGCGGCTATTTTGTTCAAATTTTTGTCTTCAAGAAATATTATCAATACGTCCTTCGGAGCTACGCTCTCTTCTTCCGTTAAGTTAAATATCGGGTCGATTGCCTCGCTGAATTCGTCTTTGTCGAGATTTCTGAAAAAACTTTTGTCGGCGTTTTCTATCGCCGCAACGAAATTGTCTTGCGTTATTGTTTGTTCCTGCTTTAAGTTCAAATTGTTTTCGCGGACGAAATTTTTGACCGCCTCGATTAAATAAGGATAGTCGCTAAAATAGTAGAGTCTTTTCTCAATTTCGCCGTATCTTTTAAAATTCTCGCCGCGGAAGACAAACCAGTTCAAAGTAAAACGCGGTCTAATCAAGTAATTCATTCGCATTTTAACCGCCGTTTCGGCTAAACGACGCAATTCGTCCTTAGCGAATCCCGCGTTCTCGCGATAGATTTTCTCGATTTCCGGCTCGGCTTTTTCAATAAATTTTTCGATGAAGGAGCCTCTGTTCAATTTGCGAAAGAGCTTTTCTTCGAATATTCGCCATTCAACCTCGGCGTTGAAGAATTGCTTATAGGCTTTGTCAATCGAGTCTTTCTCGGCTATCGCAGACAGAGGAATAAAATTCGCTACCGAATCGATTTGACTTAGTAGCGCTTCCGCCTCTTTTATCACTATTTTGTTAAGCGTCATATTTTCTGGAATTCTATAAAATGTTCAAATTTCTAATATAAGGAAAGTTTTTTAAAAAATTGACTCTAAATAGTCTTTGATTATTTACTATTTATATTAGCTTTTGATTCAGCGAGTAAATAGACGTTTCCGGAAGTATAGATTTTAAAGTATAGGGGGCGCCCTTCCGATAGCTCATAACTTTCGGAAGGGCAATTTATACGCGACAGAACTCATTTTCTCGAATAATCTCGGTCCAAATCAACTCTACCAAAACCGGCAAAGGTTTGTTTATAATACGAATTCGAAAGAGATTGCAACTCGACGCCGTTAGACGACGATGAATGAATAAACTTGCCGCCGCCTAAATATATGCCTACGTGTCCAATTTTTCCTTTCCTATAGAAAAACACCAAGTCGCCGATTCGCGCGTCGTCTTTGTCTATTTTAACGCAATAGTCATACTGATTGTAAGAGGTTCGCGGCAACTGAACGCCGGCTTCGTTAAAAACCTTCGAGACGAATCCCGAGCAATCAAAACAATCTTCGCTTTCGCCGCCCCAACAGTAAGGCGCGCCTAAATAATCCTTAGCCTTTTCCACTACTGAAGCCCCGAAAGAAAAAACGTTCTCGGCTTTTCCTATTTTTCTTTTGACTTCGTTGGATTTTACAGTCGCTTTCCGCGCATCGCGATTATAAGAATTATCCGCCGAAGTGAAACGAACGCTCTGAGAGCAACTGGCAAGCAACGCGCTCCCCAAAACGACCGCTATAATTAATTTCGCCTTCATTGCTCTACGCTACCCGAGGATTCTTGCTCTTTGATTTAAAAAATAGTCGTTTGATTTTCCTCAAATTCCTTTTCGAACTAACGCCGAACAAAATCATTCCGACGGTAGCCGCCAAGATAAAACACGATTTCAGCAGTTGCTCGTTCATTTTATCCCCCCAAATAATTAATTAATAATATAGCTTCTTTTTGTGCTATAAGCAATAGATATGCCAAGAATATAATTTCTTATACTGTTGATATAAAAACAGTTATGAGTTGCCGCCCTTAAAAGCGCTAATTTTTCTTTTCCTTGAATTGTCATACGCGATGAGCGAAAACTCCGTCCCGCTCTTTATGTCCAAAATCATTAATGTTAATTCATCTTGATTAAATCTTCTTTTAATTTTTATTTGGATTTTACAAATTATTTTTATATTATAATCAATAAAGATTAATAGAAAGTTAGGAACGTTAAAAAACGGGGTCAATTACGCGTTCCGTGAAATTTTAGTCAGAGACAGCCAATCCTTTGACTAACGACTGTTTTGAAATGGAATTATTAACATAGAACGAGGTCGAGATGAAAAAAAATCTACCGCTTAAACTTGCCTTAATAACGCTTTTATTGACTCTGACGCCTCTTTTTCGTCCCGCCCTTGCCGACGGCGGCGCGATAATACCGACGGACGCTACTCAGGAGGATTTCCTGAAAGCGTATAAACTAGCTATGTACGAATCGTACGCTGATATGCGATTCTACCGACAAAATCTCGACACAAATTTATTCTCGCGCTGGGGAGAATTTTCAATTTACTGGGCTGCCGAAGGCGAGAATAAAGGAAGTTTCATTTTGCCGGAAAAAGTTCCTTACAACTATCGCTCCGTTACTAACGAGAGCTACGACGAATACGACTGGGAAGCGACTCCGCACTATTCCCTGCAGTATAAACCAAATTCCAAAAGAGTAGCGATTTTTAGGAGCGAAATCCTAAAAGACGACAACACGGTAACTTGGGGGGCGATTTACTTCGAGAATTTGTTCAATACATATCTTTACGACAACATCTATTACGAAGTAAACGAAAGCTTCTTGGATACTAACGATATTTCAAGCGCCACCCAGCTGTTGATTATCCCCTCGTTTTCGCTGAAAGGAGAAGACCAAAAGTATTATATCGACAGCGTATTCAAAATCTGCCCGAATATAGGAGAGAAAATCGAGAGCTTTTTGCAAAGCGGCGGAACGATTTACGCCGAGGGCAACGCTTCTTACTTTATCGAGAAGCTCGGCTATCTAAGCGCCGGCGCTGTTGATTTCGACGATTACGACGAAGCGGATTATCAAACGAATTTAATCGGCGTGAACTTTAATAGTTCGCAATACCCCATCGCGTTTACAGAAGACGCGGTAAACGGCAACTTATACGCTACGATTATTCCTAATACCGACGTAGGCTCCTCTAAAATAATAGCTTCGACCGCCAACAAAGGCTATCCCGCTTGCTTCCTAATCGAAGACGACAAAGCCGACGGCGGACGCATCCTTTGCAACGCCGGAATCCCCACTATCGGGGGAATTAAGGAAGTAGAATACGATAGTCGTCAGCTTCAGTGGTCGCTCAACGCTATATTCTATACTTGGGTTCAGAAAATTGACGTAACCCGAGCGATTTTAAACGAGGTCCCGGACACTCTCGCGGCGGGTAAAAACGCCGTTTCTTACGACAGAAAAGACACGTTTAAGGTGCAAATCACTGTCAGAAACTTGTCCGACGAGCCAATTAACAGCATAGAAATCGAGGAAAACGTAAGGGACTATTTCGAATTTCTGAACGTCGAAACGCAGGGAGTTACTTACGAAGTCAACGGCGAGGACGTCAAGTTCACCGGATTAAATATGCCTCCTCGCTCCGAGAAGGTAATAGTTTATCGATTGGCTACCCCAGAACCGGACGACGAAATTCACGAGCAAGTCGATAAATACATATCCTGGAAGACGTATATTTACGTCTCCTATAATGAAACGGAATACGAGAATCAAGGCTCAAAAAGGAAGTTCTGGAAATACCGCAACTACGCCGATATGATGTTCAGCGCCTTCTTAGCGGCGGACACCGATTTAAACTGGAAAAACTTCCTCGGGCTTTACTATCAGCCTTTCAAAGTGTTTATGATAATGGAGAACAAAGAAAGAACGCCCGCTCTGGAAACCAAATACGTTCAATACATACCCAAAGACGTGCCGTTTTACTGGAGCGACAAATCTATTAATATACCGATTCTGAAAACCCCCGGCGGTAAATTTGTCGATGTTCTGCGGGGAAGCAACGACGAAGACAATCCCGAATACGATATGGACAACGACGGAAATCCGGACGTATGGCTCGACACCGCTTCGATTTATCCGAAAGGATACACCATAGAAGAAGATTCTGTTTATTGGAGAAATCCTTGGGAGCATCTGCGTTCCGGGAATTACGATTATTACGAGGACATCGACCACGACGGCAGAAGAGCTAAAGACTTGGACGGCGACGGCGAAATCGACCTAGAGGAAGCCGGCGATAAAATTCGGGTCTGGAAAGTAACTTGGGATATAGGCGATATTTCCGGCTACGATTATTTCGACCCTTACTGTTACTACGAAATATGGGTTGACCCGCCAAAGCTAGTCAATCTATCCGCGGCAGTAGGCAAAGCTCACGGCTCTTTGGACGATAATTATAACGGCGGTATGTTCTACCCCTATACGCCGAACATCGAAAACGCCGATTTGAACGATACGACTTGGTCGCACTGGATGGAAAGAGACGACGACGGCAACGTAATCTGGAAACAATTGATATACCAAAGAATTAACAATTACCAGGGCTTTACTTTTATAGATACCGCCAAGACCGGCTATAAATTAAAGCCGACGGATAAATGCGTCGGAACCGTTCCGCAACCGCACAGAGAATTTATAGCGGTTCTTTCGCTAGGCGGCGAGGAAATAGATATGGAACATTATCGACCGTCGAATTCGCCCTATTCGAACTTGGAATACAAAACGATATTCGACGAAAACAGAAAAACTCCTATTAGGAGCACGTACACCTACTGGGCGCCGCTTCCCAATCCTCTGCAATTCGAGTATTTGACGAACAACTTCACGATAACGAACGACGACGGCGACACGTTAAAGTATTTGCCCGCCAACGGCGAGGCAAACTTGACGTTCGACGTTGACGCTTCGACTGAATACTCGTATTATTGGATAAGAAACGTCGGCTACGACGTCGATTATAACGACTCTTCGGGCGATTTGAAATACGAAGATGTCGAAGAGTTGGGCGACGGCGTTTTCGGCTATTTTGTTTACGATATCCCGAAGGGCATCGGCGGATATAATATCAAATTGCCGAAACGACAAGACGGAACTTACGACATCGACGCAATAGTAGAAATAGACGGCGCGCCCTATCACAAATGGATAGATAATCCAAACACAAAAGATTCGATTGAGATATGGGAAGACCCGTATCAATATCATATCTACATTCCGCAAGTATTGATACCGCCGGCGTTGGACGATGACAACTTCGACGGAATCGACGACTGGATTGACGACAGAGGCGACAGGTTCTGTTCCAGCACGGGCTTCTTGCACGACGACTTTATGCTAGACGACGGCGAGGACTGGCTGGATTATCCCGAAGAGCCTTTTATCGACGACATCTACGGCAGAGTCGATTCGGGCTGGTATCACGGACCCGACGGCGAATACGGAGACGATTATTTCGAAACTTTAGGTAAGACGCATTTCAAGTTCAATTGTAAATACGAGGGCAACGGCAAAGAAGGCTCTGTCGATATTAGCAAAGGCGGCTGGCTTGTAGTGGAGGAGATATTCGGCGGTTCGCCTTGGGTGATATTCTCGCACGTATTGACCGGCTACGCCAAGGGCGTCGATTACAGATTAATCGCCAAACCGACGCCTTCTATTGTTAAGTTCGGTTTAGACACCGCTTATATTAAATACTCTATCGAAGACAGAAACGAGCCGCATTATTTCGACGCCAGATTCGACCCGTACCGCGTTTCATACGGCTACGGCGAGGCGACAATTACTACTTACGCCGGCGGCAGAGACCCGTGCAGTTTAATAGAACCGTCTTTTAATATGTCCACCATAATAGACGGCGATTATAACTATAGAGAAAACGTTACTTTAATTCCAAACGCCGACCCGGACAATCCAGATTTAGCCGATTATCCAAAGACGGTCAGCGGCTGTTTCTTGGAAGCGAAAATCGAGATAATGAACGGCACCGACGACAATTGGATTAACACTACTATAACGCCGCAAATACCTAACGGGCTTGGCAATAGCGAAGTCGTAATGTCATACGTCGCGTATCCGAGACCTCTCGTGCCGGCGAAGGTTGACCCGGCGACCGGCGAAGTTATAAGAGGCGGCGACGACTTAGGCTCGTTCAGAGCCGGTTGGCGCTTCAATCAGCCCGAAGACGAAGTCTTGATTAAAATGGGCAACACTTTGCCGCTAATGCAACCTTCCCGTAGGGCTTACTTCGTCATTTTATTCAAAATCGACGAGAACTTGGAAAACGACGTTTACGACATCAACTTCTCAATATCCGGAACTCGCAAGCATTACGACGAATCGAACGCTAGAAAGAAAGACAAAGCGCAATCGATTGATATTAACTACGAAGTTCCCCCGCTTAAGTTCAGCGTTTCGGACAGAAACGAGAACGGCGCGCCCGTCGGATACGAAAAAATCGTAGTCGGCGACGCCGATTTGAAGAGCTTGCTAGTCGAAACTAGCGGATTTTTCGAAGGTATGGGAGAA
The DNA here is from genome assembly GCA_964509335.1 of uncultured Hyphomicrobiales bacterium. Lineage (GTDB taxonomy): Bacteria > Bacteroidota > Ignavibacteria > Kapaibacteriales > UBA2268 > CAZDXB01. Next base: position 102,793 of record CAZDXB010000007.1, on the reverse strand, counting down.
GCGAGATGGTCGGACGAGGACGTCAACTACACAGAATTTGACGATTTGGCGTCTCTCCCGTCCGAATACGACGCCGAAGCCGGCAAAGAGACGATAGATTTGTCTCAATTTACAAATTTCCCGAATACCGATTTTTCGAAATTCTATATTCTACAGAAAGGCAAAGTTCAAGCTTATTCTGATAAAAGAGATATACTATTATCAGACCGGCAAATACTGAGTTACGAAAGCGACGACTTCGGCTCTCAATTACTGACTAGCGGAAGAGACGTAGAGGTAACCGCGGTCGGTCCGAAACTGATGAACTTCAAGAAAATAGCGGCGATTAACGGCAAAGAAATAAAAGAAAATCAACCGCTGAAGTTCGATTCGGAAGGCAGGAAACGAGTGGACGCGATGGTTCAAGTAACAAACTACGGCAACGATATGGCTGAAAACGTGATTTTGGACATCGAAGTCGGACCGTATTTCAACCCAATCGCCGAAGCTCTGCCGCCAAATTGCGCCTACACAAACAATAGAATTGTAGCGAGCATAGGCGCTTGCGTTCCCGGCGAGAAGAAGAGAATACATTTGCCGTTTATCGAGAAAGCGGGCGTATGTTCCTGCTTGTTCGACACGAACGCCGTTATTCCGAACGTAATGGTGAGCTATCGCGGAAACGCGGGCAAAAGCTCCGCCGGACCTACTATATTCAGATATCCCGACTGGGAAAATCTCGACTTGGAAGCGCCCGACTTATATTTATACGACTTGAGCGCTAATAAAGAAGTTCTGGAAAGAGGTTCGGACGTTAGAATTACCGGAAAAGTCCGCAACGGCGCAAGAGCGATTAGCGGCGCGATAGTCAGATTCTTCGCTATCGGCAATGACGGCGACACGCTTCTTATCGGCGAGAAACCCTTGGATTCGCTCGACAGATTCCAAGAAAGACGCATGGACGTATATTACGCTATCGAAGATTCGGCGGAATACGTCGAATTCTACGCGTCGGTTGAGTCGCAAGACCCCAACTCGGAATTCTGCTCTCAAAACAACGACCGAAAATTGCAAATTCCGATGAAAGGTCCAGATTGGATAGTAGAAGTAAAGAACTATCCGAACCCGATGGATTACAGAACGTATATTTCGTATTATCTGACTCGCGAAATGAATTCGTTGAAGCTGACGATATATTCCTTCGACGGCTCGGAAGTCGCCAAATTCAAGGATTGTCCAATCGATTTGGGCAGAAATTCAATTTACTGGCGAGCTTCGAATCATCCAAAGGGAACTTATATATATTCGTTCGACGGAATAGATTCCGAAGGCAAACCCGTAACTTATTCGGGAAGATTTGTAAAAGACTAGATTTAATTAATCTTCTGAAGAGACGAAACTCATCCGATGACTCCGAGTCATCGGATGAGTAGGAAAAATTACGAATTACGTAGTTTTCATTCCTCCGCTCTAAAGGACGGAGCTAGTGAAAACTACAATTTGTTTCCGTAGAGGTATAGATATGATTAATCAAATCCCCCTTAGAACGCCTCACAAATGCGGCGAAACAAAACATTCCTCGATTTGATAAATTAAATGACAACGTAATAATATTTCTCAAAGTAGCGCAAACTTCCCAGCTTGAGAAAAAAGAGAAATTATTAAAGACCATAGTAAGAAGCAGGCTAGGAAGCCCGCTCTACTCCTTAATAAACTTTAAAGACGCCTTTTCGCCCTTCTCCGAAGTTACTACGATGAAATATATATTGGGCTTTAGCGATGAGACGTCGAACGTCGTAAAATGCGTTCCCGTCGTTAAATCTTCGCGGTCTTTGAGCGTTAAGACTTTTTGTCCCTTTAAATTGCAAACCGCTATGGATATTTTTCTGGGGGTCGCGAGCTCGAATTTCACTTTCAGCGCTTCGCTAACGGGATTCGGGAATATCCTCAAATTCTGAACGTCGCCGCTGCAAGACTTCCAGATATCCATATAAGCGTTCTCCCCGTCTATCGGAGCGCCGCATATAGCTCCCGATTCCAACAGTTCAAACTCCCTTTTGATTTGAGCCCTTGCGTCTTTGGGCAGATATTTCAGCAATTTTTCGGACGGCTTATACCAGAACAGCAGTCCCTCGTTTTCCGGGTCGTCTTTGAACGAAATATTAATAGCTATCATCTTATTTATCATCACGTAATTTTCAATTTTATCGTGAAGCGCCGTCAGTTTTTCTTCGAGGGATTTGTATCTTCTCTTTAATATTTTTTCCATAAAAGTTATATTATCTACATAATTTGTATGAACTCCCAAATCGCTCCATTCGTTATTTTCTCCCTCTGAATCATCGTCGCTTTCTCCGTCTGAGTAAAAATTTTCTCTGTAGATGTCTTCCGTGCTATCTTTGTCAGAACTATCGTTTCTTCTTTTACTCAAGTCGTTATTTTTATAGGATATTTTCTCGAAGTAATTATATATTCCCGTAAGTTTTTGCTCAATCTTATGTTCAAGTATCTCGAAGCCTTCCGTCGCCGATTGATATTCAACTAACAATGAATTTAATTTTTTTATACTACTATCAACTTTCGGGGGAAATTTTTCTGGAATTTTGTTGGATTTAAATTCTAAATAGTATAAAGAAACTAACTTTTTATGAAAAGGAATAAAATCGTTTAAATCCAGTTGATTTTCATTAAAACCGTAAGTGTGTAAACTTACGTTGCCGCTGTATTCGGTGTTAAAATCAATTTGGTCTAATTCGCTTTATATAAATAGAGTCATAAGTTAAGAAAAAGTCGCGCGGAAAGTAAATAAATAATTAATAATATGCTTCGCCTAATTACGTTAAATTCATAAATTGACAATCGCGTATTATCATTTTGAATAATAAAAGGAAGCGAAATGGATAAAAGAAAATTTGACATAGCGGTTATAGGTTCCGGTCCCGGAGGATACGTTGCCGCTATTAGAGCTTCGCAACTTGGATTAAAAGCTGTTTGCATAGAGAAATCGGATTTAGGCGGAATTTGCCTCAATTGGGGTTGCATACCCACCAAAGCGCTGCTTAAAAGCGCCGAGCAAGCTAACTTTCTCAAAGAATCGAAGAAGTTGGGATTCGATATCAAAGACTACGACGTTAATTTCGACAAAATCATCAAAAGAAGCAGAGACGTTTCCAAGCGAATGTCTAACGGCATCGGCTTTTTGTTTAAGAAATACAAAGTAGAACACGCTAAGGGCTTCGGATATATAAAGAACAAGAACGAAGTTGAAGTAAGAGACGAAAACGGCAAAGCGAAAGAGCTAATCGAAGCCAAGAACATTATAATCGCCACCGGAGCGAGACCGAGAATGTTCGAAGGAATTGAAGTCGATCGCGAGAAAATTATAACCAGCAAACAAGCGTTGGTACCGAAAGAGCCGCCGAAGTCTATGATAATAATGGGCGCGGGCGCGATAGGCGTCGAGTTCGCTTATTTCTACAACGCTTTCGGAACGAAAGTAACGATAATTGAAATGATGGACCGAATTCTGCCCGTCGAGGATAAAGACGTATCCCGCGAATTGAATCGACACTTTAAGAAAAGCGGGATGAAGTTAATGACCAAAACAAAAGTCCTTTCCGCGAAAGCCAAGGGCGACGGAGTAGAAGTAAAAGTAGAAAAGAAAGACGGCAAAGAAGAAACTCTGAAAGCCGACATAGCATTAAACGCCATCGGCATACAAGCAAATCTCGAAAATATAGGCTTAGAAGATTTAGGAGTGAAAATCGAACGCGGTTTCATCAAGATAGACGAGCATATGAGAACGAACGTCGAGGGCGTTTACGCTATCGGCGACGTCGCCGGACCGCCTTGGCTGGCTCACAAAGCTTCCGCCGAGGGAATCGAGTGCGCCGAATATATCGCCGGCGAGGAAACTACCGGAATAGACTACAATAACATCCCCGGCTGCACATACTGCAATCCGCAAGTGGCAAGCGTCGGTATGACCGAAGACGAGGCAAAAGAAGCCGGCTACGAGCTCAAAATCGGCAAGTTCCCGTTCACGGCTAACGGCAAAGCGCACGGCATAGGCGAAGCTAAAGGATTCGTAAAAATGATTTTCGACGCAAAATACGGCGAAATCTTGGGAGCGCATATAGTAGGACCGGACGTTACGGAATTAATTGGAGAAGTAGGAACCGCTAGAACTTTGGAAGCGGACGCGAAAACGATTTTCAAAACGATACACGCGCATCCGACTTTAAGCGAAGCGATTATGGAAGCTTCCGCGCAAGCATACGACGAAGCGGTGAATATATAGTAAAATTGTATAGTATAATTGTAATATAATGTAGGGGCTGAAGATTGTAGGGGCTGAAGATTTTCAGCCCCTACTAAACAACGAAAATGATAGAAATACAAGACTGGGGTCTAATAGATTACAAAGAAGGTTGGCGGCGGCAAAGAGAATTAGCCGAGGATATAAAGGCGAAAAGAAACCGAAGCGTTCTCATATTGTGCGAGCATCCGACCGTAATCACTATCGGCAGAACAGGCTCGGAAACAAACGTTCTGAGCGCGCGTTCCTTTCTCGAATCCCGCGGCGTCAAAATAATACATAACGACAGAGGCGGAGACGTAACTTTGCACAACCCCGGTCAGCTTGTCGGATATCCAATTTTCAATTTGTCGGACTATAAAGAAGATTTGCATTGGTTTCTAAGAGAAATTGAAGGAGCGATTATAGACTTGTTGAGTCTCTACGGCATAGAATCAGATAGAATGAAAGGGCTTACGGGGGTTTGGGTCGGCGGCGAAAGAAAAATATGCGCTATGGGGTTGCATTGCTCCAAATGGGTAACTTCGCACGGATTCGCCCTTAACGCCAAAAATAATATAGACGAGTTCGATTACATAACGCCTTGCGGCATAAAGGATAAAGAAATAACTTCCATAGAACGGGAAATTGGCGCTGAAATTGATTTTGATAGATTAAAAAACGAATGTTCTGAGGTTTTTGAAAAAAAATTTGGATAGAAGCTAAAATAATTTTAAATTAGAATTGTCCTTTGAAATATGAGGAAGTAATTAAGCGAAAGTAGCTCAGCTGGTAGAGCACAACCTTGCCAAGGTTGGGGTCGCGAGTTCGAATCTCGTCTTTCGCTCGACGGCCCACGTCGTCATTTCCTCTTTATGCTGCGTGCCTTGCCGTCATTCCCCCCGATGGCGAGGCATTTTTTTATTTATACCAATAATATAAGTTATTCACTTCCGTCTTATAAAAAAGTTTTTGAAAAAAGAAATTTTGTATTATCTTTGAGTTAAGTATTTCAAACAAAAGAAGTCGCGTTTATAGAGCCTTTGTTACGGATTAAATAATTAAGTTTGACGTTAAGTTCAACGGGAATACTATGAAGATTTTAAGTAAACTTAAAAAGGCTCTATATATAGTCGCGGCTTTTACTTTTTTAACCGCGAGCGCTTATTCTATATCATCGGCAAAAGACGGCTGGCAAGTCGTTCATTCCAACAAGCAAAGTTTGACGCTTGTTTTCAAGCCTGATTTTGTCGCGTTAGACACTATCGACGCCGCCGACGGGCAAAGATTAGTCCGTCCAAAATTCACCAACGCGACTTCTCTTAACGGCGGAGCGGGCGCGCCGACTACGTATGTCGGCGAAAGTTTCATAACCGTTCCAAATCCCGAAGGATTCGAGTTAATCGATTATGATATTTCAGGGTTTAAGAAAATTCCGGTTAAAATCGTTCCCTACCCTATGCGCTATAAATTGGACGGGAATTATCACGCTATTTATATAACCGACGAGCAAGATTACAGGCGAAACAACAATATCGTTTGGGCGAAATTATCGTATTCGGGGATTTCCCGTCATCGCCACTTAGCAAAACTTCAATTGATTGCCGCTAAATATTCTTCCGAACAAAAAGCGATATTAATCCCCAAAAAAATTACCGTCGAGATTAAATTCAACAGCCAATCTGAAGGCGGCGCTTATTATAATAATGAACGAATATTCGACCCGCCCCTTTCCTTAAACCACAACGAAACTAAATCTTGGCTGATAAAAGAAAATTTAGAATCGGACTTGTCGCTTAAAAAATCCCACACTCAATCGGAAACAGACGCTGACTGGGTAAAAATAAAAATCGAGGAAGAGGGCGTTTATCAAATAACCGCAGGAAAATTAAACAACTTGGGATTTTTAATACCCAAAGAAGACATCCATAAAATAAAGATTTACGGAAACGGCGGTTTGCAATTAAGCGAAAACGTAACCGACGCGGTAAACAACGAAATGAACGAACAAGAAATAATCGTCAAAAAAAAAGGCGACGGAACGCTGGATAAAATAATCTTTTACGCCTCGCCCGCTTCGGGTTTTAAATACGACTCCGCAAATGGATTCCGTCATTACATAAACCATTTCAGCGAGAACTCTTATTATATGTTGACTTGGTCGGGCGATTCGGGCAAAAGAGCCGAACCGATTGTTCAACCGACATATGAAGCCGATTACGAACCGAATACCTATACCAGAAGAATATTTTACGAAGAAGAGATGCACAACGCTTATATCGCGGGTTCGGGAAGGGCTTGGTTCGGCAGGAACTTGTTGCCGGCTGTGTTTGTCGAGCGACTAAATAATTTGAAAAGAGACGGCGAAATATTCTACCGCTTTTCAGTGGCGCACCGCGCTCCCTACACTGGAACTTTCGACATCTACGAAAACGACAACAAGTTATGCGAGGCGCATTTAAAAATAACTTCGGGACACGACGACGCCGAACGAGAAGAAGTTACCGCGAAAGCTCCCGCCTCCTACGTATCGGCTGACAACAGAAGCTCGTTGAAATTTGAATACACAAACTATTCCGGCGACGGCGGAGCGCAAGGATACTTCGATTGGTATGAAATCCACTATCCCGCCTATCTAGAGCCGATAAACAATGAATTAAGTTTCTTTTCAAATCCCGAAAACGACGGAGTAGTTGAATACTTAACAAACGGCTTTTCCGGCGGGGAAATCTACGGTTTTGAAACAACCGACGCGGCGAATCCGAAACTAATCGAAAACAAAGCGGTTACCGGCGGAATGTTCCGCTTTAAAAACGAGACGGAAGCAAATCGTCCTAAGAAGTTTTTCATTTCTTCAAAAATAAAAGAACCGTCTCTGCAAATAGCCGAATTCGCTAACTTAAGGGGCGAGAGCAAAGGCTCTGACTTAATTTTAATAACGCATAAAGACTTACTCGAATCGGCGAACAATTATAAAGAATATAGAGAAGAGCGCTCGAACATTTCAGTTTTTATAGCGACATTGACTCAAATTTACAACGAATATAATTCAGGAACGCCCGACCCGACGGCGATAAGAGATTTTATAGCGGACGCTTTCGACCGTTGGGAGCGCAAGCCGAAATATGTTTTGCTTTGGGGCGACGGGCATTACGACTATAAGTTAATAGGAACGGACGAGAAAAATTACGCGCCGACTTATCAAATACCGAATAGTTCTTTTTCTTACGACGAAATTGATTCTTACACAAGCGACGACTTTTTCGCCAATATAGCGGGCGACGACGACTTAATCGATATAGCGCTGGGCAGAATCCCCGTTCAATCCAACGGCGAGGGAAATTGGATGATAGAAAAAATCGGTAAATACGAAAACGAATCGAGCGAGGACTCTTGGAGAACTAATATAACGGTCGTCGCCGACGATAGCTGGAAAAAAAGCGGTTCTACCGACGGAACCTTGCATACAAACGACGCTGAACAGCTATGTAGAAATCATCTCCCGAATTTTTTGCGAGTAAATAAAATCTATATGGCAGAATATCCAAGCGAAAGCGTTACCGGCGGCAAAAGAAAACCGCGCGTAACTCAGGAAATGCTCTCGGCTTCCAATAACGACGGCAACTTATTCTTATGCTATATTGGACACGGAAATCCAAGAGTTTGGGCGCACGAAGAAATCTTAGAGAGGAGTTTAACGATTCCGCAATTCACTAATCTCGATAAATTATTTTTCGCCACCGCCGCCAGTTGCGACTTCGGACGATTCGATTCGCCGGAGATAAGAAGCGGCGCCGAAGAATTATTGCTTAGCGAGCGAGGCGGAGCCATAGGCGTTTTCTCTTCGACGAGACTCGTATTTGCAGACCCAAACGCTAGGCTTAACGAAACTCTTTACCGAAATTTCTTCGAAAAAAACGAAGAAACGGGCGAATATTTCTCTTTAGGCGTAGTGAATATGATTACAAAATACGAAAAGTATAAAAGGAACGACAAAAAATACTGTTTGCTCGGCGACCCCACGATAAAAATACTAATTCCCGAATACAACGCTCGTATTAACAAGATTAACGACGTAAACGTATCAAAAGGAGACACGGCTAAATTGAAAGGTTTGTCGGAAGTAACGATTGAAGGAAGCGTAACTTCTGCGTCTTCAACCGTTACGGACGAAACATTCAACGGAACGGCAATAATCACTATGCTCGATAGCGACAAACAAATAAGAGCTTTCGAAGACGACGGCTCTCCGAACGGCACGACTCATCATTTCACAAAATACGGCGGAACGCTAAACCAAAGCTCCTGCGAAGTTAAGAACGGAAAATTTACGAGCGAGTTTATTATTCCGAAGGATATTAGTTTTTCCGGCGAACCCGGCAGACTTTTAGTTTACGCTTACTCCGACGACGACAGATTTGCTAAAGGCGACACTCGCAAATTTATAATAGACGGGCTTGATACTACCACACACGCAGATTCCAGAGGACCGGAAATCGAAGTTTATTTAGACTCAAAAGAGTTCGTTTCCGGCGATTACGTTAGTTGCGAGCCTACGCTAATCGTCGAGCTATCAGACGAGAGCGGCATTAACGCCACAGGCATAGGTTTAGGACATAATATCGAAGCTTGGATAGACGACGCGCGCAAATCTATCGATTTAACTGATAACTTCTCCGCTTCTTTCGGAGATTCACGTTCGGGAGAAGCGACAAAAATCCTGTATGATTTGGAACCCGGGCTACATAAAATAAAAATTCGCGCTTGGGACGTGTTCAACAACTTTTCGATAACCGAGACCTACTTCAGAACCGCGTCTTGCGACGGATTGATTATTCATAATCTTACGACCTATCCAAATCCCGCTAGTTCAAGCTTGACTTTCAGTTTTAATCACACTATAAACCCGCCGTTCGATTACGAAATTACCGTGCGCGACGCTTTGGGCAGAATCGTATCTACCCTATCGAGCGAAGCGCAAACGAAATATAAAACCGAAATACGTTGGAATTGCCAAGACGACAACGGAAAAAATCTAACTAGCGGAGCTTATTATTATCGTCTAAAAGCGATAAATAAAGACGGAATTATGGTAGAATCAACAAATTTTTTGAATATTATCAAATAATGGTATTATTTTTGGAATAAATGAAAATAAATTATTAAAATAAAATTTAGGAGGAATAAAGATGAAACGGTTAAGCAAACTAAAAATCATACTAATAGCCCTACTAGTTTTTGGGTTTTCCACAAACGTAGCGAAATCGCAAGCGGGCGGCGCCGCCGTTCCCTTCCTATTGATTTCACCCGACGCCAGAGCTAGCGGAATGGGCGAGGTAGGCACGGCAATAGCCGACGATATAAACGCTATTTACTGGAATCCCGCCGGTTTAGGGTTTCACGACTATTTCGTGAATCCGACAAACCCGGACGACTACAGCCCTTGGAGGCAAATAGCGTTCGCCTTTTCGCGATGGCTGCCGCAATTTAACGCTGATTTATTTTACAGTTACGGAACATTCGGTCAATTCTTCGAAGAACTCGACGGAACCGTCGCCGCTAATTTTACTTTTATGAACTTAGGCGAATTTACCAGAACTCACGAAAGCGGCAGAGTTCTCGGAAAATTCCTTTCGAGCGAATTCGCTTTTAATATCGCTTACGGAACAATAGTGGCGAGAGACTTAGCTGTCGGAGTTCAACTTAAATATATACAATCGAACTTAGCGCCCGCCGCTCCCGGACAGAACGAAGGAGCCGGCACCGGAATCAGCGGCGCTTTTGATTTGGGCATACTGTGGTCGCCGCAAGATTTGAACGTTTTCGGACTTCCTATTCGGGACAGAATCGCTTTAGGTTTTAATATCCAGAACGTAGGTCCGAAAATGACTTACAGAAACGAAGCCGACCCGCTTCCCACTACTTTGAGAGTCGGCACGGCAATTAAAGTATTCGAAAACGAATTTAACGAATTGAAGTTCGCTTTTGACGTTTCGAAGCTATTAGTCAAAAGAGATTCTATCGACTCCGACCCGTTGCCGAAATCTTTAATCACCGGCTGGGAAAATCCCGGAGCGGAAGTTTCTTTCGGATTGGAGTATTGGTACCAACATCTCGTCGCTCTTAGAGGAGGCTATTTCTGGGAGCCTTCCACCTTAGGCAACAGAAAGTTTTATAATTTCGGCGCCGGAGTTCGTTACGATATGTTCCAGCTTGACTTCAGTTACATTAACACTGTCGAAGCGAACCATCCGCTAGCGAACACTATGCGTTTTTCGATGCTTATTAATTGGCGTTAATTTTTTTGAAACTTTTTTTGAAAGCGTTCGTATTCTCTGTCAAGGTTAGACCTTAAAGTCCTCTTGAAGTTGTAAGCCTGAAACGCCGCGGCGCTTTCGGGCTTTTTTTATAAAATATTTACGTTCTAATACGTTAATTTATATATAACTGCGGGGTTATGTAATAACTATCGAATTTGTTTTGCAAATTGGCTGAATTTTTCATTATCTTGCCTTTTTGTAACTTTTAATTAATTTATGTGTCTTAATACTATATTGAACGTAATTCTACAGTAACAATAATTCAGAGGACTAGTATGAAAAAGTTCGCTTCCGCTTTGTTTATCGCGCTTATATTTGCGGCGCTTCACGCTTTCGCGATTACCGGAGAAAAATTAGAAAACAATTCGCCGGGGACCATAAATTCTGGAGCTATTCAATTGCCGACAGAATCTTTTCAAAACTCTGTAGGTTTAACCGCCAAACCGAATTTCCAACAGCAAAAATGGAATAAATTTAAAGAGAATAATCCGTCTTGGACTATATTATTTGATAATTTAACCGGCGACGCCCATAGAGCTTTCGGAAAACCGATTCAGATAAACGGATATTACGATATAACGGAAGAAAACGTCGAGTCGGCGGCTTTGCGTTTCTTGAACGAATACTCCGATTTGCTTGATTTGAATACAGAAAACCTGAAACTAACTAAGAAAATCAAGATTAACGACTTATGGTCGCTTTCTTACGCTCAAACTTACAACGGAATCGAAGTGTTGTTAACCGAAGTAGAGTTAAGAATAAGAACCGACGGCAAAGTTTCCGCTTTAGGCGTTCAGTATTACGAGGATATAAATATACCGACCGAACCGAAGGTAAATATCCAAACGGCGAAGAACGCCGCTACAAAAGGATTGAATATCGACGACAAAAAAGCAAAAATCCAGTCGGCTGGGAAGCTTTACGTTCTGCCGGTAAAAACTAAAAACGGAGTTAATTACAGCCTAGTTTACGATATACTTGTCGAGGGCTGCAAAATTGGAATCCCATTCAAATACAAATCATTCGTGGACGCTCATTCCTCGGATATCGTATGGCGACGCGATATGATAACTAGAGCGCAGACTAAAATTACCGCCAAAGGCGGAATAAAAGAAAGAACTTCAGAAGACGAAACCACCGTTAAACCTTTCGGAAATTTAAAAACTACAATAGACGGAGATAACGTTTACACAGACGAAAACGGCGAAATTTTTAAAGATATTAGCGAAGAATCTTCTATTACCGCGAGACTTGCGGGAACTTGGGCGAAAGTAGTTTTTGACGGAAAAGCTTCCGCAAATTATTCGGGGAACGTAACGCCCGGAGAGGATTTCGAGTTACTCTGGGACGACGATAATTCGCACATATACGAAAGAAGTTTATACCACCACACAAACAACGCGCATAGTTATTATAAAACATTGGATCCGGAATCCGAAGCCGTCGATTATCAAATAACCGTAACTTTGACGGAGCAATCCACGCCAAACGCGATGTCGGACCTTGAGTCTAATATTACTTTTACCGGTATTTCAAACCCTAGTTATCGTTTCCCCTTAACGGCGGGCATTTTGTATCACGAATACGGTCATACCGTTAACCAACAATTATATTACGAGGTCGGAGCGTATCAAGGCATGGTTAATATGTCTTGCCACGAGGCTTTGGCGGACATTTACGCCGGCTTTTTATTAGACGATAATAAAATAGGATACAAGGCGTTCGCAGACACTAATAAAGTAATACGAAATCTAAAAAACAACAATAAATACCCTGACGATTTAGAAAGCGACTCCCACATTAACGGTTTAATACTAGGAGGTTCCCTTTGGGATTTGCGCGAAATGACTTCTTTGGATTACGGCAGATGGATTTCGCATTATACTAAAAAAATGGGAACTCCCGACGACCCCGACATTGCTATAGCTTTCGCCGAATGGTTTTTAGAAACATTAATAACGGACGATAGCGGTCCCGAGGGCGACAACGATTTGTCAAACGGAACTCCGCACGACGATGAAATTATTGAATCCTTCGGAAATCATAATATTGGAACTAGTTTGTTAGTCAGAACCACTTACAATCACGACCCATTAGAAGACACGCAGGAAACCGAGAGCCCTTACGTAGCGGAATTCACGCTTAACAATCCTCTGGAATTCCTCGACAACGACCCTTACGACGTAAAGTTAATTTATTCGACGGACGGGATGACAACCCAAAATACCGTTGAAGCCGTAGAATACGAAGAAGGAAAATTCAGGGCGGAAATTCCGGCTCTGGAGGCTGGAACGATAGTTTCTTATTATATGGAAGCGAAAGACAAGTATTCCGACGCCGAGCTAACGCTTACAAAAGATATTTCCTCGTTTCAACCTTATAGATTTTTAGTCGGATATAAGTCCGCTTATTTGGAAGATTTTGAAGATAACGCTCCTGATTGGTCGATTGGAGACGCCAACGATAACGCGAACAAAGGCGAATGGGAAATAGACAACCCAAGAGGATACACTCTTAACATCCAAGGAACCCAAATTCCTATACAACCGGAAAACGACCATACCCAATTTGGAAATATTTGCGCGGTTACGGGAGCTGAAGGCGGCGGAAATATAATGCAAATGATTCAAAGCACTCCGGACGGAAGAACAACTTTGTTTACTCCCGTGCTGGATTTATCTCCTTTGCGCAATCCCTTAATTCGTTTTTACTATTTCTATTCAAACGTGCCGCTATTTCAAAACGGACAATCGTCTTTAATAATATATCATTCTACGAACGGCGGCGACAGCTGGTCAGTTACCGAACAATTACAGCAAGGGAATTTCCAATGGGGACAACTTCTGTTGCCAATTCAAGTTATAGGCGACGATTTAAGCGAATTCCAGATGAAGTTTTTGTTTTACGGGAAACCCGGTCAAGGGGGATACCCAGCTTCATTTACCGACGCTCTTATAGACGATTTCGAAGTTCTAACGGCGAGTTTAGCATATTCAGTTGATGACGAAAGCGATTTAAGTTTGAGCAAATATAAAGCTTCGCCTAACCCGCTCACTTATAAAACGACGATTTCGTTTTATTCGGACAAACCGGAGCGAACGAAAGTTTTAATCTATAATTCCTTAGGAAGCAAAATCAAAACTATAGAAGCAAACAAGCTCTCTCAAGGAATTCAAACCGTCGTTTGGGACGCGACGGACTCTCAAAACAACTCAGTCGCGCCCGGAATGTATTTCTATAAGATTATCGACGGCGAAAGAATAGGCGGCGGTAAATTAATAGTTAAGCAACAATAATTCGAAGCTGAAAAAGTAGAGACGCAAAATTTTGCGTCTCTACAACGACTAGTAGAAGGGATACCCCGTTTACTCGGCTCGTTCCGCCCGCTCCCGCGGCGGAACGCATATTGAGACGCTCCGCGTCGTTTAATCGTAGCGATTTTGTTTGTCTCTTCCGAAATTTCAATTTCAGTAGGAGTTCATTAAACGTTCTCTCAACAGAGTTTTATGAGAGGGGAATTGTTAAATACTCCTCTCCTTTTTTTATTTTTGCGACAAATACAATCTGAAGATTTGAATGATTAGAAATTACTATACATTGCTAAAGGTCGTCGAGGAATTTCAAGTTCTTAAGGGGGCGACTCTGTCGGATTGCTTTAGCCAAGAGAAGAATTCGCTCGTTCTGGAGCTTTTTGGCGACGAGGAATTTTACGTTCAATATTACGGCAAGCCGCAAATAGCGTCCATGTTTCTCAGGGACGACTTCGCCAAAGCCAGAAAGAACGTCGTCGATTTATTCGCGCCAATCGTCGGCGAAACCGTTGAATCCGTCGAGATTTCTTCCGACGATAGAATTATTAAACTCTACTTTGGCGAGTATAACTTATATTTTTTCGTCTTCGGCGGTCCTAAAAGCAACGTTTTCTTGACCGACTCGAAGGATACCGTTACAGACGCGTTCAAATCTTCCGATAAATACGTCGGCTCGAAATTATCCGCGCCGAAAGGCTCGCTTAAGTCTATAGATGATTTCAAGCCCGAAACGACAATTTACAAAGTTCTTTCTAAATCCAACTATAAGCTCGGCAAACGCTACGCCGCCGAGATATTAAGTCGCGCGGGAATCGATAAAAACGCGAAGCTCGGAGAATTTTCGCTAGAGCGCTTGAAAAGCGAAGCGGAGAAATTTATCGCCGAGCTAAAGTCTTCGGAAAAATTCTATTTATACGGCGGGCGTTCTTCGGTTTTGTCTTTAACGCCGCTAAGCGAAAGGGAAGAGCCGGAAAAAATATTCGATTCAATAAGCGCTGCCATTCGCGAACGCGTCGTCGGCTATTTGAAAAATGAAAAGTTCGATTCGATTAGCGGAAGCCTCGAAAAGAGATTAATTAGAAGGAAAGATAAGCTCGCGAAAACGCTAACGGAATTGCAAAACGAAACGAAAGCGGAAAGTAGAGCGGCAAAATACCAAAAATACGCCGAAGTGTTAATGGCGCAACCAAATCCAAAAATCAAAGCGGGCGATTCGATAAATCTCGAAGATTTTAGCGGCGAAACTATCGAAATACCGCTCGAAAAAGAAAGAAGCTTGCTGGAGAACGCGCAAAAATATTTCGACAAAGCCCGCTCGACGAGGGAAGAGTTAAAAATCAGAAAGAAAAGAATACCGAAAACAAAAGACGAGCTTAGCGCGGTTCAAAAAATTCTCAATCAATTAGAAAAAGCGCGAACCGTCAAAGAAATTGAAAAGATACAGAAAGAAGCGAATAAAATATTGGGAAGCGGAATGAAAGAAGATAGCGCAGACGCGAAATTCAGAACATTCGATTTAGGCGAAGGCTTCGTTCTATACGTAGGCAAGAACGCCGCCGAAAACGACGAACTGACGATGAAATTCGCCAAGCCAAACGACTTATGGTTTCACGCTCGCGGCGCGGGCGGCTCGCACGCCGTTCTTAGACTGGGAAAAAAGCAAAAACCGTCGAAACACATAATACAAAAAGCCGCCTCTATAGCTTTGTATTACTCAAAAGCGAGAAACGCCAAATACGCTCCGGTCGCCTACACATACAAAAAATACGTTCGCAAACCGAAAGGAGCGAATCCCGGCAGCGTCGTAATAGCGAGGGAGCAAGTAATAATGGCGGAGCCGAATCTACCTTAGGCGCGTCATTAAACGACACCGCGACAAATTGATATAAATAACCTTCCAAAATCGGAGTTTTGGAAGGAGGGTAAGCTGAATCAGTGTTTCGCCTCATAAATTCCCCGCGCTCTGCGCGGCAAAGAAAAAACGACGCGGAGCGTCTGGGTATGCGTTCCGCCGCTGGAGCGGGCGGAACGAGTTGAAAGTTAGTTTCCGCTTAATACTTTATAAACTTCCGGGATCTAGTCCGGCTGTTGCTCTCCAATTGAATAAAATATATGCCGCTCGGCAAACCGTGCAAATTAACTTCAAACTCGGCGGTTTTGCCATCGCTGTTGGCGTTCGCCTTCTTAGATATATCTTTAACGAAATTTCCGTTTATATCGTATATTTTTAAGCTCAATTTATGCCCCTTAGCCTGTGTCAATCCATATAAATTTATTTTCGCTGTTCCCTTAACAGGATTTGGGATAATCGTGATGTAATAAAACTGACAATACCTGCCGCCTTCCGTTTGGCCCTCTACCGTCGTCGTGTCGTTTATTATTAACCCTCTAACAACCCTGCCCTTGCCAACAATAAACAAATCACCGTTTTTTGCTTCGGTTATTTCTATAAAATCATATAAATCCTCCCCCCTTTTATCGCCAAAATAATTTCTATTAAAAGGCAGAACTTTTATTTCCCAAGATTTTCCGCCGTCTCGCGTAGTAAATATTGTGTCCTGCCGCCCCACGGCGACCCCGAAATTTTCGTCTATAAAATGAACGTCGTTTACGAAATGGTAATTTCCCGGAAGCATACGCGTATCCCAAGTCTTGCAACCGTCGGTCGTTTTATAGATTGTTTTATGGTCGCCGCTAAAAATATACGCCGTATTTTTATCCATAAAGTGAATTTTATCGAAGGGCCAGCGAGTTTCCTCGCAAAAAATTGAATCGAAAGTTTGCCAGCGGTCTGTAGTTCTATAAAGCTTAGAGATCCCTTTATAACCCGTAGGATAAGTAATCGTATCGTTTGTTTTTATATAAGCTGAATTAATGATTAGATATCCGGCGCTTGAGTCGGGAAAAACTATTTGTAGAGGTCGATTGTTAAGTTGCCGTTCATTATAATCGCCCGATCTATGAAAAATTCTCAGAGTATCCCAACTAAGCCCAAAATTTTCAGTTTTTAAAAGTAATGAATCGTAACCTATTGCGAATCCTGTATCTCTTGATATAAAACTAAGGCTCTTCGATTTCAAATTATTTACGATATCCCAAGTTTCGCCGCCGTCGGAAGTAAATATCGTATTTGACGGCTTCCAACCGTCGAGTTTGCCTGCAATGAAACCGTTCGCGCTATCGGGTAAATAACTAGTATAAAAAGAAGCGTTGGACGATGAAATACTACTCCAAAATTCTTTATCATCCCAGTTTTTTATTTCATAACGAGGGAAAATAATGTCCCAGCTTGTTCCCCCGTCGGAAGTTCTATAAACTTTGCTTTCCTCGCCAAAAAATAACGCTTTGTTTTCCGAAAGCGATGCAAAACCGTGAATGCGTCTAAAATAATGTCCAATAAATTCATACATTTCAAACTTCTTTAAAGTTTGATAATTTATGCCGAAATTGGTCGATTTCATTATCACTCCTTGTTTGTCGATAGACAATATAACCCCTTCGTTATCGGAGGACATAGCTGTCGGCGTATAATCAGATCCCCAAGCCGCGGTCGTATCTTTATAATTATCAGTGTCCAGATTGTTTTTGAAGTATTTGTAATCGATAAACTTAATTTTTCGCCAACTGTTACCGAAATCTTTAGTTATATGAGACCAATGAGTTCCGCCGAGTAAATATATATAAGAGCTATCGAACATCTTCGCGCCTATATAATGCCCCGCTCCCGGCGCATCCATTTCTATCCAGTTTTCTCCTCCGTCCAATGTATAATACGCCTTCGCTTTTAAATACCCATAGTTTAACGAATCGTTATATACGAAATCGCCTCCCGCCGCTACGCCGCGTTTATCGTCGTAAAAGTCGATATCCGTAAATAGAGCGCTGTCTCCTTTTTGCAGAACTTTGCGCCAGCTCTCCCCGCCGTCCTCGGTTTTTAAAACGAAAGGTCCGACGCCCGCGGCAAAACCGATAGAGTCGTTTACAAAATGAATATCGCTATTGTTTGAATAGGCTTTTATTGTTTTTATGCTGTCTTTAAAGAAAAAATAGTTTTCTAATACGGCGTTATCGCCGCTAAAAACCTTTTTCCAAGTCTCGCCGAAATCGCTCGATTTGTAAATACAAGTATTCATTCCGCTTGCGAATATCGCGTTTTTGCTCTTCATTTCGACCGAAAAAAACGCGGTCGTATCTATAGTTTCTGTACGCCAAGTCTCGCCGCCGTCGGTAGTGGCGGTGAAGGCGCCGCCGTCGCCGACAACGACGCCCGTATTCTTGTCGAGGAAATCTACGCCGTAAAATATATTTCTCAAACCGCATTCTAACCATCGCCAAGTAAAACCGCCGTCGCTCGTCGAGATTATCTTGCCGTCGTCGCCGACTATCACGTAATTCTGCGAATCGATAACTTGACAATCCAAAATTCGCGATATTGTATTTTGCCAAACAATTTTCTTTTCGGCTTTCAACGGATTAACTAAGATTATAGTTATTGTTATCGTTGTTAAAATATATTTTGTAATCGACATAGCAAGTTCCTTTTTTATTACAATCATTAATCGCCGCATTTGTTATCGCACCCGACCGGACATTCGTCTCCAACCGTCGTCGCTCCTAATGGCTTAGTTATCCTTTGACCCGCACTCATACAAACTTCAAATAAGTATTTACAATACACTAAACCGCCGCACGGGGTTTCGTCATATACATCATAGCAACCGAAAGTTACTACTGAGTAATATGGATAACCATATGGACAAGGTGGAGCGGGCCAATCTAAATTATCTGGATTTAATTCAATTATTTTTATTCCCAATTTTTTATATATTTCCCAAACCGAAAGATTAAAATTCTCGTTGCAATCTTCCGTAGGACTATATTTACAAACAACAACTTGAATTTCCGGCGACGGATAATAATCTAGAATTTTACGCCAGCAATAATATGCCTCAAAAACGCAATGGTCACCTTCGTCGTCGTATATGAAGATATAATGGGGACCTTCCACAGTCCAAGGTATATTCGTTGGCGGTATGTCTTGAGGGCAATCGCACTGTGCGTTAAGCTTATTAGCGCTAAAAGTTAATCCTAATAAGACTATTGTTATCGATATTAAAATTATCTTTTTCATAACTCTTTCCTTTTTATTAAATTTGCAATTGTTATTATAGGAGGCGTTCCCGAGCCGCAGTTATAACGCGAATATAACATCTTTAACTCGGGAACGCGCTTTGACGCAATAATTGGACCGGCGACGCGGCTTACTCTCGCCGGTCCTTTATTTAGGCAGTTTTAATCTTCGCCCTTCTAAAACTATTATGTTCGGCAAATTTACGCCTCCTCTATTTATTTTTGTAAATCATATATATATATGGACTTATAACATTCCGATACAAATATAAAAACAATATTTATACAATCCAAATATTATTTTTATTATTTAAGCTATGTTCACATATGAACATAGCGGGCTGAAAATGTTCACATGTGAACATAGATATTCTATAAATATTTTATATTATATTGGTTTATACGCACAAAAACTATGCGATATTTCAAAGTAATCTTTCGGCAACCGATAGCTTTAACTATTTGCCAGCGCTCAATATTGCCGCGATACGATTGCCGACCGCTAAGGCGTGTCGGTTTACCGCCTATCGTTAGCGCCCTCTTCCCCCTCATTCCAAAATAACCCGCGCTCTGCGCGGCAAAGAAAAAACGACGCGGAGCGTCTCAATATGCGTTCCGCCGCTGGAGCGGACGGAAGAGTTTAATGATATTCGAAGCTATTTTAATATCACAACCGGCTTTGCTACTTGCTTCTCTCCGTCAATAGTCGCTCGTATCCAATACGTTCCCGATGGCAAATCCGGTTCCGGCGCATGGCGGAAAGTATGACAACCGTCAGTTTGATAACCGCCAAATATCCTGTCAATTTTTGAACCCCAACTATTTATCAAATCTATTTCAATTTTGCTTCGGCTTTTTAAATTCACGGAAAGATTAATACTAGAATAAGTCGGGTTAGGGTAAATACGTAAACTCGTTATCGGTTCGTATTCTTTGCGCTCTCTAACAGGCAACTCCGTCGCCGTTATAAAAAAAGCTAAGTCCCCGGATGATTCATTTCCTCTCGTCGCTTCTAAACGCGCCATATAACCCGTGTTCGGCTCGAAACCGATTACTACGACGCTAGTATCTACGGCTGATAACGTATCCCTGAATATTACTTCTCTGTTAGCTTTATTTTCTATGGTCAAGTAATATTTGGTTGCGGGCTTAACAGCGCGCCATTTAAATTCCGCTCTCGATTCACGTATAATCGTAACAGATTTAGGAAATACAAACTTCGGTTGATATAAATAATTTTCTCTAGTATTAGTTACAAATATATAGCGACGCCAGTAACTTTCTCTCGACTCGCCGATAGCTTTCACAAAAGCGACTATGCGCGATTCGTACATAAGTTTCTCAAATAGTACAGACGTATCTGCTATTGTAGTATCGATAATTGGACTTTCGAAATCCGGCTCGGGATAGGTTTTAATTCCGGTAGATTCGCTAAACCATTTTCTCGTGCTGTCAATTTTTATTCTATAATTTTTAGCCCCTTCTATCGACGCCCATCTCAATTTCAAATTCTCTATTGGAACGTTGCTAAATTTATAAAATTTCGGCATAGCCAAAAGTTTATCGCCTTCATATTTGTAAACATATCTGGATTGATTAAAAACTAGAGCGTAATTTTTTCTCGGAAAATATATATTCATAAGCAAAGCTTGATTGTGATAACTAAAGGGCAAATATTCTCGTTCCCAACTTTCGCCGCCGTCGGTCGTTTTAAAAACGTAAGGATTCGCACTGTCGCTAAATCCGCTTACGATACCGTTTATACTGTCGCAAAAATCAACGCTGTATAACCTATGTCCGTAATCTTTAATTATATCGTTAATTTCTACTGGAAAGCTTTCGAGTTTTCTCCAAGAACGTCCGCGATTTTCGCTATAAGCGATATAAGGAAATTGAACGGAAATATCAACATAAGGATTAGTAACGGTGTCGGACAATAAACTCGGTTCGTACCATCCAACGGCGTAAGCTTTGTTTCCTATAAATTCAATATCCTGAATACGAACGGTTTCGTCGAAGTAAAATTCGTCTTCCCAATTTTTGCCGCCGTCGTAGGAAAAAATAATAAACGTTCGTTTTGTGTCCGCGTCCCAGCATAAAATAGCCAACGTATCCTTTGATAAAATGAAAATATCGTCCGGATATTCTATTGTTTCTGGAAGTTTTATTTGTTCGTATGTTTTCCATCCGTCTTTAGTTATTAGCAAAGTGTCGTTATTTATTAATTCTCTTTGGTTGTAATAATTCTCCCAACCTTCCTCGAGTATTACCCCATAGTCGTTATCGAGCATTCTTACCTCGTTTAACTTGGTGTTAGAATCGAGCGTTGTTTTATTCCAACTTTCGCCGCCGTCGGTTGAGATTAACATAAAACCAGTTCTAAAATAAAACTCTTGCCAAGCTTCGCCGAATTTTCCTTCGACTTTAAACTCTCCTTGATATTTGTTAGAATCCCCGACGGCGATTATGTAGTTATGTGCGGGTTTCGCGATTGACCTAAACTCGTGAGTAGCGATATCGGGGCCTTTATCTTGTTTAGTTGTGTCTGTATATAATATTTCTCTTTCGTCGGCTTTATTTTTAAAACGCCAAATTGCAGGAAAATAACCATTTTCAGCATTGTAACTTTGACCTAAAACGATAATATCGTTTTCACTCGTTCCCGCTATTTTATTAAATTGGTATCCGTCGTATCTGTATTCATTATGAGTAAATGACGCTGCGCCAATTTCCCATTTTGGAACTAACTGGGAAAAACAAACGGCGAAAGAAGCGGTAAATATTAATATTGATAACATTATATTTCGTTTCATTTTATTAAGCCTCCGATTTTTATTGAAAATTCGAGGGGAGAGAATTTATTCCCTCCCCTTTTATCCTTCTCTAATAAACGATTAATTTTGCCGTTTTCATCGCCGAGCCTATTGCCGCTCTAACTATGTAGCTACCTTTCTCAACGCCGCTTAAATCTATTCTAACTTTATTTTTTCCTTTCAATCCTTCGCGATTGTAAACGCGAATAGTTCTTCCCAATTTGTCTATTATCTCTATCTTCACTTCCTTAATATCGTCGTCAGAATTTAGCGAAACGTTAAAATAACTACTAGCGGGATTCGGATAAATTCTTATATCGACGTTGAAACAATCGAAATTTTCTATTTTAGCTTGGCTATCATTCCTTATTGTTTCCAGATTATTTTTTATCTCTTTTACTTTTTTAACCGGCAAGTATTCTTTAAGAGAATATCCTTCGTAAAATCTTTTAACATAATTATCTTCTAAGTTATAATAAATAAACGTTTTGTATTTAATTTCGTCAAACGATATTGTTTTGGCGTCTAATTTTTGCTCCGACGAAATAATCGTTAACATTAACGCCATCACGATTATATACATTATTTTTTTCATATTTTACTCCTTATTTTTCTCCAGAATCACATCTTATAAAGCACTCAGGACCGGGATTCACGCAAGGATGAGTTGCCTCTGTATATGTTTTATAAACAATAATTGCTCCTCCTTCATTACAAATCATATAATAGGATTCGCAACAGGACTCTGTTTCGCAAGGCTTAAGCGTAGCTGTAGTTCCCGGTCCTGGACCAACGTTTCCTTTCCACTTCCAGCAAGCCGCGGACCACTCTCTAGTTTGTTCTACACAATCTCCAGAGCCAGATGGCCAGCATTGTTTGAACATACCATCGTTTTTTATAATTTGCAGCGCCGCTTGTTCTAGTAATTCCAATGGACCATAACCGTCGCAAGCCTCCAAAATATTGTAGAGTTTTAATATTCTAAAATTACAAGTTCCATCTGTCAGGCAGAATATTGTTTGGTATTCAACGTCAAATTCGCATCCCGAACCAGATATTACAACGTGTAAAACACTAACAGGTGCATTTGCCCAAGTAGTTTGAGATGAACAAGGCTCGCAAGCTGGTTGCGATTTCAAAATTACAAACGATAAAAACATTAAACCTATTATTAACAAAATTATCTTTTTCATAACTCTTTCCTTTTTATTAAATTTGTAATTGTTATTATAGGCGGCGTTCCCGAGCCGCAGTTATAACGCGAATATAACATCTTAAACTCGGGAACGCGCGTTGACGCAATAATTGGACCGGCGACGCGGCTTACTCTCGCCGGTCCTTTATTTTGGCAGTTTTAATCTTTGGCATTCTATAACTATTATGTCCGGCAAATTTACGCCTCCTCTATTTGTTTTTGTAAATCATATATATATATGAACTTATAACATTCCAATACAAATATAAAAACAAAATTTATACAATCCAAATATTATTTTTATTTTTTCAAAACAGAGTAGCGAAGACGCCCCCGTCTTCGCAATCCAAGGAAACGGAAAGCTTTAGCTTTCCGCTAACGCTAAGAAGCCGCTTGACGAAAGCCGACAACTGAAGCGACTGCCTAAAAAACTTAAATATTACATCGGGGCTAGCCCCGATGCGTCCTTTCAATATTGACTGATAAGTTTATATTCCATCGCTTTACGCTGATTTACTTTGGAAGCACACGGGGCTTGCCCCCCGTGTATGAATTTATTGCTTTCGAGACAGTCTCTTTAACTATTTGCCATCGCTCGATATCGCCGAAAAAGGATATCCGACCGCTAAAGCGTGTCGGTTATCCGCCTATCGTTAGCGCCTGTCACCTTAAACTCTGATTAGCCGTAGATAGAACGGCAGAACAAGTCTTCTATCTCTATCCCTCATTCCGAAATTCCAATTTCGGAATGATATAAAAAGTCGTTCAATTGCGACGAGATTTAGCTCGTCGGATGCGGGAAAAAGTAAGAGAGCGTTCCGATAACGCTCGCTTAATTCATATTAACGATATTAACGTCGTCTCTCGGTCCTTTGTTTTTGTCTTTCATAAATTTCGGGACGGTGAAATAGAATGTCGAGCCTTCGCCAAGCTCGCTTTCAGCCCAAATCCTTCCGCCGTTCATCTCGACGAATTCTTTGCATAAAATCAAGCCCAAGCCAGTGCCTTTTTCGTCGCGGGTGCCTTTGGTTGTGCGATGAGCGTCTATTCTAAACAATGTATCTAAGTCTTTTTCGCTTATGCCGACTCCGGTGTCCTTTACCGCCACCTCGTAAAACAAATCTTTTTCGTTTACCGACAAGTTGACCTCTCCGTCTTCCTCGGTAAATTTAACGGCGTTGGAAATCAAATTGCGGAATACGGTGCTTATCATGTTTTTGTCGATAAAAGCTCTCTTTTGAGCGGCGATGTCGCTTTTTACTTTTACGCCTTTCTTTTCGGCGTAAGCGGAAATCAGTTGTACGTTCTCTTTCGCCACGACCTTTAAATCTATTTCCTCTGGATAATACTTGATTTTTCCGTTCTGCGTTCTCGACCATTGCAGCAGATTTTCCAAAAGCGAGGACAGATGCTCGCCGGCGTTATTGATGTTACCGATTAGCGAAACCAATTGCTCGGCTTCCATGTATCTATATTTGTTCTTCAGCATATCCGCCGACAAGGTTATAGCTTGCAAGGGATTCTTCAAATCGTGCGCTATTATTGAAAAGAATTTGTCTTTTGTGGCGTTGGCTTCTCGCAATCGCTCTTCTTTCGCTTGCAATTGCGAAAACATGTATTCTAACTCGCCGTGCTGCTTTTTGATTTGCTTGTTCATATCGCGCAACATCTTGTTGGCTTTTTGCTTGCCTCTGTATCTACTATATAGAACGCCTAAAATAATTAGTATCAGAGCGGATATTACTATAAAATAATTTCGCTGAGTCTCGTTTACGCGTTTCAGAGCTTTGTTTTCCTGCTCTTTTCTTTTCGTCTCGTATTTGACCTGCATCTCCGAAATTATCTTATTAGTCGTTTTGTTCAAGATGCTGTCCTTTAGAGCGGAGTATTTCTTATGGTTTTCAAGAGCATGTTCGTAATCGCCGATTTTCGCGTAAACTTCGTAGAGCAATTTTCGGGCGATTTTCTTTAAATTTATATTGTCTTTTCGCTCGGCTATATCGAGTGATTTTTCGAGGTTATTTAGCGCTTCTTGGGGTTTGTCCAATTTCAAATAAATCTCGGCTAAGCTTGTGAGCGGATAGAAAATGTCGCTGTCTTCGCTTATCGAGTCTTTCAGTTCAATTGCTCTTTTGCAATAAACTAGCGCTTTTTCGTAATCGCCGGAATTTTTATAAACCAAACCCAAGTTGTTAAGAAGAATTGCCTTGCCCCTTAAGGCGTTGTCGCTCAATTTAAAGTCTTCGCTGGACTGCTCTTTGTCCTCCGTTATTTTTAACGATTTTTTATAGTATTCCAAAGCTTCCCGAAAGTCTTTTGCCTCGTAATAAACGTTGCCTAGATTCGATAGAGTCTTCGCCGTTTCCATCTCCTCGTCTTTATCTTTAACAATCAACAAAGCTTTGTTATAATATTCGATAGCCTTCTCGTAATTCTGCATCTGGTAGTATATTTTCCCGATTTTCGAGAAGAATCTCTCGACGTTTTCGGTTTGATTCAGTTCCTCTCGTAATTTCAATTCAGACAAATAATTGTTTAAAGCGGCGTCGTATTTGCCAACTTTTTGGTAAGAATAGGCTAAGTAGTTGTGAACATTCGCGAGTTCTTCTTTGTTCGAAAGTCTCTTTTGTATTTTAAGCAGTCTATTAAAAAATTCTATGGCTTTGTTATACTCTCCCTTTATTGAATAAACCGAACCCAAGTTATATAGCGTTTTAGCTATCTCTTCGTAATTGCTAAATTTCTCTTTAATATTCAAGGCTATTTCATAATATTTGGCGGCTGAATCTAAATTCCCCGCTTTTTGATATAAAACCCCGATATTGTTTAGAGACCTCGAAATATCTTTTTGGTCGCCAATTTTCTTTTGAATCGACAAAGCGTCTTTGTAATAAGACAAAGCCAAATCGTATTGCTCTTGAAACTCGAACCCGGCTCCGATAGACATATAGGCTCTGGCTTTTAAGGCTTCGTCGTTGTTTCTTTCGGCGACCATCAAAGCCTTTTTGCCGAAAGCTATGCTCTTTTTGGGGGATTCGGCTAAATACTTTTCGGATATTTCATTATATATCTCGGCGCTGTCCTCGTAATCAGCGGCTTGAAGCGACTTGGTCAAACTATCCAAGCGCCCTTTCGCTAACAACGGCGTTTGAAAAATACAAATCGCCGTTACTATAATCGCGATTATAGCCCCAGTCAAGCTTTTATTTTTCATCTTTCGCATATCCTACCATTTTTCAATTGGTTAAATAATTAGCCGCATTGGCTAAAATAAACCTATTTGTTTCCTTTTAAGCAAAACCCATACCATTTATTTAAAACTAATCGTTAAAGCATTGCTTTTTTTACCGAACTTGCAAATTATAGATGTTAAAGCGTTTACAGCGTCATTGGTTTGCCGAAAGGAGCAAAAACCCTTAGACTCCCCTTTTTTAAAGCTCTTCTGTTTTATATGGCACGCCAGTTGGAACTATAGCCGTTAAATTCGTTTTTTATTTATTATTATAGGGGGTAAAAATGGATATTTTAATCGCTATTTTATGGTATCTTCAATTGTTGATACCGGGAACGGGAACTCAGTACACTGCCGACGACCTAATCTACATCTACGAAGAAAACCAGCAAGTCGTCGAAGACGTGTACTACGACGAAAACCTTCAGCAAGACGCGGTTCAGTATTTCGAGGAAACCTACGACCCGAATTGCGGCGTTGTAGAACCTTGGGACGACCCGCCCGATTGGAAGCCTAAGAGAGACCCAATCAACGACTAGTTTAGTTAACTATGAAAGCAGTTTTAGCAATATTGACTTTCGTATGGCTCGCGTCTTTTATAGGAGACGCGGGCTATACTTCTAGTCGGGAAATTCATAAAAAAATCCCCGCCGATAATAGTATCGAATCTATCATCGAAAGCGAGGATTCTTACAAAAAAGTCAACTCGCCGGAATTCTGGGAAAAAGAAGAAAAACCCGACTTCAAGCCCAAACGTTAAGGGCGATTTAATGTTTATGCAAATCCTTGTGCATAACTCGTCTCGACTCTTTAACTTTTTCTTCGTCCGAAAGCGACATCAATCGTTTATGTAAATCTCTATCTTCCTCTTCTTTTAACTTTTCAGCAATGAAGTCTATTACGTTTTTGGGGAAAATATCTTTCCTTTCGAATATATCCCTATGCTCGAGCAATACGTCGGCGGAATCTTCGCAACTTTCGGCGATTTCTTCCAAGTTTAACTCGTTGTCCTCGTCGTGGATATTGCCGGCTACGTAACATTTGTCGGAAATTTTAAGAGCTTCTTCGCCGTTGGTCAATCCCCAATCGACAGCCATAGTAATTCCGGACAATAGCAAATGCGAGTTACAGCTTCCGTCTGGGCTTCTAAGCTCGACGGTCTGCCTTGAATCGAACTTTGTTTCGGGCAGCTTTTCGTTGGGATTGACTATTGACGCTAAATTTTCGACTTCGTTCCATCCAAGCGGCACGCGAATCAACGCGCTGCGGTTCATCTCGCTCCAGCATACTTTTGTCGGCGCTTCTTGATGCGGCACCAGTCTTAAATAAGAACCGGCTACCGTATTGCCGAAAGCGTTCAAGCTAGAAGCGTATTTACACAAACCGCCTATTACTTTTTTGGAATTTTCGTTCAATTGGTTGTTTGAATCGACCATCGCGTTCTTGCCGTCCTTCATTAAAGCAAGATGAACGTGCATTCCGTTGCCGGCGTGCCCGACTTCAATTTTCGGAGCGAAAGTAGCGACGCAATCGTGTTTATAAGCTACGTTGCGAATAATCCATTTCGCCAACACCAGCGAGTCGCCCGTTTCTTCTATAGGCGTCGGCAGGAATTCAACTTCCACTTGTTCCGCCATTTTGCCGTCGATTTCTTCTAATTCGCTTTCCACTCTAGACAAAAAGCCAACTTCGCTGTGAGCGTATTTTACGTTCCCCGCTATTTGCGTTATCAGCCTGAGCATTTCGTTTAGAGCTTCGTTGTTCTTAACGAACGGCGAACTGGCGTGATAGCCCGCTTGCTTAGGAAGCGGAAACGTTCTGTTTTCCGGGTCGCTTAAAAGAAAGAATTCCAGCTCGCCCAAAGCGTGCAAATCGAATCCCGTATTGTCCTTTAACATATCGCTCGCTCGGCGAAGAATGTTATCCGGCGGGAACTCCGCCAACTCGCCTTGAGGATTGATAAAACGGCAAACGAAATCCAAACTGCCTTCCACAAAAGGATTAAGAAAAGCCGTGCTGTATTTGGGAACTACGTATAAATCCGATTTGCCGGGGTCAACCATTCCTTTGAACAACGAGGAGCCGTCCGCTCGCTCGCCTTCGGTTAAAACTAGCTCCGCGTATCTTTTGCTATTTACCGGCAGTTTTAATTCTTTTATTTTTCCGTCAACGCCCGTATAATGGAAGGTGATTCTTTCTATCTCTTTTTCTTCTATAACTTTAATTAAGTCTTCTCTAGTAAAATCCTTAGG
This sequence comes from uncultured Hyphomicrobiales bacterium, assembly GCA_964509335.1. Taxonomy (GTDB): domain Bacteria; phylum Bacteroidota; class Ignavibacteria; order Kapaibacteriales; family UBA2268; genus CAZDXB01. The sequence goes on along the minus strand of CAZDXB010000007.1, from coordinate 74,264 downwards.
GCCTTTATCAATTATTTTCGACAAAGGATTCGTTAAAGCTAAATTTTCTACCTTTTCACCCATTACTATCTACCTCTGTTTATTTTTTAACACTGTTTCTTAGATTTGACAATATAAAAAAAATAATTAGCCTTATCAAATAAATCGGATACTGTATAGCATATGTTTTTACTGAATAAAGTATATGCCGTTATAAGATAGGCTCAAGAAAAGAATTACGAAGGCGCACCAACCAATTGCTCTTCTTTTTGAATCTAGCGGTTCGCCGTGTTCAATTAAAGGAGGATGCCGCAACTTAATGAAAAATCTAGCTATCAATCCCCAAAAGAGCCATCCGGGCCAACACTGCAGCAACCAAGGGACCTTTGCTTTAATAAATTTCAGAGGCGGCAGGAGCAAATCTTTGAAAAACTGATAAGTTTTGTCGGGATAATCAAAGGACATAAAATCGTATAATATTCCCAGCAATCCAACTATCCCTATCGCCATCATAATTTTCCAAGCGATATTGGCGACTTTGTATTGTTTTTCCTCGCCGAACATAGCGTAGGCTACGTGTCCGCCGTCCAACTGACCGATGGGTATTAAATTTAAAGTCGTTACGAACAAACCGAACCAGCCGACGTTCAGAAAAGGATAGTGATAAATTTCGTTCATCGGCGGCAGAAAGCCGTCCGGATTAGCGAAGAGTTTCGCGCTAATCCAAAAGAGCAAAGTGTCGCCAAAGTGCAAGCTCGTTTCAGGTATTTTCCCGCCGAATTCGGTTAAATACTCGGGATGAATATTGTAGATGAACTCTTTGCCGGGCAAAGTCGAAAGCCCGTAAATCAAAAAGGCGAACGCTACGACAAAGCCCGCGATAGGTCCCGCTACTCCTATGTCGAACAAAGCTTTGCGAGAGCGTATAGGCGAATAAGTTTTGATTACAGCGCCGAAAGTTCCGAATATACTCGGCAAATTGGGCGCGGGCGGGAACGGAATAAAAAACGGCAAAGTAGCGTCCACTTTGTGAACTCGCGACGCTATGTAATGTCCGAACTCGTGCGCTCCTAAAAAAGTTACAATCAATATAGCGTAAGCGAATCCCAAATGAATGTTGGACAGGTCGGTAAAATCCTTGCCCGCCCACAAGACTCCGGCTATCGAAGTCGTAAAAAAAGTCGCTACGATTAAAAGTATATTTATTATCGACGACGGTTTCTTCTTTTTCCGTCCAGCTTGCTCAAAATTTAATTCGTCTTCTTTCATATCGGCAAAATCTAATCAACTTCCGTTGCTATCTTTAAAATTAAACTCGCTCAACTCGTTCAAAGATTCGTGAAGTTTCTCGCCGCCTTTTATTCCGAAATCCAAAGTCGAAATCGGGAACGGTATAGTAATATCGTTCTCGTCGTATTTAGCTTTTATGTTCATTATCGAATCGCTAACCGACTGCAAATAATCCGGCTGTCTCTCGAAATTCACCCAATACCTGACGATAAAATTAATCGAGCTATCTCCGAATTCTTTATAGTAAAACTCTACCGGTTCGTCTTTCAAGATGCCTTCCACTTCGTCAATAGCTTCTAAGGTTACTTTCCTTACTTTTTCAAGGTTATCCCCGTAAGAGATGCCAACGTCTAAAACGACTCTGCGTTTGCCCATTTGGGTGTAATTCGTAATCGGATTTTGCAAAACTTCCTTGCTCGGGATATAGACTATTTGTCCGTCGAGATTGTGCATCTCGAGCGAGCGCAATCTAATATCCATCACTCGTCCAAAATATCCTTTCGCCTCTATGTAGTCGCCGATATTAATAGGTTTGCGAATAGAAAGTATTACGCCGGAAATAATATTAGAAGCCAAATCCTGAAAAGCGAAGCCTAAAGCCAAACCGACGATACCGGCGCCGGCTAAAACCGACGTTACCGTTTTCTCCAACTTTAAAGCTCCCAAAGCTACGACGGCGCCTATAATCAATATAGTCAGAAAAATCAGATTTGATATTAACTTGTTGACCGATTTTGAGAAAGTTAATCTACCCAGCGCCTTTTGCGTAATTTTCTTGGAAATTTTAGCTATCAAAGCGAAAATAAAAAATACTAAAAGCGAAACGAAAAAATAAGGTAGAATATTTACCAAATCGTTTCCCCACGAGCCGAATTTCTCTTTAATTATATCGAAGGCGTCTTGAAACATATTATCCCCGCTATTTATTTAAGCCACTTTTTAACTTCTTTGTTAGAAGGCAATTTTATGTCGAGCTTGTTCTTTTTTCTGTAAACCGCCATATCGTTGAAAAGCTTGTTCGGATGTTCCTTTTTTAAATCTTCGGCTGTTTCGAATCCCATTTTTATTAAGTGTCTTATCCATTCTTCCGGGACGCCCATTTCTTTAAACGCAGGCTCGGGCGACGGCTTGGATTTCTTTTCCGGTCTCATTTGCGGGAACAGCACGGCGTCTCTGATTGTCGTCGCTCCGGTTAGAAGCATAACCAGCCTATCGACGCCGATTCCTAATCCCGCCGTGGGCGGCATCCCCACTTCCAACGCGTAAAGGAAGTCCTCATCGACAATCATAGCTTCGTCGTCGCCGGCGGCTCTAATTCTGGCTTGCTCTTCCAGTCTTTCCCTTTGGTCTCTCGGGTCGTTCAATTCGGTGAAGGCATTGGCGATTTCAAAACCGTTGATAAATAATTCGAATCTCTCCACTATCTTTTCTTCGCCTGAACGATGCTTTTTAGCCAAGGGAGACAATTCAATGGGATAATCAACTACGAAGGTCGGCTCGATTAAGTTCGGTTCGACTTTTTCGCTGAATATCTCGTCGTATAACTTCATCTTGCTGAAATCTTTCTCAACTTCCAAATCCAAGTCTTTGGCTATTTCGTAAAGTTCTTCCCGACTTTTACCTCTTATGTCTTTTCCTGTATATTCTTCGAATAAATCGAACATTTTCGCCCTTTTGAAAGGCAGTTCCAAATTAATTTTCTTGCCCGCGTATTCTATATACTCCTCGCCGTTGACTCGCTTGGCGACTTCGTTAATAAGGTTCTCCGTCATTTCCATCATCCACTCGTAGTCCTTGTAAGCGACGTAAATTTCCAGCGCCGTGAACTCGGGATTGTGCATCTTGTCCATTCCCTCGTTCCTGAAGTTCTTGCTTATCTCGTAAACGCCTTCGAAGCCGCCTACGATTAACCTTTTAAGATACAATTCGTCGGCTATTCGTAAATAGAAGTCCACGTCCAAAGCGTTATGATGCGTGATAAACGGTCGCGCCGTAGCGCCGCCGTATATCTGTTGCAATATCGGCGTTTCCACTTCCAGCCAGTTTCTCGAATTGAAATAGTCGCGTATTTCGGCGATGATTTTCGACCTTTTCACGAAAGTCTCTTTTACTTCGGGATTTACGATTAAATCCACGTATCTTCTGCGATAACGCAACTCAACGTCGGCGAAAGCGTCGTGGACTATTTTGTTCCCCTTTTCGTCTGTCTCTTCCTTTCTCACGGGAAGTATTCTAAGCGATTTGGTCAGCAAGCGCAACTCTTTCGCGTGAACGGAAATTTCGCCCATCTTCGTTCTGAAAGCGAATCCTTTAACGCCGATTATGTCGCCAATATCGAAACGCTTCTTGAAATGCTCGTACATTTCGGCTAAGTCGTCTTTCTTCAGATATATCTGTATCTTGCCGCTCTGGTCTTGCATATGGCAAAAGCTCGCCTTGCCCATTTTTCGGATGCTCATAATTCTTCCGGCGACGGCGACTTCGCTTAATTCGTCAGGGTTATCGTCGGAAAATTTATCCAATATTTCATTAGCGGAATGAGTCTTTTCAAATTTGTGAGGATACGGATTAATTCCAGCTTCTTCAAGCTCTTCCAGCTCTTCCAGTCTCCTTTTTTCTTGGTCGTTTAAATCTAATTCCAGCATACTTAACATAACATTAATTTATGAAACAAATACAATTGCAATTCGTAGAATATCAAAAATAAGAAATTTATTTCGATTAGATGAGTTTGGATTATGTGAAATAAAAGTTGGGAGAAAGGATAATGAAGTCAAAATTTTTAGTCCTAATCGCGTTATTAATAGCTACGCAAGCGCTTGCTAAAGATAAGGCAGAAACAATTTTTGGCGGCGAAGACGTAACTCACGGCGGTTACGGCGCTCTTGAAATGAAATATTCGAGACTTTTCGACCATAACGCCATTTTAATCGGCGGAAGAGGCGGCTGGATAATCGACCACTCCTTTTCCATCGGCGGCGGCGGTTACGGTCTGGTTTCTAGTCCGTTAGTCGAAGGCTACAAAGAAGACGTAGATACAAATTATTACGCCAGAGCCGGTTGGGGCGGTTTATATCTGCAATACGCCTACAAGCCTAACAAAGTCGTGCATATAATAATGTCGTCGCTAATAGGCGGCGGCGGACTAAGCTATACGCCGGAACTAGACTTAATGGAAGAAGATATTGACGGAGAATACGAATCGTCCGGTTTCTTCATATTCGAGCCGGGAATTGGCGCCGAAATCAATTTCCTGAAGTTCTTTCGAATGGAAGTGGGCGCGAGCTATAGATTTATCGGCGGATTAAACATTCCGCATTCGAGCGACGCCGATTTTAGCGGATTATCGATTAACTGCGCCTTTAAATTCGGCAAGTTCTAGCGAAGTCAGGAATTAAGCGACACAATCAATACAAATTCAAACAAGTTGACTTCATAATTTAAAGGGACGGACGGAATCGTTCGTCCTTTTTACTTGATAAGACAATTATTATTTTTATTTGTAAATGACTCAAATATTTTATAATATCTGATTATCAAAAATCACTAAACGAAAAAAATGAAATTATTGGAAAAGAAAAAGTATAAAAGAGAATTTTCAAACAATCTAAAAAAATTTGTATTAGAACTCAAGGATTATGTTTCTTCGGACGACGGTAGCTGGACGATTAAAGGATTTATAGATATTTATAAGAATATATATACGATATCGCCGGATACAAAAATTGTATCGAAAATCCTTGAAACCCACATTTTCCCGTTGATTTTAAAATTTGCGGAAGAAAATGATTACAAAATTATACTAGCGGAAAAACAGAATTACTATCCTGATTTAACGTTCATTTATAAGAACAACGACGACGTTAAGTTTGCATTAGATCTAAAAACTACTTACAGACGAAACGACAAGACCGCAGGCTTCACGTTAGGGAGCCACGGCGGTTATTTCAAAGAAAGGAATAAAGATAAGAACATACAATTTCCATATAATCAATATCTTGGGCATTATTGTTTAGGTATTATTTATTCGAAAATTGATTATTCCGATAAACTTGGAGAAACTGAAATTTATCGCGTTAAAGAGCTGAACGAATGCAAAGAAGAGTTTAGAAACTCCTTTAATAAAAAGCGAATTAGAACTGTCGATAAATTGGTTTCCTTAACTTCCATAATTAAAGATTTTGACTTTTTCGTAGCGGAAAAATGGAAAATAGCAAGCGATAGTAGAGGGTCGGGCAATACTGCAAATATTGGTTCTATTAAGGACATTAAAGATTTGAAAAATGAAAATGGCGTATTCAGTAATTTAGGCGAGGAATGGTTTGACGAATACTGGATGAACTATGGAGAAGCCACTATGGTTAAAAAAGACAAGACGGTAAAAATTACTAATATTTGGGATTTTTTAGAGTTCAAAGGAAGAAAAGATTTATTCAAAAAAGTTATATTAAAAGGAGCTAAAAAAAGAAAGAAAACGTTATGAAAGTTTGCGTGCCGCCTATAAAAAGCCAGGGTATTAAAACAAAATTAGTCCCGTGGATAAAATCGATTGCTCCAAGTTCAAGCGGACGTTGGGTAGAACCTTTTTTGGGAACCGGAGTTGTCGCTCTAAATTTGAATTTTGAGAAAGCAATACTAAACGATATAAATCCTCATATCATAAAGTTCTACAAAGAGCTACAAAACAACGACATAACTCCTGAAACCGTGAGGATATACTTAAAAAAAGAAGGCGAGAATTTAAGAAACGCAAAAGAAGACGGCTACGTTCATTACAGATTCGTTAAAAATAGATTTAACGAAGAAGGGTCGTCGTTAGATTTCATTTTTCTTTCTAGAGCCGCATTTAACGGAATGATGAGATTCAATAAAAAAGGGGAATGGAATATACCGTTTTGTAAAAAACCAAATAGATTTTCGAAATCTTACATTACTAAAATTGTAAATCAAGCCTATAAAGCAAAGAGAAGAATTGGAAAGGAATGGATATTTCTGAACGAGCAATTTCATAAAGTTATACCTAAGGCTAGAAAGGGCGATATTATATATTGCGATCCTCCGTATCTCGGACGTTATGTAGATTATTACAACGGCTGGTCCGAAAAGGAAGAAGAATTATTGTTCAACCAATTAAAAGAGACGGACGCTTATTTTATCCTTTCTACTTGGCATCACAACGACTTCCGTAACAACGAAATGATAAATAAATATTGGGACAATTTCAACATAATCACAAGAGACCATTTCTATCATTCGGGCGGTAAAATTGAAAATAGAAATAGAATAGTAGAAGCTTTAGTATGTAATTTTGAATTGGACAAAAATATTAAAGATCACAATCACGGAGAAGACGATACAATTGCTCAAAAATCGTTATTTGCAGAAGAAGTCGCCCAAAACTCCTACTAAATTAAATCCTCATCCCTTTTTATTCCCATAATACCTCTCATACTCTTCATCTCGAGGCAAATTTGGCTCTTGGGCGGCTTTCTTGGCTAACTCGTCGCAGCGTTCGTTTTCTTTTACGCCGGAATGCCCCCGCTCCCAAACGATTTCCATTTTTCTCGCCTCGTAAGCTTTCCAAAATCTTTTCCATAAGTCCAAATTCAGGATTTCGCCGCTTTTTCTTTTCCAGCCGCGTCTTCGCCAGCTTTCCAGCCAGCCTTTGTTGACGGCGTCGGCTAAGTAGCGCGAATCGGTGTGCAATTCAATCGTCCATTTGTCGCTTCGCTTAATCGCTTCCAAGCCGCGAATAGCCGCGTAAAGCTCCATTCTGTTATTGGTGGTCGAGCGAAAACCGCCGCTAATCTCCTTGCGCTTCGGTCCGTAAATTAGAACCGCCGCCCAACCACCCGGTCCCGGGTTGCCTAAACTTGAGCCGTCCGTATATATAATTACTTTTTTTGTCTTCGTCATAATCGCAAGATAAGGATAGAAAACAAGAATTGTTAGGAATTTTGAGGAATTTCCCTTATATTAGCTCAAACTTTCGGGGGGAATTCTAAATAAATACTTTAAAAGACATATGGAACTAAAAGAAGTTTTCGCTTTAGAGCCGGGAGCGGGCGAGAAAGCGCCTCTTTATTCTATGTCCGTTTCCGCCGGAACGCCTGTTTCGGTCGGCAGCGAGAAGGACGAAGAGGTTGACATTAACGAATTTCTCGTCAAACATCCGGCGGCGACTTTTTTCGCAAAAGTCTGCGGCGACGCTATGGCGGATTTGGGCGTCCGAGACGACGATTTGGTTATATTCGACTCGTCGCTCGAACCTAAAGACGGCAAAATTGTCGTAGCGCGATGCAACGAGGAATTGACGTTGAAAGTCTATAGGGTCTTCGACGGAGAAGCTTTTCTTCAATCGACTAACAATCAATTTCTGCCTATGGAAATCAATCCCTACGTCAAATTCGAAATACTCGGGCTTGTAACAAAAGTAATTCATTCGCTTTAGCTTATGGGAACAAAAATAGACAAAACGATAAAGGTGAGCGCTAAGTACGCCTTTGAGACAGAAGTCTATAAAACCGCTATACCGCTCGGATTAGCTAAGAAGAACGGTAGCGGAATAAGAAAAATAGACCTCAAAGCGTATTTGACGCCAAATCCAAAAAACACCTATCTGGTCAGAGTGGTCGGCGACAGTATGATAGAGGAAGGAATAGACGCCGGCGATATTCTAGTGGTCGATTCGAGCGAAGAACCCAAAAACGGAAAAGTCGTTATCGCCGCCGTAAACGGCGAGTTAGCCGTAAAAACGCTTAGAGTAATCGACGGCGCTATATACCTCTTCTCCGCGAACAAAAACTTCCTTCCAATCGAAATAAAACCGTTCTGGCGTTTCGAAATTCAAGGCGTCGTCAAGCACGTTATCAAAGATTTGTAACCCCGTGTCTTTTAAGGAAAAGCGTATTTTCACCGGTATTCCCCTCATTCCGAAATTGAAATTTTGGAATGAGAATAAGATTATTTATCCCCTACTCTCCCGCTTTGATTTTCCTATTGAAGCGCATAGCCAAAGGTTCTCCCAACTCCGCGATTAAAACGCCCAAGAACAATACCGCGGCTCCGATATAGCCTCTGACCGATAGGATTTCTTGCATCGCCAAAACTGCGAAGAACGCCGCGAAGACCGGCTCCAACGAGAATATCAAAGCCGCCTTTACGGGCGTAGTATATCTTTGGAAGCTGGTATGAATAAACGTCAAGACGAAGGAAGCTAGTATGCCGTTGTAAGCGAGCGAGATAATCAGGAAGCTCGTGAATTCTATTCTAACGCTTGCCCCGTCGATAGCGAAAGCGCCGAGCGCCGCGATTATCATAGTCGTCGTTATTTGAAGGAAAACGAGTTGCACCGTTTCGTCGAAGGACTCTTTGCCTTTCGTGAATGTGTCCATATAAACAATATAAAACGCCCAGAAAAAAGTTGATACTATAGTAATCATATCGCCGATATTAATCGAGCCGAAGCGCGGATTGGTAAAAATCCATAGTCCTATTGCCGCGACGATAACGCCGATTTTCGGTCCCAGTTGAACTTTCTTTCGCTTCAAAAGCCAAAAGACGAACGGCGTCAAAACAACCGATAGTCCGGTGATAAAAGCGGATTTGGTAACTATGGTGTATTTTAGTCCCAACGTTTGCAGCAAAAAGCCGCCGCCGAAGAACAGACCTAAAACGACGCCTTTGAATAACGTGTCTCTGTTAATTTTCGTTATTTTTTTGCGGAAGAGCGCCAAAGATATGACAAAAGCGATTAAGAAGCGGAAAAAAAGATATAGCGAAGGCGAAGCGTCGCCGAGACCGAGCTTAGTGAATATGAAAGTCCCGCCCCAAACGCTTGTAACGAACAACAAAGCCAATTCCGCTTTCCAAGCTTTCAAATTTCTCCTCGCTTTTATGTAAACAACAAAAGCGCTAAAATAAGGAAAGAAGACTTGATAAGCTATTTCTAAAACGCTCCAATTCGGATGAACAACTCGCTATCTCCGTCCTTTAGGGCGGAGAAGGATTCTTATTCAAAAATTATCTCTGCTTTTTCTTTGATAAGCTTTTTATAATTCGCTTCAGGATGGAATAAAACTTCATAACTCATCAATATCTATCCCATTTTCTTTAGCCAAATCTTCCATACTGACGGCTTCTTTCAAATCTGTTTTTTCGCGTTCCTCTATCTGTTTTGCCGTTTCAATATGCTCGACTATCTCCAACAGCCTTTCGTATTCTTCTATCGGGATAAGAGCCGCTTCGAGATTGTTGTTTCTCAATACGCCCACTTTCTTTATTTTCTTTTCCCTAAGCCTTTTAAGGATGCTACCCAGTTTCCGCCCCAGTTTAGAAGCGGAGACCAATTCGTCTTTTGCGTATGTTATCATTTTACTTCCTTATATCTTGCGAATAATATTACGTATAATTATACGCAATATTACGCGTAATTCCAAATGAAAATTTATGAATACTTCTTTCAGAACGGAGATATAATAAAAACAACTCTACAATCCATCTATAGTATAAAAAAGACGGATTTCGACGGTTCTGGATAATTTGCGCTCTTCCGGCAGGTCTTGCGAATCTATCCAGTCGGGCTGTTTCTCGTCGCCGGCGACGGCTTCTTTTACGACCGCGGTCGGCAGTTTCTGGCGAATATAATAAGCGGCGTTCAAAGCTCTTTCCAATGGCAAAAAGCCGGATTCGAATTGCCGTTCGTATTTATCGGCGTATCCTTTTATAGTAATATGTTCGGCTCGTTGTATGTCGTTCCAATACAAGCCGATTAGCGTTTTAGCTTTTTCCGTCAAATCGCTCTCGCCGTAATCGAATAAAACGAATTTTAACGACGTTACTTTTTGATTTATAGAATCAATAACCAGATTAAGCGACTTCGTCGCCGAAGTGTATTCTCCCCGCTCGTTGAAAGCGTAAAACTCCGCGGTTATCGGTCGGTCAAAGTCCAAATATTCCACCAATTCTTTTTGGAAAGCGTATTTTATCTTTTTCGTCTCTCCGTCGCCTTTTATGTCGTAGAAAACAAAATCGCCTTGCTTCAGTTTAAAGTTCCAGTAATCAATTTGGGAAAAATCGCTCGCCGAGAAGTCGAATATAATTTCTTCCGGCGCGACTGTCAAAGCTTCTTTGCGAAAGCCTAATTCTATCGGTTTCAAAGCGCTAACCGAACCGTAAAGACTAACGTTCCGGTTTTCCGCGAAGTAATCTAAATTGTTTATTTTAAAAGCGTCGGCGGGATAGCAGTTTTTCTTTTGTTTCTCGGGAATAATTCTGCTCTTGTCGATTCCCAAAATTTCATTCAAATAAGCCGCTATTTTCTCCGCTCTTTTGTTTGCCAGAGGGCAGAGATTTTCTTCCGTGTTTGGGTCGGCAAACCCTATTAAGTTAATCTCCGTTCCCGTCTTTTGCTCCATTCTGTAGCCGATTATATTCAGAAGATTCTTATGATAAGATAAAGGATTTGGATTTAGTTCCTCAATATCGAAATAATCTTTGTTCTCAACAAACTCGTATCTGCTTGGTATATTAGTCGATTTGGAATCGAAGAATATCTGGATGAGCAAAGGAAAAACCTCTTTAAGCTGTCTGGTTTTAATTAGTATCGAATTAACGGGCGTTAACTCTCCCGAAAGCAATTTGCCGTAAACTTCCATAGTCGCGGCGGTCGTCGGTTTCGGAACGAATAAAGTGTCGGTTCGGTAAACGTCCCAAATAGTCAGGACCGAGTCGCCGCGCTCGACTATTCTTTTCTCGAAATCGGCTACTCCCGGTTCAATCGTTTCAACTATGTACTCAATTGATTTTTTCTCAACCGTGTCGATGTGGAATCTCTCTCTCGTCGCGTAAATCGTAGGCGCGGGAGAATATTTAAAAGAGAGCCCCGCTCTAAACGAGTTGACTTTCCAGTATCCGTCTTCGCTGACGTCCGTCAGACCCACCGAATAAGAAACTTCGGGCGTTATTAAAAAAGTCCTCCTGTCGTTGAAAAATATATCGTAGCCGAATCCCGCCGCTATATCCGCGTAGAGCGGATAAGCGTTGTTGAATTCCCCGTCGATTAAGTCGATTCCTTTGTAGCCTAAATCCAATTTATACTTCGCGTCGTATAAAACGCCTATGGTATAGCCGAAATTGAAATAGAACTCGTCAAAAAGCCGATATTTAAAAGTCGGCTCCAGACCGACAATATTTAGATAAGAGTAAATAGTTTGGTCGGACGCGCTTTCTAAAACTACGATGCCGTTTTTGGCGTAATGTCCCAACTTAAACGAAATTAGGAAATCGTTCAGCAGAGGGTACTCAAACACGACGCCTCCGGCGTAGCCGAGCCAAGGCAGAGAAGAAAAATCCGCCGGCTGAGCGGTTATTCCCTCGATATGATTCAGCTTTGGATAGTGGAAGTTCATATAATAATCGCCCCAGACGCCGAAGCGGTAGCGAGTCGAGTCGTAAGGACCGGCGTCAAGCTGAGTAGCCGCCAGAGCGAGTATAAAAAGCGACAGTATTAAGCGTTTCATAGTCAAATTCTTTAGAATCACATATTATAAGTATAGTTATCGTAATTTTTTCAGAATTCTTGAAGGCGTAAGTTAAGGAAAAATTTGTTAATAAGCTATAAAGCTGTGAAATACATAAAAGTAAGGGCGGGTTCCATTCTCTCTTTCCGAAATTGCAATTTCGGAAAAAGACGCGTAATAACATCTCCAAAAGTAGCTCAAGCTTCCTAGCTTGAGCAATAAAAAAAACAATAAAAAGGTATAATAATCAGGCTAGAAAGCCCGTTCTACTGTTTTGGTTAGCGGCTCGGCTCTACCAACGCGGAGCGTCTTAGTATGCTTTCCGTCGCCGGAGCGGACGTAACGAGTCGATATAATATTTAAAACTCTATTATCGACGGATCCTGAACGTAGAAAACGCCGGCGACGCAAGCGGTGGCGAGCGTAGCCAGAACGGCGGCGAACAAGGCTTTCAGCGCAACCGAAGTAAGGACTTTCGTTTTATTGGGGACTAGAGCGGATATGCCGCCAGTGAATATCGCGATTGAGGCGAAATGCGCGAAACCGCACAGAGCGTAAGCGCCGACGACCATCGAACGCGGATTAGTTATTTGTCCCCGATTAATCGCCTCCGCTAAATCTTGATAAGACACCAGCTCGGTAACGATTATTCGCTCGCCTATTATTTCCGACATTTTAGCGGCGTCTTCCAGCGGTATTCCTATAAGTAAAGTGAACGGATAGAAAACGTAGCCGAGAATTTTCTCCAAAGATAAGTCTATTTCCGTTCCGAAAATCCAGTTTATTAAGTCTCCGAGCAATCCTACTATTTGGTTCGCTAATGCCACTAAGCTGACGACGGCGATGAGCAAAGCGACTATGCCGACAATCATTTTCACGCCCGAATTCGCTCCGTTGATAATTGCCGTGAAGAAGTTGCGGTCTTTTTCGTAGTATGGCTCGACTCTTTCGCCCAAAGTCTCCGGCTCGTCTTTTTCCGGCTCGACGATTTTCGCCATAACAATCGCGGCGGGCGCGGAAATTAGCGAGGCGGAAACTAGATGCCCCGCTATAGTTGGGATTTGGTTCTGCAAAATATAAACGTATGTCGCGAGGATGCTTGACGCGATTGTCGCCGTTCCCGCCGTCAAAACAAGGCACAACTCCGATTTCGTCATCTTTTCCAAATACGGCTTAATCGTCAGAGCCGACTCGATGCCGACGAATATATTGCTCGCCGCCGAGAGCGATTCGGCGCCGGAAAGTTTCATCAGCTTGGCGAACGCGTAAGCGAAGCCCCTGATTATAACTTGCATTATGCCGAAGAAGTAAAGTATGGAAATAAAAGCGGCGAAGAAGATTATAGTCGGCAAGCCTTGAAAAGCGAGTATGAAGCCCAAAGATTTTTGTCCGCCTTCGCCGGTCTCTCCGGGCGGTATCGCTAAAGGTCCGAATACGAATTCCGCCCCTTTGAAAGCGGAATCGAGGAATTTTATCACCGATTTATTTACGAATAGAAATATGTCCGTTCCAATTGGAACGAGAAAAACAAAAGCCGCTATCGCGAATTGAAACGCCGTCCCCCACAGAATCGCCCTCCAGTTCATATTTTTTTTATCCGAAGAGAACAGCCAAGCGACTCCCATCAGAACAAACAAACCGAAGAAGCTAATTATGTTGTAATGGGTCATATTTCAATTACTTGTTTTTATTTAATAGTATTTGTCGTATGTCCATTTTAATGGGTTGTATTTGATATATTTTCGTAATTCGTATAAATCGCGGTCGCTTCGGATAACACGTTCGTAGTAGTTGCGTTGCCACAATTTGCTGGGGAAAGGACGCCAATTGTTGTTTTTAACTCCTCTAATATATTCATTGGTTGTCATTGTTTTAAACCATTGGATTATCGAGTGTAGGGGCGAACCTGTGTGTTCGACCCTTTTTATGGATTCCTTATTAATATCGCGTTCGCTATTTTTCTCTATCCGCTTATTCTTGGGGCAGACACATAGGTCTGCCCCTACTTTTGATATGATACAATGAAAATGATTTGGCATTACTACAAAATAATCGCTCTGAACGTCTTTGAATTTATTCTCTAACTCAAGATACCATTTCTCAATCATTTTGCCCGCGTCATTCAACTTCGCTTTTCCGTCTTACTCCAAACGTATTAATTTTCGGCGATTTTTTGCTTTATTATCTTTCATCTTTGTCAAAAAATCAAAGTAGGTATTACGGGCATATTTTGTTAATCAATCTCGAACCAATATTCGTAATCTTTTGATTCGCCGCCGACAATAACGTTCGAAACGTTAACCGTATATCTCGCCCCGTAGGAAAACGTACTTGTTTTCCATTGAATGCAATTCGGCAAACCGTATCCATCGTTGTCGTATTTAACGGAATTAACGGAGAGCGAATTATCCGGCGAGCCTTGGTAAACCTCTATGCTCGCGTTAGAAAAATCTACGTTTCGGTTAGCGCCCCAAGGCGAATCCTTATCGGCGAGAATTTGAAAAGAAAATCGCGCGTTATTCGGAAAAGCGGACGATGGATAATTATGGAACGGACAAGCTATGAACTCTACGTTTGCTTGGCTTGGCGATTTCGAATCCATTACGTATAACGCCGAACCGACGACGTGTCCTTCTTCAAAACTATCCACCCTGCCGAAAGAAACCGTATTTAAAAAAGGATGTAGAATCCAACGCCTGTGTCCGATACTGGCAGAGTGGATTTCGCTTATCCATCCATCTACAAAATACTCGGATGCTTTATCTACAAATCCGCCGCTCCAAGAAAGAGCTAAATTGCTTTTCTGGCTGCCCGTATCGCCGACGGCTGTATAACATTTTGCCGATTCGCTCGGGTAATGCGTTAGCGCCTTGTTCGCGGCGGCAATAAGAGAAGCTTTTTGAACGTAATCGTCGAAGGTTGGATTGTAGGATACGTCCGGCAAATTGTGAATATTTCTGAAATAGTTGACTCGCTCTAAAACGTCGTCTTGCACCCTTTGCGCGAGGTCGCCCTCGTAACAATTGCCGGCGTCGGGCGGACAATCGTATAAATCGGCTACTCTGTCGTCTATATCGGTGTTGCAAGAAGGACCCGAAGATTCCTCCTCGCAAGAACCGAAAATGATAAGACCGGAAAAGAGAACGGCGAGAATTAAATTTAACCGTTTCATAGCAAAATCCTTTTATTTATAAACTTGTTCGTTTAATCTCAAATCTACCGCCAAAGAAAAGCGAGGAATCTGCAAAATGAACTTCCCCTTTTTATCTATAAATCCGAATTTTTCTTCTTCCTCGATAGCGACGTAAGCTAATCCGTCGAAGAAAGAACCGGCGTAGCTGAATTTCGGCTCGATTGCGTATTCGCCTTTTTTATCGACGAATCCCCACTTATCTGTTTCCTTTACGGAAGCTAATCCTTCTCTGAAATTATTAATTTTCCAATATTTATAGTGAACAACAAAAAAGCCGGAAGTATCGATAATACCCCATTTTGTTTGAAACTTTTTGGGGTATAAATCTCCTACGAACGCTCTGCCGCAATTGAACGATTTGGCGTCGTCGAATTTGAGCTTTATTTGCGTTTCGCTTTTGGCGTTAACGTATCCGAATTTGGTACCGATAGAAACGGCGGCTAATCCTTCCGAAAATTCCTTTGCCGTAGAATATTCTGACTCGATAATTACTTCAGAGTCCCTATTAATATATCCTTGTTGCATCGAATGGTCGACAAACGAAGCCAATCCTTCGCTGAATTTATTGCCGATTAGACCGTTCATATCGAGAACCTTAGCGCCTGAAGTATCAATATATCCGCTTTTGTTTTTTTTCTCCATACAAAAAGCCAACCCCTCGCTGAATGGCAAAGCGTCGATATACTCTTTATCGTTTATTTTCTCGCCTTTTTTATTTATATAATGAAAATTAAGAGCCATCGTCGTTTCGTTTAAGTAATTAGCTACCAAGGCTCTATTGTCGGAAAAAGGAAAAGCTATGTCGTATTGGGGCGAAATGACGACATCGCCCTTCATATTCATATAGCCCCATCTTTCCAATCCGAAACGCTTTTTGGAAAAACATATCAATCCGTCGCCGTATCCCTTTACTTTATTCGCTTGAAAAGGCGGAAAAAACTCGTTGCCTCGATTGTCTAATACATGCCACTGCCCCATGTATTTGTAAGCTACCAAAGGCTCCTGTCCCGCGGCTCGCCCTATAGCCGCGAAAGCTATTATAAGCGTTATTAGCGCTATGTTTATTTTTCTCATATAAATTGTAATTTATTTGTTATACTTACTTAAGTCTTCCTTCTAAAAGTTAATTTCTAATATTTGCGTTTGTCATATTCCTCATTGTATTTAACACGTATTCGTTCTCCGGCGCGATTTTATAAGCTTTTTGCATTGTATTCTTCGCTCCCTCGACGTCTCCCGTAGTAAATTGGTAGCGGGCTACGTTTACAAAATTAATCGCCGCGTTGTTTCTCGTCGCCTCTACAAACAATCCTTCGCTGTCGTTCAAGGATTTCAAGAATTTTTCAATATTTATATCGTCGGTTGTAACCGATATCCCTTTTCTGTTTTCAACTAATTTCAAAGCGAAGCCGTCTGCAATTTTTTCGTATTTCCTACCGACGTTATTTTCTTTTTGCATTATGTCGAGCGTGATATAAACTGGCTTTTCGCCGATATTTTTGTCGATAAAACAATTAAGAAGATTTTCGTATTTCCCTTGCAAAACGCCCGCCTGATAGTCTTCACCTGATTCGAACAGTTCTAAGTCCTTCAGATAAGCGTTTATTTCCGCTTCGCAGGGCGTTATCGTTTCGGGATACCAGCGTTTGAGCTGTTCTAAATACCAAGTCCTTCTAAGCAACTCCTGCTCGATTAAAGTAATATCCGGTCGAACGCCCTCGACTCTCTGTTTATACCAAAAAGCCGAACAGAAAAAATCCCATTGCGCCGATATTATTACGGCGTTCGGCTCTATTTTCTTTAGTAAAATTCTTGTGTATTCTGGAACGACGTAACCGTCCGAACGGTCGTTGGAAGTATAATTAAACGCTAGAGCCAATACCGGTAGAACGAACGCCAAAGGAACGAGCTTCGGTTTAGTTCGAATAAGATAAGCGACCCCGAAAGCCGCGAAAACTATCAAGCCCGCTACCGCCGTAATAAAGTAGGACTCGATATCCGTGATTGAGTAATTCATCGAATAAAGGACGCAGCAAAGAACTAAAAGCGCCAAAAACCAGAATATTTCTTTCGCCGCTTTATAACTCGCGTATATACCGACAACCGCCGGAATAAAGCCTATCCAAGCTAATTGCCGAGGAAGTATTTCTATAAACTTTTGGATATTTGTTTGCCAAGTCGAAGGGTCTGAAAACATCCAAACCTGATACTGCTTGCCGCTAACGTGATAAAGAAATTTATCAAAACTACGCGAGACCCAACCCCAATTGAATTCGGGCATAGCCGCCGAGCGAAGCGGCAGATATAGATAGAAGCTCAACCCAACGAAGAATGGGATTAGCAATACTAGCAGAATTTTAAATCTTCCCTCGCCGAAATCAAATTTCTCGCCCGGACGCTTGAAGTACATAAATAATATCGGCGGGATTAACAATATCGACGTCATATGGTTCGAAAAACTCATCCCAAGAACCAAGGCGGCGACGAAGAAATAAGCCTCCTTTTTCTTTTCAGACGACACGCCTTTTACTACTAGCAAAAGCGTTAAATTCATCAACAAAAGATGCAAAGAGTAAACCTCCAGCGAAGTCGCCTGCGCCCAAATAATTCCCGCGAAAGCGTAGAAGAACGCCGACGCGAGAGCTATTAATTTTACGCCGTCCTCCCCTAATTTCTCGCTTAGCGAAGAATCATTCTTTTTTCCTTTCGCGCCTTTTCTCTTTTTAGATTTTGTCTCGTTCCGCGGCTTTATTTTTAACAAAGATTCTACCAGTAAATAAAATACGCCGACGGAAGCGGCGGTTAAAAAACCCGCGAACAGATTTAGAGAATATACCTCAGAAAATGGCAACGGCAAAAGCGACCAAAGATATCCGAGGATCGCGAAAAGCGGATAGCCAGTCGGATGAGCTATTCCCAAAGTCGAGCAAACCGCCGCTAGCTCGCCGTTGTCAGTAAAAGTAACGTCCGGCGCAGTCGTCATAATATAGAAAACATAGCTTACGACGAAAGAGACTAAAAAGCATATTAGATTCTTTCGACGGTTCATTTGTAATCCGCTAAAAAGTCGCCTATCAATTTATAAGATTTCTCTATCGTTTCTTCGTCGGGTAATATAACCGCTCTGAAATGCGTTGTCCCGGACTTTTGACCAAATCCTGAACCGGGAACTACAACTACGCCGGTAGCTTTAATCAAATCTTTGACGAACTGAAAATCGTCCTCGACTTCTACGCTCGGAAAAGCGTAAAACGCTCCCTTCGGCTGAACTAACGAAGTTCTCGGTATTTCGTTAAGATATTTTACCGTCAAGTCGTTTCGCCGCTTCAAAGTTTCGTTCATTTTTTTCAAGTGAGTTTGTTCGCCCTTCAAAGCCGCTATCGCTCCGTATTGCTCGGGATGGTTGGCGCAAACTCTCGCTCGAAGTATTCTATTGACGGCTTCTATAAATTTCGCCGTCTCTTCTTTTTTTCCGCTCGCTACGCCCCAACCCAAACGGAAACCGGGAACGACGTAGTTTTTCGACATACCGGAAAAGGTTACGCAAGACAAATCTTCGCTCAACGACGCTATCGAAGCGTGCTTCTCGCCGCTGAAAAGTAGTTTATCGTAAATTTCGTCGGCTATGACGAGCAAATTATTTTCGATAGCTATTTCCGCGATTCGCTCTAAAATTTCTTTCGAAGCGACCGAACCTGTCGGGTTGTTTGGATTAATGACTACAATAGCGCGCGTCTTATCGTTTATCTTAGATTTAATGTCCTCGATGTCGGGTTGCCAACCGTTCGACTCGTCCAGATAATAAGGATTCGGCTCCAATTCCAATTTGCTCTGAACCGCCGTGTATAGCGGATACCCCGGCGTCGGCATCAGAAAATTCTCGCCTTTGTTCAGCAACGCCGTCAAGCAAATTTCTATCGCCTCGCTCGCCCCGGAAGTTACGAACGCGTCCAATACGTTTGTAATTCCTTTTGACTCCGCGTCCTCGACTATCGCGTCGAGAGCTTCCGGTATTCCCGAAGATGGGCAATAGCCGTTCTTGTTGTCGCGCATAGCCTTGCAAACCGCTTCTACTATATGAGGCGGCGTTACGTGGTCGTATGCGTTTGGGTCGCCGATGTTTAGATACATCATTTCCTTGCCGGTTTTAGCCGTTTCGTTCGCTATTACTATTATATCTCTGATAGCGTAGGTTATGCCTTTAGTCTTCTCCGCCGGTATTATTTTTGAACCGCTCATATTTATCGCCTTCCTTTTTACTTTATAACAAGATAATAAAAAAATCAACTTAATTATTTTTTCAAATATATTCAAAATTATGGGCGAAATTCGAATAATTTTTTTATAATATATTGAGATAAAATTGCTTGGTTATTGAGTTAGTTTTATCTTTGCAATAATAAAAGGTTAAATTAGAAAAGATATGAGACGCTATTTTAGTTTTGCAATCGCTCTTTTAATATTGGTTTTTACTTTTAACTTCTCTAAAGCGCTTGATTTGGAGGAGAAGTTAAATGAGCGGTGGCGATGGATTGAGTTCGGTTCCAACGCGGGGCTGACAGGCGCTACAATCAACGATATAATCCAAACGCCCGACAGTTCTCTCTATATAGTGGGCGGAGAAGGAATATACTATTACGAGGATTTTTCTTTCCATCCGATTTTAAAGAACGATTCTTCCAAAGCTATCGAATTAATCGCTAACATTCCGTTTAAGAACTTCAGAGCCGGATTGAAAGACGAAATATTTGATTTCAACGAAGGTTCAATGTTTATTGTTGACAAAGAAGGCGCCGTAACAAAAAAAATCTTTGCGAATGGAAAGAGATATTACGCTATGGACGGCGTCGCTTACGATAACAACTACTTAATTCTCGCTAAACAGGAAAACAACGAGGATAAAAACTACAAACTTTATTTATACGACGGCGAAAACCTCAAGCGTTTTCCTATGCCTAAAGCCGTTAAAATAAATCGAGAAATAGAAGCAAACAACGTTTTATTTTATACTAAATCTAAGTGTTTGTGGCTCAACGCTCCTCAGGGTTTGTATTCGTTTAGGAACGGTAAATGGACGCAAAAGATGCAAACGCCGTTCGCCAACAAATTCGGAATACAAAAAATAGTGGAGAATAATCTTGGGTACGGCTTTTTTCAATGCTATTTTCCTCAAAATTTTATGGGAGTTTGGGAATTCGCCAACCACGGAGAGCCTAAACTTAACGAATGGGAGATTGAGCCGAGAATAAAAACTGCCGATATTAACCAAGAAGGCGAAGCTCTAATCGTTTTTGGAAACGGCAAAGTAAAGATATGGAAAGGCGCAAAATGGGAAAACATTAAATACCCCTCCTTTAATTTAAAATACGCCAAAGAAATACATTACGATTTTAACGGGGATTTATGGGTTATTAGCTCAAATAAAATATACTTGTGCCGATTGGAATCAACGCTGTGGAGCTATATAACTTTCAAAAATTCTAGAAGAAACAATATAAATGAAATCTATAAAGCTAGCGACGGCACAACTTGGATAGCGAGCAATAAAGGACTGACCGTAATAAGCTCCGATGGTAGCAAACGTTTTATTACTAAAATTTTAGGCGTTCCCCTTTCTATAGTTACGGCAATAAACGAAGACGAAAACGGAAATATTTGGGTTGGAAGCGGGACATTGCTGGAGCAAAGCTATAAATGGGACGGCGAGCGCTGGAAGAAAGTCATTCTCGACCCCGGCAATAGAGATTTGCGAGTGCATAAAATACGAAAAGATTCAGAAAATAGATTGTGGTTTTTAACTTTATCGTCGAAAGACCCTTCAAAAGGTTACTGCGCTTACGCGCTGGAAAACGGTGAGATTCGAAAGTTCGACGCCGACGGGAAGTTTAGCGAAGAAAGAATTTACGATTTCCTCGAAGATTCTTCCGGAGCGTATTGGTTCGCGACCGCAAAAGGAGTCGTAAGATATAAAAACGGCGGAATTAAACGTTGGAACTCGAACGGCGATTTTCCTATAAACAAAGTTTCTTCCTTAGCTTACGATAAAACGAAGGACAAAATGTTCTTCTCTCTAACTCATCAAGGCGCTATCGGTTTTATTAAAGACGATTCCGTTCATATCATACAACGCGAAAGTATGAAAGGGCTTACGATAACGGAAATCGAAATCGACAATAACGGCTGTTTATGGATTGCCACAAACGGCGGCGTGATATACTATAACGGCAACTGTTTTTTTAATATAGATATCTCTTCGGGTTTGACGTCTGACAAGATTTGGCCCCTTCTCATAGATTCAAATAAAATATATTTCGGCTCCAGCGGCGGGATAAATATATTGCAAGCCGAACGCGTATGTAAAGATAAAATCAGCGTGGCCCTAGAAAGCTCTACTAAAAAAGAAGGCTCCAAAACAATAGTTCAATGGAAAATTAATAGTTTTTGTTTGTTAGATTTAAAGAAAATTTGCTCCCAATATAGAATCGACGGCGGCGAGTGGTCAAGTTGGACAAAATCCAGAAAAGCGGAGTTTAACGACTTAAGCTCGGGCGAACACACGTTCGAATTGAGATTTAAACGGATTTTCGACGCCAAAGGCAAAGAGATTTTTATACAAAAGTTTGAACTTGAAACGCCAATGTATAAAAACCCTTGGTTTGTTATTCCTCTAATAGCTTTAGCCGGAGTTTTATATCTGGCTCTTGTCTTTTTCTACTTAAAAAGAGCGAGATATTTAAATGAGATAAAACAATCGCGATTGAACCTTGAAGAGAGCGAAAAGAGATATAGATACATAATTGAGAACGCAAACGACGGCATAGTTACCACTAGACACGGTCTTTTTAATTATACGAACCCTAAAGCGGCGGAAATGTTGGGAATAAATCCGAAGAAGCTCATAGGCAGAAGAATAGTCGATTTTGTAGCGGAAGAGTTCAAAAGCAAAGCCGAGGAAATTATCGAGAGATTGAAAAAAGGCTTGGAAGCGCCTGATAGGATGGAAATAAAATTACGAAGAGACGACCGCTCCGAATTTTGGGCGGACGCTCGACTAAATAAGGTAGAATACGATATTGGATACGGAGCGCTAATTATTGTTACGGATATAGACGAACGTAAAGCCGTAGAAAAGAAATTGAAAGAATCGCTCGAGGAAGAACACAAACTCAGCGTAATGAAATCTTCTATTATTTCGAATATTTCTCATCAATACAGAACTCCGCTGACTATAGTGCAGACTTCAATCGACTT
Organism: uncultured Hyphomicrobiales bacterium; assembly: GCA_964509335.1. Lineage (GTDB taxonomy): Bacteria > Bacteroidota > Ignavibacteria > Kapaibacteriales > UBA2268 > CAZDXB01. The sequence continues at coordinate 52,031 of CAZDXB010000007.1, read as the reverse complement.
ATTAAGAATACATTACGAAAAAGGCGACAAGGACAAGTTTGAAAAGAATTTAAGCAAGATACAAAGCGCTATCGACCGAATGATTCGGTTTTTGGAGGATATTCTGTTGCTCGGCAAAATTGAGTCCAGCGATATCGAAGTGAAAAAAGAACAAATCGTTTTAAAACAATTCTGCGACGATTTGGTTAAAGGCGCGCCAAAGCCCGAAGACAAGGAAGTCTCCGTTTCCGTTGAATGCAATATCGACGACGACAAAGTAGAAACAGACCCTTATTTGCTGAAAATTGTCGTCGGCAAAATTTTAAAGACGGCTTTGGAATTAGCTTTGGACAAATCGCAAGTGAAACTGTGTTTAGAAAGAACTGGCGGATGGCTTCTTTGCGAGATTTACGTCGGAGCGACCTCAATCGATAAAGAAAGGGTTGAGAACTTATTCGAGCCTTTTTACGAAGGACACTTGAGCGAAGACAGCGACGCGGACAATTTTAGCTTGGCGATAGCTAAGGATTGCGCTGATATATTGGGGGGAGAGACAAACGTCCAGTCGGAAGGGGAAAAAATTATTTTCACGATAAAAATTCCAGAAAGAATTTCTTGAGAGCTTAAGACCACGGGGCGTCTTTCTCGCGCTCTGGGGCTGTCTCAGAACTCGACTGTATCGGCGTTGCCGCGATATCTAATGCAAATTTCAGTTCTAATTCCCAAATTCCGATTTCACTTCAGTTCTAATTCCCAAATTCCGATTTCACTTCAGTTCTAATTCCCAAATTCTAATTTGGGAATTAGGTCTATTTGGGAATTAGGTCTATAAGGCTTATACTCTCTCTACCGCCGTTGTCTTCGTTTCTATTTCGAACGGATTTTCCAGATATTTCTTAACCGCGCACATATTTGAGGCTTTTACGACCGCTCTTTTGTATTTTTCCGGAAAGTCTTCCGGCAACTTAATGTCTATTATGACTTTGCCGATGCGTTTGTTTTTTCTGTCGTAATCTATTTTCTGTTCGATTTCGATATTTTCATACGATATGTTTCTAGTTTGGCAGAACTTCGCGACGTAAACGCCGGCGCAGGTTCCCAAAGAAGCTAAAAAATATTCGAAAGGAGCCGGAGCCGACTCGTCGCCGCCCTCTTTCGCCGGCTGGTCGGTTTTAATGACTTTGCCGTTTATTTCCGCGTCGATTTTTAAATTTCCCGAAAACGAAATTTTCATACTCATAATTTTTTCCTGTCAAATTTTATAATTAAATTTTATTACGCTATAATCGTATTTTCATTAAAGTAATATAACTAAATAGTAGAGTGATTATTTTAAAATGAAGAAATTTTTCATTTTCGCGCTGGTATTTGCGATTGTCGTGTTAATCGCGGCATACGCGGGTTATCGTTGGAGTAAAAGCGAGCTTTCCGAAGCGGCGTCGATAAACGGCGAGTTGGTTGTCGAGATACCGCAAAACGCGAGCGTCTCGGAGTCGATTTCAATTATGAACGAAAGCGGTCTTTTAAAGCCGAGCTGGTTCTACGATTTCTTGGCGAAGTTTTACGCTCGTTTCAATTCGCGAGGAGTAAAGGCGGGATTGTATCGATTCAAAAGCGGTTCGACAAACGAGGAAATATTAAAAGCTATTTTTGACGGAACTCATCAAAATATCGTTTCGGTAACTTATCCCGAAGGCGTTACGGTCGAGAGAATCGCGGAGATAAGCGCGGCGAATTTTAATTTCACTAAAGAGGAATTTTTAGAGCTAGCTAATTCGCGAAAGACTCGAAAACAATGGGAAATAAAAGCCAGTTCGTTGGAAGGATTTTTATTCCCGAGCTCTTACGAATTTTACGCCGACGCTTCAGCCGATGACGTTTTAAATAAATTGATTAGAACGCAAGAGAAATTATGGAACGAAAAATTCGAGGATTTAGCGGAAAGAAGAGGTATGACGCGGCTAGAAGTTTTGACCTTAGCCTCGATAATAGAGGCGGAAACTTCCGTCGATAAGGAGCGTCCGATTGTTAGCGGAGTATATCATAATCGCTTGGAGCGCGGGATGCTTCTGCAAGCCGACCCAACAGTTCAATACGCTTTAAAAGGCAAGAAACGCTTGACTTACAGCGATTTGAAAACAAACAACCAATACAACACTTATAAATACCCCGGATTGCCGCCGGGACCTATTAACTGCCCTTCGGAAGCCTCGATTGAAGCGGCTTTGAAACCAGCCGAACATAAATATTTGTTTTTCGTGGCTAAAGGCGACGGCAGCGGCGAGCATTATTTTTCCTCGACAAACAAACAGCATCAAAGATACGTCTCTAAATACAGGCGGAACAGAAAACAGAACGAATAGGAATAAGAATTGACGCGGAGCGTCTTTTATTTGCAAAACAACGTTTATAATATACGATTTTTTTCCCAATTGGAAGAGGTGAATGAAATATGAAACGCTCTTTTACGTTATATTACTTAATTAAGTTAGTTCAAATTATTAATTTAGCAAAAATATGAACCGTTTACAATCAAATTTGATAAAGATAATCGACGAAATACCATACTATTATCTTCAAGATTTGCTTGACTACGCCATTTTTTTGAAAGAAAAGCATAAAAAAGAAAGCGACACTGAATATCTGGAAAGTATTCCCGGCGTCGCCGATTCAATTATAGAAGCTTCAAAAGAAAAATTAGACGACTGCTCAAAAAGCTTAGAATGGTAAATGTGGGAGATATATTTCACTAAACAAGCGCGAGAAGATTCAAAGAAAATTGCCGCATCAAATTTAAAAAGCAAAGTTCAGAAATTGCTTGATATAATTAAGGAAGATCCGTTCTCGTATCCTCCTAAATACGAAATCTTAAAAGGAAGATTAAAAGGATTCGTATCAAGAAGGATAAATAAACAACATAGATTGGTTTATCAAGTTTACGAAAAAGATAGGATAATTAAGATACTTAAAATGTGGACGCATTACGGATAAGCGTTTTTTGAAGACGCGCAGCGTCTTAGTATGCGTTCCGCCGCGGGAGCGGACGGAATCAGCTTATAGACATCACTCATCCGATGACTCGGAGTCATCGGATGAGTGAAGAGTTAAAAATGTAGGGGCTGAAGATTTTCAGCTCCTACGAATCAATTGTAAAACGGGGCGAACAGACCGTTCGACGTTGCCGTTCAGGCTTGCGCTCCTTCCCAAATTGCAATTTGGGAAGGAGGATTATAGAATAAGCGTTTTTAGAAGACGCAGAGCTTCTTAGTATGCGTTCCGCCGCGGGAGCGGACGGAACGAGTTGAAAAATCAGCTATTACAACGTATATGAAATGCTGATTCCTATCGACTCTTTAACTTGCAGACGAGGACCTTCGCCGACTTTAGTTTTATCGCCTTCTATCATTTTGTAAATTGGAGATTTAATGTCGTGGTCGTATAATAATCGAAAGAAAGCGCCCGCCGAAATAAATTCGTTTACTTTCATATTTATGTTTGTCTCCAAATCAACGTCGATGTTCGCCCGGTTGCTGATGTTTTTGTCGGTGTAGTTGTTAAAAAGCTCTAGTTTAGAGGCTATTTCTATGTTTTCAAAGATTTCGTATTTGAAATTCGCTTTTAAATACGCTCCGAAATCGGCTAGCGATTGAGCGCCTTTTTGTATTATGGCTCCGTCGGCGTCTCTTTTAGCGGGTTCGTTGGTATATGAACCGCGATTGGCTATTTCCTCGTCCTGCACGAAAATGAACTTGCCCGTCATCGGCGATATATATAAAGATAGGTAATCCGTCGGTTGGTAGTCCATACCTAAAGAGACTATTAGGTAGCCGGGAGCCATAAATCTTGATACCTCCGTAGAGTCGTCGGGATAATTATATCCGGCGGCGAATTGGCTTTTGAAGTTCATCAGAAACGTATAATAAAATTGTTCGAGAGCTTTATAGCCGAATTTGCTGGAAAGGTCGATTAAATCTTCGTTGAATCTCAATCCGTATTGCTCTGAGTTTTGTAAGCCGAACTTTAAGTCGGCGTTATTCTCCCAAGATAATTTATTTTTCTTCATATTGGCGTAGAGATTGACTAAGCTAGTTGTAGAAAAAGCGTTTTCGCCGCCCTTCGCCCAGTTAACGAACGCTATTTGATTGAAAACCAAGGAAGCTTTGCCGCCCGCGTCGAATAAAGGAGATGTTTTCACGGAGTCCGATTCTTGAGCTTCCAATTTTCCAGCTATGATTATAGCAAATACAATCGTTAACGTAATTATTTTAGTTTTCATAACTGTTCCTATTTATTATTGAAAATAAAGTTCAAAGATAAGATTATTAGGCGAGATAGAACAAAAAAAATTAAACGATTTAATATATCTGCAAATATATTAATCGCTTAGAGTTGACAACACCGAGATTACAATAAAGTTTTAAAATTTGTAATACGAGCTAAACTATTATAATTTCAGATTTGTATAATTCAATTTGTTTGTTATTTGGCATACTTATGTAAAAAGATGAAACACAATTCTACGCTAAATAAATTATGTATGAATAATGGATGGTTCAATGGATAACAATAAGCTAACAGCGGATTTATTAGTCGTGGGCGGCGGAATCGCCGGAATGACCGCGGCTTTGGAAACCGCCGAAACAGGATATTCGGTTATCTTGCTGGAAAAGAAACCGTATTTAGGCGGCAGAGTCGTGCAGTTCAATCATTATTTCCCGAAATTATGTCCGCCCACTTGCGGTTTAGAGATTAACGTAAAAAGGCTTACGGAAAGTTCTAATATTAATTACTTCACGCAAGCCGAACCGGTCGCTATTGAAGGCGAGTCGGGCGATTACAAAACAAAAGTTAAGATTAAACCGCGCTACTTGAAGGACGCTTCGGACCAAGAAGCTATAGAGGAATGCTCGAAAAACTGTCCCGTCGAAATTGACAACGATTTCGATTACGGGCTGTCGAAGAAAAAAGCGGTGAACCTGCCGTATAACAACGCTTTTCCTATGAGATACACATTCGACAAGGACGAATTGACCGAAGAGCAAATTAAAGAGGTTTCGTCCAGTTGCGGCGATTGCATTGATACAAATCAAAGCGAAGAAACTGTAGAGATAAATACTAAGGCGATTGTTTTTGCCACGGGCTGGAATCCATACGACGCAAAGAATTTAGATTACCTCAGCTACGGCAAAGAGCCTAACGTAATTACGAATGTCGAGATGGAGCGCTTAGCGGCTCCTAACGGACCGACGGAAGGGAAAATCGTTATTCCCGGAATGGACAAGGAATTAAAGAAAGTAGCGTTCGTTCAATGCGCCGGCTCTAGAGACGAAAATCATCTCGAATACTGTTCTACGGTATGCTGTTTAGCCTCGATGAAACAGGCGAGATACTTGAGAGAGCAGTATCCGGACGCCGAGATACATATCTTCTATATAGACTTGCGCGCTCCGGGGGCTTTGGAAGACTTTTATTCCGACACGAAAGAGGACGAAAAGATTTTCTGGCACCGAGGCAAGGTCGCCAAAGTGTTCAAGGATTACGAAAGTCAAGATTTGATAGTGGAAGCGGAAGATACGATGGCAGGCGAGCTAAAACAAAAAGCAGTGGATATGGCTGTTTTGGCTACCGGAATGCAACCGACGCTCGCTTTGAACGGAGCGTTGTTGGATAAATCGACAATGGACGAGAACGGATTCATCAGAACCGACCTTAGCGATTCGATAATCGGTTGCGGGACGGCAACGGGACCTAAAGACGTCGCTAGCTGCGTTCAGGAAGCTACCGGCGCCGCCTTAAAAGCAATTCAAATAATAAAGAGGAGTTCGTGATATGGCTGAAGAAAAGAAAATCGGCGTTTATATATATACTGGAGAAGGAATCGGCGATACGTTCGATTGCGACAAAATCGTCGAAACATTGAAAGAGGAAAAAGACGTCGCCGTATGCAAAACTCATAAGAAGCTTTGCACGGACGGGGCGGCGGACGAAATACGTAAAGATATCGAGGCGGAGTCGCTGGACGCCGTTGTTATTGGCGCGAGCTCGCCGAGGTATCACAAAGATATTTTTGATTTTAACGGCGACACTTTCGTTGAAAGAGTTAACCTTAGAGAAGGCGTCGCTTGGTCTCACGAACCTAACGACCAGCACACTCAGGATTTGGCTCTCGACTATATGAGAATGGGAGTCGCAAAAGCGAGACTGGCGAACGTTCCCAAACCGATGGTATTGGATATTAACGACACTATTCTCGTTGTCGGCGGCGGCGTAACGGGCATGAACTCCGCTTTATCGGCAGCGAAGACCGGCTACAACGTCGTTTTAGCCGAAAAAGACGAAAACATTGGCGGTTTCTTTAAAAAGCTATATAAGTTGGCTCCGACGAAGGCTCCGTATTTCTCTTTAGAGCCGAACACCTGCGATTCGCTAATCGCGGAGGTCGAAGCTAATCCGAATATTAAAGTATTGACGAATTGCTTTATTAAGAAAATCTCCGGGCAACCGGGGCAGTTTGACGTAAACGCTAAAATAGGCGACGAGGATTTGAGCTTTCAGGTCGGCTCGATAGTTCAAGCTACCGGTTGGAAGCCTTATCCGGCGGAACGATTGGGTCATTTGGGCTACGGCAAAATCAAGAACGTAGTTACCAATATCGAAGTGGAAGAGATGGCGAGTAACGGCGGTCTCAAGAAGCCTTCGGACGGCGGCGATATTAAGAGCGTAGCTTTTATACAATGCGCCGGCTCCAGAGACCCGGAACATCTGCCGTATTGCTCGAACGTATGCTGCACCGCCACTTTTAAGCAAGCGATGTATATCAGGGAGAAATATCCGAACGCGGCGATATACGTTATTTATAAAGACGTCAGAACGCCGGGGAATTACGAAAAATTCTACAAGAGAGTTCAATACGAAGACAATATATTTTTAACCAAAGGCGAAATAAAAGAAGTAAGCGAAGGCGAAGACGGCAAAATCACGATAGAAGCCGACGATACGTTTATGGGCGAGCAAATTTCCGTGGAAGCGGATTTGGTCGTTCTCGCCGCGGGAATGACGCCTTCGTCCGGTCCTGAAAGAGTCAAGAAAGAGAAGGACAAAAAGAAAGAGGAAAAAAAAGACGACGAAGAAGGCGGAGCGGAAACTCAGTCAGACCTTCCGAGGAAATTGTTAGATATTCCGCGAGACGAGGTTCTGAATTTAGAATATATTCAAGGACCAGAACTGCCGACATTAACTTACGGTTTCCCGGATTCGCACTTTATATGCTTTCCATACGAAACTAGACGCACGGGCATATACGCCGCCGGTTGCGTTCGGTCGCCGATGGATTCCGTAACGGCTAAAAGCGACGCTTTGGGAGCTTCCTTGAAAGCGATTCAATGCTTAGAAAACAACAGAAAGGGAACGGCGGTTCATCCGAGAGCGGGCGATATGAGCTATCCCGACTTCTTCTTCCAGAGATGCACTCAATGCAAGAGATGCACGGAAGAATGCCCGTTCGGCGCGCTTCAAGAGGACGTTAAGGGAACGCCGCTGCCGAATCCGAACAGATGCCGCAGATGCGGTATTTGTATGGGCGCTTGTCCGGAAAGAATTATCAGCTTCGAGGATTATTCGGTTCAAATCATTTCTTCGGTCATTAAATCTATATATATCCCGACCGAAGAAGAGGACGAGGAAGCCACGCCGAGAATTATCGCTTTCTTATGCGAGAACGACGCTTATCCGGCGCTGGACACCGCGGCGAGAGAAAGCTTGAAGATTTCGCCGTATATTAGAGTGATACCGGTGCGCTGTCTCGGTTCGTTAAGTTCGAGCTGGATAGCCGACTCGCTATCGCAAGGATTCGACGGAGCGATTCTGTTCGGCTGCAAGTACGGCGAAGATTACCAGTGCCATTATATTAAAGGTTCGGAATTGGCAAGCATAAGAATGGGCAACGTTCGCGAGAAATTGAAGCAATTAGTGCTCGAACCGGAAAGAGTGGAGTTGCATCAGATTTCGATAGACGAATACGCCGATATTCCGAAATTAATGAACAAATTCGCGAAAACGGTAGAAGAGTTAGGACCGAACCCGTATAAAGAAATGTAGAAGAGAATTAAAAAATAATTATAAAGGAGTTATTAAATGGCTAGCAAAGCTGAACTCGAATCAAAAGAAGCCGAATGTCAAACGGCGGAGGATTACGCTAATTTAGCTTTAGAAGCGTTAAAAGAGCCGAAAGACGAAGATTACGCCAAGGAACTTCTGGATTCCGCCGAGCTGGAATGTTCTATGCCGAACGATTTTATTAAAACGGCGGAGGCGTTCGTTAAAATTAACAATAAGGACAAAGCCGAAGAACTATACGAGGAGGCGGAAGACGCGTGTTTTGAGGCGATAGAATTCGCTAAGTTGGGACACAGCGTCGCCGTTAGCTTAGGCGACAAGGAAAAAGCGAAGGAATATTTGGACAACGCCGCCGAGCAGGCGAGCAAGCTAAACGAATTTCTCGCTATTTCTCAATATTTCAAAGACGATTTAGGCGACGAAGAATCGGCGAAGGAACTATTGAGCAAAGTGGAAGAGAAATGCAAAGAGTTAAAAGACTACAAAGAACTCGCCGAGAGCATATTAAAAGAGCAGGGCGAAAAAGAGATGGCGAAGAATTTCTTCAAGAAAGCCGAGAACGCAATCGACGGCGTGGAAGAGACGGTTGAATACGCAAACGTTTTAATCGAGCTATTCGACGACAAAGACGCCGCGAAAGAAGCTCTGGAGGACGTCGAGGACGACGCTCAGTTTACGAAAGAGTTCGTGCAATTAGCTAAGAGCTTTAAAGCGTTCGGCGACGAAGAAAAAGCCAAAGAATTGATGGAGAGCGCGAAAGAATTCGCTATGACCGGCGAAGAACAGCTGGATTTGGCGAAAGGCGCTTGGGAGCTATTCCAAGACAAGGAAGCGGCTTCCGAAGGATTCGAGCAGGGCTTGGCGGAAATCACCGACAAAACGAAGTTGCTCGAATACGCGAAATTAATCGCCGCGGAAGTCGGCAACGTTGACTTGGCGAAGAAATATTACGAAAAAGCCGAAAGCAAAATGTCCGGAGCGAAGGACTTGAGCGGTCTGGCTGAGGCTATCATTAACGACTTGAACGACAAAGAATACGCCGCGGCGGTTTACGAGCGAGCCGAGCAGAGCATCGACAGCCCGCAGGATTTATCCGTTTTGGCGGAGAATATAATTAAGAATCTAGAGGATAAAGAAAGAGCCAAGAAAGTTTACAAAAAGGCTCTCGAAATGGTTGAAAAGTTCGACCATTATATAGAGCTTTTCGACGAATCGATCGCGAAAATCGACGATAAGGAATTCGGCAAAGAGATTATCCAGAAAGCGGAAGAAATAGCCGAATCGACGCCTCAATTTCTCAAGATATACGAGAAAGTTGACGGAACGCTTCAGGATAAGGACTACGCCGCAAAAATTCTCGAAAAAGCCGAAGAAGTCGTAACGAATACAAAAGAGATGAAAGAGGTCGTGGCGAAAGTTAAAGAGAAATATCCCGACGACGGAGATTGGAACAAGAGAGTCGAAGAAAAATTAGCTAAGAGAGAAGAAAATCAGGAAGTTTACAACGAATTCCAAAAGCGGGAAAACGACGCCGACACCTTCAAGGAATATCGCAAGCTCGTTGACGATATTATGGAAGAGCTGAACGACAAGTATTACGCTCATAAAATACTCGGCATTTCTTTGGAATTGTTGGAGGAAAGCGAATTCAACCCGGATAATTATAAGAAATTGATTAGCTCGATTGCCAAGTATTTGCAGGACAGCGCTTGGTCGCAAAAGATTTTGGATAATCTTATCGAAAATCGCGTCAATTTCTTCTTCGATTACAGAGCGGTCTGCGAAATAGCGGTTAGCGAATTTCCCGACAAGGAAAAAGGCAAAGAATTGGCGAAAGGCTACCTGAAGAAATACGAGGAGAAATTGGACGCCTTGGAAGGCAAAACCGCCAATAATTACGCAATGTTCGCCGAAGCCGTAGCGGAAGTATTGGACGACAAAGACTGGGCGTTAAGTTTGTTAGATAAAGCCGACGGTCTAAATCCGGACGCTTTCGCGTATTCCAGATTGGGAGCGTTAGCCAAAAAGTTTGGCGACCAGAGCAAAGCCAAGAGCTTTTTCGACAAAGCCGCAAGCGAAGCTAACACAGCGACAAAATTGTGGGCTTTGACGGAAAATATGAAATCCCACGAAGTCGATTTGGAAGAACTAAAAGCCGTTTACGCTAAGGGAGAGAAGTTGACAGCCTCCGAAGACAAATTGCTTTGGGCGGAAGGCATAGTCGATATTTTCAAAGACAAAAACTGGGCGGAATCGGTTTACGATAAAATTGAAAATCAGTTCAAAACCGAGGAGCAGAAGGAATCGTTCAAGGTAAGCAGGATGATAAAGCTGGAAAATAGATTCGTTTAAGGATTAAGATACAATCGCGAGTTTTGAGAACGCCGTCGGAAGTAGATTTCGGCGGCGTTATTTTTATTCTGTCGTCACTTCTTCTTTTTCTTGAAATACATTTTCGGGCTTTCAAAGAATCTTAGCTCGCCTTTATCGTCGCCGAAATGCGCCCAAGAATTAATATCGAAATCGATGCAGACGACAGCGGCGGTCGGCAAGTTTCCTTTTTCGAAATCGCATAAGAAGTGCGTCAAATCGCTTAAGTCGGGGTTATGACCGAATAACGCGACGGAGTTTATATCGTCGCTTAATTCGCTTAGCATATACAATATGCGCTTCGGACCGCGATCGTATATTAACTCTTTTACGGCTATATCGTTCTCTTTCGCCTCGAAAGCTTCAGCGAAGTATTTTGCGGTCGTAAAAGCTCGAGTGGCTGGACTTGAAAGGAATAAATCCGGTTTCGGAACTTTCTCGGCGATAAGCTTCGCCATAAAAGGAGCGTCTCTGAAGCCCCGTTTATTCAACGGTCTCTCGACGTCCGGCAAATCGGGATTTTCCCAGCTGGACTTAGCGTGTCTTACTATTAATAGCGTCTTCATCAAATCCTTATTTTTTTAAACGTTGGGAAACTTTATTAAAGATAAGAAATAAAGCGTTAAGATTCAAACAATTAATAGAAATTCATTCCTTGAAGCTAGAGCTTTCAGTGGATTCCTTGAATAAAGGAGTCGAGAAAACTCTCTTCTCCATATTTATAACGTCTCTTATTCTTTGAGCTTTACGCTCTTTGCCTTGCCTCTCGTAAGCCGTTATAAGCAAGTCGCCGAATTTATCTCTTATTTTTTCTCTTTCATTTGGATTTTCTACTTGAAGCCAAGCTCTTTGATTAAATAGAGTTTTAAGACGGCTAACGACGCGCCAAGGCTTCGACGAGTCTTTCTCGGAGCCTTCTAATTTGTGATTCAGCATATCGGCTACGGATTCCCATTGCTTAGTGAACGTGGAACTGTAAGAAGACGAATGCCGCGATTTGTATTTGTTTTCAATTTCTCGCGCCAAGCTGTTAATCGCTTCTTTGTCCGATAAATTATAAATTTTGAAGTCGTAATTCATCGGCGGTCTTATTCTTATAGTTATGTCTTTTTCGCTTCGCGGAAAGCCGGCTTTCTTTAGTTTATCGATAATAAATCTAGCGGCGTCGTAATTAAGATTCGTGTTTAAAAGCGTAAGCGAACTCCTAATAATCAGACCGGAAAAGAAACCGGAAATCGTCGTGAAGCGCTTAAGCAAGGTTTGCTTTATAAATTGCGCTTGATTATAAACTCTTTGGTAATCGCCCGCGTCGAAGGCGGTTCTCGACCTCAAAACCTGAAGCGCCGTGCCGGAGTTCTTATATCCGAGAAGCTCCAAAACGCCCCGAGCTTGAGAGAAGCCCACCTCTATATAATACGGAATCCTATCGACCTCCGCTATCTTTGCGACGGTGTCTAAATAAGCTTTTCTACCTTTAGCGGCATATAAAACGGTTAATTTGTTAATGTCAATTGTAGTGTCAACTGCCGCTATGTCCGATGATAACTCGCTTGCCGTCGAATCGTCGTCTCTCTTTAGGTTTACTTGCACGGGGGTGTCTCTCGGTATCGACGTGATTTCAACTTTTCCTTTGTCTATCAATATTGAAATCAAGTGATTAGCGTCGGCGTGTTTGTAGTTAGAATTCAACCTCGAATCGACGCCTATGAGGGCGATATTAATTCGCCTGCCGGTGAAAACCCTGCGGACCCTTCCGGCGTTCTCGTCTATCCCTATCGGCGAATAAAGGTCTTGTTCGCGGCTTACTCGTATTAATCGAACGTTGGAATCGTGTCTGGAAACGGCGGCTTGACGCATCGTTTCTTTTTTGTTTTTTGAAGCGTTCGTTAAATCGCTAGCCCTGGTATATTCGGAATACGATTTTCCGTCGGGTAAAAAAATCGACGCTAAAACCGCTATTATTACGGATACACAGAGTATTAGTATTAGAGAAAATAAAAAATACTTCTTCCAAACTTTGTTTTTACCGCCGCTCATTTGAATTTATTTCTTAAGGTTTCACGCAAACATAATCATAACTTAATATAATATTTACAATTATGCAATAGCTAAAACAAAAAAGATTTAACGGAACCGATAGGCTCCGCTAAATCTTTGTTTCGATATACGCGTAGGATGTTATTTCTTTGCGTTTGTCAAAGATTTCGGCTTTAGCTTGATGTCTTGGGATATTTCCTTGTAGCTTTCTACTTTCGGAAATTTGAATTCGAACTCTTGCGCTTGGTAGTCTTCTTTTTCAAATCGTATAAAATACTTTGCCTCCGGTTTTAATCCGGTAATGAAGTAATATCCGTCTTTTGAGTTGCTTTTCGCTTTGCCTATTATCTCTTTGTCTTCCGACAAAATCGTTATGTTCAGTTCCAAGGGTTCGTCGGTGGATTTATCCAAAGCCTTTCCGGTTATCGAGACTACGGGCTTCAATAAGCTTTCTTTAGCGGTCGAGGATTCTACCAATAACATCGGCGTTATCAACAATATCGCCGCCAGCATAGCTACTAATCTTTTCATCTTAAATCCTCCGTTTTTTTATTCAACATTTGCAAACAAATATAACGCTTCATAGGCAAGCGCGAAATAGCAGTTTGGGCGATTTTTTTGTAGAAATTAAAAAGGAAAAACGATAAGGATTTCCACGATGAGAATGTAACAAAAATCGTTACGAACTAAAATTTTCAACGTTGACAATAATAATTTTAGGAACGGCTAAAATATTAACGGGAATAAATCGTGTATGCAAAATAGTATTTCTTTGTAATAAAAACAAAAGAAATTAGAAAAAGAGAAAAGGAGTTAAGAGGATGTTTAAAGATGAAAGAAATATTGTTAAAGAGAAGAATAGCGGCGGAGCTATAGGCTATAAAACGAGCGGATACGATAGCGGCCTTAAATCGATAGTTGTTAAATAATCAAATAGGATAGTTTATGTCTTCTAAAATAAGCAAATCATTATTCTCGTTAAGAGACATTCCTTTATTATTAATTAGGTTAATTTTGGCTTACGGATTTTACGGACCGGCGATGAAAAAGCTGGGAAATCCCGACGCGGTTGCAAGTTGGTTCGCGTCGATGAATTATCCTTTGCCGACGGTAAGCGCTTATTTGGCGGGAATAACCGAATTCGCCGGATTTATATTGCTGGCTCTCGGTTTTGGGACGAGGATAATATCGGCTCCGTTAATGTTCATAATGATTGTGGCGATTGCAACAGTTCATTGGAGCGCGGGCTTCGCCGCCAGCGCGAACGGCTTCGAAATACCGCTTTACTATTTCATTATGCTTTCGGTATTGCTGGTAAACGGAAGCGGAAAGATTTCACTCGACTACGCGATTAAGAATATATTCTGCAAGAAGAAAGCTAGCGAAGGGAAATTAGCCGGAGAAGCGCGATAAAGAAAATTTGAGTTCATACTCAAGCATTGGCGACGACTCCTCAAATAAGGGGACCGTGTAAAAGCGGTTCCCTTTTTTTTACATCTCCCCCCTAATTCCGAAATTCTAATTTCGGAATGAGGCAATGAAAATATCCTTCCAAAAATCGGATTTCAGAAAAGAGATAATTTCTAATAATAACCAAAGCTGTAAATAACACTATTTATTGACCATTACTTTGATTGTTCTCGAAGCAGCGCCGTGCTTAATATTTATAAGATAAACGCCATTATCAACGTCGGCACAGTTCCATATAAGATATCCTTTATAAGACGTTAATTTTTCGATTCTTATATTTTCTTTTCCACCGATTTTTCTCGCGTTAATATTTCTTCCGTATAAATTATAAATCGATATCACGGCTTTATCTATATCTTTACTCGTATCCCAATAAATTAAAGAACGAACTTCGTTTTTCGCCGGCGTTGGAAACGCCGGATAGGAATAAAGATAATTACGAAGAGATTCGACGCGATTTTCAGCGACCGACGTAAGCGAATCTAAGGGTTTTATCCAAAATGCCGCGTTTCTAAATTCCATATCGCTGTCGTCGTATTGCGCGTAAAATTTATCGCCGAATTTTTTCAAAGGTAAGTACATCCTTCCTTCTTTTGGAAACGTTTGATATTTCCAAGAATTTTTATCAAATAAATCGACGGCGTAAAATAACGTGTCTTCAAAAGATATATAAACGGTGTCTTTATCGGAAGCTATTCCAACCCCGTATGCACCCCACTTTGAATTTGAAGAACTAGGATTTTGCCACTCGCATATTCTCGAAAACTCGTTCGTTTGTAAGTTGAGAACGTCAAAAAAAACTGCGTCATTATGATAATTTTCTATATAATAATGGATTAAAGCGAAATATTTTTCATTATTAATTTCAATTTCTTGATAATACTTTTCAGTCAATGAGGCGGGATATTTTTTAATAGTCTCCCATTTTTTTCCTTTATCTGTAGTGTATAGTATTTCGCTTACGCTGTCTATCGCATTGGCGCAATGGATTAGAAACGTATTAGTATCTTTCGAATGGACGTAATCTACAACCTTATCTCTTATTATGATTCTGCTTACTACGTTATAATCGTCGTTTAGCGTGCTTATTCCCGAACTAACAGTATCTTTATGTCTATTCCATCCAGAACAAACAACAAAATTGTCATTTTCATTCTTCGATATATTCGGCGATAATCTAGCGTTATCCCAAGAATCATACATTGAGGAAAAGGACGACTGAATATGAAAATCATTTATTTTGTGCGATTTAAAACTCCTTCCGTAATCATCTGAAACTAACATAAATCCTGCGTTGCCTATTTGTTCGTTATAACCCAAGAAATAAATCTTTTTGTTTGTTTTATCGAAATATTTGCCGGTAAATTTATAGCTTGGATATTTATCTTCGTATTTTTCATTTTTAGTATCCACTGACGGTTTTAAAGTTACGGCGTTATTGGTTGTTATATATAAATACTTATCAAAATATTTACTTTGATAACCTCCGCTATAAAACACGTAGGCGCTATCGTTGATTCTATCTGGCGCGGAAAATGAGTTTGCTCTTGAAAGGTCGGACACAACGTTTAAGCTCGTATCTTTTAAATCGATTAATTCTATAAACTTACGATCACCGACTATTATTTGTTTATTGTCTTTAACGGTAAAGTCGTTTATTGTTTTCATTAAATTAGTTGAAGATGAAGAATGACCGGTTAATTTCGTAGAATCTTCAAGATAATCTTCAGTTTTATTAAGCGGATAAAATTGATTGTTCTCGACTTTAAAAATTGAAAAGCCGGCATATAAATCATAGTATTTTTGCGCTGTCTTAAAATCTTTCGTTCTGAAAACGTCGCCGACTAAAACATCTTCACCGGCGATAACTAGAATATAAAGATAATCGTCTCCCGAATCCATCCTGTAGCCGCTGATATATTCATATGTAGAATCAAAAACCCCTAATTTGTTAAAAGAGAGCGTGTCCGTCAGTCGCAATTCACTGTCAAATCCTAAGAAAACTGACGAGTCGGTTTCCGCTATTAATTTGTCTTTAAAATAAGAAAGCGAGTATCTATAAGTAGGTTTAACGTAGGAATTTATTTCTTGTAAAGCCCTTGAATATAGCGGATACTCGTTTTCAATTTCAAAATCCTCGGATAAAGTTAATAAGTTATTTCTAGTCCTCAAAAAATACCCGCCCGGATATTTAATCGCGTCTAAAATTGTATCGTTTAAGCTCTTAACATTATCCCAATTTGCGCCGTTATCGTATGATACGCTTATATCGCCGTTGTTGTTAAAGGCGGTTAATTTCTTTCCGTTAATGTAAACATAAATTACAGTTCCGGCTTTAAAAACTTTTTTCTGAATCCATTCCGAACCGCTGTTTGGACTTAACACTGCAGAACCGTAATCGCCGTATGCGATGATCGTTTCGCCCTCAGTTGCTACGCCCAGAAAATTTATCTTTAAAGGCGTGATTTCAAAATTATGCGAAAAAGAAAGACTATAAGAAATAATGATTAAGGTTGTTAAATAAATTATTTTCTTCATAATTTTACTCCATCATATTCTTATTTATTGTCCGACGGCTTTTAAGCCGCCGGACATTTTAATTAAAATTAAGGCAAAGGATTACAAGTAGTATGAGAAATATAACAGTCGCTTGGTGGATCTCCCAATTGCTGCGGAATATATGTAAGGTCCAAAGCTTCTTTTGTGCAAGACGGACCGGTTTGATTTAAGGATACTATTGTTCTATCATATTCTTGATTTTTCGAATCCCAACAATAAGTATAAGTAGCCTCGCATTCGTCTTCATAATTACAAGGATGATAATGTGTTCTTTCTTCGCCAAAGTATTCGATTATTTCAATTTGCCAACATAACCAGTGATGAAATGTAAATGCCATTGATTGTTGCGGACAAGGAGGAGCATTATCTAATTCTGTGCATAAGTAAGTTTGGATAAAATCAAACGTTGAAACTTGCGAATTAATATAATCTGTTACTTCTTGAATAGTAAGGCCATTGTTACAAGGCGGTGTGGTGTTTTTGGGCATAAATCCTTTCACATATACTTCGCCAGGCGCCGGACCGGTCGGACATTTGACGCATAACTCTACATCATAGGGGCAAGGAGGATTATCGCCAACCATCATTGTAATATTCATAGGCGTAAAACCAACGTCACACTGTGCGTTAAGCTTAATAGCGCTAAAAGTTAACCCTAATAGAATAATTGTTATCGATATTAAAAATAATCTTTTCATAACTCTTTCCTTTTTATTAATTTTGTAATTGTTATTATAGGCGGCGTTCCCGAGCCGCAGTTATAACGCGAATATAACATCTTAAACTCGGGAACGCGCTTTGACGCAATAATTGGACCGGCGACGCGGCTTACTCTCGCCGGTCCTTTATTTAGGCAGTTTTAATCTTCGCCCTTCTAAAACTATTATGTTCGGCAAATTTACGCCTCTTCTATTTGTTTTTGTAAATCACACATATATATGAACTTATAACATTCCTATACAAATATAAAAACAATATTTATACAATCCAAATATTATTTTTATTTTTTCAAAACAGAGTAGCGAAGACGCCCCCGTCTTCGCAATCCAAGGAAACGGAAAGCTTTAGCTTTCCGCTAACGCTAAGAAGCCGCTTGACGAAAGCCGACAACTGAAGCGACTGCCTAAAAAACTTAAATATTACATCGGGGCTAGCCCCGATGCGTCCTTTCAATATTGACTGATAAGTTTATATTCCATCGCTTTACGCTGATTTACTTTGGAAGCACACGGGGCTTGCCCCGTGTATGAATTTATTACTTTGCATTCTTTACATCAACGGCGGAATGGCTTCTTCTTCCGCTTTTCTGATTTTTGTTTTTTTCAGTATTTTAACTACGCTGTCCTTCCAATCTTTGAAGTCGGCGAATTTTGCGGAGTCTAAAGGCGGCAAGGGGTCGGATTCCACTTTCAGCGGATTTATCGGTCTGCCCGCTTTATAAACTCGAAAATCTAGGTGAGGACCGGTGGATAAACCTGAAGAGCCGACGTAACCGATAGTTTGTCCTTGCTCGACCATAGCGCCGCTTCTTATTCCTTTGGCGAAGCCGGAAAGATGGAGGTATTTGGAAACAAACGAGCCCGGGTGCTTGATTTTTATCATTCTGCCCGCGCCGCCGCTCCAAGCGGCAAAAATCACTCTTCCCTCGCCGATTGAATGAACCGGCGTTCCGATTGGCGCCGCCAAATCAACTCCGTAGTGCGGTCTGCGGCGATGCAGTATAGGATGCATCCTGCTATGAGAAAAACCGGATGTAACGCGGCAAAATTTTATCGGACTTTTCAAGAATTTCCGTTTTAAATTTTTGCCTTTCTCGTCGTAGTAACCTTCAATCTCGCCGTCGTTATAGTATATCGCGTATTGGGTTTTTTCGAAATGTTTCATCCATGCTCCGAGAACTTTGCCAATGCCCGCGCGCTCGCCGCCTACGTATATTTCTTCGTAATACGCCTTGAATTGGTCTCCCTCTTGAATAGCGAAGAAATCGACCGTCCATGCGAAGATGTCGGCGAGCTTTAACGCTAATTTGAAAGGAACTTCGATGTCATGCATAGCGTTCCATAAGCTCGTTCGTATTTCGCCGCCCACTTGCTTTAATTTTCTCGTAGTCGGCTTTTTGCCTTTGCGAGCGCTTATTGAGTCGCCAAAACTGATTAGGCTGTAATTAATGTCGTCGCGCTCGTATAAAAAGTATCTAGCTTTCTTGGTTTTCGGGGCGAGGAATAATATATATTTCTTTCCCGGGCGAATTCTTTTGGGGTTAAAAATCGAATCGAAACCAGTCGATAGTTTATCGATTTCTATTGGGCTGATTTTGTGCTTATTTAATATTTCGGAAAGACTTTCGCCTCTTTTAATTACGCCGTCGATTTTTATTAACGAATCTTCGTTTAACCCGTAAAGATTGACGCGAGGCTTTTTAGTCTCTTTTGTTTCTTTAGGGGGCGTAACGTTGACTTGCCGGCAGGGAGAACACGCCAGTATGATAATCACAACGACGAGAAATTTGAAGGCGGACTTAATCATAAAATCCTTTTATAAGATTAAAAGGAAAACAAGAGCCGCCGCTTTCAGGAGAAACGGCGGCTCGATTATTTTCTATTTCAATTTGGAAGCGGCTTCGCTCGCGGCTTCTATTAACGGTTTAACTGAGATTTCGTTTCCAACCGCCTCTTTCATCCATTGATTGGGCGTTATCGAACCCAACTTGCAAATACGTGTCATTTCGTCGCCGATGCTTTTGCCTTCCATATAATTTTCGATTTGGAACTGAATTAATTTGCCCAGCGGATAAGCGGAAAGATACAATGGATTGTCTATCATATGCGAATAAACCGCCAAAATCGGCTCGTCCTTCATTCCGAATACCGGAGCGTAATATTTATTCCAAATGTCTTTCGCGATTGTTATCGTCTGCGCTTTTAGTTCTTCGGGCGTAGCGTCTGGATTGTCGTAAAGCCATTTCCACACGTTTATATCGACTAGCGAGACGCCCATAATTTCATAGGTTGACCAGAAATTATCCAGAATGTCCAAATACTTCTTGTCGGGATTCTCGCTATCAATTCCTAACAATTGCAGGTCTCTCTTCTGGAAAATAAACGCCCAAGCTTCGGTGAACGCCGTGTTAGGAATGCCATGCAACATGTAATAATCTACGTCTTGAAGCGAAATGGTTTGCTCAACTGTGTGGCCAAATTCGTGAATCGCTATATTGTAACCTTTATAATTCATTCCGTCGTCGCCTACTCTCGTTCTAAGATGCGCGTCGGCTGATTTCATTTGCGCTCCCCATGCATGACCGGCGCCTCGCGATGGATCTACGCTTATTTTCGACGCGATATATTTTGCCCTGTATTTATCGAATCCAAGTTTCTGCAACAAATTAGGCAGGTCTTTTTTGAACGCCTCTTTCGTGGGATACTTCTCCTTAACAATTTTGTCCAGCTTCTCTTCGGAAATCGCGCTCCTCGATTTAAATCCGTCGTACCAAATATCGAACGGCTGTAGCTTCCTACCCAATCTTTTTTCGATGAGCTTGGCTGCTTTAGCGACAGCTTCCGAAGACACCAATTCTGTGAACAGTTGCTCCGTTTGTTCCATCGGAATTTCGAACTCCTCGTCGAATTTTCTGTTAATATACGTCGGGTAGTTCGGGCTGTAAGAATCCATAGCATTCAACGCTTCGAAATTGTCCGACAAGACCTTATACCGCGTATTCGGTTCCGGCTTGCATTTAGCTTCTTCGCCGTTTTCGTAAACTTTATTGGTATATGGATTCCACTGATATTTGTCGTTGTCTATTAAGCATTTAGGGATTTCTTGGCGGATAATGCGTTTCATTACCTCGTAAATCATCTTTTGATTGGGCAATCCGTTCTCGTCGGCGTATCGCGATTTTAGCTCGTCCCTTAAACCCCAGTGAGTGATTAATTTTAAATCTTCCGGGAAATAGGTATTGCCTTCTTTATCCACTAAATTACCGACGTAAATATTATACTCGGAAATATAAGTGTCGGCTCCTGTCAATTTTTCAGAAACGCGCTGCTTGATTTCCGCGGGAACTCTCGAATTATATAAATCGCCCATGCGAGCGTAAGCCCATTGCTTTCGGCTCCACTGGTCGCCAATTTTGTTTTTTGTTTCGAGCGTATAATGGGGAAAATTAAGCAGAATAATAAAAGCGATTTTGTTTTTGTAAAAATCATTTTGCAGATGAGCCGACGGGCTCCACGCGCCGAATTTTTGGTCTATTGGAGTTTTTTCGAAATTACTCAAGTGCAGAGGTCTAAGCAAATCTAACTTTATTTTGTTATTGTGTCCTAAAATCACTTCGTAATTCGTCGATAAGCGTTTGAAAGTTTTGTCGAGAGTTTCTTGGTCGGCTATGAAATTTTCAAGACAAAACTTATTAAACGCCTCGGCGCCGCCGTCTTCTTCTTTCCAGAGAGCCGCCGCTTGTTGAACGCCCTTTTCAATTCTCTCTTTATTTTCCTCGCCGTATTTATCAATCAAGGCTTTTTGCGTTTTATCTATTTGGCTTTCGCTAATGAATTCCATAGCTTTTCCTCCTTTTTCGCTTGTCGCTCTATCTTTGGGTTTCTTTTCGCAACCGACCAGCAAAGCGATTACTATCAATATTAATGGAAGCGTTTTATACATTTTATTATCCTCAAATAATTAAACATTCAATTGATATATCTAAATTTTATTCGGTTTTCGTTCTAACTACTCTGAAGCCTGCCATTCTTTCTTTTCTTGTCGGATATAAATCTTGCCTATACCAAGAATTAGATTCGTTGGGCTGGGAAAGCATACTACCGCCGCGAATTAATTTGCCGTTTCCGGAACTTTCGTCCGGTCCTCGGGGGTCGGTTTGCTCGGAACTTGGGTAGGATTCCAGCCAATCCCAGCACCATTCGGCTACGTTGCCGTAAACGTCGTAAATTCCCCAAGGATTCGGTTGTTTTTGGCCGACTTCGTGAGCTTTTGTATCGGAGTTGCCTCTAACCCAAGCGTAATCTTCGATATCGCCGTCGAAACTCCAGTCGTCGGTCGTGCCTGCGCGAGCCATATATTCCCACTCCGCTTCAGTCGGCAGCCGGTATCCGTTCTTACTGAAATCGCAACTTACATCGCCGTCCGTTATAGTATAGCAAGGTTCGTAGCCGTCGCGTTCGGAGGCGGCGTTGCACCACTCGACAACGTTCGGATAACTTTGTTCGTACCAAGGAACTTGGTTAACGGGCTTATTGTCGCCTTTGTCGTCGATATAGCTAGGGTCGCTTCCCATAAATACTGTGCTCCACTGTTTTTGCGTAACTTCGTATTTGCCTACGTAAAAGTCGTAAGTAATATTAACGCGATGAGCCGGATGCTCGAGGTCCCACGAATCGCCGGTGTTTTTGCCCATAATGAACGAACCAGACTGGACTTCCACCATTTCTATTAATTTTGGTTGCTGTTGACGAATTGTAAGACGAACTCCATTGCTCGATAAATCGTTTACCGTAACTACGACGTCTCCGGTTTCCGCTTCTTGGGGGATTTGAATCGATATTTTCGTATTCGACCAGAACGAAATTTTCGTTCTACCCAAGCGTTCGCCGGCTAAAGTAATATAGCTGTCGCCTTGACTTTCTCCGAAATGGCGTCCAATAATGTCTATAGATTGTCCGACTTGCGCTGAACTTTGAGAAAGATGTTCGATTATTGGAGTTTTAGGCGCTTCTTTCCCTAAAGTAAAGTCAACTTTGTTGCTTTTTAGCGTGTCGTCTTCCAGCGCGTCGTAAGTGATAACTTGGATTTTGCCAGACTGAGCTTCCGGCGGCACGAATATTTGAATAATAGTGTCTTTCCATTGATAGTAACCGTTGAATTCATCTACTTCGGCTCCTCCAACTGTAACCCAACTGTTATACATACCTTCAGCGGAACGAGTCGTTCTAAAATTTTTGCCGAAGATTTTTACTATATCGCCCACTTGAGCGGTGTCCGGCGAAATTCCGGATATTTCGGGAACGTCCAATTGCGGGGCTTCTTCTACCGTAAATGGAACTTCGTTGGAAGTTTTGTCTCCAATAGTAACCGTTACGGGTCCTGATTCCGCGTTGTTTGGAACAGTGATTTCTATTTTTGTGTCGAGCCAACTGACATAATTCGAGGAAGAAGGTCGTTTTCCGTTAAATTCTACGTAACTCCCGCCTCTTTCGTTGCCAAAGTTAACTCCGTGAATTTCAATATTTGCTCCAACTTTGGCGTGGTTTGGTTTTAACCGCGTAATAAAAGGGTCGCCTGCTTCTTCGCCTAAAGTAAAATACACGCTATTGCTAACGCTATCTCCCACGTGAACTATAACCCCTCCGGTCTGAGCTTCCTGAGGCGCCTTCATAGCAATGATAGTGTCCTTCCAAGAAATATAATCCGAACTTTCGGCTTTATTGCCCGCAAAAGTAACATAGCTGGAACCTCGCGTCGAGCCGAAGTACCGACCAAATAAACGAACCGTATCTCCGACCAACCCGGAAGTAGGCTCAATTTTATCGAGTACCGGAGCGTGTTCTTCGATTTTCGGCTCTGTTGAAGATCCGTCGTCCGAACAAGCGTATATCAAAGCTAAGCCAATTAAAAACAAAGCGGAAATAAAAAACTTATTCTTCATTTGTTCATCCCTTGTATTTTATTAATAAATAATTAATTATTTTTCAAATATCTGTCTGTACAATTAAAACTATAACAACTAAAAGCTGAAAATGTTTCATATAAATAAAAAAAACGTGATTTATTTTATTCAGCGTTCCTTACGACTCTAAAACCAAGATAAAATTGATATTGGCTCGGCGACATACTAAATCTATAAGTAACGGTCGTTTTATTAACGCCGTCCATATAAGACCCTCCTCTTATAACTTTAGTGCCGTCGATGTTTTCCGGTCCTCTTGGGTCGATGTATTTGTCGTCGGTGGAATAGTATTCCGCGCCGAACCAATCCCAACACCATTCGGAAACATTTCCTAGCATATCGTAAAGCATATAAGCGTTTGCTTGTTTTTGCCCGACGGGATGAACCTCCGTGTTAGAGTTAGATACGTGCCAAGCCATTTGCTGAACGTCGCCGGGATTTCCGTCCTCGCCCTTGCCGTATTTTGTGTCGCCGCCCGCTCTAGCGGCGTATTCCCATTCAGCTTCGGTAGGCAAACGGTATCCGTTCGCGTCCCAATCGGCGGTTATGGTATTGCCGTCAATTTCGTAAACTTCTTCGAATCGTTCTCTTTTCGATAGTTCGTTGCAAAATTCAATAGCGTCGTACCAAGTGATTCTGGCTATCGGTTTTGTCAAATCCTCCGGCACATGCGCTTGCGCCGCCGGCGGATATTGAAACATAACTGATTTCCAATTTTCGTAAGTTATTTCATATTTCGACATATAAAAAGGTTTTGTAATCTCTACGTCGGCTGTTCCCATTCGGAAGCTTCCAGCTGGTATTAGCGACTGTTCCAAAAGTATATTATCCTCTTGAATTTCGATAGATTCACGGTTGGAAGCCTGCCCCCTAACGTAAACTATAACGTCGCCTGTAGCCGCTCCGGTCGGAACTTTTACTATTATTAGGTCGTCCGACCATTTTGTGTAATCCGTAGCTGGAATTCTTGAGGATTCGCCTTCAAATTCTACGTAACTGGCGCCCCTCACGGCGTAAAAATTCTCCCCCCTTATTCCAATTTCTTCCCGCGGTTTGGCGGTCCCTTTGTCTATGTAGTCAATATGAGGCGGATTTTCACTCCCCGCTTCTTGTATTACTAAATTATATCCGTTGGAATTTTCGTTGTTTGCTTTGACTTTCACTTTTCCGGTAGTCGCGTTTTCGGGGACGTAAACTTTTATCTCCCCGTTTGTCCAAGAGATATAATTAGAGGCTTTTACGCCGTTGAAACTGACGGAGCTTTCGCCCCTCTCCGTTCCGAAATTTTTCCCAATAATTTTAACGGGAAATCCCTGATAAGTAGTATCGGGAACTATCTGTTCTATTTTAATAGAGCTTTCAGGTCCGGTGGAATCGTCGCAGGATTCTATTAATAATAACGAAAACAGAGTTAACGTTATTAGCGTAAGAGTTCTCATCTTTTACCTCGTTTATGTTAATAATAATTAATTTTCGCGATAATATATATCCTAAAATTTACAAGTTATCAAAAAAATAATCAAATAAAAACACTATAATCAAAAGCCTTTGATTTAGGCTATAGCGGGGACGTCAAATACAGTTAAGTAGTATAAAAAAAACAAGGGGACGATTTTCGAAACCGTCCCCTTAGTATTTATCAGATAATCGTTACGCTATTGCGTTTTTGCCGCGTTCTTAAGCGGTATTCTAACGAGTATCCATCCGAGTATCAAGAATACGAATATGCTCGTAATGAACGACTCGTAGGGGAAATGCCACAGACGAACGTCGAGGAACGCGAAAGCGGCGAAGAGCAGCCCCATTAAAGCTTCGCCGGCTATTAAGCCCGAAGCAATCAATATTCCCGTGTTTGCCAGTTTTGCTTGTTGATTTTCGTTAAAGTTCCTCTTGCTCTGCCTTCTTTCGACTATGCCCTTAATAAGTCCGCCGATGAAAATAGCGAAAGTAGTTTCAAGCGGCAGATACATACCGATAGCAACGAGCATCGGGCTTTTTATTCTCATAAGAATGAATCCGACGCCCATAAGCATACCGGCGATTATAAGGGGCCAAGCCATCTCCCCGCCGATGATGCCTTTCGAAAGGAAAGCCATCAGACCGGCTTGCGGGGCGGGCAATTCCTTGCTTCCAAAACCGCCGACGTATCCTTCTTGCATACCTGTGGCTACGTCGCCTTCGTGCAAGACCATTAAAGGAATAAACATAACCGCGGCGGCTAACGTAACACCCACAAGGTCTCCGACCTGCATCTTCCAAGGCGTTCCACCGAGTATATGCCCCGCTTTTAAGTCCTGCAGCATTTCTCCGGCTACCGCGGCGGATACGCAAACTATCGCCGCGACTCCAAGAACCGAAGCGACGCCCGACTCGCCGTGAACGCCTAATATCAACATTACCAAAGCCGTTACGACGACTGTGGAAATAGTCAAGCCGCTAATCGGATTGTTCGAGGAGCCGATTATTCCGACTAAGTAACCGGAAACGGCGCCGAAGAAAAAGCCGGCTATAATCATTACTATAGTAGTTATCGCCGCTACGTGTAAAGCGGCGCCAAAAATAAAGTAAGTCGTTATGAAAGTAGCCACCGCGCAACCGATTAATCCGATAATTATCCAAGTAAAGCTTATGTCCTTTTCGGTTCGCTCGGTGGCGGGACCGCCCGCGGCGGCTTTCTTAACGTCGCTTATAGAGCGGGCTATACCGGCGATTAAGCTCTTGCGCATATTCCAAAGCGTGTAAACCGTTCCGACGAGCATTCCGCCGATGGCTATCGGTTTTACTATCCAAGTCCAAACTTGGTAAGCTACAGCCGTCCAGGCTCTTTCCGGCGCTTTGGCTACGAGTTCGCTCGCTCGCTCCGCCGCCGCCGCTTGCGTGTAGCCGTTGTTGGACATCAGAACGTCGATAATATTTTGTTTGGTAGCGACGAAGTCGCCCGCGGCTTTGTCGGACAAACCTATGCTCGCCGCGATTACCCAATTTTGAATAGCTTCTAAATCGAGATAAGGAGAAATAAAGAATAGAATAATCGGAGTCATCAGCCCCCAAGCTAAAACGCCTCCGCTGAAGTTGAGAGCGGCGAGACGGGGACCTATTATATATCCGACGCCAATGTAAGCCGGTTTCAATCCCGGCGAGCTTAGCATCATTCCGCCGTCGGTGGGTATTTGGCTCCCAATGCCTAAAAATTTGATTTTTCCGGTACTGAAAGCCACGAATTTTTCCCAAGACGCGGCGAAAAATTTGAATTCGGTCAAAGTTTTAATCAAAGCTCCCAAACCCATCGACCAGAATAAGAACTTCGAGTTGCTTCCCGCGGCTCTGCCGGTCTTGTGAATTTCCGACGCCGCCACAGACTCGGGAAACGGCAGGTCTCTGTCGTCCACCATTACTCTTCTAAGAAGAGCGACGAACATAATACCGAGAACGCCGCCGGTTAACATAATTAACGCCGCGATTAAGTAGTGTTCAAGCGTATAAAAATCTTTCCAAATGCCCGATATATAAAAAGCGGGCAGGGTAAACACGGCTCCCGCGGCTACCGATTCGCCTATTGAACCGACCGTTCGAGTAAAGTTTTCTTCTAAAATCGAACCTTTAGTCCATTTAAGTATCGCCATTCCAATGACAGCCGCCGGATAAGTCGCGGCGATTGTCATTCCGGCTTTCAAACCCAAGTAAGCGTTCGCGGCTCCTAATACCACCGCTAGCGCCAATCCTATAATCAGAGCCTTTACCGTGAATTCAGCCATCTCCGTTTTTGCCGAAACGAAAGGCTCGTATCTCTTTGCTTCGCCCATAAAATCTCCTTTTCCGCTTTATTTATACTTTATAGCTAATTCGAGATTTTTTGCTTTTTTTATAAATAGAATTATAATAAAGCGTAAACTTAGTTTGAATTTATCTATTATTCAAATTTTTTTTGAAATGAGTTGAGGAAAGCTTTATTAATTACCAATTACTGATTAGGTATTTTTAATTACTCATCCGAGTTATTGGTGTTTCATCTTCTCAATAGCGACGAGCTTTAGCTCGTTGATAAGAATAGAAGAAAATCCTCAAGGCTTTAGCCTTCAAATAACTTTTATAACTACTCATCCGATGACTCGGAGTCATCGGATGAGTTACGCGTATTTCTTCAGATTATAGAGCGCCTAATCCCCGATTATCTCGAATATTTGCTCTAATTTTGGGGTTAATATGATTTCCGTCCTTCGGTTTTTGGCTCTGGCTTGTGGCGAATCGCCTTTTTCGACGGGGAAGTATTTGCTCCTGCCCGACGCGATTACCCTTTTAGGACTGACGCCTCCTTGCTCGGTTAGGAATCGAACGACTTCTGTGGCTCTCAAAACGCTTAAGTCCCAGTTGTCTTCGAATCTCGCGCCCGATTTGACCGGCTTGTCGTCCGTATGCCCTTCGACTAAAATATTTATATCGGACTGTTCTTTCAAAACTTTTGCCAACTCTAGCAGCGCCTCTTTGCCTTCGGAGTCGATTTCAGCGCTTCCGGAGCCGAATAGCAGCTGATTGGATAGCGATACGTAAACTTTGCCGTCTTTTATGGATACGGTCATTCCCTTTTCGGCGAAACCGTATAGCGCTTCCTGCAGCTTGGATTTCAGCTTATTAATCGCGCTTTCGCGAGCGTTTAATTTATCGCGCAATTCAGAAAGTTGGCTGTTTAGGCTCAAATTTTCTTTTTGCTTTTCGGCGAGGCTTTTCTGTAGGTTTTCTATATTGTCCATAAGCTCTTGGGTGGCTTTTGAACTGCTCGATTTTAGCTTTTCGTAATTCTGTTTAGTGTTCTTTAGCTCGTTGTTTAGCGAGGATATTTTGTTTTTATGGTCTTCCACCTCGAGTTTCAAATTTTTTATTTCCGCTTTGTTTTGAGCGATTACTTTTTCAAGCGAGTCGCAGACGGTTTGAAGCGAGTCTTTTTTGGCGACCATAGCGTCGTATTTTCCCGCCGAAACGCAGGAAACAAGAGCGACAATAGATAGCGATGCTAAAAGGATAATTACGCGTTTCATATTAATCTTAATTTTGTTGAATAAATCGTATTTTTGTTTAAATTGTTTTTCAAAGATAATATTTTCAGTAGAATGTATAATAACAAAAGATAATAAAAATGAAAAGACCTAGCTGGGACCAACTATATATTACGATGTGCTATTTGGTGGGGATGCGGAGCAAAGACAATCATACTCACGTCGGGTCGGTAATCGTCGATTACGACAATATACTAGTATCGACCGGCTACAACTCTCTGCCGAGGAAAATTGAAATAGACGAACAAAAGAAACGGATTTCCAGAGAGGGCGGCGAGAAGTATTTTTGGATGGAACACGCCGAGCGCAACGCTATATATAACGCCGCTCGGCGAGGCATCGCGCTGAAGAATTGCAAGCTATACGTGCCTTGGACGCCCTGCGCCGATTGCGCCAGAGCTATTATCCAGTGCGGTATCTCTAAAGTTATCATACATCAAAACGGACAAGATTTTTACGACGAACACACTAACGGCAAGTGGGTCGAAGCTCACGAAAGAACGAAACAGATGTTCAAAGAGGCGGGCGTGAAGCTGAAAGCTATTACTTGCGACATAACGATACCGGAGATTTATATGAACGGATTAATTCACGAAGCGGTCGTAGTTTCTTTAAACAAATAAAATTTTATTTCTGTCTAAAAAAATTGTAATTTTATTGTCTCAATAATAAATTTTATGAAAAATACAGCGGAAGAAATATGAAAAAAGCGTCGTTAATGAAGTTGAGCGTTAAATCCGCTCAATTTTTCGCATACCACGGAGTTAGAGCCGAAGAACAGAACTTGGGAGGAAAATACGAAGTCGACGCGGATTTATTCTACGACGCGACCGAAGCAATAATAAACGACGAAGTAACAAATTCGCTAAATTACGAGGAAGCCTTCTTTTGCATAGAAGAAGTAATCGCCGGCGAAAATTATAGCTTAATCGAAACTCTTACCCGCGAAATACTCAATATGCTAATGGAAAGGTTCCCGCATTTGAAAAAAGCAACGGTTCGCGTAAGAAAAATGAACGTTCCGGTTCGTCGAATCGTCGATTGCATAGAAGCCGAGCAAACTTTGGAACGCGAATGAGAAACGACGGCGAAATATTCGTTTTGCTCTCGATAGGGGCGAATCTCGGCGACAAGAAACGCAACGTAAAAGAAGCCTTCGGTCGTTTGAAGGAGAAAAGCGTTTTGAAAGAGCCGAGGATGTCTTCTTTTTATTTAACCGAGCCTAACGGATATAAAGACCAGCCTTGGTTTATCAACGTCGCCGTCTCGGGTTTTACGTCGCTTTCGCCCATAAATCTGTTGAAAGAGTGCAAGAAAATCGAAAAGGAAATTGGGCGAGTAAATAGAGGACGCTGGAAGGAAAGAGAAATCGACATTGATATACTATTATACGGCGACGCGATTTTGAGCGAAGCAGCGCTAACGGCGCCCCACAAGCGTATGCACGAACGAAGATTCGTATTGGTTCCCGCGGCTGAAATTGCCGGAGGACAAGTTCATCCCAAATTGAAACTAACAATTCGGCAGTTGCTCGCGAATTGCCCCGATAAATCTATAGTCGAAACAACGGCGTAGATTATGAAAATAACCGACGACATAAAGGACAAGATACTCCAGAACGTTGACATCGCCGAGTTGATTGGAGAAGCTATCGACTTAAAGAAGCGCGGCGTCAACTACGTCGGGCTGTGTCCCTTCCATAACGAGAAAACCCCGTCTTTTACCGTTTCGCCCAGTAAGGGCATATACAAATGTTTCGGCTGCGGAGTCGCCGGAAACGCGATTTCATTTCAGATGGAATATTACAGAATGGGCTATCCAGACGCCGTCAAAGAACTCGCCAAAAAAATCGGAATAGTGATAGAAGACAAACCGCTCAGCAAAACGCAAATGAAAAAGCTAACCCAAAAAGACAACGCTTTGAAAGCGTTAAAGCTGGCGACGGAATTTTACAAAAAGGCTCTCAACTCAACCGCCGGCAGGGTAGCCAAGAATTATTTTTTAAACAGGAATTTCTCGAAAGAAACAATAAAAGAGTTTGATTTGGGTTACGCGCCCGATTCTTGGAATTCCTTAATGAACCGTTTGCAAAAAAAGGAAATCGACGAAAAGACTATGCTCGACGCCGGTCTCATTATCAAAAAAGACAGCGGCTCGACCTACGACCGGTTCCGCAACAGGGCTATGTTTACGATAAGAGACCACTTGGGCAAAATCGTCGGCTTTGGCGCGCGAACTTTAGAGAAAAATCCGGAGACCGCTAAATATATAAATTCGCCGCAGTCGCTCGTTTACGATAAAAGCAAAATTTTATACGGGCTGTTCCAAGGCAAAGACGAAATCAGGAAGCAAGAATACGCCATTTTGACGGAAGGCTACGCCGACGTTCTGGCGTTGAGCCAAGCGGGATTCAAGAACGTAGTCGCTTCCAGCGGCACGTCGTTAACGAAAGACCAGTTAGAGACTTTGTATAGATACTGCAAATCAATTTGTATAATATACGATTCCGACGACGCCGGACAAAAAGCCGCGGAAAAGGCTTTGGGGATTGCGGTTTCTCAGGGCTTTGAAGTTTTCGTCGTAAAATTGCCCGAAGGCGAAGACCCAGACAGCCTAGTAAACGATATTGGAACAAAAGGATTTCAAGCGTATATTGAGAACGCCGAGCATTTCTTAGATTTTCTTATTGGCAGACGAAAGGAAGAAGGCGTTCTTGGAACTCCCGCTAAGAAAGTAGCGGCTATTAGGGAGCTTGTCAAGCTAATATCCAAAGTTCCCGACAGATTGCTTCACGACGAGTATATAAGAAAACTGGCGTCGGCTTTCGAACTAAGCGAAAACCAATTGAAGCGTATTTATCAAGAAAAGCGCGTTTCCGAACGGAAATCGAGCGAGAAACGCGAAAAGACCCCTCTCCAACCAATCGGCAACAAAGACGCTAAGCCGAAAGCAGATTCGCAAGAAATGTTCGAAAGCGAATCCGAAAACAGCTCTCTGGATTTCGAAGAGATTTTAGCGTCGGAAAAAATACTGCTAAAGCTCGCCGTTTCCGAAGAGTCGGCTCTAACTAAAATGGTCGAGAAGTATAAGCTAAGTTCAAGCGATTTTACAACCAAGACAGCCGCTTCGATTTTCAGCGATTTGATGAACCTACGGGGAAAAAGCGATAATTTCGTAAGGAATTTGTTCGACGAGGAGCATTTAGACAAAAAAGAACGGGACTTCCTCACGGAGCTGGCTTTGAAAGAAGAAAAGGCGAGCGATAAGTGGAACGAATTTTCGAACGTCCAAAATAAAACTGAGAACGAAAAATTAATGCG
Organism: uncultured Hyphomicrobiales bacterium; assembly: GCA_964509335.1. Classification (GTDB taxonomy): domain Bacteria; phylum Bacteroidota; class Ignavibacteria; order Kapaibacteriales; family UBA2268; genus CAZDXB01. The sequence goes on along the minus strand of CAZDXB010000007.1, from coordinate 20,448 downwards.
AGATAGCATCGTCGCTTTAAAAAAGAAAAAAATCAACCAAGAAATTTCGCGATTGAAAGAAAGGATGAAGGATTTGTCTTACGAAGAACAGGTTTCTTTGCTAGAGGAGCAACAAAAACTAAAAAAAGAAAGAAATAATATCGTTATTTAAAACTATGGCGAATTTTTTAAAATATTTGAAATCTAGCTTAGACTTTAAACGAACGAAAAAAATAATAAAGTCTAGGGCTTTTCTAGGCTCTTTTTTATTCGCTATCGCGATTTGGATATACTCTAGCTTGAACGATGTTTACACCCCCGTAGTAAAAACGCCTCTGCAAGTAAAACTGCCTCCGAGCAAAGCCGTAGAGAACACTTTGCCGGAAAATATCTCCGTTAAAGTAAAAGGAGGCGGCTGGCAATTGTTTTACTTGATTTTTTTCAACGCCTCGGACAGATGCTTAATAGACTTGTCTGATAAAGACCTGCCCCCGAAAGAATATACGGTTACCCGAACCGATATACTAAAAGGTTTGCAGAACATCGTCAACGTCGAGCCTATAGACGTTTATCCTGAGAACTTGAAGTTGAAGTTGGGCGAAGTGAAAAGTCGCAAGATAGCCGTCAATCCTATAATAACGGTTACTCCCAAAGAAGGCTTCGTAGCTATGAGCGACATAGTCGTAGAACCCGATAGCGTGATTATTACGGGCAACGAGAAAGTTGTAAAAGATATAAATTCTTGGAACACCGAACCGATAAGAGCGGAAAATTTATATCAATCCACAGTCATAAAAGCGCCGCTTTCCGACACTTTGGAAACAATAGTAAAATTGGACGCTAAAGAAGTGGATTTGAAAATAGAAATTCAGCAGAAAGTCGAATTAGAAATCGAGCATGTTCCAATAAGAATAAAAGGCGGAGGACTCCCGAATAATCATGAACTTCAACCGGCATTTATCAGCGTCTTCGTATCGGGCGGAATCAAACAGATAACCGAATTGACAAAAGACGATATCGATTCTTATATTGAATATTCCGAAATAGTAAACGACACTACAGGCATATTGATTCCTAAAGCCAATTCAAATATAGATTTAAGTAGAATTGTAGCCAGCCCATCGTATATCTACCATTACAGAATAACCAAGAAATTTGATTAAATGAGTTTAGCTTCCGAAGCGAAAAATGAGTTGAAACAATGCATAGACAGTCAAAGAGCCGAAAAAATGGCTCGCTGCTTCCAAGCCGTTCCCCAACGGTTGCGACGAAATATAATTTAACTTTCTTGCGGCTCGTAAATTCTGTATTCTATACTCGTTATTATTTTCAAGTCGTAAGTTTTCACTCGCTCGCTGTTTAAAAAGTCGAAGTCGAGATATTCCCTTAGTCTTTGCAATTCGTCGGCGTCGTAGTCGAAAATCGTTTCAATGTATATCGGATTTTGCGCTTCTATATAGTCGGGGGTTTCGTTAATTTGCAGTTTCATCGTTACGTAATTATTTCCGCCTTCGCTTATTTGACTCCACTCAGGGCTGACCGCGAAATAGTGCGACGGCGTAGCGAATTCGTATTCTACCGGCATCGTAAAAGCGATTGGCAAGTCGCCGTCCAATTCCGAATAAAGCTCGTTTAGTCGCGTATTTATATAATCGTCCATCCAGTAAACTTGCGCTACTATTTCTATGCGGCAAGTTTTGTCTGCTCCGGCGTCGGTTTTTAAAACGTACCGTGGATTCGACTCGCTTATCTCGCCGTCGCCGCTTTTGATTTTCCTGTTCATATCGCAGTAATCCGTCGCCGGTTCCGTCGTAGTGTCCAAATCGCAAGAAGAAGCGAGAAAAGCCAAAACAGCGAAAACGCCGAACGTCTTAACGATAGATACGAAGCCAAATTTTTTCATTTTTATTGTCCCTTGTTATTCTCATTAGTCTCGATTGAAATATAATCGTAAAAAGTCAAACTAAAAAATAAATTTTATTTAAGCTTTTTTGCCAAGGCTAAGAAGATGCCATTAGAAATAGCGTTTGCCGATAATTTTCAAACTTTTCTAAAAGTCTTGTATATTTGTAAAAGCGAGCTTGTTTATAACGAAAAATTAAAGAAATTATATGAAAAAGATTAAACTAAAGATTCCCGCGGAAAATTTCGAACTGGGCGCGCAACTGGACTTGGCAGACGAGGAGACTCCCAAAGCTTACGCCTTATTCGCGCACTGTTTCACTTGCACGAAAGACTTAAAATCGATTAACTACTTGAACGAAGCGTTAACGAACAATTCAATAGCCGTTCTCCGGTTCGACTTTACCGGATTGGGCGAGAGCGAAGGAGAATTCGGGACTTCCAATATCGAGCGTAATATAAGCGACATAGTAGCCGCCGCCGAATATTTGAAAAAAAATTACGAAGCGCCGAAATTGCTGGTAGGACATTCGCTTGGCGGCGCGGCGATTATGCAAGCGGCTCCGCAAATCCCTAGCGCTAAAGCGCTCGCCACAATCGGCGCGGCTTTTTTCCCTTTCCATATAAGGCGCATACTTAAAAGCGGCGAAGACGAAATACGCGAAAAAGGCAAAGCGGAAGTAATGATAGCCGACAAGAAATTCACAATCAGCGAGAAATTTTACGACGACCTGAACGAAGTTAATATGAAAGACAAAATAGAAAATCTGAACAAAGCGCTTTGTATTTTACATTCGCCGCTGGACAAAATAGTCGGCATCGACCACGCCGCCAAGATATTTATATCGGCAAAGCACCCCAAGAGCTTTATCTCGCTCGACCAAGCCGACCATTTGCTATTCAACAAAAAAGACGCTCTTTACGCCGGCAACGTAATTTCAACTTGGGCTTCGAAATATATATTTTAACCGCTTGAAAGCTCCGAGCGGCATGGCGTCGAACCGCGGGAAAGCGCTAGTTTTATTGAATCGACGCTTTTCAGAATTATTTTTCAATTTACGCTTTTTAACGTAATTTGCGTTCAATATGTGTGTTATTTTTTACGGCGAAAAATGAATTTTCGAAAGACGAAGGTAATCTGCACTATCGGACCGGCGACGCAAGGCGTCGATGAGTTGTCGAAATTAATCGACGCCGGAATGGACGCCGCGCGGCTGAACTTTTCTCACGGGACGCACGAAGAACACAGCCGGACGATAAAAGAAATTCGCGAAGCTTCGGAAAAAACGAACAAACCGGTGGCGATTTTACAGGATTTGCAGGGACCGAAAATAAGAACCGGCGAAGTGGAAAACGGAGCCGTTCTTTTAGAAGACGGAGCGGAGTTTGTTATAACGAACGAACCGCTCGAAAAAGGCGACGCCCAAAAAGTTTGCACTGATTATAAAAATTTGACGAAAGAGTTATCTCCCGGCAATACCGTGTTGTTGGACGACGGCTATATTATATTAAAAGTAAAGCGGATAAAAGGCGGCGATATAATAACGGAAGTAGAGAAGGGCGGAACGCTAAATGACAACAAAGGAATAATAGCTCCGGGCGTTCCAAGTTCCGCTCCCACTTTGAGCGAAAAAGATATAGAAGATTTAAAGTTCGGTCTGGAAGCTGGAGTTGACGCCGTAGCTTTGTCTTTCGTTCGCTCGGATAGAGACGTATTCGAGCTTAAAACCGCAATGAAAATATTCGGGCGAGCTCTTCCAATAATATCGAAAATAGAGAGGGTAGAAGCGATAAAGAATATCGAATCGATTATCGCCGAATCCGAATCGATAATGGTTGCGAGAGGCGATTTAGGATTGGAAATGCCCGCCGAAGAAGTTCCTATCGAACAGAAAAAGATAATAAAGAAATGCAATTTTCACGGCAAACCCGTTATAATAGCCACTCAGATGTTGGAGTCGATGACAAAAAATCCGAGACCGACGAGAGCGGAAGCGAGCGACGTAGCCAACGCCGTTTTCGACGGATGCGATTGCGTTATGCTTAGCTCCGAGACGAGCATTGGCGATTATCCTTTCGACGCGGTTAAGTATATGGATAGGATTATTAGAGTGGTAGAGGAAAATTACAGCAGAAAGAGCGAGAATTTGGAAATCCCTCAAGAGCTGGAGCATAATATATCGGACGCTTTCGGAAAGGCTTCCTGCGTTATCGCCGAGCAAATTAACGCTTCGGCTATAGTAGCTTACACCAATTCGGGACACACGCCCAAAAACATCTCTAAATATCGACCGACCAAACCGATAGTCGTTTTAACCGACGACCCTCACATACAAAGGCGAATGGAGTCTTTTGTCTGGGGAGTGAAAGCTTTGCGCGTGCCGCCGGATTTTTCTCGAGAGAATATATTTCAAAGTTTCGGCGACATAGTTCGCGATTTGAATTTTATCGGTTCCGGCGACCATGTAGTATTTGTGGCGGGGCTTTCCGCTAAAAAGATAATGCCCGAAAACGTAATTAAAGTGCATAAAGTATAAAAAAAAGCGAAGAACCGCGCTCCTCGCGATTCTTCGCTTATGTTAACCGACGGAATATCGGTTTTTATTTATTAAGCAGGAGTTTCAAGAAATATTCGCTTTTTAGCGTTCTTATTTTGCACATATAGACGCCCGACGACAGATTACTCTTCGGTCGCCAATAAACTACATTTTCTCCTTGAGCCGCCGTTTTGTCGTATATATCGTCGATTTTGCCGCCGTATAAATCGTAAATTGACACGTTAACTTTTTGCGCTTTCTCTAAGGTGAATTTTATCGCCGTATATGAATAAAACGGATTTGGCTCGGCGTTGGAAGAAGTTACGGAGTAAATGTCGTCTATTCCGGTGTCTATAGTATCGGTCGAGAACGACCAAGTCTCGGACCATTCTCCCCATCCAGCGTCGTTTTTACCTCTGACTCGCCAATAATAAGTTTCCTCGACAGATAAACTACTAATAATATATCTCGCCAGAAAATTAGCGGTTGAAGTAATTGTTTTATCTTCTAACAATAATCTGTCGTTCTTATCGGTAATCTGAAGGTGATAAGAATCGGCGTCGTCTTGAACGTTCCACTTTAACTCCACCGGTAGTTCGATATGGTTTTCGCCGTTCTCGGGATATACTAAAGTAGATTTTTGCGGCGTAGGCGGAAACGTTGAAAACGGTCGAGCGTCGCTCCAAGGACTAATAGCGTATTGTCCGTAAGCTCTTATTCGCCAATAGTAATTCTTATCTTTTTCGAGCTTAAAGGTAATATATGAAGTTTCTTCGGTAGTTACCGAATCGACTATGTTGACGAAATTCTCGTCTTCGGCTAGCTCGAACTTATATCTATTTGCGTCCGTTAAATTCCTCCATTGAAACTCTATGTAGTCTTTGTCGATTCTTTGGTCGTAATACGGCTTAGTCAGTATCGGTTCCGGTAGATTCAATATGATAATGAAGGAACGATATTCCGACCAAACGCTTCTAATATAGTCGTTCTTTGCTTTCACCCGACAATAGTATTTATGTCCGGGTAGGAATTCGGAAGAAACGAAATTTGTTTTATTTGTCGTTCCGCTGTCCAATATAACGGCAAAACTAGTATCCGAAGCAATTTGCACCAAATATCTCGCGCTCGGATGCACGTGATTCCATTGCACTTTTACATATTTTTGGGTTTTAAATTCTTCGTTTAATTCAGGCTTGGCAATTTGCGGCGTAGGCAAAGCAGGAGCGTAGTCGAATCTTAGTATTTTCGCCCATTCGCTCTTCAAATTAGAGTTTGCCGCTTTGACTCTCCAAAAATATCTATAACCCGGCGAAATACTCGTTACGTGATGCGCTGAACTGTCGGTTGTAGTTTGATCTACTATTTGATTAAACGCCGAATCCAAAGCTACCTGAACAAGGTAATTCGCTGCGAATTTTACGGGTTCCCAATCTAATTTTACTTTGCCTTCATAGAACATAGTTTCGTCCGCGGGCTCAAGCACGAATGGAACGCCGAGCGAATCGACGAATTTTGCTACGAAAGCGTCGAATTGCCCAGCCAAGGAATCTTGCAGAACTCTGCCTTCGTTGAACTCGCTTGTGGGGATTTGCGTGTCGGTAGCTCCGGCGAAGTAAATTAGTCCCTCTTCGGCGAACGCCAAATCCGCGACTTTGTCTTCGGAGCCGCCGCCGTAATAAGTTGACCATAATCTTACGCCGTCGCCCTTAAATTTTGCGACGAATCCGTCTCCAAAGTTTATGCCCGAGCCGCCGCTGTAGCTTGATTTAAATATACTTTCTACCGCTATGTTATTCGGACTGTTTGTGTTTCCGGAAATACCTACGTTGCCTTTAAAGTCGCAATCGACGCTTAATCCAAAATCGTTTTGCGCGCCGCCGTAGTATGTTGACCAAATTCTTTTGCCGCCAGATGAAAATTTAACCAGCATAGCGTCGAAGTTGCCGCCCTGCGTTCTTTGATGAGCGTCGGAAGTGGCGATAACGTTGCCGCCCGCGCTTAAAGTCGAGCCGACGAAATAAATGTCGCCGGACTTATCGCAAATAACTCCTTGGGCTTCGTCGCCGCTCAAACCGCCGTAATAAGTCCCCCAGTGCATTACGCCGTCCGGACTAAACTTAGCTACAAAAGCGTCGCCGTAAGTTCCTGGAAGCGCGTCGCCGCCGTAGTTCTTCTGGTAAGCGCTATCTACGACCATATAAGTCGAGCTTGAACTAGTAGTCCTGCCGACGATAACGACGTTGTTTTCCGGGTCGCAGGCTATGCCTTGTCCGATGTCTTCGCCGTCGGAGCCGCCGTAATACGTGGACCATATTAATACGCCGTCGGCGTCGAATTTAGCGACGAAAGCGTCGGTTCCGCCGGCTCTTACCTTTTGATGCGAAGTGTCGTTCGCGATATAATTATCGCTGGAGGTTCTTCCGGTAATTACTACCGAGCCTTCCAAATCAACGGCTACTCCGGTTACGGCTTCTTCGTTCGCTCCGCCGAAATAAGCGCTCCAAAGCCTCTCGCCGGCGGCGTTGAATTTAACAACAAAGCCGTCGGTCGCGCCGACTAATCGGTTCTGGTATGAATCTTCGGTCGCTATATTATAAGAGCTGTTTGTTTGCCCGACAACGTAAACGTTTCCGAAAGTATCTACCGCGGCGTCTAAAAAGGCGTCGGAGCCTTTGCCTCCGTAGTAGGTAGCCCATTCCAAAGCGTTTGTTTCGCGATTGAATTTCGCTAAAAATCCGTCTGATAGACTGTCCAAATTTGGTTGATGCGCGTCTTTTACGTATAAATCCGCGCTTTCGGTTTCGCCAGCTACGAAAACGTAGCCTCTCGGATCGTAAGCTACGGCGTTGGCTCTGTCGTTCAGCGAGTCGCCGTAAAACGAACCCCAAAGTCTAGCGGCGGTTTTGTTTACGGTAGTCGTCTGAGAGAAAACCGTCAAAACTCCCATCAAACCAAGCGTTACGCTTAAAATTAAGTTTCTCATTTTTTGTCCTCTTTATTTGTTAAAAAATATTGTTTTCTTTGCCGCTATTACAATTTTATAACACACAAGAAAATTTAGCGCCAATTTTTCTGTGTTTCTATATTGCGCTCTGAATAAGGGATAGAGAGAATATTTTATATTCGGTTAGCCGATTGTCTTTATTAAATTGAAAATATCCATAACCTTGGAGAGCGATTTCTTTTTCATTATTTCGTTGTGCTTTTCGATTATTTTTCTAGAGCGCGCGTTCTTGTTTTTTATTTTTTTGAATTCCCGTTGTTGGATTATCATAGAATTCTTGATTAGCCGCTTTTGTTCGGGAGAGAGCTCTTTTTTGCCGACCGGCAACGGCTTAGACAAATCGAGTATTTGGGATTTCTTTTGGGAACCCTTTTTCTTTAAATCCACGATTTTGACGTTCTTCTTTCGATATTTTTTGTATCTGTCGTAAGCCATAATAAATCAGACCAAATAAGTGTAACCGTAAAGTCCCGAACGATAATTCTCTATAAAGTCCTTTCCTTCTTTTTTCGATATTCTTTCTTTTTTAATCGACGAAGCGACCCACGATTCAATTGTTCTGACCATTTTTTTAGGATTGAAGTGAACGTAACCTAAAACTTCGGCGACTGTTTCCCCGTCGATGACTTTGTCTATTTTATAGCCGTCTTTTGTCAGCTTGACGTGAACGACGTTAGTGTCTCCGAATAGATTATGCATATCGCCGAGAATTTCTTGATACGCTCCGACTAGAAAGATTCCAATATAATAAGGCTTGTCTTTTCTGATTTCGTGCAAAGGCAAAGTTTGCGATTTCTCTCTAATCCCGATAAATCGGTCGATTTTTCCGTCGGAATCGCAAGTTATATCTTGTATAGTTCCCAAATCGGTCTGTTTTTCGTTGTGGCGGCTTAAAGGAATAATTGGGAAAATCTGGTCGATAGCCCAAGAATCGGGCAGCGATTGAAATAGCGAGAAGTTGCAAAAGTATTTTTTCGCCAAATATTTATTTAGATTTCTAAATTCATCCGGTCTTCTTTTAAACTCGTCGCTTAATGAATTTGACTCTCTGGCGATTGTCCAGAATATCCGCTCGATTAAAGCTCGCGTTTTTAGGTCGAGTAAGCCTAAGCTGAACAAGTCGAGGGCTTCTTCTCGAATTTGTTGAGCGTCGTGCCAGCTTTCGAGTAGATTCGTTACGGAAATGTTTTCTAATATATCGCGCAACTCGACTAGTAGCTCGTGGGCGTCGTCGTCTAGTGCCTTATCGTAATCCCAAATTGGCATCGACGCCGTTTCCAGCACATTGAAAACGAGCGCCGAATGATGAGCCGTAATCGAGCGTCCGGACTCCGCTATTATATTAGGGTGCGGCAAATCGTTTTTATCGCTAGCGTCCACAAACATAAAAACCGCGTCGTTAGCGTATTCTTGCAAATTATAGTTCACGCTGCTGGGATTGGACGTTTTAGTGCCGTCGTAATCGACTCCCAAACCGCCGCCGATATCGACGAAGTCTATTCCGCAGCCGAGCTTTTTCATCTGTACGTAAAATTGCGCCGCTTCCCGCAAAGCGTTCTTTATCATACGGATTTTGGTAACTTGGCTTCCTATGTGGAAATGAATCAATTTTATTTGGTCGAGCAAACCTTCCCGCTCGGCGATTTCGACAGCTTCCAACAGTTCGCTTGGCGTTAGCCCGAATTTGCTTTTGTCGCCTGCCGAGTCTTCCCATTTGCCGCTTCCGCCGCTTGCTATTTTTATTCTTATGCCGATGTTCGGCTTAACGTCTAATTTTTGCGCAGTGTCTATTATTAACTTTAGCTCGTTGAGCTTTTCTACTACAAGAAAGACTTTTCTGCCCATCTTTTGCGCAAGCAGAGCTAACTTTATAAAAGCTTCGTCCTTGTAGCCATTGCAAACTATCGGGGCTTCGGAATCTACGGCTCCGGCTAATACAGCGTGAAGCTCGGGTTTGGAGCCGGCTTCCAATCCAATATTGTTTTTCTTGCCGCATTCCATAATCTCTTCGACTATCGGTTGCGCTTGGTTAACTTTTATTGGATAAACGGCGTAATACTCCGCTTTAAAATCATATTCTTTCGCCGCTCTTTCGAAACAGTTAAAATGGCTGTCTATTCTGTCGGTTAATATATCGATAAATCTTAACAATATAGGCGGCGAAATATCGGAAATTTCCAATTCGTTCATTAAGTCCGTCATATCAATAGAATGACCGTTTTTTTTCGGCTTTACTTGGATATTTCCTTTCTTGTTTATATCGAAGTAACCCGCGCCCCAGCCGCCGACGTTATACAAATCTCTCGAATCTTCTACGCTCCACTTTTTCATAATATTCCTGATATTATCTCTAAATTCTAATTCAATATTACAAGGATAGAATTAATATGCAAATGAATTTTTTCGCTAAGCTAAAATTTTATCAAATATCGAAGTTCTAAAGTTTGGTTTCTCGACTTTGGATTTAGGAATTTGAAGTTAAGATTAGATATTTGATAATGCGGGAGTTCGTATTTTTTTTCGGGCTTGAATCCCGTTTGTAACAATCGCTTGAAATCCGCTTCTCTAATGTAAATCCAGAGGTTTCCTTTTCTTGATAATTTTTTTATTCCGTCAAAATCGTCGATTTTTGGAACGATAGCGCGAGAATAGAAGTCGAGCGAATAGGATTTGCATTTATATCCAACAATTTTCTCGCTTTCAGTTTTGTTTTTCTTATATATTTCCGCCGCCGCGGCGCCGGACTGATATTCGAACAGACTAGGGAGCGCCCAGATATTTAAAATGAGATTGAGCGAAACTATAGCGGCGGAAGCGGGGACTATAAGTTTGTTTATTCTGGAATCCTTTCTCGCTTCCAGATAAAGATACAGCGAAAAAAGCAAGGCGGCGATAATCCAAAGCGTAGCGGAATCTATCGAAAAGAAGCGAAAGACGACGGCTCCCGCGATTACCCAAATTGCTATATTTAAAGCTCTTTGCGCGCCGAGTAGTATTTTATAAGACTTTATTTTCTCGACTGCGTTTGTCGCTTCGACGGCGGTCATAATTGCGAACAAGGGAAAAAGAAAAAAGATGTTTTGAGGCGCTTGCATTCCTGAGTATAAAAGAGCGACAAAAAGTATCAATCCGCCTCCGAGAGTAACGATTTCGTTAAGACTGTCGGGCGAGAATTTAGTTTTAATGACGCGAACTAATCGTTTCGCTACGGCGTATATTCCTAAAATCGACCACGGCAAGAGCGCCCACAGGTAAGTGTGAATGAAAAACAAACCGCCAGCCTCGTTGCTCCATTTGCTTTCGCCCGCTATTCTGCCGAAGCTATACGTCCAATAGTAAAATTCGACGCCGCCCCAGCCGAATTGTCTGTATAACCCGTATGTCATAGGAGCGAGCAAAACTGCGATAATAACTAAACCAAAAAACCATCGCCAATTGAATAAGGCGCTCCATTTTCTTTTATAAAGCAAATGGCAGCCGATAGCCGCCGCCGGAGCTACGAGACCGATAAGACCTTTGGCGAGCATAGCGAAAGCGACGCCTACAAAGCCCAAAATGAAATCGGCGGCTTTCTTTCTTTCGACATACTCCGCAAGTCGCCAAATAGCGAAGATTGTCGCGCCCGCTAAAATGACGTCCGTTCTCACGTCTTGATTGAAAAGAAAATACGCTTGGCAAACGAATAAAATCCAAGCGGCGAGAAGTCCAGTTTTACGATTATAATATAAATCGGTTAGCCGGAAAGTCGAGTAAACGCCGATTAATGTAAATAAAAACGCCGGAAGCTTGAAAGCGAAATTGGATAATCCAAATATTTTGAACGACAGAGCCGAAAGCCAAAGCAGTAGCGGCGGCTTGTCTAAATAATCGGCAAGGTTATTATCAACGATTAGAAAATTACCTCTTCCAGCCATTTCACGGCTAATCGAGGCGTATTGAGCCGAGTCTATTTCCAGAACGTCCAAGTTAAGCCCGAACAGATAAGCGATAAAAGCAAGAACGGCAAGCAAAGAAATAGAAATAAAATCGACGCTCGCGTTAAGTTTCAATCCCTCATCTGACATTTAGAATCCTTCCGAAAATCGAACTGTTTTCGGCTTTAATTCTATAATAATAAATTCCTTGGGGAACGTCGGCGGCGTCGAAAACGAATTTTCCTTCTTTGGCGGCTGTCGATTTTCGCGATTTATAGATTACTTTTCCGAGCTTGTCGAAAATAATTAAACGCGCCGCTCTCGGCCGCTTAAGTTTATATTTAATAATCGTTTTCGACGAGAAAGGATTTGGGAATGCTTCGGCGCATAAAATGCCTGAATCGTTAAAGTCATATACAGGGTCGTCGAGCTTTATTGCAAAAAGCGAGTCGCTTTCGTCGAATACGTCGGCTTCCTCCGACGAGAGCGCTTTAATCAAGCAGGAATCGGAAGGCATAATTGGGATTTCCCATTCAAATTCGCCGGCGTTAGCGTTTACTTGCGTAGCAATCGCGTCCCAGCTAAATCCGCCGTCGGTCGATAATTCAATATCTATATTATCGAGATTGGAACTAACCCATTCAACATTCTCGGTCGTCTCGCTTATCCATATTTCGCCGCCGTTTGGTTTTTGTAAAGCTAAAGTCGGTTTGTTGGGGATTACTATGGAAAAGACATCCGTTTCGTCGAATATTTGGCTGTTAGAGCTCTCGGAAATCCTTATTTTGCAGGAGTCCGATTCAGTTTTGTGAACTATCCAAGAAAGCGAACCTTCAGAAGCGGGAACGAGAACGCCCAAATCTTTCCAGTTAGCGCCGTCGTCCGAGCTGAATTTTATATCGACGCGCTCTATATTTTCGCTTTCCCAATGTATCGTATCTTTATTGTCGGCTACAAGCGTTTCGCCGCCGTCGGGATAAGTCAGTTTCAAAACTTTATCCACTATCGAGAACGTTTCCTCGCTTATATCTACTCTCGAAGTTTTATTCGGGTCGAATATCTTAACCTTGCAGCTATCCGAAGGAGCGTCCGGAACGAGCCATTCATAGAAGCCGGCGTTAGCGTTGTAATATTCGACGACGTTGTTCCAGTTATTTCCGCCGTCGGTTGAAGATTGGATAGCGACTGTGTCGATGTATTCGCTTTTCCATTTTATCTTTTTTACCGAACCGATTTGCCACTGCTCGCCGCCGTTCGGAGCTAATAAATATAAACGGGCGGTGTCGGGCGCTTGTATCCATAAACCGCCGTTGTTTCTGTATTTCGCGATGAATCCGTCGCTAACTCCTTCCGAGCTGAGTATTGTTTTCTCGCTTATGGACGGATTAAAATCGACTTCTTTTTCGTTGAAAGTTCCGGCGGCGTATATATAATTATTGGAGTCGAGCGAAATCGAATGGACAATCGTTTCTAGTCGTTCGCCGCTGGTGTCAGCTCCGAAATGATTTGTCCAGAGTAAATTTCCGGTATTCGAATATTTCGTAATGAACGCGTCTTTGGCGCCGTCTTTTCCATTGGAGCTTAAAGTGGCTGAGCTTTCGCTTAAGCCGAAATTCGCCGTTCCCTCGAAATAACCGCCGAGCAGTATAAAGCTGGAATCGTCGATCGCGGCGACCATAGGCTCGCCGTTCACGTCCGCGCTCTTAGCCCAAACGAAATCGCCGCTTTTCTTATACTGAGCGATGAATATATCGTTCAAAGTGTCCGTGTTTTCTATTGTTTTTTCGTATAAGCCAGGATTGAATGTCGTTCTGCCTTTGAAGACGCCGGTTATTAGCAAATTATCGCTCTTTCCGTATTTCATGCATCCGGGATTGATTTGCTGTCCCTTTTTGCCTTGGATTTGAGTAGCCCAATCGAGATAACCGTTTATTTCGTATCTAGCTAGAAAAACGTCCGTCTCGCCTTTTGAGAAAAGTTCGTAGCCCAAATATCCTTTCGGGTCGACGTTAACGGTGTCGGCGAAGTTAGCCGCGACGAAACAGCCGCCCGAGTAATCGGGAGCAATTGCAATCCCCTTTTCCGCCGAGAAATTGTATAGATTTGGATTTATTCCTATCGCCCAGTGAAAATTGCCGTTTGCGCTGTATTTAGCGATAAATAGCTCGTCTCTTGTCGCGTTAATGGTATCTTGCCCTAATTCCGGATTGAAATCTACGGAGCCGGTAAAGTTGCCCGCGATAAATACGGTTCCGTTCGGTTCGACAGACAAGTCGAGGATTTCTTCTTTTGTCGCGCCTTCGGAGTCGCCTAAAGAGAACGCCCAGAGGAAATTTCCGTCCTCATCGTATTTAGCTAAAAAACAATCGTATCCGCCGCGAGAAGTTAACTTTTTGTTGGATTCGGAAGACGGGTCGAAATCTACGTAATCATTAGACGGATTTCTGAATGAGCCGGCGAGATATAAATTGCCGTATTTGTCGGCGGCGAAAGCGGAAACGCGGCAAGCGCCGCCCTCTTCGCCTAATTTGAACGCCCAAATCAAATCGCCGGTCTCGTCGTATTTCGCGACGTAAGAATCTTCGGCGCCGTCGGAACTGAAATTAACTTGACCTTTGCCTCTGTCCAAATTAATCGTTCCCTTGAAAGAGCCGGCGGCGGCGAATTTGCCGTCGGGATTGGCGGCTACCGCGCGAACGTCGGCGCCCGCTGGCGATTCGATAGCGAATATAACTTTTTCCGGCTGAATTTGGTCGGTTATTTGAAAGTCTCTGTTGCTAATGTCATATACGCTCGAATCCTTTGAATCCGTAATCTTAACTCTGCAATTTTCCGAGACGACTTCGGGAATTTTCCAAGTGTAAGAAGAAGAAGCGGCGGGTATAGAATTCGCGACAGCCGACCAGTTCTCGCCGGAATTGATTGAATATTCTATATCAACCGTATCGACGTGTTTGTAGTCCCAAGTTATCGTTCTAAGAGAATCTACTTGCCAGATTTCGCCGCCGTTCGGAGATATAACTCTTAGTCTCGGTCTGACCACTCCGCTTTGCCATAAATAACCGTCGTAATCGTAAGCGGCGACGAACATATCGCATAAATTAGTAGCGGTAAGAGAAGTGTCGGCGTCGCTGGGGTCGAAATCGACGTTGTCGCCGTAAAATTTGCCCGTTACGAGCGAATTTCCGTCGGAATCGACGACAAGACCGCCGATTTTACTTATTTGCAGCGTCCCGTATCTATCTTCGCCGTATAAGACTTGACCGAAACGCCGCGCCCAGACGAACCCGCCCGTATAATCGTATTTTGCCAAAAAAGCGTCGCCCGCGCCGTCTTTTCCGTTCGAGTTAAGAACGCAAGAGCCGTACGGGTCGAAATCCATCGCTCCGCGAAACCAACCGGAAAGAACAACAGCGTCCTCATAGTCAAAATCTAAGCGAGTCGGCGAGTCCGAGAAACCGTCGGATTGCAGAGCGTTCGCCCACTGCAAAGTTCCCGTCTGAGAATAAGACGCTAGGAATATCGACGCGCTGTCGCTTTCGTTTTCAATTTCATATTCGCCTATTCCGGCGTAAAAGTCGCATTTCCCTTCAAAAGTTCCAGCAACGTAAATAGCGCCGTCGGCGCTCATCTTAAAAGCGCCCGGACCGAGCGTTTCTTTTCCTTCGCCGCCAAAACCGCCTCTATATTTTAATTTGCCATAGCTAGAGTATTTCGCTAAAAAAACGTCGGTTTCGCCGGCGCTAACTACCGGAAAGGCAAAATCGCCTTCCGGATTAAATTTCGCCGTGTCGCGGAAAGACCCGCCAATAAAACAGCCCCCGCTGCCGTCCGCCGCGACTGAAGCGGAACCTTCGAACAAAGGCTCGTTTACGTCGCACCCTACGACGCTCGTCCATATATTTTTGCCGCCTTCGTCGTATTTGACGACAAAAACGCCGTTGCCGTCGGTTGGGCAAGCGATTCTGTCCCTGTCGAAACGCGGATTGAAATCTACTACGCCCGCGAAAGAGCCGGCTATAAATATTTCGTCGGTATAGTTTATCGATATGTCCCATATAATATCGGTAGTATTTCCGTCGATATTGCCGAGTATAAAGCCCCAAAGGTAGTTGCCGAGCGAATCGTATTTAGCGAGAAAAGCGTCGATGCCGCCTTCGCCGATGAATTTTGCTTCATCGTCGCTCGGGTCGAGGTCGATAAATCTGCCCGGCACGTCGAGCGCGCCGAAGTAACCGGCGACGTATATATTGCCGCCTCGGTCTATTTCCACGTCGGTGGGAATATCTATTCCACCGCTGCCAAAGCTTTTAGCCCATTTGAACTCGCCGTTTTTGTCGTATTTGGCGAAGAATACGTCTTTGCCGCCGAGTTCGCTGTTTAGAATATCGCTTCCGTTAGGATTGAAATTTACGGAGCCTTGATAATATCCGGCGACGACCATATCCCCTTGTTCGCTTTGGGCGAGAGCTTCGCCCGAAATCTCTCCTTGGGAGCTGATTTGAAATAATGTTTGCGCTTGGCTTATTCCGCTGCAAATCAATAATAGCGATAGTATTTTTAAAATTTTCATTTTTGTTTTCGCCTAAATTTTCAAATATTAACAAATTTAGTTATAATAATATTTCAGAATATTAAAGTTAAGTATTAAATTAAAATTAGCGAAGAAAGAAATAAAGAATAATCATAAATAAATTTGCTCAAATGAAAAAGATATTAGTTCTACTATCGCTCGCTATAGCTTTGACCGCCTCTCTCAGAGCCGAGAATAGAGTTTTAACGATTAAAGTTGACGGAGGCATAGGTCCGGCGGTGGCGGAATATATGAAAAGCGGAATAGAATACGCCGAAGAAAACGCCTATGAGGCGGCGATTATATTATTAGACACGCCCGGCGGTTTGCTGGAAGCTACCCGCGATATAGTAAAGACTATATTCGCTTCGTCCGTTCCAGTGATTGTTTACGTGTCTCCGAGCGGCTCGAGAGCGGGTTCGGCGGGAGTATTCATTACGCTTTCGGCGAATATAGCGGCTATGGCGCCCGGCACTAATATAGGCGCGGCGCATCCGGTCGGAATCGGCGGCGGTATGGATACCAGCGGCGTTATGAACGACAAAGTAGAAAACGACGCCGCGGCTTTCGTTCGCAGCATAGCTCAAAAGCGAAACAGAAACGAAGATTGGGCGGAAAAAACCGTCAGACAGAGCATAGCTCAAAGCGAAAACGAAGCTTACGAAAACGGCGCAATTGATATAATCGCCTCGACTTTGGATTCACTGCTTAAAGCCGCCGACGGTATGAAAGTGGAAACAAAGAGCGGCGAAGTCGTATTAAAAACCGCCGACGCCGAAGTCAAAGAGTTCGATAAAGATTGGCGAATTACGATATTGGAATTGATTAGCGACCCGAATATAGCTTATATATTTATGCTAATCGGCATTTACGGTATTTTCTTTGAGTTGTATAATCCCGGAGCTATATTCCCAGGCGTTATCGGCGGTATATCGATAATAATAGCGGCGTATTCTTTGCAGATGCTGCCAATAAATTACTCAGGCTTAGCGTTAATCGTTTTAGCTATAATTTTGTTTATAATCGAAATAAAAGTTACGAGCTACGGATTGCTGACAATCGGCGGATTGATTAGCTTTTTGCTCGGCTCGATAATGTTAATAGACGCTCGTTTTCAATTTGAGAGTATATCTATGAGTTTAATAATAACAGCCGCGATAGTAACGGCGCTATTTTTTGTCGTTTTAGCTTATCTGGGTTTGAGGGCGCAGACGCGCAAGAAATTCAGCGGAGGCGAAGGACTGACGGGAGAAGAAGGAATCGCTCTATCGGAAATCAAGCCCGGCGAAAAAGGCAGAGTCAAAGCTCACGGGGAAATATGGAAAGCGATTTCCGACGAAGAAATAGCCGAAGGCGCCGAAGTGGAAATTGTCGAAATAAAAAATTTGACCTTAAAAGTCAAATCTAAATAATATTTAACATAGGAGGATTTATGCCTGTACCTTTTGTTGTAATCATAGCCTTTTTGGTATTGTTGATAGCGTCTTCAATCAAGATATTAAAGGAGTACGAAAGAGCGGTAGTCTTTCGTCTCGGCAGATTGATAGCCGTTAAGGGGCCCGGCTTGTTCATCTTGATACCGTTTATCGATAAGATGGCGAAAGTCAGCTTGAGGACTATAGTTATGGATATAGAGCCGCAGGACGTGATAACGAAAGACAACGTCTCGATTAAAGTGAACGCCGTGCTTTATTTTAGAGTAATGGACTCCGCCAAAGCGGTCATCGATGTAGAGAATTATTTATACGCGACTAACCAGCTTTCGCAAACAACTTTGAGGAGCATACTCGGTCAGTCGGATTTGGACGAGATATTGTCCGAGCGCGACAAAATCAATCAGATGTTGCAGCAAATAATCGACGACCACACCGAGCCTTGGGGAATAAAAGTAACTTCGGTGGAAGTCAAGCAAATAGACTTGCCGCTGGAGATGCAGAGGGCGATGGCTCGGCAAGCGGAAGCCGAAAGAGAGCGACGCTCGCGAGTCATCAACGCCGAGGGCGAATATCAAGCGGCTACGAGGCTTTCGGACGCGGCTAAGCAAATTCAGGATTACCCAGTAGCCCTGCAATTGCGATTCTTGCAGACCTTAGCCGACGTGGCTACGGAAAAGAATTCTACGACAATCTTCCCCGTGCCAATCGATATGCTTACCCCGTTTATGGAAAACGCAAAAGCCAAAACGAAAGAGGCTATCGAAAATCTCGATAAAGAATTAGGCGACGAGGATAAAGGCGAAAAGGACAAAGGCGAAGAATCGAAGGAGTAACGTAAGGTTACCATAGGGGGTCCGACCTACGTGTCCGCCCCAAGCAGGCGACTGAATTTACGTCTAATTCCCAAATTTCAATTTGGGAATTAGACAGAGACGCAAGATTTTGCGTTAGAGTAGGGGCTGAAAATCTTCAGCCCCTATATTATTCGCTAATAAATACATTAATAACACTATGCGAAACTACGAACTGTTGCCTCATCAAGCGGACGTAAGGATATTGGCGCGAGGTTCGGATTTGGGCGAGTTGTTCCGCGCTTCGCTGGATGGATTGAGCGAAGTTATATATCCGGGGATTTGCGCGAAGAATAGTGAAATCGGCTTTGAAGAGAAAATTTCAGTTGAGTCGATTGACGAAACGGCGCTGTTGATTGATTTTCTATCGGAAGCTCTGTCTTTGAGCCATCAATGCGGCGTCGTATTCTGTTCGGCGGAGTTTGAAAGCGTAAGCGAGACCAACGTAACGGCGAGCCTCGCCGGAATTAAAGTCGATGAATTCCGCGAGGACGTAAAAGCCGTAACCTACCACGAAGCGGACGTCAAACGAAACGCCGACGGCGATTTGGAGACGTATATCGTTTTAGATATTTAATATATTTCAAAAGGTTAGAAGTTGTAAAATTATTCTGGAACGCTTATATCGCAAAATAATTGAGGCTCTAATGAAGCTTACGAGACATCTTATCCTAATCGCCGGCTCGTTTTTCTTTTTGTCTTGCAGTCATTGCGGAGATAAAGAGGAAAATTATCGCGCCGCGAATTTGATGTTCAATAGCGCGGATTCTTTGCTCTCGAATATCGAGAATGGAAGTATTAACGTAGATTCCTCTTTGATTTCGTCGTATTATAAATATCCCGGAATACTAAAAAGCGATATCGAATTAAATAAAAAATATTTTGCCGGGGGATATATTATACTGTCCGAAAGTTGCGACGAATTACCGGAATCAAAAACAGTCTTGCATACTCTGCTAATTCAAAGTTCGAAGGATTCGAGCGTAGTCGTCAGATTAATTTTTGAAAAGGATATGGACAAAAACGGCGAATGGAAATACTTAGGAGCCAGAAAGCCCTAAAGTCAAACGCCTCTCTAATCGCCGCGGAGAGCTTTTTTGTTTTACCCCTCTCTGACTCTCCCCGTAAACGGTTAGGAAATAACGATTTTGCCCCTTCAATTGCGGAAAGTAGGCGCCCCCCGTCCTAGACTTATTTAATCCTATTCCCGCCTTAAGGGACGGGGCTATTGAGGTATAAAATCGGCGTTTTATATAAGAAGAAATAACAATTTGTTTTGGACTGCGTAGTTTATATATTATAAAAATGAAAGAACGCGAAGACATAGAGAATTTTGACGAGAGCAAGAGGAGCTTTATAAAAAGCGCCGCTCTCGCTTGCGGAGGAGCGCTATGTATCGGTTGTCCGGCGGCGGCTTTAGCGCAAGGAAACGACTTGTGGAAATGGAGTATTGAAGCGAGATACTACAGCCGCGAGGGCAAGACGGTCTTCTGCGATTTATGCCCGAACGAATGTATAATATATCCCGACAAAAAAGGCGACTGCCATACCAGAATCAATAAAAACGGGAAGCTATATTCTATAACTTACGGCAATCCCTGCTCGGCAGCGGTTGACCCAATCGAAAAAAAGCCGCTGTATCACTTTCTTCCGACGACGAGGGTGTTTTCATTATCTACGGCGGGATGCAATCTGAGTTGTCTGAACTGCCAGAATTGGACTATATCACAAATCGAGCCGGAGGAATCGCGCTTCAGGGATTTAATGCCGGAAAAGGTCGTCGCCGCGGCGAAAAAGTATAATTGCGAGACTATAGCTTACACTTACGGAGAACCTATCGTTTTTTACGAATACTCCTACGACACCGCCGTTCTGGCGAAAAGAGAGAGAATCAAGAACGTTTTCATTTCTTGCGGCTATATTAAAGAAAAGCCGCTTCGAAGAATATCCAAGGTTTTGGACGGAGCGAATATTGATTTAAAAAGCTTCAGCGACAAAGTATATAAAAAACTGAACAGCGGCGGCTTGAAGCCGGTTTTAAGGACGCTCGAAGTGTTAGCCGAAGAGGGCGTTTGGCTGGAAATAACGAATTTAATCGTGCCGAACTGGACTGACGACTTCAATATGATTAGGAAGATGTGCAGATGGCTTAGAAAGAACGGCTTGGAAGAGTATCCCTTGCATTTTTCTCGCTTTCATCCTATGTATAAGCTAAAGAACCTGCCGCAGACGCCCCTGGCGGATTTGGAGAA